>CASDTR010000032.1 GCA_949283785.1 uncultured Oscillospiraceae bacterium
TACTGAATCTCAAATTCTTTCAGGGTTCCTTTTTGTCTCTCGTTGTTTAATTTTCAAGGTCCGTTGTCGCTTCGCCTCGTCGGTTGAAGCCTGATTATTTTATCACAGCTTCTTGCCTTTGTCAAGAACTTTTTTGAACTTTTCTGTTCTTTTTTTGTTCCCGCTTTTGGGCGCCTCCGTTTTGCGGCGACTTGTACATATTACCATAAGGATTTACCTTTGTCAACACCTTTTAAGAGCTTTGGAAAACGACGCCGGGCGTTTCGCAAAAGGTATAAAGACAGCGTAACCGATTACCGGTTACGCTGTCTTGTACTTACCATCTCTTATCTTTATAGATAGGACAGTTTTTGTATTCGTCTCCGTATCCTTTGCATATATGCTTTACCTTCGTGGAATCTACATCCATCTCTATACCAGTAACCTTGCATATATATTTGTCATCGTAGTTTCCAAAAATGGTTCTGCTGTCATAATCTATGTAAGGACAATCTGACATACCTATCACCTCCTTTTTCATTCTCTGCTATTAAGTATTCGTTTCAGAATGCCAGTATTGAAACTATAATCACGCAAAACAAATTTCTCGCCTTCAGATTTAATATTCAATTGGGCAAAGGGCCTATCATTCACCTTAAAATTAACACGATTTATCATATAAGTTATATCAACAGCCTCAAATGCTATTCTGCTTTTTGAAATCGCAGAAATAATATTTTTGCTCTTTACTAACACCATTTCAGGCTTTCCATTTTTATCATAGGAATATGCCAAATCAGAACCAAAGCTTGTATCTTCTTCCCGATATAATCTTTCCTTTGTCTGATTTTTCATAAAATACTTTTTGTAATGAACCAAATGAGCACTCGAAGACAAATAATCAGCCAAATCGCCGTTAACAATAACCTTGTCAAATCTCAAAAAATCGTTAAACAGATCTTCAATATACGGGAATTCTTCATCAAAATTCGGATGTTTTTTTCTCAAATAATCAACATTTTCAATTTTCATATTCTTACCATTCCTGAACATTTTATAAAAGTTCATCTGATTTTTAGTAAATTAATATCTTTGTACTAATTTATTACTATATTCAACATTATATAAGAAATATATTAGTATGCCAAGCTAGTTTTAGAAAAATTACAGTAAAATTTGTTTGGAAATCAGTATAAGGAGTTTTCGCTTTGAACCGTATACGAACTTTAAGAGAAGACAGGGATTTACGCCAGCTGGATGTAGCCAAAGCAACGGGAATCGATCAAAAGACCCTTTCAAATTACGAAACGAGAAAGACTAATCCCGACAGCTTTGCAATTATACGACTTGCCGAATTTTTTAATGTTTCAACCGACTATCTTCTCGGCGTAAGCGATTACAATATCGCTTCACATTCTCAGCTTATGGGTAAAATCGATAAAATACAGGCAGAGCTTGAGGAGATAAAGGATTTCATACAAAAAAACATGTAACGGAGCCGCTTGTGAAAACAGGCGGTTCTTTCTTTTATTGATACTGCAATACTTGATACGGCAGTCGGAGAATATAAAAACGCCCGCAGCAATGTGTGGGCGCTGTCTTTAAACATATATTCTCGGGATGTGTGCTGTTTACACACATATATAATATGTATTATTTGCTTAATATAAATATCACTGAGTCCTCTCGGCAAAGAGGGTGACGCCGTCCGTTGAAAGCTCCTTAAGGGAAGGGGCAAAATACAGCGTCGGCGCTCTTCCCGAGGGGAAAAGGTCCTGAAGCGGCAGCAGCACGAAGGCTCTCTCCAAAGCTCTCGGATGCGGCAGCGAAAGCTCGAAGGAATCCGATTTCACGCCGTCATAGATGATTATATCGAGATCCAGCACTCTGGGTCCGTTCTTTATGGTTCTCTCCCTGCCGAAGGCGGCCTCTATTCCGAGACATGCGCCCAGAAGCGCCCTGGGGGAAAGGTTGGTATCCACCTCAATGGCGCAGTTGAGGAACTTCGGCTGGTCGGCATAGCCCACCGGCTCCGTCTCATATATGTTTGAATATTTCTGTATCTTCGTTCCCGGAAGCAGGGATATGGCTCTTACCGCCTTTTCGATAGTATCCATCCTGTCCCCTAAATTAGCTCCTATTCCGATTACAGCCTGACTCATAAAATCATATCCTCCCTTTTTCTTGTAAGCTCCACGGCGACATATCGGAATTCCGCCGAAATGGGAGCCTCAGGTTTTCTCACCCTGACAGTAATTGTCCCCAGGGGCTCATACTCCGCAAAAACCTGCTCTATAATCCTGAAGGCAACACGCTCTATCAGATCGTATTTTGCCTCTTCCATGACTCTTTTTACGGTCTTTATAATTTTAGCATAGCTTACGGTATTTTCAAGCTCATCCGTCCTTCCCGCCTTTTCGAGACTCATCTCGGCGGTAAGGTCTATTATAAAATTCTGCCCGTCACGCTTTTCCTCGGGATTTACCCCGTGATAGGAAAATACCTTTAGCCCATTAATAATTATTTTATCACACTTTTCCACTGTTTGTCACCTTTTTCTGTAAACGGCGTCGCACATTTTTGCGGATTCGGCGCTTTGAGCCACATCGTGTACGCGAATTATATCGGCTCCTCCCGCCATACAGGCGCAGTGAGCCGCTATGGTACCGATAAGCCTTTTGTCCGCCTGCTCAACGCCTGTGGCCGTACCTATCACTCTTTTCCTCGACGCGCCCGCAAGCAGCGGGATTTCGGGGATTTTAAGCTCATTCATCCTTCTTATGAGCTCCAGATTATCCTCATATGTCTTTCCGAAACCTATTCCCGGGTCGAGGCAGACGCGGGACGCATCTATGCCGAAGCGCTTGCATTCACCGAGTATTTTCCTGAAAAAGGACTTTACGTTTTCCGTAACCCCCTCTTCATAAACGGTGACCTTATCCGCCGAACCGCCCCCCGTATGCATGACTATCCAGCCCGCCTTATAGTTTTTCACGGCCTCGGCCATTTCCGCGCTGAAAACTCCGCTTACGTCGTTTATGATGTCGGCTCCCTTTTTAAGGGCAAATTCCGCCGCCTTCGGATAATATGTATCCACCGAAACGGGGACGTCCAAATTCCCGAGCACCTCGAACAAAGCCCCCAGCCTTTCGATCTCCTCGTCGGCGGATATTTCGATATGTCCCGGACGGGTGGACTGGGCCCCGATGTCTATTATGTCGGCTCCCTGAGCCGTCATCTCGCGGGCACGGACCGCCGCTTTTTCGGGAGCGTTCCAGAGTCCGCCGTCGGAAAAGGAATCGGGGGTGATGTTGAGGATACCCATTATATATGTCTTTTCCCCTAAGGGAAGGGAATATCTTCCGCAGTTAAAGCTGCTCATCAGCTTCTTCCTCCGCACAGAAGGCTCATGACCTCCGACCTGGTTCTGGCGTCGCTCTTCATCCTGCCCCTGAGAGCCGAGGTCTGGGTGGAGGAGCCTGCCGCTCTCGCGCCTCGCATTGTCATGCACAGGTGCTCCGCCTCAACTATGACCGCCACTCCCTTGGGTTCAAGCTCCTTTTCGAGGAAGTCCGCCACCTGCGCCGTGAGGCGCTCCTGAAGCTGGGGCCTCTTGGCAAAGGCGGAAACTATTCTCGAAAGCTTTGAAAGACCGATGACCTTGCCGTCGGAGGGTATATAAGCTATATGGGCCTTTCCCGTAAAGGGAAGCAGATGATGCTCGCACATGGAGTAAAGAGGGATGTCCCTGACGATGACCATTTCGTCGTTGTTGCTCTCATGGAAGATTTTCAGATGCTTCGTCGGATCCTCGTTCAGGCCCGCAAAAATCTCCTCGTACATATTGGCCACCCTGCGGGGGGTCTCAACAAGCCCCTCCCTGTCGGGGTCCTCTCCTATGGCTTCAAGTATGTCCCTTACCGCCGCTTCTATTTTTGCCTTATCCATTTTTTCACTTTCCTTAATTTTAACTGAGCTGTATAAGTACAGTATACTGATTATCGTCCACGTAATATGTCAGTTCCGAGGGGATTTTTCCTTTGTCGGAGCAAAACATGTACATTAAATCGTACGCCCCGTTTTTATTGAACAGATAATCTGCCGCCGAAGCGTAATCCCCTTCGTTTTTGAACTTGAATTCCGCTTTGCCGCCCGTATCAACGGCAGCCGCAAGCAATTCTCCCGCTTTGCGCTGTTCATTCTCCGTCCAGGCCTCAAAATATGTGCCCGTCACATGAAAATAGCTGCTGCCCGAATCGGGACAAAGCCCCTGATATTTTTCAAAAATAACATGGTCCTTCAAAATTTCCTCATCGCTTAAATAAAAATAAGCATGGCTGCTGACGGAATCGCACTTTTCGTCCCCTGCGTCCCAGGCCACGTCCACATGTCCCGAGCCCCTTTCCGTTGTTACTACGTTCCAGACATGGAGCATGTCGTCCTGTCCGTCCCGCTTATCCTTGGCCTCTCCGAGAACTATGCCGTTTTCCACCTCGGCGGCATCAAGGAGCATCGCCATAGCCGCGGTAAAGCCGCTGCAATTGGCCCTCCCGTTAAAAAGTGCTCCGTAGGCGGTGAACACCTCATCTTCAAGGGAATCGGAATAAACCGCCCGCTCCGTCAGAAGGTCATGGAAATAAAGGGCCTTTTCATAACCGCTCATGTCCTCGGCAAGAGAAACTATACGCTCTGCTTCCTCACGGCATTTTTCCGAACGCTCGCAGCATTCGTCATAACTGAGCCGATAATTGAGGCTGTAATAAAAGCGTCCGCCCTTCTTAACATAGGAATATTTATCCTCAAAGCAGCTTCTTTCGGGAAAATCAAATTTTACGGCGGTGAACACCTCTGTCATTTCCTCAGCCGTCACTTCCTCGGACGTGCTGAAATCCGTCTTGTGTCCCTCGTGGTTTTCACAAATAAGGCCGTACACATACTTTTCTTTGACGGTGAGCTTCTGATAATTGGTGCCGCTGTATTCCTGAGCGGCTACGGCCTCCTCCGCATTCGGAGTAAAGAGCTCTCGGATGTCGAAGCCCGTTTCGGGAGATACAAAGACAAAAACTGCGGCGCAGCATACAAGCACCAGAAGCCATGCGGCGGCTTTTTTAAGTTTCACCCTGCACTTCCCTCCGTTATCTTATCCGCGAAACGTCCGTGACTGCTTCGTTGGGCTGCCTGTTCTCGCTCTTTATGAAATACTCGAGAACACGCTCGTTTTTAGAGTAATCCTCAATGGAAATGTTGCTCTTGGTGCAGTTTATGACCGAGGAGAAAAAAGAGTCCCCGTCAAGGATGTTGTCAAGGGTCAAAAGAGCGTCGGCAAAGGCGCAGAAGGCCTTTCCCTGATTCATAAGCTGCCGTGACCTGCCGCTGTCCGGATACATCAGATATTTGTAGAAACTGCCGCCGCTGACGGTCTGCTCCCCCGCCTTCAGTGTAAGGCTGAAATCATCTCCCTTGTAAGAGAGGGCTTGATCAAATGTCATGGGGATTCCTCCCAAAACCTTGACTAGATCGCTCAGGCCGCTTTTGGTTACGGCGATGTATCTGTCCACGGCAACGGAAAGATACTGCTCCGCAGCTCTTGCCGCCTGCTCCATTCCGCCGTAGGCATAATGGCCCGAAAAGGTGTCGCTCCTGCCGTCAACGGAAACGCTGAAAGAGGGGTCAAAGGTGCATACGGTTATCTTTACCTGCTCCAAATCACAGTGGAAAACAGCGCCGTATTCTATCCCTTCGCTGCCCGTGCCTACAAAAAGTATATTGACGCTGCCTACAAGCTCGGGCATCTCGGGTGCGACTTCCTCCGGCTCGTTCTCAGCTTCCGTTTCCGCTTCGGGACTGCCCAAAATTTTGGAAAAGCTGTAATCGTTCGCCTTGAGCAGAATAAAGCCCGAAACTGCGCCGAAAACCACAAGGAAGCCCACAAGAGCCGCTGTAAACGCCGTAATGCGCCTGCGCTCCTTGCTTCTCTCGGTGACAAATTTCAGATTTCTGTTTTTTCTTTTCAAAACGTCCACCGCCCTTTCAGCAGAACAAATGAAAATCTCTTTCATTTAAGAAAGCTCTTTTAACGCCGTATCCGCCGACAAAATGATCGCCTGAAAAAGCTCGTCAGCATCGGCAGTAAAGATTATTATACCCTATGACGCCCGTAAAAACAAGAAGCCGACGGAACTCTTTAGTTCCGTCGGAAAATTTTATGTATTCGAGCTTTTAAAAAGAACCTTTTGAACGCTTGCCTTTTTCAGCACCGCCATAAGGGGGATTCCCAGAATAAGACACACCGCCGCTTCTCCGAGACCTACGGACAGAGCCGACGCTCCGAAGCCCATCCAGGAAAATCCTTCGGGAAGGAACCAGGCCACCTCGAGGCCTACAATTACGGCATTGGCGATAATGGGGGGCACCGCCGCCAAAACGGGGATTCCCTTAACGGTGACGTTTCTGAGCATTCTTGAGAAGCAGGCCGCAACAAAGGTCGCCGCCGTTCCGCAGATGACGTCCACCATTCCGTAGGGGCTTGTGAGATTGCCTAAAAAACAGCCCGCCGTAAGGCCCGGAATGGCCGCAGGGGTAAAGGCAGCGAGGACCGTAAGGGCTTCCGAAATCCTGAACTGCACTCCCGAATAGGCAAGTCCCATGGCTGCGGCGGCATATGTGGCCGCGGCGTAGACAGCGGCAATAAGACCCGCCTCCACAAGGTAGTTTACACTCTTCTTTTTCATGTTTACTTTTCACTCCATAGTTTTATTTTAGGTCAGGATGGTTTCGAACTGACCGCAGAATATGATACTACTTAAAGACTTGAATTTCAAGTGCCGTTCTCACAAAGTCTCTTTGCCTTCGCAAAAAGATTTTATACGTCTTTGCGCTCTCCGAGACGGCGTATTATCTCCGAAACCGTCTCTTCTATTTCCAGCCCCTCGCAGTTTACGGTAATATCGGCGTACTTCCTGTAAAGGGGCAGCCTCTCCTCATAGGTGTCCTCAAAGGTACCGTTTAAAACTATGCCCCTGGAGCTCATATTGCTTATGCGCCTTTTAAGCTCCTCCACGGGCACATCCAGAAATACGCACACTCCGCTCGCCTTGAGCTTTTTCATGGCCCTTTCGCTGTATACGGCGCTGCCGCCCGTTGAAATTACGCTGTTTGAGCAGTTGGCCGCGCATATGGCCTCCTCCTCGGTCTTCATAAACTGCTCTATGCCGTCTTTATCTATAATGTCCTGAAGGAGCCTGCCCGTCATCTGCTGGATAATAAGGTCCGTATCCACAAAGGCGCGGTTCACCGCCTTGGCAAGGATTACCCCCACCGTACTCTTTCCGCTGCCGGGCATACCCGTCAAAATAATATTTTTCATCTCTCTCACCACATCTCAGAAATTCCCGCAGCTTCAGGCCGCTGTGGAAAATTATATTAAACTTTTTAACTTTTCGCAAGTGCAAGCAGCGCGGCGCAAAAGAAAACGCCGCAGTTTTTAAGCTGCGGCGGAATTTTGATGGTAAAGCCCTCTTATCAGACTTCCTCGTGGGTGCCGTAGAAGGCGTTGAGATACATCTGCTTTATCTCTTTGAAGAGAGGATATCTGGGGTTCGCGCCAGTACACTGGTCGTCGAAGGCCTGCTCAACCATCTCGTCGAGAGTCGAGAGGAATTTCTCTTCGTCAACGCCTGCGTCCTTTATGGTCTTGGGGATGCCCACAGCGTCCTTGAGCTCCGTGATCTTCGTAAGAAGGGTGTTTACCTTCTCCTCGTCGGTCTTGCCTTCAAAGCCCAGGAAGGAGGCTATCTCGGCATATCTCGCCATGGTGTGAGGATACTCATACTGGGGGAATGTGCCCATCTTTCTGGGCTGCTCCGCACAGTTGAACATGATTACCTCGTTTATGAGAAGGGCGTTTGCCACGCCGTGGGGAAGGTGGTGGAAGGCACCCAGCTTATGGGCCATTGAGTGGCATACGCCCAGGAAGGCGTTCGCGAAAGCCATACCCGCCATTGTGGAGGCATCGGCCATTCTCTCTCTGGCTCTGGGATTTGCCGCTCCCTCGTTATATGCGGCGGGAAGATATGCAAAGATATTTTTCAGGGCCTTGAGAGCCATGCCGTCGGCATAATCGGAAGCCATTACGGAGACATAAGCCTCGAGAGCGTGGGTCATGGCGTCGATACCCGATGCGGCCGTAAGACCCTTGGGCATATTCATCATCATGTCCGCGTCGATTATGGCCATGTTGGGCATGAGCTCATAGTCGGCGAGAGGATATTTAATGCCTGTATCCTGGTCGGTGATAACGGCGAAGGGAGTTACCTCGGAGCCTGTGCCCGCCGATGTGGGAACGGCGATGAAGTTTGCCTTCTCTCCCATTCTCGGGAAGGTGTAGACCCTCTTGCGTATATCCATGAATCTCATGGCCAGATCCATGAAGTCAACCTCGGGATGCTCGTACATTACCCACATGATTTTGCCCGCGTCCATTGCGGAGCCGCCGCCAACTGCGATGATGCAGTCGGGCCTAAAGGCCGCCATCTGGGCGGCGCCTTCCTTGGCGCATGCAAGGGTGGGGTCGGGAGCTACGTCAAAGAACGTGGTGTGCTGTATTCCCAGCTCGTCAAGCTTATTTGTGATTGTCTTTGTGTATCCGTTATTGTAAAGGAAGCTGTCGGTTACGATGAATACCTTCTTCTTGTTCATAACCTTGCCCAGCTCATCGAGAGCTACGCCTAAGCAGCCTTTCTTAAAGTATACCTTCTGGGGTGTTCTGAACCAGAGCATATTCTCTCTCCTCTCGGCAACGGTTTTGATATTCAAAAGATGCTTTACTCCAACGTTTTCGGAAACGGAGTTGCCGCCCCAGGAACCGCAGCCCAGTGTAAGAGAGGGCTTGAGCTTAAAGTTGTAAAGGTCGCCGATGCCGCCCTGTGAGGAGGGTGTGTTTACGAGAATACGGCAGGTTTTCATTGCGGCTTCAAATTTATTGAGCTTCTCCTGCTGGTTTACAACGTCGATATATATTGAGGAGGTATGTCCGTAGCCGCCGTCGGCTACAAGTCTCTCAGCCTTTGCAACTGCCTCGTCAAAGGTCTTTGCCTTATACATTGCAAGGACGGGTGAGAGCTTTTCATGGGCAAATTCTTCGGAGATGTCAACGGACTCCACTTCGCCGATGATGATCTTTGTATCAACGGGAACGTCAACGCCCGCAAGCTTTGCGATTGTGTGGGCTGACCGGCCGACAATCTTTGCATTGAGAGCGCCGTTGATGAGGATTGTCTTTCTCACCTTCTCGATTTCGTCGTCCTTGAGGAAGTAGCAGCCTCTGTCGGCAAACTCCTTCTTGACTGCGTCGTATACGCCCTCGAGAACCGTTACCGACTGCTCGGAGGCGCAGATCATGCCGTTGTCAAAGGTCTTTGAGTGAATTATGGAGTTAACGGCGACTTTGATATCGGCGCTGTCGTCGATGATTACGGGTGTGTTGCCCGCGCCTACGCCTACTGCGGGCTTGCCTGAGGAGTAAGCAGCCTTGACCATTCCGGGTCCGCCTGTTGCGAGGATTATATCGGCAGTCGCCATAACCTCGTTTGTGAGCTCAAGGGAGGGTGTGTCGATCCAGCCGATAATTCCCTCGGGAGCGCCTGCGGCAACTGCCGCGTCACGCACGATTTTTGCTGCGGCGATTGTGGAGGCCTTTGCTCTCGGATGGGGTGAGAAGATGATTCCGTTTCTCGTCTTGAGAGCGATAAGGGATTTGAAGATAGCCGTGGAGGTGGGGTTCGTTGTGGGGATGACCGCAGCGATAACTCCTATGGGCTCCGCTATTCTCTTGTATCCGAATTCCTTGTCGTATTCGATAACGCCGCAGGTCTTTGTATCCTTGTAGGCGTTGTAAATGTACTCTGCCGCGTAGTGGTTCTTGATGACCTTATCCTCTACTACGCCCATGCCCGTCTCTTCCCGCGCCATTTTCGCAAGGGGGATTCTTGCCTTATTGGCAGCGCTGGCAGCTGCGAAAAAGATTTTATCGACCTGCTCCTGAGTGTAGGCGGCGAAAACCTGCTGTGCCTGACGGATTTCACTCATCCTTGCGCGGAGCGCGTCAAGATTATCTACAACTGCGGGGCTTACTGCGGCTTCTTTTTTAGCCATATCGAAATTCCTCCTAAGAATTTAATCTGCTTATAATTTTACGGCGGGCTCTTTCGGGTTTATCCCGTATTTTTGCCCTTCGCATATATTCTAATGCATTGTTATTTTTTTGTCAATTGAAGCTGTGACAATGTTTGTTTATTTTTTATCAATTTATATATTCAATTTACACAAAGGCGATTTCCTGAATTTGAGCAATTCAACGGTAATATACAATCATGGAAAAAATTTAACGGAAAAGACGATTAAACAGTAAAAAAAGTTAATTATGTCTAAAAATGCCGCTTACAGGTAGGCGTGATATGAAAAGGGCAGGCAGAGCCCGGTAGCGTGATGCTGCACCCAAGACGCGCACAAAGTAACAGGTACAAATAGCATTTGTGCCCGCGATCAAGCAAACAAAAGTGTAAAGCAAAACCCGCCAATCCCAAACAACATCACCCGACGGCCGGAGAAAAGAATTCGTTGGTAGTAAAGCGTTTACACTTTGAAGGTAATATGTAAGCCTTTCAGACTGCCGTCGGAGGGCGTGCAGCAGGAAAGAAACTTTGCGCTGATAACAGGACGGTGGTTTGGCAAGGCGACGGGAACCGCCGCAATGCGCTTTTGCCTACTTTTGTCGCTATGGACAAAAGTAGGTGCGGTGCCGCGGCATAGGCGGCGCAGGTTAAACCTGCAAATAATTCGCGCACTGAGATACGGCGTACTAAAGTATAAGCGCCTGCGGCGGACTTCCTTCTTCTTCCATGTTCGGGTAAGAAGAACAAGCTTATCTTGCCAATCCCTCAGTCAAAGCTGCGCTTTGCCAGCTCCCTTTACACAAGGGAGCCGTTGACAAAACCTTTTTGTTTATCAAAGTGCGGGTAAGGAGAGCAAGCCCTCAAATAAATACGCCTATCGAAGCTTTGAGAAAGCAAAAAGCCGAAGCTCTTTCGTGAGCCTCGGCTTTTGCCGTTTTATTTTTCTTCGCTTTCGCTGTTTTATCGCTTTTGTCCTTTTGGCTTTTCATTTTCGCTTTTTTACTTCTCGTTGAAGAAAGCAAGGAAGGCTCTGTAAGCCATATATACGTCGGTCTTGGAGACAACCTCATATGGCGCGTGCATTGAAAGCACGGGAACGCCCAGGTCCACAACGTCAACGTCAAGGTTGGCGATGTACATGGCGACGGTTCCGCCGCCGCCTGCGTCAACCTTGCCCAGCTCGCCCGTCTGCCAGATGACGTCCTCCTTATCGAGGAGCCTCGTGATTTTGCCCATGTACTCGGCGCTCGCGTCCGATGTGCCTGACTTGCCTCTCGCTCCCGTGTACTTTGTTATCACTACGCCCTTATTTATGCAGGCGCAGTTGCGCTTTTCCGTAACCTCGGGGAAGGTGGGGTCGAAAGCCGCGTTTACGTCGGCGGAAAGGCAGGTGGATTTTCTCAATACGTCTCTTCCCGCAAGTCCCTCCATGTGGGCAAGGTCCTCGATGAAGTATTTGAGATATGAGGAGTTGAGTCCCGTATTGCCGTCGCTGCCCACCTCTTCCTTGTCGGCAAGAATGGCCACCGCCGTGTATTCGGGCTCGCAGTCAAGAGCCGCCATAAGCTCGGGGTAGGCGCAGACTCTGTCGTCGTGGCCGTAGCCGCCTATGAGGCTCCTGTCAAAGCCGATATCCGAAACGGGGAAGGCGGGCACAAGGCAGAGCTCCGCCCTGATGAAATCCTTTTCCACAATGCCGTATTTTTCAAATAGCATGTTCATTATATTGAGCTTTACCCTGTCGCTTTCGGCGTCGTCCTTAAAGGGTCTGCTGCCGATTATGACGTTGAGCTCCTCGCCCTTTATAAGCTGACCCGCAGGCCTCTTCATCTGCTCTCCCGCAAGGTGGGGAAGCAGGTCCGTAATGATGAATTTCGGGTCGTCCTTATCCTCGCCGATATTTACCGTCACCTTGCTGCCGTCCTCCTTTATCACAACTCCGTGGAGGGAAAGGGGGATTGTGGGCCACTGATATTTTTTGATTCCGCCGTAGTAGTGGGTTTTGAAATAGGCGATTTCGCCCTCCTCATACATGGGGTTGGGCTTGAGGTCAAGGCGGGGAGAGTCAATATGGGCGGCGGCTATTCTCACGCCCTCTTTCAGGCTCTTTTTGCCTATAACCGCAAGTATCACCGCCTTATCGCGGTTTACATAATATACCTTGTCTCCCGCCGAGTAGATTTTCTCCGAATCAAAGGGCACGAAGCCCGCGTTCTTGGCCGCCTCAACGGTGTATTCCGCCACTTCCCTTTCGGTTTTGGCGGTCTGAAGAAAGTTCATATATCCTTCGCAGAAGCCGTCGGCCTTTTTAAGCTCCTTCTTGCCCAGCTCCTCGCCTGCGTTCACAGGCTTGTAGAAAAGCTTTTTGGCAAGTTCCTTCGCGTCTGTTTTCTTTTCACTCATTTTGTATTCCTCCTGTTAAACGGTCATATGCCGTAGAGATTGCTGTATATTTTATAGGCCCGCTCCACCTTGTTTACATAGTGAGCGGTATCCCCATAGGGTATTTTGTCAAGGGTCGCCCCGTCTCGGGAATACTCATCGTCGGAGAGCCAGCCGTTTACGCTGCCCCGCCCCGCATGGTACGCCGCAAGCATCTCGCGCATGGAGCCGAACTCCTCCTGAAGCAGACCCAGAAACAGACAGCCGTATCTGATATTTGTCTCAGGGTCCTTGAGGGCCTCGTCGGGAAGATCCTCCCCCGTCTTTGTCTGGAGCCACTGAAAGGTCTGGGGCGTGAGCTGCATAAGTCCCAGTGCTCCCGCTTCGGATTCGGCTTCGGGGTCAAAGCCGCTCTCCGTGTGCATCACCCCGTAGACGAGCGCTAATTCCAGTGAATTTTCCGCCGCGTATTTTTCCGCCAGCGCAGTATATTCAGGCCTGTAAAGGCTCCTCAAAATCAAAGTGGCGGCGGTGAATATGACGGAGAAAATAACGAGGACGCACGCCGTAAAAATCAGAATGCCTTTAAAATAAAACTTTGCTTTTCTTTTTTCCATATGCCTCACTTTCCATTCGGGCGATTACCTCCCTGAGCTGCCGCTTCAAATCATAGGGGGGATAATTCCTTATTATCATATGAGCATTATGTATATAATATTGCTCGTCGTGCTGGGCTTTTATTCTCGCTCTTGCCTGTTCCTCGGTTATGGAGTCCCGTTTCATTATCCTTTCAAGGCGTATCTCCTCGGGACAGATGACGGCTACGGTAAAGTCGCACAGCCTGTCCTCTCCGCTTTCAAAAAGGGCCGCGGCGTCTATTACCGCCGCTTTTTTTCCGTTTTTGAAGGCTTCCTCAATTCTTTTTTTCACTCTTTTCGTAATTTCGGGATGGGTCACGGCGTTGAGCTTTTCGGTGTTTTCGCGGGAGGAAAAGGCCCGCGAAGCAAGCAGCTTTCTGTTGAGCTCGCCGTTTTCGAGAATATCCTCCCCGAAGGTCTCGGCAAGAACTGAGAGTACGGGAGAGCCCTTTTCGGTTATCTCTCTGGCTATTTTATCGGTGTCTATTATCTCGCAACCCTCGGCGGAGAGAAGCTGCCCCACGCTGGTTTTGCCCGCTCCCGTCTGGCCCGTAAGTCCGATTATAATTCCCAATTGTGAATTATTCAACCTCAATCACCTCGAAGGCCGCCGCTCTCAAAAGTCTGTTGAGCACGGCAAGTCCGATTTCGTCCGTTGAGGGACATCTGGCGTAGACCCTCCTGGCCCCGATGGCGTCGGTCTCCCTGAGAGCCTCGAAAATCCTTCTGGACTGGGAAAGGTGATCTTTTTCGGCGCCGTAGGTGACGCAGGGAAGGGAAAAGTATTCTTCCTCTCCCTCAAAGCACATTACGGCGCAGCCGTCCTCAGAGTGCTCTTCCGCGTATTTTTTAAATCCCTCAAAGCTGCCCTTTACAATTGTCACATGGGCCTTCGGGGCGTAGTGCTTGTACTTCATTCCCGGAGAGGCCACTTTTCGGCTGTCGTCCACGGGATTCAAAACACCCTTGTCCATGTTCACCTCGCCTAAAACTTCGCGAAGCTGATTATAAGTGATTCCGCCGGGGCGCAGCAGGGTGGGCACCTCTCCCACAAGAGTGATGACCGTCGATTCAACGCCGTATTCGCAGCTTCCGCCGTCGAACACCGCGTCTATTTTTCCCTCCATATCCTCCAGAACCCGCTTTGCGTTAGTGGGGCTGGGCCTGCCCGAGGTGTTGGCCGAGGGCGCCGCAAGGGGGAGTGCGCTTCGCTTTATTATCTCCCGCGCGTCCTTGTGTGAGGGCATTCTCACGGCCACGGTCTCAAGTCCCGCGCTCACCTCGTCGGGAATAAGGGCGGACTTCTTAAATATCATCGTAAGTGGGCCCGGCCAGAATTTTTCCGCAAGTATTTTCGCCTTTTCGGGGACCTCCTCCACAAGTGGACAGAGCTCCTCCATGGAGCTTATGTGGACTATGAGGGGATTGTCCCCCGGCCTTCCCTTTGCGGCGAATATCTTCTTTACGGCTTCCCCGTTAAGGGCGTTTGCCGCAAGGCCGTAGACCGTCTCCGTAGGTATCGCCACAAGACCTCCCCTTTTAAGGATTTGTGCCGCTTTGTCGTAATCCTCGTCTTTTCCGCTTTTTAAATAAAGTGTATTCAAAAAATCACCTGCTTTTACTGTGCCTTCAGCTTTTCCGCCGTCTCCGCCGTTATAAGGGCGTCGATAAGCTCGTCAAGGTCCCCGTTGAGTATGGCCTCAAGGCGGTAAAGGGTAAGGCCTATTCTGTGGTCGCTGACTCTGCCCTGGGGATAGTTATAGGTGCGTATCCTTTCGCTCCTGTCGCCCGTGCCCACCTGAAGGCGTCTTGCTCCCGCTATCTCCGCGTTCTGCTTTTCCTGCTCCGCCTCAAGTATCCTGGAACGGAGTATCTTCATGGCCCTGTCCTTGTTTTTGTACTGGCTTCGCTCGTCCTGACACTCGACTACAGTGCCCGTGGGGATATGGGTTATCCTGATAGCCGACTCGGTTTTGTTGACATGCTGTCCGCCCGCTCCTCCCGAACGGTAGGTGTCTATCTGCAAATCGGCGGGGTTAATCTCAACGTCCACCTCCTGAGCCTCGGGGAGCACCGCCACGGTCACGGTGGAGGTGTGTATCCTGCCCTGGCTCTCCGTTTCGGGTACTCGCTGAACACGGTGGACTCCGCTCTCAAATTTAAAGCGGGAATAAGCCCCCTCGCCCTCTATCATAAAGCTGATTTCTTTGAATCCGCCCAGCTCCGTGGGGCTTGAGGAAAGTATTTCGGGCTTCCAGCCCTTTGTCTCGGCGTACATGGAGTACATTCTGAAAAGGGTGCCTGCAAAGAGGGCCGCCTCTTCTCCTCCCGCTCCGCCTCGTATTTCGACTATGACGTTCCTGTCGTCGTTGGGGTCTTTGGGAAGCAGCAGGATTTTGAGCTCCTGCTCCGCCTTCTCCATATTCTCCCCCGACTCTTCATATTCCTGCTGTACCATCTCGCGGAAATCCTTTTCGAGGCCGCCCTCGTCAAGAAGGGCTTTGGCCTCGTCATGGCTCTCCCTGAGCTTTTTGTATTCGCGGAATTTTTCCACAACGGGCGTTAAATTTTTGAGCTCCTTCATCAAAGCGGTGTACTGCTCTATATCGGACACCACCTCCACGTCGCAGAGCTTTTCGTTTATCTCTTCAAATTTCTTTTCAACTGCACTGAGCTTTTCAAACATTTCAATTTTCCTTTCGCTTTCCGATTTCCGAATTTATGTATTCAAATCAGACCGAAAGGCTAATCCTCGGCGCCTCGTATTATCTTCTTAATGTTTCTCTCCGCCTTCACGCGGGGCACCATCACCTCACGGCCGCACTTTTCACAGCGGATTTTAAAATCCATGCCCGAACGCAGCACCAGAAACCTGTTGCCGCCGCAGGGGTGATTTTTTTTCATTTCCAGTATATCGCCCTTTTGTACGTCCATAATAAGGCTCCTTTCAAAAATTTATTATAATATAAATTAAGATTTAATGCCGTAATCTGCGCTTACTCTTCAAGAATATACGCCAGAGCGTATTCCCTGTACCCGACGGCTTCTGCCAACTTGGCGGACGCATTATTTTCATAGGCACAATCCCACTGCGGACAAATACCTTTAGAGCTTACGAAATATGCTCCCTTCGACAGGGCAGAAATATCTGTTCCGCAGAACTTTGAATAAAAGCTCTCGGTTATATTTTTAATATTTTCACGGCTTAGCTTTGGGCTCATATTTTCACTTCCGAGATCATGTCGGTTTAATAACACATTGAACTGCAAAAAGAAACCTTCGTTTCGATTTCATTATCCCTTAGCTTAAACATACCATATTATACCACATTTTTCCCGCTTCGTCAGCAGCGGGAGATTGGGCGGCGGAATTTATATGTAAAAACATATGAAGCGTAAAGCCGCACAGTACAAAATCGAAAGGCGCGAGGCTCAGCCCCACGCCTTTATTGAGCGCAGAGCCCTTTTACGGAAAGCGGGGCTTCTCATGGGACAGGTGTCCACCCCGCTGCAATGCGCTTGTTTTCTCCCCTTTCCATACTATGCGAAATGGGCTTTTGAGAAACTCGGCGCATTGACTAAGAGGCGGCTCAATCGTATAATCTATTTAAATAATATCAACTATTTTATCACTGAGGAGCTGATTAAAGTGACAAAAACTGTCGGAATAGCCTTTGCGGATTCAATGGAATACCTTCCATTTGAAAAATACGCGAAAAATAAAAATTTTGTTTCCGAAGAGCGCAGAGGCAACAAGTCCATCGAATTTACCCTTTCGGAAAACGGCCGCGCCTTAAAAATAATAGGCGTCGAGTGCGGCATAGGCAAAGTAAACGCCGCAAGCTGCGTATCCTTCCTCATAAGCGACGACAAAGCCGATTTCATACTCAACGCGGGCCTTTCGGGCGCCGTGACGGGCCTGAGAAAAGAGGATTTCGTAGCGGGAGAAAGCTACATCGAGTGCGACTTCGACCTCACCCCCCTCGGCCTTAAATTAGGGGAAAAGCCGGGACAGGATTTCGTATACGAAGCCGACAAAACCCTGCTGGAGCTCGTGACACAGAGCAAAGGCATCAAGACGGGAAGACTCGGCACGGGAGACCTCTTCCTGGCCGACGAGGAAAAGAAAAAATTCTTCCTCGAAACCTTCGGCATCTGCGCCTTCGATATGGAGACCGCCGCCATCGCCTCCGTCTGCCATAAGGCGAAGGTGCCCATGCTGTCCCTGAGAAAGATATCCGACGACGCGGGAGACGCCGCCTCCGACAGCTACCGCGAGATGAACGACAGAGCCGAGGACTCCCTTACAATGGTTCTCGATTCCCTTTTCTCAAGGATGCTCAAATGTGACGAAATCTGGAAGTGAGGAAAATCAAAATATGATAAAGCACATAGTAATGTGGAAATTCAGGGAAACCGCCGAGGGCTGCACAAAGGATGAGAATATCGCAAAGGTCAAAGCCATGCTGGAAGCCCTTCCCGAAAAGATACCCTATATCAGAAAAATGGAGGTTAGGAAAAACATAAACCCCAAGGACACCAACTTCGACGCGGTGCTCATAAGCGAATTTGACTCCCTCGAGGATGTGGCCTCCTATACGGTACACCCTGCCCACAAGGAGATTTCCGCCTTTGTAAAGCTGGTGCGCGAAGGCAGGAGCGCCGTGGATTACGAGATTTGATTTTTAATTTGTAAACGATTTAATTTACAAATTGTTTATTATATCTCGACACAAATTCCTTATTTTGATATAATGCTTACGATAATATCTGCTTAACGCAGAGGAAAGAGAGTGAAAAAATGAAAGCAAGCGAAAGCACAAAAAATTTCAGCTCAAAGCTGAAAGAAAACACCAATTACTGCCTGCGTGAAATTAAGCACATCTGCTCAAATTTCGACAAGCGTGGCTCGGGCTCTAAGGGCGAACGCCAGGCGCAGGAGTATATGGCAACCCGTCTTCAGGATTGGGCAGACGATGTGTCGATCGAAGAGTTTACTCTCCACCCCGCAGCGTTTATGGCCTGGGTCATCATCTGCGGCATCGGTCTTATTGTATCGGTATTCCTTTACAATTTCGTATCTCCCCTTATCTCCATGATAATCCTGCTCCTGTGCGGGCTGAGCGTAATTATGGAGTTCCTTATGTATAAGCAGTTCATTGACCCCTTCTTCCCCAAAAAGACCTCGGCCAATGTCGTCGCCGTGAGAAAGCCCAAAGGCGAGGTAAAGCGCCGCATAGTTTTCTCAGGTCACTGCGACGCGGCCCACGAGTGGTATTTCACCCACCTGGGCGGAGCGAAACTCCTTACGACGGTTATCGTAATCGGCTTCGCAAGCCTTATTTTCGCTATTGTAAGCTCGATTATAGCCGTGGCTCAGGGCAGCGTATTCGCCGCCCCCGTTGACGGCTTTGCCAAAACCCTCGGCACAATTCAGTATTTCCTTATCCCCGTAGGCGTCATCGTCCTCTTCTTCACAAACTGGAAGCTGGTAGTTGACGGCGCTAACGATAACCTGACGGGCGTTGTGGGCTCAATGGCCGTACTCAAGTTCATGGCCGATAACGACATCCGTTTTGAAAACACAGAGGTCCGCGCAGTGCTCACAGGCTCCGAGGAAGCGGGCCTGAGAGGCGCAAAGGCTTACTCAAAGAAGCACCTCAAAGAGTGTCAGGAGATTGAAACCGCCTTTATCGGCCTCGAGACTTTCCGCGATTTCGAATATCTGGCGGTTTACAGCAGAGACATGACGGGCACCGTCAAGAACGACCCGAGAGTCTGCGCCCTTCTTAAAACCGCCGCCAAGGAAGCGGGACTTGACCTGCCCTACAAGAGCGTTTTCTTCGGCTCATCAGACGCAGCGGCGGTTTCTCAGGCGGGCATCCCCGCCGCCACCCTCGCCTCCATGGACCCCGCCCCCGCCCGCTACTACCACACCAGAACGGACACGGCGGACAACCTTGACTCAAAGACAATGCAGGCAGGACTTCACATAGCCCTTGAGGCCGCGTTCCTCTTTGATGAAAAAGGCCTTCAGGAAAATTATTGATTTGACGGTGAAATAATATGAGCATATCCCCGCAGATTACCGACTTCGTACTCAAAGGGATAAAGCACACCGAGAATAAAACCGAAAATTCCGGCTCCGGCAAAAGCCGCGGGCCGGAATTTTATAAATACTTCTCCCGTGAGCTCTCCCAGTGGTGCGACAGCGTCGGACACCATGAAAAAGACATAATATGCAGCATCTCACAGGCAGGCTCCGTTATAGTTTTTATGATATTTTCCTTTTTATCTCTTGTGCCCTTCATTACGAGAGGCTCCCAAAAAATCGGTGCCGCCCTCGCCCTGCTGTTCCCTATCTTCATCCTCCTCGCTCTGGCTGCCGTATACCGCGGTGACGGACTCAAAGGCCTTTTCACCGTTACCGAAAGCCTTCACACCGTTGTGGGAATAAGGGACTGCAAAAATGAAGCAAAGAAAAGGCTCATACTTGTCTGTTCCTCGGGAGGAGAGAAGGAGAAAAAGCACTCCTCCCTGTCCGACAGGATTTTCGTAACGTGTCTGGCTGTTTCAGCTTTCGGAGCCGTGTTTTCCCTCATAACGGTCATAATCGGAGCCGCGGAAGGCTTCGGGGATTTCAGCTTCAGAGCGGCCCCCTTCCTGCCCCTGTTTATAATTTTCTACACTGTTTCCCTCATAATGTGGAACAAGCGGGAAAGAGCGGAGAAATCGGGAACCTCCTCCTGCTTCTGCCTTGACGGAGTTTTGAGAAGCCTTGCGGAGGAGGGCATACGCTTTGACGACACTCAGGTTTACTGCGTTATAAGCGAAGGGGGAAAGCCCGGAATGGCCGCCGCCGCAAAGACCCTGCGGGAGGAATTTCCCTTCGGCGGAGATACGGCCCTTATAGCGGCGGATATAGACGCCCCCTTCCCTGTGTCGGCGGTGTCGGCCCCCGGGTCGGAGCAGAAGTGGCAGCAGGTGATAAACGATTCCTGCGCGGGACTTAAAAAATCCTCGGACCCCTCGTCGGCGGGTATTCTCAAATTCTTTTCGGGATTTAAAAACAAAAGCGCCCTTATCGCTTCCCCCGCCTTTTCACAGGCCGCTTTCGGCAAGGAGGAAAAGGAGCGCCTTGAATCCGTCATGGAGTTTATGAGAAAAGCCGCCCTCATATACGGCGGGTATGAAGAAAGCTGAAATGCGAATATAACGTATAAAAGTTTACGCCCCTTCCCGTTTCGGGAAGGGACGTTTTTTATAAACAGCTTTGCTTGCTTTTATATTTATTTTTAATTTTCTCAGCCGAGAATCTCCATGATCTTCTTTGCGGCCTCGTTTATCTGAGGCGCTTCGGCAAGCTCAACGGCTCCCTTATCCACAAGAGCGGCATTCTGAGGATTCAGTGGAAGCTTCGCAAGTACGGGCACTCCCAGAGCGTCCGCAACCTGCTGCACCTTGCTCTCGCCGAAAATTGCGTGCTCCTTGCCGCAGTCGGGGCAGACAAAGCCGCTCATGTTTTCTACGATTCCGAGAACAGGCACATCCATCATCTGAGCCATGTTGTACGCCTTTTTGACTATCATCGTCACAAGGTCCTGGGGAGTTGTGACAACTACGATGCCGTCAACGGGAAGGGACTGTAACACTGTCAGGGGCACGTCTCCTGTTCCGGGAGGCATATCCACAAACATGTAATCAACCTCGCCCCACACAACGTCGCTCCAGAACTGCTTTATAACTCCCGAAATGACGGGACCTCTCCAGACAACGGGCTGGTCATCCTTTTCGAGAAGGAGATTTATGGACATGACCTTTATGCCCGTTTTGCTCTCACTTGGCATAAGTCCCATTTCGTTGCCTACGGCTTTATCATGGATACCGAAAGCCATCGGTACCGACGGGCCCGTAACGTCCGCGTCAAGGACGGCGGTCTGCTTTCCCATATTCTGCACGGCGCAGGCCAGCATTGAAGTTACAAGAGATTTGCCTACGCCTCCCTTGCCGCTCACAACGCCTATTACATGCTTTACCTGACTGTACTGATTTGGGGGCGCCATAAAGTCGCGCTTGTCGCAGTTTGCGGAACAGCTTGAACAATCCCCCGAACATGATGATTTTGTCTCTTCACTCATTTTGCTCATCTCTTTCTAAACGCCTTTCGGCTTTTGTTGTCTCATTTTTTCGGCTGCCATTTCTCCCTGCCCTTGCGGCTTTCACGCATACGGGAAAAGAAGTCTTTAAGCAGCCCCGAACACTCTTCCTCCATAAATCCTCCCTCAACGGGTGGCTTATGGTTATAGGGTAGCTCAAAAAGATTTATAACCGAGCCGCACGAGCCCGCCTTGGGGTCGTAGGCTCCGAAAATCACACGCCTTATGCGTGAGTTAATTATGGCTCCCGCGCACATGGGACAGGGCTCCAGCGTCACATAGATTTCACATTCCCACAGCCGCCAGCCGCCTAAATTACGGCAGGCGTTCTCTATGGCCTCGATTTCCGCATGGGCCGTGGCGCTTTTATCTTTCTCCCTGCGGTTTCTGCCCTCGCCCACTATCTCGCCGTTTCTTACAACTACGGCTCCCACGGGAACCTCCCCTTCAAGAGCGGAGAGGCGGGCAAGGTTCAGGGCCGCTTCCATAAAAATTCCGTCCTGCTCCATTTCGGCCTCATGTAAGCTTGAAGGACTGGAGAGTGGACAAAATCATCAGGAACAGCGCCGCCAGCAGAGGCGGGGTGCCGATAAATATCTTCCTCTTCTTTCTTTCGGAAAGCTCCGTTCCCGCAACGGGTATGCGCACTCTGTCCTTTGTTGAAAAATACAAAACGGTACAGATAAGTCCTGCGGCTATAAGGAAAATCGAATAGAGGATATACACCATATTGAAAGTCGCATCACTCATATTGCTGCTCGCAACGTCCAGCACCGCAGATACGAAATTGTTGAAAAAGTGGATTATTATACCCGTCCACATGGAGCCCGTGACAACTACCGCGTAGCCGATTACGATGCCCACGATAAAGGCGAACACCGCCTGCACGGCGTTGCCGTGCATAAGTCCGAAAACGAGGGCCGACATAACTATTGCAAATTTATCGCCGTATTTTCTAAGGGGCTGCATTATGACCCCTCTGAAAGCGAATTCCTCGGTCATAGCGGGGACAACGGAAATATATATGATATAAAGTATCTTTCCGAGCACCGTCTCGGGAGACGAATAGTCGGGAGAAACCATTTCGAGGCCCCCCGCGCTGAGGATAGCCGCGAGAATTACCACCACATAGTTCGCCAGAAATGAGCCTGTTATGCCCATTACGATAAGCAGGCCAAAGGAGCGCTTATTGTGGGGCCTGCAATAGGGCAGCGCAAAGGCGGTTCTCTTTCTAAGAGCATAGCAGCTTATGATAAACGGCACCCCTATAAACAGCAGTGAGGTAAGTATATCATAACCGATCTCAAAAAGCTCGCTGGAATTGTAGGCTTCCCTGAAGCCGGGGATATATCCCGCAAGGCTCAGCAGGAAGCTCACCACAAAGGCCAGCAATACCCCGATTCCGGACCAGATGCTTATGGTCCTTATACCTGCCCTTTCCCTCTTCATCCTAGGCGTTTCTATCTTCATGTAGCCCGGGCTGGGACGGTAACCTCCGCCGTAGCCGTATTGGGGCTGATTGGTGCCGTAATTTCCGCTGTTATAGTTGTATCCGTATCCTCCGGAATTGCCTCCCGGATTATTATAACCGTATCCGTTCCCGTTATTTTCGGAACCGTAATATCCGTTTTGATTGTTGTTCAAGCCAATCACCTCTTCTGGTTATTACGCCGCATAAAATTCAGAATCAGCTCTCTTCCTGCTCTGCGGCAGCCTTTGCGGCCGCCTCCGCCCTTCCCTCGGGGGTATCGCGGTAATACTGGGTCTTTGGCTTGGGATGAGGCCTTGACGCCCAAATCCTCTCTGCTTCGGGAGCCCACGCCTTGGCAAATTTTTCGCATTTGGCGCACAGCACATCCACTTCCTCGGGGCACACAAGATCTGTAGACTTGGCCCCCGTCTCCTTGACCATTTTCCTGAGATACTCGGGGTTCTCAAGCATGGGACAAGGTCTGAGATGATTGTCGTTAAAGGGCTGGTTCTTGTAGTATGCCTGGAAAAGAGGATTTTTAAGGGCCTCTATAAGGGTATGGGTCCTGATGTTTGAGTCGGAATAGTGGATAAATACGCAGGGCTCTATGTCTCCCGCGGAGTTAATATGGAAATAGTTTCTGCCGCCCGCTATGCAGCCGCCCACATATTCGGCGTCGTCCTGGAAATCGAATACAAATATGGGCTTGCCCTTGTGAGGATCCCTCATCTGCTTCATCCAGGCGTACATATGCTCTCTCTGGGCGGGAGTGGGTATGAGCTCGGGCACGGCTCCGCTGCCCACGGGCATATAGTTAAAGTAAAATCCGAATTTTACGCCCTTGGAAATCATAAGGTCGATAAACTCCTCGGAAGTCACCGTATCGACATTTGCGCTCGTATAGCAAACGGACATACCGAAGATGCAGCCGTTTTTCTTGAGAAGATCCATGGCCGCGATGCTCTTCTGGTAAACTCCTTCGCCTCTGCGGGCGTCGTTGGTCTCCTCGGTTCCCTCAATGCTTATGGCAAGGGAAAGGTTACCCACTCTCTTCATATCTTCGCAGAATTTCTGGTCCACAAGGGTGGCGTTGGTGTAGGCTAGGAACACGCAGTCGGGATTGTTTTCGCAAAGCTCGATAATATCGTCCTTGCGTATAAGGGGCTCTCCGCCCGTAAGCATATAAACATGGGTACCCATGGCCTTGCCCTGGGAGACAATGCTCGCCATCTCCTCGTTTGAAAGGCTCTGCTTGTGGCCGTATTCCGCTGACCAGCAGCCCTTGCACTTTAAGTTGCAGGCGCTGGTGGGGTCGAAGAGGATTATCCACGGAATGTTGCAGCCGTATTTCTCCCTGTTCTCACGCACCGCCTTGGTGCCCGTAAATCCCGCTCCGAGACCGAGGGCGATACCCACCTTTTTCAGTGTGTCGTGGTCCGTATCCTTAATTATGTTAAGGCCGAACTGCCTCCATACGTTTTCGGGATCTCTCGCTCCCTGCCTGATAGCTTCAACGTACTTCTTAGGGAACACACGTCCGCCGAGAGTCGTCACCGTATCCACTATTTTGAGAAAATTTTTCTCGGGATCCCTGTCGATATATTTAAGGATTCTGTCAACTAAAACGCCGACAGCAGCCTGCTGCATTTTTTCTTTCGCTTTCATATTCATCACCCAAAATCTACTTTAACTTATCCTTAATATAATATTACATCCGTCCCTCTAAGTCAATTCAAAAGATTGCCTCATATGTTTATACATTGTTAATTTATTGTAAAGAAAAACTCCCGATTGTATAAATCGGGAGCTGGCAAGCTGAGCCCGGCAGCGTGACGCTGCACCCATTCCGCGCACTGAGTTACGGCGGACAATAAATATACCTGCCCGCGGCGGACACGTCCGCTCCCAATTCGCGGCAAGCTGAGCTTGCATCCATGTCGCGCACTGAATGACAGCGGACAATAAATATAAGTGCCCGCGAAAAGGCTTCATTATTACTAACGAATTCTTCTTTCTGGCCGTCGGGTGATGTTGGTTGTAATAATTGAGTTTTATTTTGCACTCTGGTTTTCTAAGAAATAGCTGCAAACAGAAAGCAAAACCTTCTGTTTAAAAGCGAAAAACTTACTCCTTGCTCACCCGCCACAAATGAGAGGATGCAGTCGGGCACCTTACGGCTTTTCGCGTTACGCCTACCATGTCGGAGAGCGAGGCGGACAAGTCCGCTTGCATTTCGCACATTTAATTATGTGCTGAAAATAAGAAAAATGCCTGCGGTTTAATCAGAGTAAATTTGCGGGCATTTACAGCTGTTTTTACCGTAATTCGGTGCGCAACATGCGTGCAGGCTCAGCCTGCCGACGATTTACCGAGACACTTTCTAAAGGCATATAAACTCAGAGCGAAAACCCTCAAGGCGCGTTCAAATGCATTTTTTGTGCTTTTGCCTCCATGGACAAAAGTACAAATAAACACGCGATAACTTTTTGTTTTCTCGGTTTTTTATAGAAGTATTACTTTAAAGTCTGTGCTCCTTACCCGCACATAGCCAAAGGAGCAGCTTTGTCGTCTGTGCCGTTGTTTGATGTAATCTTAACCGCAGGCGCTTATACTTTCGTGCGCTGTATCTGAGCGTGCGGATTATTTGCAGGTTTAACCTGCCCGTCGCGGGCACTTATAATCGTTTTTACTATAATTCGTATAATTCGGTGCGCTGCTTAAAAGCGTATCTTCACTTTATGTCTGCCCTTTTTTCCGTAAAGGCGCACAATCCCCGTTTTTGCAAAGGGATAACTCTCTATCTCTCGGCGGCAGTCGGTTTCGATATCCTTCGGCCTGCCGTGAAGGAAGATCACAGTGGCCTCGTCGTTATCCTCGTTCTGGACGAACTCCATGACAAAGAGCTTGTCGTCCCTGCTGTAGGCAAAAGAGATAAGATCGCCGTTGGTCCGCTGAGGATAGGGCCTCGAAAGTGATTCTATGACGGGGGATTTCAAAATCTTTTTGTCGTAGGCCCAGTAGACGCTGCTCCAGTTGTTGCGGTTGAAAAACTCAATAAGGTGGTCTATGTGGCCTATCCACTCGGTTCCGCCCGTAAAGCCGCCCCATTCGCCCACCACAACGGGCACCTGAAGGCGCTGCTGGCTTCTCATGTGCTCCTCAAAAATCGAATCCGCCCTTTCGTTGCTGGCGTATTTGTAGAGGGGGGAGTCAACCAGCAGGTCGTAGCCGTGAGGGGCGAAGGCAAGCTGAGCTTCCCTTTTGCCGTTCACCTCAACGGGCGGAGCGCTGTAGGGTATGCCGAGATTTGAATAATAGGAGTTTTCCATAAGGATTATTCCCTTATCCGTCACCTCTCTGATTGCCGCCGCCCCTTTATTGATAAAGGGAGAATAGTAATTTACGTCGAAATCCCTGATAATGTCCTCGCAGGAGAGCACCGCCTCGTGGAAAAGCTCCTTTCGGGACAGTATCTCCCTGAGCGCCGCAAGCTTCGCGGGACTCGCAACCCGCGCGGCGGTTTTTCCTATGAGCCTGAAAAAGCCCGATTTCTCCCTGCCCTTATCGAAGCAGGAGGAGAGCTCAAATTTTCTCGAAGCTCTGCCCGCCCTTTGCTCCGCCATTTTCACCGCCGTCTCTATAAGAGTTGTGAATACCTTGCCTCCCGAGGTTCCGGGATATGGCTCGTTCATAAGGTCAAAGCCGAAATAGGCAGGGCTCTTTGAAAATCTTTCGGCCACATGCCTGAGCATATCGCAGTAGTAGTCCTGAAGGCCCTTGCCGTTTACCTTTTCGTTTCTCCAGAAGGCGTCAAAGGATTTCTGCACCGCCCTGCCGTAGAAATATCCCTCGGCCCAGATAAAGGCCGCCTTTTTGAACTGCTCGTCACCCGTAAGGCACGCCCAGTACGGAGCGCCGTCCCCGAGGCCGCTCTTGGGACCGTAAAGATCCTGATGTATGTCTATGAAAAAGTAAATCCCGTACTTTTCGCAGTATTTTACTATTTTTTCTATCTCGCCGAGATACTCCTCGTCGTAGACTCCCGGCTCAGGCTCAACCGCGTCCCAGATGACGCCCAGCCTTATGAGGTTAAAGCCCAGCTCCTTTATCTCACGCAGGGTGTCCTCATCCCATTTGAATTTGTATTTCCTGTCACCGGATAATGTCGGCTTTCCCTTATTCACAAGATTTATGCCGTTGAATATGCACTCTCTGCCCTTCTCATCCCTGAATTTCAGCCCCTCGGTATAAATCCTCTCCATAAACCGCATCTCCTTTCCGTTATATTTTTATTATACAGAAACGGGAAAAAAGAAACATATCTTTTTCGGCATGATTTATATACATTACGGACCGATTTGTTTGATTTTTTTTTACGGTGTGATATAATTTTATGTGTGAGGTGGATAATTTGAAAAAATACCTGAATCCCCCCGACGGCGGAACTGAGTTTTCCCCGCGGCTTGCTGAAATATTCAACGGCGACACATATCAGGCCGCCAAAACGAACAGCGCGGCTCAGCCTGTGAAAGCCGATTACATACTTATAAGAATAATCGAAGGCAGCATTGTTATAATTCTTAAATCCGCCGAATTTTCCGCACAGGCGGGGAGCCTGCTTCTGGCGGACAGCAAGGATTTCGTCGATATTTCGTCACCGTGCGCCTGCTGGATTATGCGCTTCAACTCTTCCTCGGCGCCTCCCGTCTTTGAAAAAAAGACCCTCTACACGGTGCCATTCGCTCCCGAGGAAACGGAGCTGCTCTCAAAGCTCTTCGATGAAAGGGAGTGGGACGAAAGGCTTTTTTCCTCTTTTTGCAGCGGCGTTTTCGCCCTGTATTACCTCGAAACGGCGGACAGATATTTAAAGAACAAAAACCCCGTAACGCCCTACCACGCCGAGATTTGCGAGACAATTGAATACATAAAGGGGCACTCGGACAGCGTTGGCGTTGCAGAGCTTGCGGAAAAACTCCACCTTTCAGAGAGAATGTTCAGGAAAATATTTTCGCAGGAAACGGGCTCCTCCCCCAACGCCTACATACAGAAGGTGCGTCTCGGGAAAGCCAGAGAGCTCTTAAAGGACCCGACTCTTTCGGTGGGTGAAATCTCCGACATGCTGGGATATTCCAGCCAGTTCCACTTCTGCATTGCCTTCAAGAAGGCCTACGGACTCTCCCCTTCGGCGTACAGGAAAACCCCGTCGGTGATTTTGTGAGGCAGGGTTTTGAAAAAATAAAAATAAAAGTGAAGTCAAAAATCCCGCGAGCTGAGATTCGGCGCCCATATTTCCCTTATATAGAGGGAGACAGTGGTGAGCGCTGAATTTTAACTTGCGGACATTTTTTGCCTGATGCGACTTGCCGCGCGGACTGAATGAGGATATGTCCGCCGCGGGCAGGCTGAGCCTGGCAGCGTGACGCGCAGCAAGCTGAGCTTGCAGGCAAACCGCGCACTGAATTACGGCGGACAATAAATATAGATTCCCGCGATTAAATAAACAAACCAAAGAGCAAAATAAAACTTTTTTATTATATCAAACATCACCCGACGGCAAGAAAAAAGAATTCGTTGGTAATAAAGCGTTTACGCTTTGAAGGTGATATGTAAGCCTTTCAGACTGCCGTCGGAGGGCGTTCAGCAGAAAGTAAACTTTGCGCTGATAACGGGACGGTGGTTTGACAAGAAAAAAGCGTTTTTGCTTACTTTTGTCGCTTCGGACAAAAGTAAGTGCGGTGCCGCGGCATAGGCGGCGCAGGTTAAACCTGCAAATAATCCGCACGTTCAGATACAGCGCACAAAAGTACAATTGCCTGCGGTTAAGATTACACTAAACAACAGCATAGGCGGCAGGTTAAACCTGCAAATAATTCGCACGTTCAGATACAGCGCACAAAAGTACAATTGCCTGCGGTTAAGATTACACAAAACAACAGCATAGGCGGCAGGTTAAACCTGCACCCAAGTCGCAGCAGGCTGAGCCTGGCAGCGTGACGCTGCACCCAAGTCGCACACGAACTGACGGCGAAAAGCAACTATAACTGTCTGCGTATTTACTCCGATTAAAGCGCAGGCAGTTTTCTCATTTGCAGCACATGGTGAGTGTGCGGCTCAAAAGCGGACTTGTCCGCCGATTCGATGCCCTGCAAAAACTTCACGCCCCCGTGAGTCTCCTCACGGGGGCGTACTGATCTTATTTGTTTGGTTTTATGTCTGCGGCTGCGACGGTTCCACGGCTCTGCGCACGAAATCGGTCATTGACTCTATAAGCTCATCGCTGTTGCCCAGTTCCCTGCTGCCGATAAACAGCTTTTTACGCTCCGCATAGTATCCCGAAGCAAAAGAAAACTGATACATCATCACAAGATTGTCGAGCATGAAAGCCGTCGCGTTGACATCAAGGTCCTTGCGCACTCTGCCGATGGCCTTGTCGTAACCGAGAATTTCACGGTAAAGCCGTACAGTCACCGCCTCAGCATTATCCGATATCCTTTCGGAAAGGCTGCGCAGGCTCTGGGACGAACAGTCAAGATATATCTGATGCATCTGCGGATACTCCAAGGCGGAATCCCTTGCAAGGCGAAGCATTTCCTCAAAGGCGCTGACTACGCCCTTAGTGGTATCCACCCCCGAAAGCAGCTTATACATCATCTCGAGACAGTGATCCATAACCGCCAGGAACAGGTCTTCCTTCGACTCAAAATAGCTGTACATTGAGCCTATGCTGATACCCGCCGCTTTGGCTATGGTGTTTATGTTCGCCGCGTTGAAGCCCTTGGAGGCAAATTCGTTTATTGCCGCATCAAATACCCGGCGCCTTCTTTCCGCCGTAGTGGATTTAAACGGGGAAGTTGCCGTATTCTTTGAATTACTCATGCAATGTCTCCGTTTTAAGAATTATCTCAGCCCTTAGCGAGAGCCGCTACCTCAAGCATGAAGTTGCCTATCTGACCGGCAAACTCGGGAGCACCGTCAAGAATGAGCTTGCCCTCCTTGAGGGAGTCGAGCATGTCGGCGGTTCCGAAAAGGATGCCCATGGCGTCGTCATAGTTGGGGAAGCGCATAAGGAAGAAGGGCAGCGAACGCTTGTAGGCGCCTCTTCCCGCCTTGGATTTGCCCGCCTTGATGCGGATATAAGCGGAGCAGTCGGGATCGCAGTCGATAGCCATGGCGTAAACGCGGTCGGGGCTGGGAGTGGTCCAGTTCTTTATCTCCTCGTGGCCCGCCTTGTTGAGCTGGCTGATACCGCTGGTTATAAGATAGAAGTAGCACTTGCATGTGAGCTTTTTCATATCGGGGTCCGTGGGGGGCTCTTTGGCTCCCAGAACCGCCGACATCTTGAGAAGCACCTGCACTATCGAAACAAGGGTGGACACATATTTTGCCTTCTTGACCTTGATTTTCGGAATACAGTCGGGTCCCATCTTGCCCTTAAAGAATTTATTAAGGGCGGGGATGTTCTTAAACTGAAGCTCCACATGAGGGTCACGGTCAACGCGGCCGGCGTGTACCTGCCAGTCGTCAAGGCCGTTGATGACAAAATGAGTTGCAACCTTTCCCTCGGGCGCGTCGGGGTCAAGAGCGCTGACCTGGACTACCGCATGGGTGTTTTTGAACTTTGCCCCAAGGGACGGTATATCCGTAGCGATTACCTTGGCCAGAGGGAGGGCGCAGTTGAGAAATATTTTACTCGAATAAATATCTTCTTTTGTAACTGCCATATATTACACCTCGTCATCCCATGAATCGTCCTCTTCAAAGTCCTTATGCATAACCTCACGGACAGCGTCGATGATGCCGTTGGCGTCGATGCCGACCATGGACATAATATCCTCGTGAAGACCGATAGGTGCAAATTTATCGGGATGTCCGAGCTTCTTGAAGGCACAGCCCTTACCGTACTGGGCGATAACGTCCGCAACGGCTGTTCCGAGACCGTTGATTACGTTGTGGTCCTCGGCGGTGATGATGCGGCGTGTATCGACGATAGCCTTCTGAACAGCTTCCACATCGAGAGGCTTGAGGGTATGCATGTTGAGAACTCTGACTTTAAGTCCGTCTGTTGCCTCAAGTGATTTTGCCGCCTGAAGAGCCTGATATACGCAGGAGCCGCAGGCGATAACGGTGATATCCGTACCCTCGTGAACCGTATGGGCCTTTCCCAGCCGGAAGCCGTACTCGGTATCGGTGTAGAGGATGCGGTCAAATCCGCGGTTGATGCGGATGTAGACGGGGCCGGGGGTCTCATAGGCGGCGCGAACCGCGTTGACCGTCTCCATGCCGTCTGCGGGGCAGATGTACGTCATGTTGGGGAATGTGAGAAGGCATCCCATATCAACAATGGCGTGGTGGGTGGAGCCCGCCTGGCCGAAGGATGTGCCCGCGTGGCTGCCGATGATTTTAACGTTGATGTTCTGATAGCAGATATCGGCGTGGATCTGATCCGCAACGCGCATTGTGGCGAAAGCCGACATTGTGGATACGAAGGGCACAAGACCTGCCTTAGCCATACCTGCCGCGATACCGAACATATTCTGCTCGGCGATACCTACGTCGAAGAAGCGCTCGGGGAATTCCTTTCCGAAAACGCCTATTTTAGTTGAACCGGCAAGGTCGGCTGTAAGCGCGACAACCTCGGGATGTTCTCTTCCCAGTTCGCACATCGCTTTTCCGTAATACTCCGCAGTGGCCATTGCCTCTGAACCTACCGCTGTGTAAACAAGTCCTCCTGCCATGATTACTTCGCCTCCCTTTCTACGCGCTCAACACGTTTTTTATAATACTCATCAAGGTCCTTTGCCGCCTGGTCGTGAAGGTCCTGGTCGATGGCGCCGTAGTGCCACTTGTAGTTGTTTTCCATAAAGCTGATGCCCGCGCCCTTTACCGTATTGGCGATTATCATAACGGGCTTTTCCGTTGCGGCGTAGCCCTTGTCGATAGCGTCCGCAAGCTCCTTGAAGTTGTGTCCGTCAACCTCGTAAACGTCGAAGCCGAATGCTCTCCACTTGTCCGCGAAGGGCTCAAGCTTCATCTCGTCCTCGGTAGGGCCGTCCATCATGAGACGATTGCGGTCTACGAAGGAAATCATGTTTGTGGTCTTGAACTGACCTGCCGACATGGCCGCCTCCCAGTTGGAGCCCTCGTCGCACTCGCCGTCGCCCAGAAGGCAGAAAGTCATATAATCCTTGCCCTGTACTCTCGCTGCAAGAGCCGTACCTACGGCAATTGAAAGGCCGTGGCCAAGGGAGCCTGTGGAAGCGTCTACGCCCTTAACCTTATTGCTGTCAAGGTGAACTCCCATCTTTGAATTTGTAAGGTTGAAGGTTTTAAGCTGAGCGGGGTCGTTCCAGCCCATATCGCAGAGAAGTCCCGCATAGCCGATACCGATATGTCCCTTACTGAGGATGAAGCGGTCGCGGTCCTCCCAGTCGGGGTCGTCCTTCTTGAGTCTCATGTACTTGTAATAGAGAATTGTAAGAATGTCCATTGAGCTGAGGCTTCCGCCGATGTGTCCGCTGCCTGCGCAGAGAGTGGTGTCAAGGCAAGTGTGGCGAAGCTGATTGGCTTTTGCTTCAAGGTCAAGCCATTCCTGCTTGGTGAGTGGCATATTGAATAAACCTCCTTATGATTTCAATTTTTATAATTCCAACCGGAGAGAGGGGCTCCCTCTCTCCGTCAATGCCCGTGATTTTATGCGTCGGGATTGTTCTTCCTGACGGCCTTGTATGCGTCCTCGGCAATTTCGATTGCGCGGTTTATCTCCTCGTGGGTAAGGGATGCGTTGATGAAGTGGTTGTGGTGGGAGGTGATGAATATGCCTCTCTGTACGCACTCGGCAACCCATTGCTGGTGGAGCATGAGGGAGTCGTCGTTGGCGGTTCTCAGGTAGAACAGGGAGGGAGCTCCCGATACCACAAGCTTGAAACCGTGTTCCTCGGCGGCCTTTACGAAGCCGTCCGTAAGCTCCCTTCCAAGTTTGTCGAACATGGCGGGAGTGTTGAGCTTCTTCATCTTGTTGATGCAGGCGATACCCGCCGCAAAGGGAACGGCGCTCATCCAGTAGCTGCCCGTATAAGTAAGGGAGCTGACCGCATCCTTGAGGGACTCGCATCCGCACAGGGCTGAGACGTTGTAGCCGTTTGCAAGGGCCTTGCAGAAGCAGATAAGGTCCGCCTTAAAGCCGAAGAAGTGGTCGGAGCCTGCAAGGTCAAGGCGGAAGCCTGCACGAACATCGTCGATGATGAGAACTACGCCGTGGTCGTCGCAGAGCTTGCGTACCTTCTGCCAGTAGCCCTCGTCGGGGAAGAAGTTATCGACGAAGTTGCCGTGCATGTAGGGGGTGGCGATAAGTCCCGCTATTTCGCCCTTATACTCGGTGAACACCTTTTCGAGTGCGGGATAGTCGTTGAAATCAACGTAGATATTGTTGGCCACTTCCTCTTCCAGGATACCCGGATAGTCGAGCTTCTGGGTCCAGGGAGCGACGCCGTGGTAATAGCCGTTAAAGAAAACAATCTTCTTGCGCCTTGTGGCGGCGCGGGCCGTCATAACCGCAAGGGACGTTACGTCGCCGCCGTTTTTGGCGAAAAATGCCCAGTCGGCGCAGGCAACTGTATCAACAAGGAGCTCTGCGAACTCCACCATCTTTGCAGAGGGGATAGTAACGCAGTTCTCTTTCTTGAGCTGCTCGAGAGCGGCGGCGTCTACGTCGGGGTCGCAGTAGCCCAGAACGTTGGGGCCGTAGCCGCACATAAAGTCGATAAACTCGTTTCCGTCAAGATCCCAGAACTTGCTGCCCTTGGCGTGCTCGGAGAACATGGGGAAAACGTTGTTGGGAATATAGCAGCCCTCCGACGGTCCCTGATGGCCGTAAATACCGGAGGGGATTACGTTAAAAGCCTTTTTAAACATTTCATGGCTTTTTTCAAACTTGTAAAGCTTCATCCTTGGCGCCTCCTGTTATGATAAGTACTGGCTTACTCTGTCCAGTATTCTGTTTGCGTTGTCTATCATGTTGATCATACCGCTCATTGCGATTGAGCCGTCGCAGATGCAGGCCATTGCGCTGAGCTTGCCGGCAAGAAGGTCGCCCGCAACGTCGATGCCGGAGAATTCCATGACCGCTCTCGGATTGTCGCAGCGCTTTTTAAGGGCGATGATCCTGTGGTTCTTTACTCTGAGAGTAAGTCCCACGCTGCCCTTGACGTTCATGGCGATGTCGCCGTCGGGGATAAGGTTGGCGCTGAACTTTCCGCTCTGGTCGTTATTGGCTATCTGCGCTATGGCGACGCCCGCAACGTAGAGGGTAAGTATGGTGCTTATCTCCTTGAATTTCGGGTCCTTCAGATCCTCCTCGGAGGGACGAAGGTATTTTGCAAGAAGGTCCGTCAGAGGCACGAAGCTCTTGAGAAGGAATTTGATGTGGGTAAATCCCTTGGACGGAATGGGTGTCGTGGTGCCGTCGAGCAGGCCGTTGAACTTTTCGCAGGATGAGAAGGGAAGCTTGATGTCACAGTTAGGGGCAACCCCGTCTTCCATTCTGCAGCGGCCGTTTTTGAAGAGAAGGGTGGCGGCGGGGCCGTCCTTTACCTCGAAGGCTACTTTAAGCGGCTTCTTGTTCGTAAGCAGCGCTCTCGCCGCCGGATCAAGCTCGCAGAGATTTTCGCATGCGCCCAAAACTGCGTACAGATTTACATAAGCGGCAGCTCTGGGATCGGTTTTAGTTAACACAATCGTTTCCTCCTTCTTTTAGAGTGAGCGCTCATTCGGAGAGGGGTACAGTAACCCTTCATAAAAGCACATACCCATACCCGCTGCAGTATGTGCCCGCAGCCGATAAACTGCTCACTGCTTATTTTGAGTTCGAAACCATTTTAACAAAAACCCCCTTTCATGTCAATGAACAAGATATGAATGTTAAGTTTAAAAAAATTAATTTACATAAGAAAATTTTATATGTTTTGACGGTAATTTTTTCGGCTTTAGGAGAATATAATGGATATTTCCCTTTAAAAGTGAGTTATCACTCGATAAGTTGCCTTTCTTCGGACTTTCGGAAAATATTTTCTTTTACCAATTTATTCCGTTATCTTGTGCAAAATAGACCTATATCGTAAGATAATTTCTGTTTAAATGACAATTTTTTTGTCGGCTTTAAGCCAATCAAAACCACCAGTAAACTGGTGGTTTGCACAGCCCCTAAAAGGGGCTATTACGGACTTAACCCCTGGAAGGGGTACTGAAAGTTTGACACCGCATTACAATCTCAGGCAGCCGCTAAAGCGGCTGTCTTTTTTGCCTA
>CASDTR010000033.1 GCA_949283785.1 uncultured Oscillospiraceae bacterium
GAGACGGGGGTTAGTGCCGAATTTGCGCTCGCGGGCACTTATAGTTATTTTTACCGTCACCGGGTGCGCGTCATGCGTGCAGGCTCAGCCTGCTTTACATAAGGGAGACGGGGGTTAGTGCCGAATTTGCGCTCGCGGGCACTTATAGTTATTTTTACCGTCACCGGGTGCGCGTCATGCGTGCAGGCTCAGCCTGCTTTACACAAGGGAGACAGGGGTGTGTGCCGAATTTTAGTTTTCGGCGGCTGAAAAGATAAAATTCACTTTTTTATTCTGCGGCAGAAGAGATAAAAGAAAACGGCGGAGAGAACCGTTACGGCAAGTCCCGCAAAAAACCATACCGTAACGGCTTCAAGGCTTTTTTCAAAGCTTATTCCCGCAAAATACGGTACTGTCGTTCCGAAAAGCCCAAAAGATATTCCGACATAGGAGCCGGCAGGAATGGTGAGAAAATAATATATTTCCGATAAAATCACACAGGCAATTCCGACAAAGCCCACCGCCATGCGCTTCCCGCAGGATTTAAAATCATAGAAAACCGCGGCTATAAAGGCTGCCGCGCCCAAGGCTCCGAAGGGCTGAGCCAGAACGCTGAAGCCGTCTATGGCGTTAATCCCCTCATAGCCGAACCACGGGCGGGTCATAAGGAGAAACAGCAAAGCCACAAGGGCAAAAAGCAGAAGCTGATTCTTGCGGTAATCGGTTATCTTTTTTGAAAAATCAAGAAAGCTTTTTGTGTCCGATTCGGCTTCCGCCTCCGATTCCTCATTTTTGTATTCGCTGTAAAACTTTCTGCATGAGCCGCAAAGGGAAAGGTGCTCGTCTACGCTCTCTCTGCTTTTTCCGCTGAGAGCGCCGTCCATATAAAGAGTTACCACATCCTTTACAATACTGCATTCATATTTCATATCCGTATTCCTCCTTTAATCTTCTGCGAAGTATCTCCTTGCCTCTGAAAAAAATTACCTTTGCGGAATTTTCCTTTATGGAAAGCAGCTTTCCTATCTGGGCGTAGGGCATATCGGAATAAATTCGGTAAATCATCACGTCACGCATTTTCGGTTCCATGGACTCAATGATTTTTCTCCCGTGAAAAAGCACCTGTCTTTTCGCCGCTTCGTCCAAAGGCGAGAGGGAGCGCCCGTCGGCGGTATCTCCGCTTATTTCTTCAAGGGACAGCGCCGCTTTCCTTTTGTCCCTGAGAAACATATAAAATCTGTTTTTAGCAATTGCGATAAGCCATGTTTCAGGCTTGCAGCTGCCTTTAAAATCGCCTATGGCAAGGTAGGCGTTGCAAAACGTATCCTGCGTCAGCTCTGCGGCAATGTCTTCGTGATAATCGGTCAATTTCAGAAGGAAACCGTAAACCGTACCGTAGTAACAGGAAAAAAGCTTTTCAAAATCCTCCACCTTACTCCTCCTTTCCGGCGCCTCATAAGGTTAGTTGCGTTTTTACGGGAAAAGTTACATAAAAAATAAAGCCGCTCTATTCTCTTCAGAAAAGAGCGGATATAAGTGTTTTATATTCCTCGTAGCTCATTGTAATATTTAAAATTTTAATCAGGGATGAAGTGGAAATCCTTTCGGGGAGCATGAGCTTTTCGGTAAGCTTCCTGCGCTTTTCGGAGCTGTCCGTTCCCCCTGAAAGCCCGTCCTCATAAAGGTCGTATGGTGTTATCTGCTGTCCCTCGGGAGTTTTCACCTTAGATTCCCCCGTCTTTATTCCGCTTCTCTCGAGAGCTTTTATGAGCACCTCGTTATCTATGCCTTCAACGCCCAGCTTTCCCTCCTTTGACGGATGCTCCTTGCGCCGTTCCTTGCCGAAAATATCGGGTGTATAGACATGGGTTATCCTTTCCGGCTTTACCATTCCCGAAATAAATGAGCGGATTTTAAAGCCTGCGGAGTCGCTGTCGGTCATTACCACAATCCCGCGCTTTTCGGCAAGAAGCCTTATTAGAGCCTGTTTTTCCTTATCCTTGAAAATTGAAAATCCGTTTGTCTCGATGATTACTGTATCTAAAATTGAGGAAAGGCGGATTTTATCGTACTTTCCCTCAACAATTACAGCCTGATCTATTTTAATCATACCTTTTCGCCTCCTGCGGCAAGGAGAAGCTTAACCACCGTCTCTTCAAGGGCAAGGCGGTTATCGGTGCGGCTGCTCTTTAAAAGGGCGTCGCAGTCCCAGAGAATATCGAGGCATCGTCTGAGAGCCTCGTCCGAAAGGGACGCGGAATCCCTTGCGGCGTTGCGGAGCCTGAACTCCCTGCCCTTGTAGCCGTAATAATTTGCAACATCCGCAGGCTGCTGACCTGCGTTTTTAGCTGCACGCACACGGTACATATCGCAATAGCTGCCGATTATCGCGCCTAAAATCATGACCGGTTCGGTCTTTTGAGAAAAAAGAAGGTTCAGAACGGAAAAGGCTTTCTCGCTTTTTCCCGCCGAAATGGCCTTTACTAAATCGAATACCGAGGCCTCAACGGATTTTACGGCGATCTCGTCGATTTTGTTCCTTGTTATCTCTCCGCTCTGAGCGTAAAAGCACAGCTTTTCCGTTTCGCTGAAAAGGGTGTTCATATCCCCGCCCGTAAGACCCGCAAGGTATGCAGCGTCGGCGTCGGAAATTTCGCAGCCCTGCTTTTTCGCCATGCGCTTAACGAGAGAGGCAAGCTGGCTTTGACTCATTTTGGTCGCCTCGAAAACCTCTGCGCAGTCGGTAAATTTCTTTATTATGTTTTTCCACTTTGCCGACTTTTTTTCGTCGTTATCGGCGCTGTACCAGAATATCAGCACACAGGTTTCCGGAACGTCCTTTATTATCTCGTAGATTTTATCCATTTCCTTTTGCCCCAGCGACGCAAGGTCCATATCCTTTACGCTTATGCATACGCGCTCTGCCATCATGGGCATTATCTCCGCCTTTTCAAAAATCTCATCGGGCGTGGTCTTTTCTCCGTCCAGAAGATGCAGATTAAAGGCCTCCATACCCTTGGTAACGGCGCCTTCAGCTATTTTTGAAGCATAGTGCTTTACGAGATAGCTCTCTTCACCATAGAGAAAATAGAGCGTGGAAAAGTCTTTATTTTTTATCTGTTCTTTAAGTTTCTGCTCTGTTATTTTAGCCATTTAAACGCTCCTCCTTATACGGAAGCTTCCGTCCTCCCGCGCAAAAACCGTGATGCTGCCCATTTCCGCAGTCACCGCTTTATTCCCCGCTGCGGAATATATTTTACCTTTGTTTTCATCAAAGTAATCCCTGTCACAGGTTACTATTATATATGAAAATCCGAATTTTTCATAGTCCGAAGGAGGCTTTTCAGAACAGATAAGCAGATTATATTCCTTGTCTCCTTTGGGAAGCGACGAAATTTTCTCTTCGCTGTCATAACAGATAAGCGCCCTAAAATCATCATAGGTTATCACTGTAAAAGAGGAATAAAACTCCGCCTTGACTTTTTCGGAAAATTCGATACATTTTCCGCTGCTCTCAATATTGAGCACATCCCCTTTCCTATACAAAAGCTCGTTTTCGCCGCCGTTTATCACAACGGGAATATCATACTCAGACGCTATGCTTTCGGCGCTCGAAAGATTGTCGAATTTTGTCAAGACAAGAGCGTTTATCTTTTCCGTACCCGCAGAGGAAAGAGCTTTATCAATGCTCGTTTCGGCGTTGTATCCGCTTCCCGTACCAAAGATAACGGCGCTCTTTCCGTCGGAGAGCACGACGCAGGGATTTTCTCCGCTGTCGCAGACAATTACCTCAAGGGTGTTCGCCTTTAAAAGGATTTCCGAAAACTCGGTGCATATCGCAAAGAGCAAACACAGGGACAGCGTAAGCGGCAAAGCTCTGCGGTAATTTTTAAACATAAAAGCAACCGCCAGAAGCAACATGATACCCGCGCAGATAACTGCGGCGTTTTCACCGCTTATTCTGAAATGGGAAAATGCAAAGTCGCCGAGCCACAGGCAGAAATTAATGATAAAATTATTGATTAAGCCGCACAGAAGGAAAAGAGGCTTTGTTATAAAGAAGAAAATGGGATGAGACGGAAAAATCGCCCCCAGACCTCCGCTTACCATGGAGACCGCGCTGAGATAGGGGACTATAAGATTTGCAAAGGGAGAAACTGCCGAAATTTCCCCGAAGGTAACGGCGGAGACGGGAAAGGTAAAAATCGACGCGCTCAGTGACACTCCGCCCGCCGTCAGAAGCCATTTAAGGGCTCTGCCCGCAGATCCCTTCACCTTTTCCTGCACATTCTGCGCAAAAAGCGCAATGGGTTCATAGCATACGAGAATACCGAAGGTAGCGGAAAACGATAAAAGAAAGCTCAACTCAAGGCAAGTGTACGGATTTATCAGGCATAAAATCATCGCCGCCAAACCAAGAGAGTTGACCCCGTCTGCTTTTCTGCCGAGGTTTTGCCCCCCAAGGAAAATCAAAGTCATCACGCCCGCTCTGAAAACCGAGGAGGTAAAACCCGTAAGTGACATAAAGAACACAATGAAAAGGACTGAAAAACCACGCATCAGAATTCTCAGGCTGTTACGTTTAAATTTTATGTAAGAAAACAAGCCTACCCATATTGAAAGATGCAGACCCGAAACCGCGAAGAGATGGGAAAGTCCGACATGGCGGAAGCTGTCGTTTATTTCATCGGAAACCCCCGTCTTTTCTCCCAAAAACATTCCTTTGAGAAGCTCGCCTTCATCTCCCGGAAGGGCATAGGAAATATTAGAAAGAAGATATCTTTTGACTTTATACATGAGAAGGCTCACTGAAAAGCCGTCTCCGCCTTCGACTTTGCCGTCGTCGCCCATATATCCGCCTATGAAAACACCGTCCGCTTTATTTTTGCCGCTGCTGTCCGTAAGGAGATACGGCGTCACCGTACAGATAACTTTATCGCCCGGTTCGGCATTCTGGGAACTGCTTGAGGAAAGCCTTATTTTGACATGCTGCTCTTTTCCGTTGACTTTTTCCGTTTTGATGACCATGTAATACTGTCCGTAGGACCTGTACGGCGCGGAGATCACTTTTCCTTCGGCCGTTACTTCCTTTCCGCAAAGGTCTGCGGCGGGCTGATAAAACACCCAGTCATAAAAGGTCAGCCATATAAATGAGCAGATTACGGCAACAAGACAGGCCGCAGTCACGCTGCGGTTTTCACGGTTTTTGAGAAGCGGGCATAAAACAAGACCGATAGCTGCAGAAATTGCGGTGACTATTGCAACCCCCGTCCCCAGCAGCAAAAACGCAGCTAAGGAGAGGACTGCGCAGACACCTGTTACAGCCATCGGTCGTTTCATAAAATCAGCTCCGTTACGGTATTATTTAAAAAACAGAGGAAGCTTTTCGAGATAAATAATATCGTCACGGTCGGCGGCATCGCCCTCTGCCAGAATGGCGGCCATACCCACAACGTTTACGTCAAACCTTTCAAGAAGGGTGAGAGCCGCTTTGAGGGATTCACCCGTACTGATAACGTCGTCAAGGACAAGGACTCTCTTGCCTCTCATCTGCTCGCCCTCTGCGCTGTCAAGGTAAGCAGTCTGAACAGCGGCAGTTGTAATTGAATGGACGTTAACGCACACAGGCTCTTTCATATAGAGCTTTGCACCTTTGCGGATTATGAAATACTTCTTTCCGCTCTGTCTTGCCATTTCATAGGCAAGGGGTATGCCCTTTGCTTCGGGAGTTACTATGTAATCGAACTCGGGGCATTTTTTAAGAAGCTCCTTGACGGCAGCCACTGTTATTTCAACGTCGCCGAAAATAACGAATGCAGCTATATCAAGCTTATCGTTAACGGCGCAGATAGGCAGTTCTCTTTCGAGCCCTGCTATTTTCATCTTATAAACTTCAGACATTTTAACTCCTCCTCAGCCTGCGGGCCATGTAAACTCACGGCCTGCCATCATGTGGAAATGAATGTGCATAACAGTCTGGCCCGCCTTCTCGCCGCAGTTATTGACAATTCTGAAGCCGTCCTTTAAATCCATTTCCTTTGCAATCTTTGCCGCAGCTTCAAAAACCTTGGCAATAAGGAAGCTGTTTTCGGCGGTTATCTCGGCCGCCGATGCGATATGCTCCTTAGGTACAATAAGGACGTGTACGGGCGCCTGGGGCTCAAGGTCCTTAAAAGCCACTACCCACTCATCCTCATAGACCTTTGACGACGGGATATCGCCGCTGATGATTTTACAGAAAACACAGTCCATTTTCTTCGCTCCTTTTATGAAAGTAATTTTTCGACAGTATTGAGAGCTTCATCTATCTTTGAGGGATCCTTGCCGCCTGCCATTGCGCTGTCGGGCTTTCCGCCGCCTGAGCCCCCGCAGGCCTTTGCAGCTTCACGGACAATATTGCCTGCATGAGCGCCTTTATTGACGGCAGCCTTTGAACATGCTGCAGCAAGACTGACTGTGCCCTTTGCCTTCTGTTCGCTTGCAAGAATTATTACAACTGCCTCGTAGCTGTTCTTTGCGCTGTCGCACATTCTGCGAAGTGCATCGGGAGCAGCATCGGGAACATTTGCGGCAATGAGTTTATATTCGCCCACTGTTTTATAGTTTTCGAGAAGACGTTTTGTATTAAGCTCTGCCTTTTCATTTTCAAGAGCTGCAACTTTCTTCTCAGCTGCCTTTACTTCTTCTGAAACCTGACGACAGCGTCTTGCAAGATCTGCGGGATTGCCGAGCTTGAGAGCAGCACAGCTTTCGTTTATAAGATTAAGGTTCTTTTCAATGAATTCGAGTACGCCCGCTCCCGTAACGGCCTGTATTCTTCTGACGCCCGAAGCAACTGAGGATTCGGAAATGATTTTGAAAAGTCCCAGCTTTGAGGTGTTGTCAACATGAGTACCGCCGCAGAGCTCTACGGAGAAATCGCCTGCTTCAACAACTCTTACAACATCGCCGTACTTTTCGCCGAACAGAGCCATTGCGCCCTTTTTCTTTGCCTCGTCAATGGGCATCTCGGTTGTGGTAACAGTTAAAGCTGAAAGAATCTTTTCGTTTACAAGAGCTTCAACACTCTTTAATTCCTCAGGAGTAAGGGCTGAGAAGTGTGAGAAGTCAAAACGTACTTCAGCGCTGTTAACAAGCTGACCGGCCTGCTCAACGTGGCTGCCGAGAACCTTACGAAGAGCTGCCTGTAAAAGGTGAGCAGCAGTATGGTTTCTCATTGTGGCAAAGCGCTTTTCTTTATCAACTTCGAAAGAAGCTGTTTCGCCTGCCTTAACTGTACCGCTTACAAGACGGCAGGAGTGTACAAATACGCCGCCTGCGTTCTTGGAAGTTGAAAGGACTTCGGCAGTAAAGCTGTCATTTTTAATAACGCCTGCATCTCCTGCCTGTCCGCCGCTTTCACCGTAGAAAGGTGTCTTATCTGCAATAAGAGCAAATTCTTCCTCGCCGTCATAGCTTTCGGTTCTTTCGCCGTTTATCACAACACCGATGATTTTGCCTTCGCCCTCCGTTGCGCCGTAACCCGTGAACTTCGTCGCCTCAAAATCGGCTCCCGCGTCTCCTGCGGCTTTCCATGCGTCGGCGCCTGCATCCTTTCTGGCGTTTCTCGCCTGGATTCTCTGCTGTGACATAAGCTGAGTAAAGCCTTCTTCGTCAACATGAAGTCCCTTTTCCTCTGCAATTTCCTTTGTAAGGTCAAGGGGGAAACCATATGTGTCGTAAAGTCTGAAAGCATCCTTGCCGCTGATTGTCTTTGAATCGCCGCTCTTAGCGATAACTTCTTCAAGAAGCTGAAGACCTGTATCAATTGTACGGCTGAAGTTTTCTTCCTCGTTGCTGATAACCTTTGTTATGAAGTCAACTTTCTCTGCAAGAGCGGGATATGCGTTCTTGTTGTTTTCTATAACTGTTTTTGCGACATCTGCAAGGAAAGGATGGTCAATTCCCAAAAGTCTGCCATGACGTGCAGCTCTTCTGAGAAGACGGCGAAGAACATAGCCTCTGCCCTCGTTTGAGGGAAGCACGCCGTCACCCACCATAAAGGTAGTGCTGCGGATATGGTCGGTGATAACGCGAAGGGAAATGTCGTCCTTTTCGTTTTCGTGATATTTTTTATTTGCGATTCTCGCGATGTGGGACATGATGTTCTGCATGGTGTCGATTTCAAAGATGTTGTTTACATCCTGAACAATGCAGGCAAGTCTTTCCAGTCCCATTCCCGTATCAATATTCGGATGGGCAAGACGAGTGTAATTGCCGTTGCCGTCATTGTCAAACTGAGTGAAAACAAGGTTCCAGAACTCCGTAAAGCGGTCACACTCACAGCCCACCTTACAGTCGGGCTTTCCGCAGCCGTACTTTTCGCCTCTGTCAAAGTGAAGCTCCGAGCAAGGACCGCAGGGGCCTGAGCCGTGCTCCCAAAAGTTATCTGCTTTACCCATTCTGACTATTCTGTCGGGAGAAACGCCTACTTCCTTTGTCCAAATATCGAAAGCCTCGTCGTCATCTTCGTAAATTGTCACCCAAAGCTTATCAACGGGCATTTCTATAACCTTTGTGCAGAACTCCCATGCCCATTTTGTAGCCTCATGTTTAAAATAATCTCCAAAAGAGAAATTGCCGAGCATCTCAAAATATGTTCCGTGACGTGCAGTTTTACCTACGTTTTCAATATCGGGAGTACGGATACACTTCTGGCAGGTTGTAACTCTCTTTCTGGGAGGAGTAACCTCGCCTGTAAAATACTTTTTCATAGGAGCCATACCTGAGTTTACCAGAAGAAGGCTCTTGTCGCCCTGGGGTACAAGGGAAAAGCTGTCAAGGCGGAGATGTCCTTTGCTTTCAAAGAAGCTCAGATATTTCTCTCTGAGCTCGTTAAGTCCCATCCACTTCATCTTTTATCAAATCCTTTACAAAAAAATATAATGCCTCCTGTACAATAAGGGACGGTTAAACCGCGGTACCACCCTAATTGTGCAAAAAGCACCACCTTAATTTCTCTTTAACGCAGAAGCTACGCCGTATTCTTCACACGGTGCTCGGGAACGGCCCACGAAGAAAGCCCATAAAAGCCCTTGCAGCCGTGGAGCTCTCTCTCTGTAAAAAGCTTTTTCTTCGATGTTTTCCTTCAAAGCATTTGAAAATATTAAGTTAATTATAGTCTTAAGAAATTGTTTTGTCAATCTACGCCCGTTTCATAGGCTTCAATTTTTTCGGCTATGTCCCTGAAAATGGGAGCGCAGTCGGTGGAGCCGCCGTCGCCCTGCTCTTTTAAAATCGCCATTACATATTTCGGGTTGTCCGCAGGATAATATCCCGCAAACCATGCGTGATAGACTTCAACTCCGTTTTCGTACCAGCCAGTCTGCGCCGTAGCGGTTTTTCCTCCTGCTGTTGACCCCTCGGGCTTTGCGAGGCTTCCTCCGCCGTAATCAACGGAATATTTGAGAAAGCCCTTAAGCTGCTCCACGATTTTTTCGTCAAATACGGGTGTAGGCGGCTTCTGCTCCAAAGGGGTAATGTTCAAGTTTTCGTCGGCAAAGCCCTCCACTATGGTGGGATAACAATAATTGCCTCCCGATGCCACCGTCAAAAAGGCTGCGGCTATCTGTATAGGAGACGCCATGAGTTGCCCCTGACCAAAGGACAGATTCGCCAATGCTCCCGATGTGCTTATATCGTCAAGGGTCGGCAGATATCCCGCGTCGCTTGACAGGGAACGGGCTATCTCAACGGATGTGCCGAAGCCCATTTTTTCAGCCGTTTCTAGAATTTTTTCCCTGCCTACCTTCTGAGCCAGTTTTATAAAATAAGTGTTGCAGGAAAGGGCAAAGCCGCTTTTCATATCCAGTACCCCGTGGCCGTCAAGCTTATGGCAGTGAAAGATAATCCCGTCCACCTCAGTCTCACCCGTACAGTCATTGGTAAAATCAGGAGAAATTCCCGCCTCCAGCGCCGCAGCGCACACTACAAGCTTAAAAACCGAACCGACAGAATATTCCGTAAGGGAACGATTTATGAGAGGTGAATTTTCGTCCTCAAGGTAAGCCTCGATATTATCGGGGTCAAAATTAGGTCTGCTAACCATGGCTCTTATTTTTCCGCTTTCAGCGTCCAGAATAACTATGGAGCCTTTATCGAGACCGCCCTCGTCGGCACATTCCTCAGCAATACGCTGTATCCCTTTATCAATGGTCAAAACCAGCCCCGACTTATTATTGTACTTATCATACAGCACTTCTCCCTCTCCGCCTGATAAAATCCTACCCAGGGCATCCACATAGTAGGCAACGCTCAGTGTCCCTGAATTTTCAGCAAAATATTCGTCGTAGCTTTTTTCGAGTCCCGAAACGCCTTTTCCCGTTCCCGTATCAAGATAGCCGATTGTATGGGAAAGAAGCTGATTCTCCCCGTAGCGAAGATAAGGACTCAATGGGATTATCCCCTCGGAGGATTCAATTTTTTCATCGGTTTCAACAAATACCGTTTCGCCTTTTGAAAGGCGCGAAACAAGATCAGCGTATTCCTCAGCGCCCAGATAATTTTTCATAACAGCAGCCGATTCACCGACAGGGGCGACTGCCGCCGCATTATATTTTTCCTCGTTTACAAGAAGATTTAAATTGCAGTCGTAAATATTCCCCCGCTTCTCGGAAACTTCCAGAACACGGCGGTTATTCTGCTGCGATGCCTGAGCAGTGGGAGAGATTATTATTGTCACAATGTTTATACACAAAAATCCCAAAACAAACGCCATGACAGTATACAATACCGCAATTCTTTTATATAGCATAATAAATCACCGGTTATAGTATTGGCATCGTAAAGTGATTTAAACGAAAAACCGCCCCTTTCGGAGCGGTTTGATTATTTGCGATTTATTGCTTATTCTTTTTCGCCTCTGCGCTTTACAAGTTCATCCAGCATTCTGTCATGCTCTTTATCGCTGAGAGCATATTTAAGAGTGGGAATTGCAGAGAGAAGCATTCCTATGCCGATCGGAACGGAGAGAAGGAAGAACATCGCCGCAGCATATTCTCCGCCGTTATAAGTAATAAAGCTTTCTCCCTCGGTAAGACGCTGGTTCATAACCTCTATATTATTTTCCGAAAACTGAACCGCACCGTAGACAAGTGACTGTATAAGAATGGCTATACCGCCTGAAAGCTTTGTGATAAAGCTTTGACCTGAGAAAAATACACCGTCGGGTCTTAATCCGCTGTGATATTCCTCGTAATCGACACAATCTGCAATCATTACGGACTGAAGCACGTTGATGCCGCCCATGGAAGCGCTGGCAAGGAGGAACGCAAGTCCCGTAAGCAGAGACCAACCGATAGGCGTTACATCTCCGCCCGCAAGCTTATATATGATATAGATTGCAAAGAACGGGAAAGCTCCGCCGATCGAGAAGAAATTGTAAAGAGTCTTGTTTTCAAATTTTTTGATAAGGGTGGGAGTGATTCCCATGGCCACAAACTGTCCCGCAAAAATGCTCACGGCCACAATCGCAATATTTATAAGCATCGTAACGTTGAGTCCGTCATCGGTAATGATATTCATGATGTTTCCGTTTGCATAGTAATATGTAACAAAGGACATGGCCACAAGCATGAGTATCTGAATGGGGCTTCTCAAAATACCTGAAACGAGAATCTGACGGAAGGGCTTGCACTGCCACATAAGCTTAAAGCTCTCTTTGATCGTACGATGCTCTTCGGAGGGCTCTACCCTTTCCTTGGTGCCGAGACCCGCAAATTCAAATAGGATCGTTGAACCGACGGTGAGCACCGATACTGCAATCAAAAAGCCGTACTGGTTTGCCTTTGAAACGTCCATACCCGAATCTATAAAATACTGACCGATAGCCTGAGCAACCTGCACTACCAGAACACCGAGTCCGCCGATGCCTGCAAAAATCCTGGCAAGGCCGAGCAGCTTTGAACGGTCGTGCTCATCCTCAGTCATAAGTGAGGTAAGGCCCCAGAGCGGAATATCGCAAACGGTGAAGAGCATACCCCAAAGAATATAGGATACGGCCGCCCACGCGATAATAAGAACTTTACCTGCATCGGAAGCCTGATTATAGTTTCCGTTTACGAAAGTCAAAATAGTAATAGCTCCGATAATTACGGGAGCAAAGATAAGATATGGACGGCATTTGCCCCATTTACTGTGAGTACGGTCAACAATAACGCCCATCATTGGGTCGTTGATCGCATCCCATACTCTTGCAATTGCCACAATCCATCCGATAGCAACCACGGGAAGATATATGACATATTGCAGATAATAACCAACCAGGCCTGTTGTAACAACATTATAAATGATGTTCTGACCCACCATACCCGCAAGATACGAATTACGCTCTTTAGCGGTATATGTTCTTACCGTTTTTTGCATATTTTATGCCTCCTTTTATAGGAGTAATTATACAAAAATCTCTATATAAAGTCAATAAAATATGTATTGAATTTGTTTAATATGCGGCAAAACCGATAATTTTTTGATAATTCGAAGACTATACGCAAATTTATCGAAAACGGTTATCACGGATAAAAATATATTTAAATGCACAGATCTGCTTTAGGGCAAAACCTCCCCAAAGCAGCTTTTTATATTTGCTGATTCTTATTCTTTTCCGATCTTTCAGGTGCAGTCCTCTGAGAACTATGACAACCGCATTAAAACACAAACTGTATCAAAACCATGTACAGCGCCGTGGAAACAGCTATGCTCAGCAGGCTGTTTCTTTTTTTCCAATGAAGCAGTGCAGCCAAAGCTACACAGACAATTTCGGGAATACCATAGGGATACTTTAAAAAAGAAACTCCCGAAAAACAGCTCACAACTAAAAGTCCAACCGCCGCAAAGGGTAAAATCTTTCCGATGTATACTATAAAATCGGGAATTTTTCTGTCCTTCGGAAAAATCACAAAGGGCAGAAACCTTGTTACGGCAGTGGCGACAGCCAAAGCCGCAACTATTAAAAATATATCCTTGTTATCCATTGCGGCTCCCTCTCTCTTTATGGGCTTCTCTTTTCTTTGCGAAATACAAAACGATGCACACCGCCGCAATCACCGCCATGGAAATCGGAATGAAAATTTCGGAACCGAAAATCAAAAGGCATAAAGCCGACGCAGAAATCCCGAGAACCGCCCCCGTATGCTCTTTTGTGCTCCTCCACTGCTCTACGAATATAACCGTAAAGAGGGCCGTCAAAGCAAAATCTATTCCCGAAGTATCAAATGGGATAAACTCCCCCAGGAAAGCCCCTGCGGCAGTTCCGCAAATCCAGTAAAGATGATTTGCGAAAGTTATCCAAAAATAAACCTTTGAAGCGCTCTGATTTTTCGGCACATCTAGGGAACAGACAACCGAAAAAGTCTCATCCGTAAGCCCTGCTATGAGATATGGCTTTACCTTGCCTGTTTCGGCGTATTTGCCCAGCATTGAAATCCCGTAAAAAATATGCCGAGCGTTTACCATCAGCCCCATTAAAAATGCGGTGAGGGGCGAAGATGCCGCAGTGAGCAGATTTACCCCTACATACTGCAAGCTTCCCGCATAGACAAATACGCTCATGGCAACCGCCCACCAGGGCGAAAAGCCCGAAACGCTCATAAGCACGCCGTAGGCCGCTCCCAGAAACAGATATCCTGTCATAACAGGAACCGTCTTATAAAAGACAAATTTTAAAATTTCCGCGGTTTCCTTTTTCATTTGCCTCTCCCTTTCATTTTATTCCGATTCAAACGACAGCTTCATCTCTCGTTATCGTACAAAACCCCGCCTTTCAGGCTTCCTTTGAGAAATTTTGCGGATATCCTCTTTGCTTCGTCATCGGAAGCAAGGGAAAACTCTTTTTTGAAATACTCTGCCGCCAATGCTTTCTTTCCGTGACCCGCGGCCAGCGTAAGAGGATAATCCCTAACGGCTTCAAGGGGCACAAATGCAAGGGGCGCATCCTTAAACTTGCCCGCTACTCCCTTTCGCACCGTATTGACGACGGAGAACGCCTTTTCATGCGACGGCGTCAGCATCCCGTTTTGCTCGATAAAATCGGCTTCCCCTGAACTTTCCTTTAAATACCGCAAAAGAGATACCTGAGTGCAGAACTTTTTCTCCGTCCCGCCTTTTTCGTACACAAGGGAGTTTTTAATGAGAAATGAAAGGCAGTAATCGGTTTTAAGGGAAAGGCACACGTCGATTCCGCCGTAGCCGCGCCTGTGAACATAAAGTCCGCCGAAGTTATCCGCCTGCCGCTCAGCCGCTTTCGGACTTTTAAAGCCATGAGTGTTTTCATCCTCGAATTTCCCCTCGGCGTAATAATATGCCTCAACCAGAAGGGGCTCTGTAATGAGATTGCCGACCTCTATTATATACCTTTTAAGAATGAGGCCTCCGATTTTCTGCAAAAGCTCAATCTGCCTTCCTTCGTCATATTCACTTTCAAGGGCTTTAACCCGATTTTTAAGCTCTTCCATTTTAGTTTCACCTATATTGAATTCGTCCCGTATCCGATTGCGCGAAAACACAGGTACGGACCGCCGCAGTTAAAGTTTTACGGCGGTCCGACGCAATGTAATCGAGTATTTTCAGTTACCGCTGAGCGGTGCAGGTAAGCTTTTCGGCCTTTTCGCTGTCCTCACCCACAAAGAAATTATATGATTTCTCGTAATACCAGCCCTTACTTTCTTCGCTGTAAAAACGCAGATCCTCTTTTTCCACCTGTACGGTTATATCGGCAGCTTCTCCTGCGCGCAGAAGCACCTTTTTAAATCCTTTAAGCTGCTTTACGGGATGATCGCCCTCTGCCGCTCCCGCATACACCTGCACAACGGTTTTGCCGTCGGTTTTTCCGATGTTTTTCACCTTTACGGTGGCACTGATAAATTTATCGTCCTGAGAGACTCTCAAATCCGAATACTCAAACTCAGTGTACGAGAGCCCGAAGCCGAATGGGTACGCCGCTTTCTTCTTCTCCTTATCAAGAAGGGTGTAGCCGTGATAGTATCCGTAGGTGATGTCGTCGCGGTTATCGCCGGGGAAAAGAAAGTCGGGGTAATCCTCTTCACTTTTCGCCATGGTAAAGGGCAGGTGTCCCGAGGGATTCACTTTTCCGGTAAGGATATCCGCAAGGGCGTTTCCTCCCTCCATACCGCTGTAAAAGCTCTCAAGTATGGCGTCGGCCTTGTCCTTCCACTCCTCGATTATGTACGCGCTGCCGCCGATTATATTTACAACTGTCTTTCTGCTCATGGCGCAGACCTTATGTATAAGCTCCACCTCGTCGGCGGGGATTCGCAGGGAATATCTGTCTCCGCCGAACATCATCTTCGCGGCGCCGTCCTTATGGGACAGATTGATGAGATTTTCGCCTTCCTGACGGAAATCGCTGCCGACGCACACCACGGCCACGTCGCACATTGCAACTTCCGCTTTGTGCTTTTCTATATTCCTGCCGCTGAGACACACAACGTTTTCTTCACCGAGGGCGTTTTTAAGTCCCTCGTAAGGCGTTACCGTATAGGGGCTCGCGACGCTGCTGCTGCCGTGGTCGCCCACATTCTTTTTATTTGCATATCTTCCGATTACGGCGACTTTAACTTTCTTTTTAAGGGGAAGCACGCCGTCGTTTTTAAGTAGCACCGCGCTCTCCCTTGCGGATTCATGGGCAAGGTATGTGTGTTCGTTGCAGGCTATAATGGTTTTCGGATATTTCTTCATGGACGGGGTTATTGTGATAAGTCCCGCCAAAATATGCTCAACGGCTCTGTCGATATCATTTTCACTTATATCGTCCTTTTCGAGAGCGCTTTTAAGGCAGGCGTATTTGTTTGTGGCGGGCATTTCGATGTCAAGTCCCGCCTTTAAAGATTTCGGTCCGTCGTAAACGCCGAAAATAAAATCGGAAATGGTAAAGCCCTTAAAATTCCACTCCTTTCTGAGAACCTCGGTCAAAAGGTATTCGCTCTCGCAGCAGTGCTTTCCCCTTACTTTATTATAAGCTCCCATTACGGACATGGCTCCGGCCTCTATGCATTTTCTGAAATGATAGAGATAAACCTCCTGCATGGTCTTTTCGTCGGCTGAAACGTCCACGGAAAACCTGAGATTTTCTATGCTGTTGCAGGCAAAATGCTTTATGCAGGCGATAACGCCCTCATCCTGTACGGCTTTTACAAGGGCCGTTCCCATTCTCGCCTGAAGGTACTGGTCCTCGCCGTAGCTTTCCTGAGCTCTGCCCCAGCGGGGATTTCTGAGAAGATTGATGCACACGCCGCCGAAATAGTTGCCGCCACCCGCTATTATCTCTTTGGCCATGGCTTCGCCGATTTTGTACTCCAGCTCGTCGTTAAAGCTCGCCGCCCTGGCCATGGATACGGGAAAACAGGTGCTGTTTCCCATCACCACGCCTCTGGGACCGTCGGAAAAGGCAACTGCGGGTACCCCCAGCCTTTTTACGGGTCGGGTTTTATAGGGCAGGTAATTGTATTTTTGTCCCTTAGTGAGAAGTCCGTAAGCGCTCACTAAGAGAAAAGTACGGCTGCCCGAAAGCATACCTATTTTTTCCGAAAGGGTCATCTCCTCCCTGAGCTTTGCGCAGACGTCTGAAAGCACCTTGTTGCAGGGGTTCTCCCTGTAAAGTGCCGCAGCTTTTTTGAAATCCATTTTTCTCCTCCTTTTTATCTTAAATAAAAAAACATATCGGGAATAAATAAATTTGCTTTTCAGTTTTCAAAACCCTATGTAAATAATATATAATAATGAAATACGTTAGTCAATTGTTATTGTGCAAGTATTTGAATTTACGGCGAAAATATAAAAAACCGCTCTCCCAAAACGGAAAAACGGTTTCTGATTATTGATAAAGTTGTTTTGTGCCGAAACATTTTTCGAATTGCTGTTTTGCATAATTTATGTGAAACATGGTAAATGGCAGGAACAGCGAAATTTCAGTTTTCTGATACAACGCCTCTGTCAAAACTGCGTTTTGACATCTCCATTTTCACAAGGGAGCCGAGTTCTATGCCGTTTTTTGGGCTTTTGACAGTAAAAAACCGCTCTCCCGAAGGAAAGCGGTTTGATATTATCTGTTAAGTTTAAGCGGATAAGCCTGAAATCAGCCCATCATGCTGGCAACTTCCTCAGCGAAGTTGTCCTCTCTCTTCTGGAGGCCTTCGCCCTTGGCGTATCTTGTAAAGCCTGTTACCTTGATGTCGGCGCCGATTTCCTTGGCAACCTTCTCAACGTACTTGGCAACAGTGTAGTCGCCGTCCTTGACGAACTGCTGATCCATGAGGCAGTTCTCCTTGTAGAACTTGCCGATTCTGCCCATAACGATCTTCTCGATAACGTTGGCGGGCTTATTCTTATTCTTCTCATCCTCAGCAAGCTGAGCTGTGAGGATGCTCTTCTCATGGTCGATAACCTCTGCGGGTACGCTTGCCTCGTCAAGATACTCGGGGCTCATGGCTGCAACCTGCATTGCAACATCCTTACCCATAGCCTTGAAAGCGTCGCTGTCGGCAGCGTCTGTGTCGAACTGAACCATAACGCCGACGGATCCGCCGCCGTGGATGTAAGTTGCAACTGTTCCCTCAACTCTTACAAAACGGCGAACCTTCATGTTCTCGCCGATTGAAAGGATCTTGTCCTGAAGATTCTCCTGAACGGTTCTGTCCGTGCCGTAAAGCTTGCACTGAAGAAGAGCCTCAACGTCTGCGGGATTTGCCTCAACGATTGTCTTGGCAATGTCGGAAACGAGAGCCTGGAACTCGTCGTTCTTTGCAACAAAGTCTGTCTCGGAGTTAACCTCAACGAGTACGCCGACCTTCTTCTCCTCGTCGTTGTATGCGAGAACTACGCCCTCAGCAGCGATTCTGCTTGCCTTCTTTGTAGCGGCAGCGAGTCCCTTTTCTCTGAGGATATCAATTGCCTTGTCCATGTCGCCGTTTGCCTCAGTCAGAGCTGATTTGCAGGCCATCATGCCAACGCCTGTCTTTTCACGAAGCGCCTTTACGTCCTGAGCTGTAAATGCCATTTTTATTCCTCCAAACATTTTTTGTGAAAATGCCCGGGCGTTACACACGGGCATTTGAAAATTTTTATTATTGATTATGCCTCTTCGGAAACTTCCTCAGCGGCTGCCTCTTCCTCAGCGGGAGCATCGTTGCCGCCTCTGCCTTCGATAACGGCGTCAGCCATTGCAGCGGAGATAAGCTTTACCGCGCGGATAGCGTCGTCATTGCCGGGGATTACATAGTCAACCTCGTCGGGATCGCAGTTTGTGTCAACGATAGCCACGATCGGAATGTGAAGCTTCTTAGCCTCAGCAACGGCAATTCTCTCCTTGCGGGGGTCAACGATGAACATTGCAGCGGGCTGCTTCTTCATCTCTGTGATACCGCCGATGAACTTCTCAAGCTTCTCGATTTCGAGCTTGAGCTTTACAACTTCCTTCTTGGGAAGCATATCGAATGTGCCGTCTTCCTCCATGCCCTTGAGCTGAGCAAGTCTCTTAATTCTGTGCTGGATTGTCTTGAAGTTTGTGAGCATACCGCCGAGCCAACGTGCGTTTACGAAAGGCATGCCGCAACGTACAGCCTCTTCACGAACGGAATCCTGAGCCTGTTTCTTTGTGCCGACAAAAAGGATTTCCTCGCCGTTTGCGGCAAGATCGCGAACGAACATGTAAGCGTCGTCAAGCTTCTTGACTGTCTTCTGGAGGTCGATAATGTAAATACCGTTACGCTCCGTGAAAATGTACTCCGCCATTTTGGGGTTCCATCTTCTTGTCTGATGGCCAAAATGTACGCCTGCTTCGAGCAGCTGCTTCATTGATACTACTGCCATGTTTTTATTCCTCCTTAGTTTAACCTCCGCAGGGCCTATAAAACTGCAACGCATTTTATAATGCGCACCGGCAGAACAAAACCTCTGCGTGCGATTTGCCTTGAAATTATATCATAATGTGACGAGGTTTGCAAGAGTAAATATAAAATTTTCGCCTTTAAATTTGTTTAAAATTACTCTCAAAATATCCGCGCTTTCTTGCGGGATTCCTTCTCTCCTCGAGCTTAAAATCGACAATTATCGTGTCGTCACCTATGACCTTTATGCTCTTCCACGGGATAACTATATCCTCTTCCCTGCCCAAAAGTCCCAGCGCCTTCGGCCGTCCGTAAACTATTACGGAGACAAGGTCCCCCGTTTCGGTGTCGATTTCGATATCGCATATTCCGCCCATTTTCATGCCGTTGGAAACATTGATTATCTCCTTATTCCTCAAATCTGTTATCTTGCACTGCATAAAAGCGCCTCCCCTTAAATTCCTATACATTATATATTTATTTAAGAGAATGGGCGTATATCACTTTAATTTCAGTCCTTGGAAAGCAGCTTTTTATGCAGCGTATCTATAAGGAAGGCTCCCAAGGGAGCAGTTATGAAAATGGAGAGCACCGCAACGGTGAGCACTGCCATACCGCAGCTGAGTCCCATGGAGAGGGGTATGGCTCCGATTGCCGCCTGAACGGTAGCTTTGGGAATATAGGAAATCATGCAGAAAAGCTTTTCTCTGCCGCTGAGCTTCGTGCCCAGCATACACACGAATACCCCCGCAATTCGGAACATCAGCGCTCCCAGCACCACAAGCACCGCCGAAACGCCGTACTTCACTGCATAGGACGGGTCGGCGCAGGCTCCCACCAGCACAAACAGAAGTATTTCCGCCGCTACCCACAGCTTATTATATTTTTCCGAAAGCCTTTTTGCAAGGAAGTTGTAATCCCTGAATATGGCAAGACCCATGGCCATGACGGCGATAAGCCCGGAAAGAGGAAAAATCCCTTTGAGGCTGTTTTCGGCCTGTATAAACAGAAATGAAAAACTCAAAAGGATAAGGATTTTCAGAGAGTCCCGCATATGCACTTTCCTGAAAAAGCGGGAAAGGAGAAAGCCCATGACGACTCCCAGAAGGGCTCCGCAGATTATGGAGACGGGAACCTGCAAAAACACTGTCGGAGAAAATGTGCCCTGCTGAGCAAGGGACGTAAAGGAGGTAAAGAGGACTATTACAAACACGTCGTCGGCGGAGGCTCCCGCGAGGATAAGCTGAGGTATGCTCTTTTTCGTGCCCCTGCCCTCCTCCATGATTTTGATTATTCTGGGCACTATTACGGCGGGGGAAACTGCCGCTATAACGCTGCCCATTATGAGGGCTTCCGTTAAGGTTATCCCCAAAAGCTTCGGCGCCAGAAGAGCCGTGCCCGCTATTTCAAAGAGCGCCGGCACAAAGCACATCATTATGGCCGGTCTGCCCACCTTTTTAAGGTCGCCGATATTAAGGGACAGCCCCGCCCGCATCAGGATTATAACCAAAGCCAGCTGCCTTAAATCGGCGGAGATGCCGAGAATGGATTCGTCAATGAGATTAAGGGCGTAAGGGCCCAAAACTATGCCCGTCACTATCATACCTACAAGCGACGGCAAATGGAGCTTTTTGAAGATTCCTCCCAATATCATTCCCAGAAGAAAAATAAGCGCAAGACTTGTTAACATAAAACACCCTCCGTTAAGTCGCAGAAAAAGAAAAAGCTGACAATTTCTGCGTAAAATTCGCAGAAGTCATCAGCATTAAAATCAGATTAAAATGCGGTTTCGGATTATATCCGCGGGAGAACCTCATTCCCTCTACCGAAAGAGTGTATCACATCCGAAATATTTTTTCAAGCTTCTTCGGGAAGATATTTTTTCCGTTTCGCCCTGTAAAGTGTCATTCCGAAAATATCGGCAATCGCCCAGCCGATGGGCACGGAAATCCAGATGCCCGTGACTCCGAGTTCGGGAACCGACGAAAGAATGTAGGCCAGGGCAACGCGAAGGCCGAGGGAAATCACCGTGAGCACAAGCGAAATCGACGGCTTGCCGATACTCCTGTATAGTCCGTAGAGGAGAAAAAGTATCCCGATGCCCACATAGCAGGCGCCTTCCGTTCTGAGATAGCCGACTCCGATTGAAATAATCTCTGCTTCCTCCGCCTTTACGAAAAGCTCCATAAGGGGCGAAGCAAAAATAAACACGCAGGCCGACGAAACAGCGCAGAAAAGGGACGAAATTAAAATTGCCGTTTTATATCCCCGATTTATTCTGTCGCTTTTGCCCGCGCCGTAGTTCTGCGCGACAAAGGTGGAAAAGGCGTTCCCGAAATCCTGGGCGGGCATATAGGCAAAGGCGTCTATTTTGACTACCGCCGCAAAGGCAGCGCTCACCGCAAAGCCGAAGCTGTTCACAAGCCCCTGCACCATGAGTATGCCCAGATTCATAACCGACTGCTGTATTGCAGTCAAAAGAGAATTTGAGAGGATCATTTTAATATAACGTTTTCCGAGGCGCATATGCTTTTTTGAGGGACAGACGTCCTTTCCTTTAAGAAAGAAATAGACGGTAATGGCGAAGGCCGAAACTCCCTGAGCTATAACGGTGGCGAGGGCGGCTCCCTCAACGCCCATGGAGAAGCTGACAATAAAGACAATATCGAGGACAATATTCAGCACTGCCGACACCGCAAGAAAGATCAGGGGCACAAGGGTATTACCGATGCTTCTGAGAACACAAGCGAAAAAATTATAGATATAGACGAAGATTATACCCGTAAAAATTACGCGGAGATATTCCCTTGTAAGCTCCACCGCCTGCGGAGGGATATTGAGCCAGACGATGAAATTTTCGAGGAGCAGAAAAGAGAGCACGTTTATCACTGCCGTCACGGCGAAAATAAAAATAAAGCCGTTGAAAATGCAGGTTTTCATGCTGTCCCTGCGTCCCGCTCCCCAGAGCTGTGAAAATACAACTCCGCTGCCCATGCAAAGGCCCAGTATAACGGAGGTGAGCAGCACCATTAAAGCATAGGATGAGCCCACGGCTGAAAGAGCCGTGGCGCCTATCGTCCTGCCGACTATTAAAGTATCGGCAACATTGTAAAGCTGCTGCAATATGTTGCCGCAGATCATCGGCAGGCTGAAGCCGATAAGGGATTTGGCTATTTTCCCCTGAGTGAGATTGTATGTCATGGTAAAATGAGTTCTCCTGAAGTAAATATCCCGATTATTTTAGCAGAAAAGAAAGGTTACCGCAAGGCAGGCAGCGTGACGCTGCACCCAAACCGCGCAGCAAACTGAGTTTGCATCCAAATCGCACACCGACTGACAGCAAAAAGCAATTATGTGCCTGCGAAACAGGTTGAACCTGTACCCAATACGCACGCCAAATGACATATGTGCCTGTTTCTGCGCTTACGGTATTTCCTTTTCCAATCTTTAAAATCAGGCTTTTACACAGCAGCATAAAACCATGCTATTCCATATCCGCAAGATTTAAAACAATTTTGTTCTTTTTTTCGGCTGCATCCTTAAATTTCTTTGCACATCCTGCTGGATTCTTAACATAAACCACTACAAAGTCAGCTCTGTCTGTCATCCACATATTGCGCTTTACTATAGCAAATTTATAAGGTGTTTTTGCAAGAATTTCAGGATAGATTGTGTCGGAATAATCTTCAGTATCCACGTTGCTTTTGCAGCCGGGTAAATATGCAAGAACCACATTATAGTTTATGTGAGGATATTTTCTTTTTAATATTTTCAGATTGTTTTTTACAATAGAGTCAAAATTACCGTTGTTTCCTAAATAAAACATATCCTTTTTTTTATTCTCTATCAGGTCTGTCAACACATTATACAAAATTGGCTCAATACTTTTCGGAGTGTCTCTGTGTCCAAAAAACGTGCAAATCATAAAATCACCTGTCTGCAAAAATTAGTATACTTGATTTAAGTATACTAATAACATTGTAGCACAAAATAATCTTAAAATGTACTCAAAATAAGATTATTTGGTGATAGAATGAGAAATAAAGAAAATAAACATTTGGGAATTGAAGTTGACCCTGAGCTGCACAGGAAATTACACTATATTGCAAAATACGAAGGACGTTCGGCTAACGGTCAGATATTGTATTTAATACGTCAGTGCATACGTGAATTTGAAGAGAAAAACGGACCTATTGAGAAAGATACAGAATCAAAATAAAAACCCAACTGCAAACGGAATCTAACCGGCGGCAGTTGGGTTTCTTTGTTTCAGTTTTGATGCCTGATTACTTTATAAACAACTATCAAAAACCGGCGTTGCCGTGTGGCAACGCCGGTTTAAATTAAAGTATACCTTTAAATTTAAGGTTACTTGAGCGCTCTTGTGGCAATGTACTGGGGCGCGTATTCTCTTATTAATCCCCGGCCCTCACGGTCCCTGTCCTCGTAAATATCCGTAAGAATAAAGCCCGCCTTGAGCTGACCGCCTATCTGCTCTTCCAAAGTATGGGAAAACTGGACGCTTCCGTCACATTGTTCTCTCATTTCTTCAAAACGTTCTTTACTCTCTTTAAGAGGATTAAAAGGCAGCTTATTGGCTATTACAAGGGGCTCGCTTCCGTCATCGTTAATCAAAAAGTTTATGCCGTTATCCATTCCCGCAAGGAGTATTCCTCCTTTTTTCAAAACACGGTAACACTCATTCCATATATGATATACATCCTCCACATAACAGTTTGAAACGGGATGAAAAATCAGATCAAAGGTTTCGTCCTCAAAGGGAAGGCGCTTTGTCATATCCCCCTTGATTATTTCAATGGAATATCCCTCTCTGGCCGAAACCATCCTTTCGGCTTCGAGCTGCCTGTCCGAATAATCGAAAACGGTACACTCTGCTCCCAAAGCCGCGAGAATGGGCATCTGCTGGCCGCCTCCCGAGGCAAGACCGAGAACCTTTTTATCCTTTAATTCACCGAACCATTCACGGGGAACCGTAATACATGGAGTGAGATATATGCCCCACTCGCCCTTCTGTGCCTTTTCATATTCCTCACGGGTAATCGGTACGGACCAGTCGATGCCCTCAGCCGCCCATTTATCCCATGCTTCGGAATTGTAATTTGTATATTCTCCGTTCATTTTTATCACCTCTCATTATCCTTTAGTTATAGTTAGAATTAAAAAATCAAAACTGCAAAAACCGGCGCTGTCGTGATGACAACGCCGGTATTAATTTAAAGTATATCCTTAATTATTTAAGGTTGGCTTTAAGGGTCTCAAGCTCTTCCTTGAGTGTCTCGGGAAGTCTGTCGCCGAACTTTGCATAGAACTCTGCAATGCCGTCGGCCTCCGCTGCCCAGAGATCCTTGTCAACGTCGAGAATGCTCTCGAGAGACTCGCGGGAAACCTCGCCCTCAAGTCCGTCAATGTTGATGTCCTCTGCCTTGGGAACAAAGCCGATAGCTGTCTCAGCAGCGTCAACCTTGCCGTCGCAGCGGTCAAGGATCCAGTCAAGTACGCGAAGGTTGTCGCCGAATCCGGGCCACATGAAGTTGCCTTCGTCATCCTTGCGGAACCAGTTTACGTTGAAGATCTTGGGAGCCTTATCGGGATCAAGCGTCTTGCCGATGTCGATCCAGTGCTGCCAGTAATCAGCCATGTTGTAGCCGCAGAAGGGAAGCATAGCCATGGGGTCACGGCGGACAACGCCTACTGCGCCCGCTGCTGCCGCTGTTGTCTCGGAAGCCATGATGGAACCGACAAATACGCCGTGGTTCCAATCTCTTGACTGATAGACAAGGGGAGCAAGCTTTGCGCGGCGGCCGCCGAATACGAATGCTGAAATCGGCACGCCGTTAAGGTTCTCGAACTCGGGGCTGATGCAGGGGCAGTTTACAGCGGGAGCTGTGAAACGGCTGTTGGGATGAGCGCCCTTGACATCGGAGGTCTTGCCGTTCCAGGGCTTGCCTGTCCAGTCCATTGCATTCTCGGGGGGATTCTTATCGAGGCCTTCCCACCATACTGTATTGTCATCAAGGTTGTGAACAACGTTTGTGAAGATTGTGCCCTTCTTAGTTGAAGCAAGAGCGTTGGGGTTTGACTTCTCGTTTGTTCCGGGAGCAACGCCGAAGAAGCCGTTTTCAGGGTTGATAGCGTAAAGTCTGCCGTCGGCGCCCTTTCTGATCCAGGAGATATCGTCGCCTACGCACCATACCTTGTAGCCCTTCTCCTTGTAAATCTCGGGGGGAATGAGCATAGCAAGGTTTGTCTTACCACAAGCTGAGGGGAATGCTGCACAGATGTACTTTGTCTCACCGTCGGGCTTCTCAACGCCGAGGATGAGCATATGCTCTGCCATCCATCCCTCGTTCTTGCCGAGGTAGGAAGCGATTCTAAGGGCGAAGCACTTTTTGCCAAGGAGAACGTTTCCGCCGTAACCTGAGTTAACAGAGATAATTGTGTTATCCTGGGGGAACTGGCAGATGTATCTCTTCTCTTCATCTATCTGACATTTTGCGTGGAAACCACGAACCCAGTCATTGCTGTCGCCGAGAACATCGAGAACAGCCTTGCCGACTCTTGTCATAATAGCCATGTTGAGTACAACGTATATGGAGTCTGTAAGCTCAACGCCTATCTTTGCAAGAGGTGAGCCTACGGGACCCATTGAATAGGGGATTACATACATTGTTCTGCCGATGTAGCTGTCCTTTGCGATTTCGTCAAGCATCTTATATGCTTCGTCGGGAGCCATCCAGTTATTTGTGGGGCCGGCCTCCTCCTGAGTGGGAGTGCATATAAGAGTACGGTTCTCAACACGGGCAACGTCGTTTACCGCTGTACGGTGAAGATAACAATCGGGGAGCTTCTCCTGATTGAGTTTGATAAGCTCGCCTGTGGAGCATGCCTCTGCGCGAAGCTGCTCGATCTGCTCTTTGGAACCGTCGATCCAAACAACCTTTTCGGGCTTTACGAGAGCTTTTCTGTCTTCAATCCAGCTGAGGATGCTGGGATTTGTTGTAAGATTAGCCATAACCACTAATCCCCTTTCTTAAAAATCTATCCTGAACGTTAAGAGAGTTTCGGCTCTTTAACGCGCTTGTTGTTATTATACCCTTATATGAAACAACAATCAATTGCCAAAATGTTAATTCTCTGTCAATTTTTCTGCATTATTCGGTCAAAATGAATAAACAGGAAGAAAAACTTGCAAAATTTACCCGTTTTTCAGCGATTAAGGGTATCAATGGACATTGTGGCGAAGGCGTTCAAATTCAAATCCGCAATATTGCCCGCCTTAAACTCGTAGTAGCCCTGGGAACCGATCATGGCGGCGTTGTCCCCGCAGTATTTTTTATCGGGCAAAAAAAGCTCAATACTACGCTCTTTACAGGCCTTCTCCATTTTTTCGCGAAGCATGGAGTTTGCGCTCACTCCTCCCGCAAGAGCTATTTTTGTGTAACCGTATTCCTCCGCCGCCTTCATTGTGTGCTCACAGAGAAGCCCCGTAACGGCGTTCATAAATGAAGCTCCGATATTTTTGACGTCGGGCTCCTCGCCCTTCTGCTTCATATTGTGAAGCAGATTTATGACGGAGGTTTTAAGTCCCGAAAAGCTGAAGTCATAGACGCTGCCGTCAACCTTCGGTTTCGTGAAACGATATGCGTTTACATCCCCGCCCTGACAAAGCCTATCGAGATTAAGGCCTCCCGGATAGGGAATTCCCATTGACCTGGCGGCTTTGTCGAGAGTTTCCCCCGCCGCGTCGTCTCGGGTCATTCCGATGACGGAAAACTCAGTGTAATCCCTCACTTCCACAATATGGCTGTGTCCGCCCGAAACCACAAGGGAGAGAAAGGGCGCCTCAAGGCTTGGGTAAGTGAGATAGTTTGAGGCGATATGTCCCCTTAAATGGTGGACGGGCACAAGGGGGATACCCGAAGAAACCGAAAGTCCCTTTGCAAAGTTGACGCCCACAAGCAGGGCTCCTATAAGCCCCGGGGCATATGTAACGGCTATGGCGTCTATATCAGAAAGCGCACAATCGGCGTCGCCGAGAGCCTTTGAAACCACTCCCGAAATCGCCTCGGTGTGGCGTCTCGAAGCTATTTCGGGAACGACCCCGCCGTATATCTTATGCTCCTCCACCTGAGACGCGACAACATTTGAAAGGACCTTTCTGCCGTCCTCCACAACAGCCGCCGCCGTCTCGTCGCAGGAGCTTTCGATTGCAAGTATTTTCATATATTATCACCTGTTTTAAAATTTCTCGTCATTATAACAGCGTCCTCTTTGGGGTTTGTATAGAAGTTTTTCCGCTCACCCACGGGGACAAACTGAAATTTCTCATAAAGAGAAACAGCTGCTTTATTTGATTTTCTCACCTCAAGGGAAATAAACTCCCAATGGTTTTCCTCGCACAGTGAGATAAGCTTTTCCAAAAGCATGGATGCTGCGCCCCTTCTGCGGAATTTCGGCATTACGGCAATATTGGCAATATAACATTCCCCGCACACCTCATGCATCCCGCAGTAGCCTGCAAACTCTCCGTCAAAACTCAGCGTAAAAAAATGCGCCGTGGGATTACTGAGCTCCGCCCTTATTCCCTCTTCGCTCCAGGGGGAGGAAAAGCAGGCCCTTTCGCAAAGTGCTATATCCTTTACGCTTTTTTCCGTCATGGGCACAATCTCAGTCATTTTCCTTCTCCATGGCTCTTATCTTATTTACAAGGTCCTGAAAGCCGTCGAGGATTTTATCGACACACTTTCTGTAAGCCCAGATGTCCCCACCGTAAGGGTCGCTGACCCCGCCGCTGAGCACCACAGTCTCAGCTTCGGGCAGGGCTCTTTTTATCGCTTCTTCGTGGTCAGGGGTCATGCATACGAATAAATCCGTAAACTCCGCAAGAGGCATACTCATCTGCCTCGAACGGTGGGAGGAGATATCGGTCCCCATTTCTCCTGCGGCTCTTACCGCGTTTTCGCTCGGGGCGTCTCCCGGGAAAGCGGCCAGTCCCGCGCTCTCACACCTTATGCCTTCAATTTTCCATTTCCTTATTAAATCGCAGAACAGCCCTTCCGCCATGGGACTGCGGCAGGTGTTGCCCGTACAGACAAAAAGCACGTTTATCATAATCAATCATCCCTTTGCGTCATACCATGTTTTACCTATATTCACGTCGGCCGAAAGCTTTACCCGCATTTTGCAGGCGTTTTCCATTTCCTCTTTAAGAATATTCGCGGCTTTCACAGCTTCGTTTTCGGGAGCTTCAACAATAAGCTCGTCGTGTACCTGCATTATGAGCTTAGATTCCATATTCTCGGCCTTCAGCCGCTGACTTACCTTTATCATGGCGATTTTTATTATATCGGCGGCGGTTCCCTGAATGGGCATATTTCTTGCTACTCTTTCACCGAAAGCTCTCAGCATTCCGTTTGAAGCGGTGATTTCGGGCAGATAGCGCCTTCTTCCGAAAAGGGTTTCCGAATATCCCCGCTCCTTGGCGATTTTGATTACGTCCTCCATATATTTGGCAACGCCCGAATAGTGGTGAAGGTAACCCTTTATATATCTGTCCGCCTCGGCTCTCGAAACTCCTATATCCTTGCCGAGAGAGAATGCGCCGATTCCGTAGACTATGCCGAAATTGACCGCCTTCGCCCTGCTTCGCATAAGGGGCGTTACCATGTTGAGAGGCATATTGAAAACCTGTGAAGCCGTTATGGCGTGTATGTCGTCGCCGTTATTGAAGGCCTCTATCATGTTTTCATCGTCCGCCATATGGGCAAGGACACGCAGTTCGATCTGCGAATAGTCGGCGTCCACAAGGACGCAGCCGTCCTTTGCGCGGAAAAACTTTCTCAGCTCCCTGCCCAGCTCCTGGCGTACGGGAATATTCTGAAGATTCGGCTCCGTGGATGAAATTCGTCCCGTTCGCGTCTCGGTCTGGTTGAGGGTCGAATGTATTCTGCCGTCATCGCCGATTGCCTTTGCAAGTCCGTCGCAGTAGGTGGATTTGAGCTTTGCAAGGGTCCTATATTCCAAAACGTCGGCGACTATTGGATAATCCGCCGCAAGGCCCTCCAGTACATCGGCGCCGGTTGAATATCCGCTCTTTGTCTTTTTCTTTGCGGGCAGTCCCATTTTCTCAAAAAGCGCCTCTCCCAGCTGCTTTGGGGAATTTATATTAAACTCGAATCCCGCCTGAGAGTATATTCTCGCCACGATATCGCCTATCCTGCCCTCAAGGGAAACTCCGAATTTTTTAAGTCCCTCGCCGTCAACCATGAAGCCCGTCCGCTCCATATCCGAAAGGACTACGGCAAGGGGCAGCTCTATTTTTTCCATAAGCTCTTCCTGGGAATTTTCGTTAAGCTTATTTTGCAGCACCTGGCAAAGAGGCTTTAAATAAAGTATTTTCCTTACGCTTTCGGGTATATCCTCCCCGTCCGAGATCTCACAGGGCGAAACGGAATACTCACCCGCCAGGCGGACTGTATCGTAATCCGAGGCCGAGGGATTGAGAAGGTATCCCCCAAGGCTCGTATCGAAAAATTCTCCTTTAAGCTCCCCTCCCGAATCGGCACACAGGGAGGCGAAATTTTTAATATCACAGGTGTATTTTTTAATTTTTTCATTTTCACAGATTTTCACGATAAAGGAATTAAAGGACAAATCGAGGGGGTTGACTTTATAGATTTTTTCCCCGCTTATGAAAGTGAAATCTTTAAATCCGCCTTCGTCAAAATCGAAGGTGAAATATATTTCTCCCTCTTTTTCAGCAGACGCAAAGGCTTCCTCGGCGGAAAAGCTTTTTTCAAAAGTCAGAGTCTCTTTTTTTATCTCAACTTCTGCCGCTGCTTCTTTTACGTTTACCTCAACACCGATTTTCTTGATAATGGAGAAAAGCTCAAGGGAGGCAAGCATGGCCCCCGCTTTTGACGTGGGCTCTTCTATAATATAGCTTTTCCATTCCTTCTCTATTGGAGCTTCAAGGTTTATGGTACCTAAAGTGCGGCTCAGATACGCCGAATCCTTTCCCGCGCTGAGCTTTTCACGGACTCCCTTTTTAATGTCGATTTCGTCAAGGTGCTCATAGATGTAGTCGATATTCCCGAAGCGCTGAACAAGGTCCTCGGCGGTCTTTTTGCCTATTCCCGCAACTCCCGGGATATTGTCGGAGCTGTCGCCCATGAGTGCTTTTATCTCAATCATGCCCTCTGGGTCAACTCCGTATTCCTCTTTAAGCTTTGCTTTGTCGTAAAGATTTGTTTCGGCTCTGCCCATTTTCGTTGAGGCAAGCAGCACGTTTGCGTTATCGCTCACAAGCTGCAGGCTGTCCCTGTCCCCTGTTGCAATATAGCAGAAATCCCCGTCCCCGCCGCTGCGCGAAAGAGTGCCCAAAATGTCGTCGGCCTCGTAGCCGGCACATTCAACGGTTTTATATCCCAGTTCCTTTAAAAGCTCCTTTAAAACAGGCATCTGGGAGGCAAGCTCGGGAGGCATCCCTTTTCTTCCCGCTTTGTATTCTCCGTACATCTTATGGCGGAAGGTGGGCTCTTTAAGGTCAAAGGCCACGGCCACGGCGTCGGGCTCGCACTGTTCTCTGAGCTTTAAAAGTATGTTTAAAAATCCGTAAATTCCGTTGGTGAATCTGCCGTCCTTTGTTGTAAGGAGCTTTATGCCGTAAAAGGCTCTGTTCACTATGCTGTTTCCGTCTATTACAAGCAGTTTCATTTGCTTTACTCCTTTATCTTAAAATGAGGTATGAATTTATGTTTATGAGACTTAACATTCATTATTTGCATTTTATTTTATTGTACCACATTTTTTCCCTTATGTCAGCCGAAACGGCAGTATTATATAAATTCCCCGCCATAATAAATTTTTCCCCGTAAAGGATGCAATTACTTTTCCTTTGTGCTAAAATACTGTTGTTTTTGAAAAAGGAGTGTTAAACCGTGGGCAATACATTCAAAGCAGAACTAACCAATATGGTAATGGTTTACGATAAAAACACAAACCGTGCTGTAGTACAGAACAGGGCCAAATACTGGAACGGCATTTCCTTCCCCGGCGGCCACGTTGAAAAGGGAGAAAGCTTTATTGATTCCGCCAAAAGAGAAGTTTTTGAAGAGACGGGGCTTAGAATTGATAACCTCAAACTGTGCGGAATCGTAGACTGGTGCCACAGAAAAAGCGGCGAAAGGTACATGGTTATACTTTATAAAACCGACACTTACAGCGGCGAACTCATAGGCGAAACCGAGGAAGGAAAGGTTTTTTGGGCCGATATGGACGAAATACCGAAAATGGAGCTTGCGCCGCATTTCGGGGACTATTTTAAAGTCTTTCGCGGCGACGACAAACAGGAATTTTTCGGTCTCCATGACAAAAAGAGCGAGAATATTTCCATTCTTTAATCAATATAAAATCATTACCGAAAGGCATTAACGTTAAAATGAAAATAGGAAATCTTGAAATAACAAAATATACAGCCCTTGCCCCCATGGCGGGAGTTGCGGACAGAGCTTTCCGTGAGCTGTGCGCTTCTTACGGAGCGGCCTTTACGGTAAGCGAAATGGTCAGCTCAAAGGGCATAACAATGGGCGATAAGAAATCGGGAGAGCTTATGTTTCTCTCGGATATTGAACGTCCCTCGGCTGTACAGCTTTTCGGCTGCGAGCCCGAGACAATGGCCAAAGCGGCCGTCGAAGCCCTTAAATACAGTCCCGATTTTATAGACATAAATATGGGCTGTCCCGCTCCCAAAGTAGCTTCAACAGGCTCCGGGTCTGCCCTTATGAAAAATCCGTCCCTTGCGGAAGATGTGGTGAGAGCTGTTGTAAAGGCTGTGGAAATACCCGTTACGGTAAAAATCAGGGCAGGCTGGGATAAGGAAAGCATCAACGCCTGCGAAGTCGCCGAAAGATGCGAAAATGCCGGAGCCGCCGCTATAACGGTCCACGGCAGAACGAGAGATCAAATGTATTCGCCTTCCGTTGACATCGACATAATACGTCAGGTCAAGGAAAGGGTGTCCATCCCAGTAATAGGAAACGGCGACGTTACCGACGGCTTTTCCGCGGCGAAAATGCTTGAGGAAACGGGCTGCGATATGCTCATGGTGGGCAGAGGCGCTCTGGGAAGGCCCTGGGTATTCTATCAGATAAACGCATATCTCAAAGACGGCGCAGTGCTCCCTGAGCCCCCCGTTTCAGAGAGAATGAGGGTAATGCTCAAGCACGTTGAGACAATCTGTAAATATAAAGGCAACTATATAGGCATGAGAGAAGCGAGAAAGCACGCCGCATGGTACACAAAGGGCCTCAGAGGCGCAGCGCAGAAGCGCCGTGAGATAGGCGAGCTTTCCTCCATGGAGCAGCTTTATTCTCTCGCCATGGACATAGTCCGCGAAAACTCATAATCCCGTTTTTTTACTGATTTCAAAATCAGTTTTATTTACAAGGAGAGATTTTATGTTGAAAAAAGATTACTGCGCATTAAGGCCCCCCATGGGCTGGAACAGCTGGGACTGCTACGGAGCCGCCGTAAACGAGGAACAGCTTCTGGGCAACGCCCGATACATTGCGGACAATCTTAAACAGTACGGCTGGGAATACGTTGTGTGCGACATACAGTGGTACGAGCCGAAAGCGGTATCAAACACATACAACAATTTCGCAGACTTGGAAATGGATGAGTATTCCCGCCTCATTCCCGCCGTCAACCGCTTCCCCTCCTCGGCTGATGGTAAGGGATTCGCTCCCATTGCGGAAAAAATCCACAATATGGGTCTTAAATTCGGAATACATATTTTAAGAGGTATTCCGAGGCAGGCGGTTCACAGGAACACCAAAATCAAAAACAGCTCCCGCACCGCAAGAGAAATTGCGAGCCAGTATTCCCTTTGCCCCTGGAATACCGACATGTACGGCGTAAACTACAGGGCCGAAGGCGCTCAGGAATATTACGACAGCCTCTTTGAGCTCTACGCCTCATGGGGAGTGGATTTCGTAAAGGTGGACGACATTGCAAACACTGAATTTTCACCGAATAATCCTTACAGCGCAAGAGAGGAAATTGAAATGATACGCTCTGCCATGGATTCCTGCGGCCGCGAAATGGTGCTCTCCCTCTCCCCCGGCCCCGCCGTTGTAAGCGAAGCCTTCCACCTTTCGCAGAACGCCAACATGTGGCGCATGACGGGAGATTTTTGGGATCAGTGGGATAAGCTTTACGACATGTTCCGCCGCTGCGAGCAGTGGGCCGACCATGTAAAACCCGGCTGCTGGCCCGACTGCGATATGCTGCCCCTGGGAAAAATCTCCAAAACCGAGGGCTGCCACGGCGAAAAGGACAGGTATACAAACTTTACCCGTAATGAACAGAAAACCATGATGACCCTTTGGTCAATATTCCGCTCACCCCTGATTCTGGGAGGAGAGCTCAGGGAGAACCGCAAAGAGGATTCGGAAATAATAACGAACTCCGACATCATCGGCATAGACCAGTATTCCTCCGACAACCGCCAGCTGAGAAGAACCGCCCATGAAGCAATCTGGACCTGCCTCGACAGGGACTCAAACAGAGTTATCGCCATGTTCAACACATCGGACAGGGAGCGGGAAATTTCCATAAACCTTGAAGCATACGGATTCAATGGCAATTACAGCGGCACGGAGCTTTGGACGAAAGAGGTTTGCGAAAACATTCAGGGCGATTTTAAAGTGAAGGTTCCCGTCCACGGAGTAAAAATTATCAGGCTCAAAAAGAAAATGTAATTTTCTATACTAAGATTTCTTTTGTACTGCTTTGAATTTGCTTACCGTAACTGACATTTAACAAATACTTAAACAGCCTGCCCATAGGTCTTTCCTATACGCAGGCCGTTTTTATATGGCAAAAAGATTTTAAAATAACTCCATTCGGATTTATAAAGCATTTTCATCATATTTTTCTATCTCGCTTTTCAGCATAGAGAGAAACTTTTCTTCGGCTTTTGAAAACTCACGGTATTTTTTCCATACAATATCCAAATGGGCCTCCAGCTTCGGATATAACGGTTTGAAACACAAGCTGCTGCCCCTCGACGTATTAACCAGCTTATCGAGACACAGGGCATATCCAAAACCTTCGTCCACCATAAGTGAGGCGTTAAATACCAGATTATAGGTGGCCACTATGTTAAGCTTTTCAAAATCCACGCCCATCCAGCCTGATATCTCATTTCGCACCAGCGTCTGACGTGAGACTATAAGAGGAAGCCCCTCAAGGTCGGCGGGAGTTATCCTTTCCTTCTTCGCAAGAGGACTGTCATTTCTCATAAGAAGCCCCCAGCGGTCCGTCGCAGGCAGCCGAATATAGTTGTATTTTGCAATATCGGCGGGCTCGATGAGTATTCCGAAATCCAAAAGTCCGCTGTCAAGCTTTTCCGTCACATCGTCGGCGTTTCCGCTGAAAAGATGATAGCGTATACCCTGATGATCTCTTTTCAGCTTCTGTGCCGTCTTTGCAATAATGCGCATTGCGTCGGTTTCCCCGCCGCCTATATAGACGTCTCCGCTTATTAAAGAATCCGATGATGCAAATTCGCTTTCCGTCTTATCCGTAAGCGTTATAATTTCTTCCGCACGTTTGCGAAGAAGCATACCGTCCTGAGTCAGAGTGAGCTTATGGTTTCTCCCTCCGCGGCTGAAAAGTTTGCACCCCAGCTCCCTCTCAAGGTCCATTATCTGGCGTGAAAGGGTCGGCTGAGTTATATGCAGCGCCTGCGCCGCTGCGGAGATACTCTCTTCCCTTGCCACCGCCAAAAAATATCTCAGAACCCGAATTTCCATTAATTTCCCCTCCCTTGCTTTGCTCAATACAGTATAAAGTATATTGTGAAATTATATGCCCGTCAAGCATATTGTTTCATTTGATATAGGTATTTGATGCTTTCGGAAATCTATCTTATACTGTACATGGAAACATCAATTATCTAATCGGAGCTGATAAAATGGAGTTAAAGGAATTTTTAGAGCATTTAAACAGCGGAAAAGCTGTTTTAAATAATTCCGAGGTTCACAGGTTTATGCATAAAGTCAGCAGCGAAGCCATGCGCGTTACGGCAGAGCTAAACTGCGGATACCATGAGCCTGAAGAAATAAACCGATTATTCTCAAAGCTTATCGGAAAAGAAGTCGATCCCTCTTTCAGAATGTTCCCTCCCTTTTATTCCGACTGCGGAAAAAACATAACCGTAGGAAAGAATGTGTTTATCAATTCAGGCTGCCGCTTTCAGGATCAGGGCGGAATTACCATCGGAGACGGCGCACTTATAGGTCACAATGTCGTACTCGCTACTTTAAACCATGATTTTGATCCGAAAAACCGCGGCACGATGCATCCCGCTCCCATAAAAATAGGGAAAAACGTCTGGATAGGGGCAAACGCTACGGTCGTGCCGGGAGTAACAATAGGCGACGGCGCAATAGTAGCCGCAGGCGCGGTGGTGACAAAGGACGTGCCGAAAAACGTCATTGCAGGCGGCGTTCCCGCTAAGATAATAAAAGCACTCGACACTGAGGACAAAGTAAAAAATCATTAAGACAGGAGGACATTAAAATGGAAGAAAAATTAGTTTTGACTGAGGAATGGGATAAAACCTTTCCGCAAAGCCAAAAGGTCAATCACCGCAAAATCACCTTTCACAACCGCTACGGAATCACACTGGCGGCAGATATGTACACCCCGAAAGGAATAGAAGGCAAACCGGCCGCAATAGCCGTCAGCGGACCTTTCGGAGCGGTGAAGGAGCAGTCCTCGGGATTATACGCCCAGCATCTGGCTGAAAGAGGATTTTTGACAATTGCCTTTGACCCCTCATTTACGGGAGAAAGCGGAGGAATGCCGAGATATGTAGCTTCACCCGACATTAATACCGAAGATTTTCAGGCGGCGGTTGATTTTCTTTCTGTTCAGGAAAACGTTGACCCCGAGAAAATAGCGATTATAGGAATATGCGGCTGGGGCGGAATGGCCATTAACGCTGCGGCTATCGACACGCGCATTAAAGCCACTGTTGCGGTTACAATGTACGACATGACGAGAGTAAATGCAAAGGGATATTTTGACAGCGAAGACAGCGAGGAGGCTCGCCATGAAAAAAGAGCAGCCTTGAACAGGCAGAGAACTATCGACTATAAAAGCGGAAGCTATGAGAGAGCCGGCGGAGTAGTTGATCCCCTCCCCGACGACGCGCCGTTTTTCGTAAAGGACTATTATGATTACTACAAGACAGGCCGCGGATATCATAAAAGATCTTTAAACTCCAATGACGGTTGGAACATAACCTCTTCCCTTTCATTTCTCAATATGCCGATTTTAAGTTACAGCAATGAAATACGCAGCGCCGTACTGCTTGTACACGGAGAAAAAGCTCACTCCTGCTATTTCAGCAAAGACGCTTTTGCAAAGCTTACAGGCGACAACAAAGAGCTTATGATAATTCCCGGCGCGGTTCACACCGACCTTTACGACAGAGCCGACATTATCCCCTTTGACAAAATAACCGACTTTTTGAGGAAATATCTATAATGAAAAAAATACTGTTTATTCTCACCGCCATAATCTTATTTATGACGGGCTGTACATCGAAGCCGGATATGACGGAATCACAGGAACCACAGTCGCAGTATGACATTTTATCAGATGAGGATATTTCAAATTATATGCTTGAAAATAACGAAAGCACAAAACTTACTCTATCAGTTGACGGAACTCCGTTAAGCGTAAAATGGGAAAATAACAAATCTGTATCCGCACTGAAAGAATTAGCCGCAGAAAAAGATTTAACCATTAAAGCTCAGCAATACGGCGGATTCGAACAGGTCGGAAGTCTGCCTGAGAAAATCGTCAGCGAAGACTCTCATATGACAGCCGAACCCGGAGATATCATGCTTTATTCAAGTGATTCCGTTGTAATTTATTACGGAACCAACACATGGTCCTATACAAAACTCGGCCATATTGAAAATCTTTCCGAGATACAGCTTAATCAGCTTTTAAGCGGTGAAGCTGTTACCTTAACCTTTTCTCTTTCAGAAAATTAAAAAACTGCCGCCCTTTATGCGGCAGTGAGAACCGGCAAAGAGCTGATGCTCCGCCGGTTCTTTTACTTATCGGCAATCGAGAATTTTAACAATCTCCTTAAACTCCTGCGTTTCCTTAAATTCGTCTGAAAAGGGATATTTTTCCGTCATAAGTTCATACATTCTCGTTGACGCTGTATAAGTGCTGCCGAGGGTATACTTATCAAATTCCCTGCCGCTGAAAAATGTTGAGCGCATGGTGGTAATTCTGTCCGTTTCATCAAATCTTTTCGCCAGCAAGGCGGACATTTTCAAGTTTTCAAAAGCCTTTTCCCTGTTTCCCTTCTCGAAATACAAATGTCCCAAATGACCGTAAGCATAGGTTATGTTTCTCCACGCTCTGCCGTAATTGCCGTCGTCATAAAACATGTTCAGCATTTTGATTTCCGTTTCAAGTGTCTTTATCCTTTCATCAATATCAATGCTTTCATCTATGAAAGCTCCTTCAAGATGAGTAATACCGTGACACAGCAGGGTTATCTCCTCTTCCACCGCCTCCATGGTATATTCCTTCCACTTATCCGTATCGTTGGGATAAAGATAAGACATGAGAAATTCCTGTCCGTCCCGCATATACGGCATTTCCCTTATGATTTTCTCCGCATCCGCAAAGGTTATTCCGCTTTCATCGTACTCGGAAAGGGTTCTGTAATAGGCAGCCATATATCTTTCAGAGCAAACCCTGATAGTATCAGCGGTACAGTTATTCTGTATATTGTCATAGACAGACTGAATTTTCCCGAGTTTTTTCGAAAAATCCTCACCGTTTTTATAAAACATCAAATCAGCAAGGTATCTCAGCTGCACCCTGAAATCATTTGGATATTTTTCGATCATATCGATAACAGCCTTATGCTTTTCATCGCTGTCGTTAAAAAAATTATCATAATTATAAATAAGCTCAGCGAGTTCCGCCTCTTTTTTTGCCCTGTCGATGCCGAGCAATTCATCGACACTTATTGCGAAAAACTCCGCGATCTCGGGAAGCAGGGTTATATCGGGGCAGCTTTCGTTTCTCTCCCACTTGCTCACGGCCTGAAAAGATACTCCCAGATAATTTGCGAAGGACTCCTGAGTAATGCCTCTCGATTTTCTCAGTCTCTTTATATTTTCACCGAAACAGATCGTCATACAAACACCTCATTTAAATATTTAACAGCTGTTACACCCTTATGATAATCTGTTCAATGAGTAAATACAATAATCCATTATTTGAAGAGTACTCTACTTTTAGTTGAAAACTGCCCCCATGTTTTTAAGGCCAAACATATTCTGCATAAAGAAAATAAGCAAAAAGAAAGCGCCGCCTCCGTTTTAAGGGACACGGCGTTTATGCTTTCGTGATTTTCCGAAAATTATCAGAATTAAAATATTTCTTTTAAAACGTTTTGCGGCATCGGTACGCCTTACGCCCCGCTGCTTATAAGTCTTTTGAACTGCTTTCTCTTGACTGAATATATAATGATAAGGGGAATATCCGCAAGCAGCCATGCGAAGGGTCCCGCAAAGCAAATGGCGGCAAAGCCGAAGCGGGCCGTTAAAACGTATGCCACAAACACTCTTCCCATCAGCTCCCCTGCTCCCGCAACGGCGTTGGCGTAGGTAAAGCCCAGTCCCTGCAAGGTGTTTCTGAACACAAAGAGGAGAGACACGAAAACGTAGCATCCTCCGATAGTATAAAGATACTGATTTGCATAGGAAAAAATTTGCGGGTCCCCGTCAGTGATGAACAATTTTACGGCATGAGGTCCCGCAAGAACCAATACGGCGCTGCAAAATACAGAAACTATTATATCGAGAACAAAAATCTTATTTACGGAATCTATTATCCTCTTATAGTCCTTTGCTCCGTAATTCTGAGAAACAAACGTCGCATTGGCAACGCCGAGGCTGCTCATGGGTACATTCATGATCTGCTCCACCCTGCCTGCGGCGGTAATGGCTGCAATGGCCGACGAACCGAAGGAGTTTATCGCCGTCTGCAAAATCATGGAGCCGACGGAAGTTATGGTAAACTGAAGGGAAACGGGTATTCCCAATTTCAGCTGCTCAAGGCTTATTTTCCATTTGAGCTTTAAGCTTTTGAAATTCAGATTTATGATGCTGAAATTTTTCACAACGTACCACGCCGTAAAAGCGCAGGCAATCGAGTTTGCAAGAACCGTTGCAACGGCGGCTCCCTCAACTCCCATCCCGAAGGTTTTCACAAAAAGAATATCCAGAACGAGATTAAAGAAAACGCTCACTATAAGGAAATAAAGAGGCCGCTTGCTGTCGCCCAGAGCCCTTGCGATGCCGACAAAATTATTGAACAGCATTTGTACGGGTACGCCGAAATAAAGTATATTTATGTATGCTGAAGAAAGCTCAATTATGTTGTCGGGAGTGCGTATAAGATGCAAAATCGGCGTTGAGACAAGGTGGGCGATAATAATTATCGCAACGCCTATGACAAAAGACAGCGATATGCTGTTGGCGATATAATCGTTCATCTTTTTATAGTCCTGAGCTCCGAACCGCTGAGCTACGGGAATGGCAAAGCCGCTTGTAAGACCCAGCGCAGTGCCCACAATAAAGCTGTTTATAGAACCCACGTTTCCGACAGCGGCAAGGGCCTCGGTGCTGACAAATCTGCCCACTATGATATTATCCACAAAATTATATGAGAACTGCAAAACAGAACTCAGGGCAATGGGAATGGCGAAATATATTATTGATTTAATGGGCCTTCCCGTAAGCAAATCATTTTTCATGGCGCAGCACCTCCGTCGCTCTTAACAGTATACTACCGCTGATAAAAAAATCAACACCGAATTTTGACGCCGTAAAAATATCGGCGGCAGCTGTGAAAGCTGCCGCCGATTTTAATGCATAAAGGACAGTATAAATATTGATCAAATCACTTCTGTCTGCTCATTTTTATTGCGTCTTTAAATTTCAGCTTGTTTCCGTAATGCAGCACGGAGGCTGAGTAAATCTTTACGGAAAGGGCTCCCACAGCAACTACCGAAAGGGCAAGAATCAAAACCGAAATCACTATCTGATAGGGCTCCACCGAACCGCTGAGCATGCTCGAAGGAATTATAAAAGGAGAGGAAATGGGCACATACATCGCAATTTTCCGGACCGTTCCGCTTCCGGGAGAAATGATATTTATGAAGTATCCGAGATAGAATCCCACCATAATAAGGAGCAGCACGGGCATCATGGCGGAATTGAGGTCCTCTATTTTGCTTACAAGGGCTCCGCTCACGGCGTTCATTACGGCGAAAAGGCTATAACCCAAAACGAAATAGATAAACATTACCGCCACAGTCTCCGCATTGAGCACGCTCAGGGAAAATTCCGCGTTCTGAGAAAGCAGTTCAGAGGGAATTATAAATTTAATGCAGGCAGCTCCCGTAAGAACAATCAATGCAAACTGTATTATTCCCAGAACTCCCATGCCGAAGCATTTGCCCAAAAGTATCCTTGAGGGCTTTGCGGAAACTATCAGAGTCTCCATTACCCTTGAGGTTTTCTCTGTAGCAACGGACATGGCGACGCCGTAGCCGTAATAGTAAAATGCAAAAAACATAAGAAGGGTAAACACCACACCTATGACATAGGCGCTTGCGTTCATCTCTCCCTCAAAGACAGTTTCATACTGCACGGGCTGCCTTGAAAGAATCACCAGCTCCGAATCGACGCCTGCGTTTACAAGGTAATTCATCGAGTGTATCTCGTTGATTATCTGAGACACCACCGTAAGATTCGCTCCCGCCCCGCTCATGAAATCCTTGGAATAAACGGTCACAAGGGGCTGGGAATTTTTTGCGCTGACTTCCAAAAGGGAAATATTTTTATCCTCTTTTATCTGAGCCACAATGCCCTCTTTTTCTTCAGGCGCTATCTCTCTTACGTCATAGAGCACGGAAAGGGCCTGAGACGCTCCCGGAAGTATATTGTGCTCGTCAAGATAGTAGCAGATATTTTTCGATGAAACGGAATCGCCCGCTTCACTGTCGGACTCGTCGGAACCGCCCATGAAAACGGCCAGCACCGCAGAACCGCCGATAATGAGAACCAAAATCACGGCGGTGGAGATTATAAAGGCCTTTTTCCTGATTGCATCTTTAAGAGTAAAGGCGAAAACGGTAAAAATCTGCTTCATTTTGCCCCACCTGCCTTTTCAATAAATATTTCATTGAGGCTGGGTTCCTTTATCTCATATTTAACGGGATAAATCCCCTCTCTCAAAAGTCCTGACAAAAAGCTCTGCGCCATTTCGTCACCCGTGATTTTATACTCATATTCTCCCGCTCTCGTATCGGAAAGGAGAAGCCCCGCCTCAGAGGCCAGCACGGAGATATCCTCCTTGCAGCTGACTATGAGATTCGTGTGGCCGTAGCCTTCCTTTATCTTTCGCAGACTTCCCTGAAGCAGCGTTTTCCCCTCATTGAGAATAACTATATCCTTACAGAAGTCCTCTACAACGTCCATTTGGTGGCTGCTCATTACAATATATTTTCCCTTTGCCGTAAGCTCTTCGATAAGCTCCTTCAAAACCATGGCGTTGACCGGGTCAAGACCGCTGAACGGCTCATCAAGAAAGATGAGCTGCGGGTCATGGATAAGGGTGGCTATAAGCTGTATCTTCTGCTGATTGCCCTTTGAAAGCTTTTCGGCAAGGGTGTTTTTATATTCCGAAACCCCAAGTCTGTCCATAAGGCGAAGTGCGCAGGCAGAGGCGTCGCTTTTATTCATGCCCCTGAGCATTCCGAAATAAACAAGCTGCTCCAAAACCTTGTTCTTTGTGTATATTCCCCTCTCCTCCGGCATATATCCGAAAGAAAGCGTCTCTCTCGTTATAGGCTTGCCGTCCCATAGGGCTGTGCCGCTGTCGGCGGGCATTATTCCCAGAATCATTCTGATGGTGGTGGTTTTTCCCGCTCCGTTAGTACCGATAAGTCCGAAAACCCCGGGCCGAACGATTTCAAAGCTGAGACCGTCAACGGCTACCTTTTTTCCGAAGCTCTTTGTGAGCCCTTCAACTTTAAGTGCCATATTTTCCTCCGCGTTACTTTACAAAAAGTTTTTTGAGAAGCTCAAAAGCGTCCTCTTTCGTATAGCCTCCGGGAACGATTTTGAAATTCTTCTGATTTTCCCAGCGGTTTGAGTATTCAAGAGCCTGTTCCCGCGTCATTGAGACATTGGAAATATCGACGGCCTTTTCGAGAATATCGGTAAATTCTCCCATATCGGATGAGATAAGTTCAAAAAGCTCTTCCGCTTTTTCCGGGGCGTATTTTACCCCACGCTGCACAAAGGCGGGAAGAAAGGCTCCGCAGGCAAAGCCGTGGGGGAAGCCGTAATCCTCCGTAAGGACGTAACCCATGGGATGAGGGAAGGCTGTTCCGCAGGCGTTGAGCACCATTCCTGCATAAAGAGAACCGTAATAAAGCCTCTCCCTGTCCTCTTCATCGGGAAGCTCCTTTGTTTCAACAAGCCTTTTAAGCTCCGAATATATTATCGGTATTCCCTTTACCGCAAACACCTTTACGCTGTCACTGATTTTCGGGGAGAACCAGCCTTCAACTGCGTGAGAAAGGGCATCCACCGCCGTTGACAGCGTAACGGAATAAGGCATGGTATTCGTATATTCGGGACAGCCAAAGGAAACATCAGCATAAATTCCGCCGATGCTCTTCTTTCTGCCCGCGGCGCCGCTTGTGAGCACCGACACTCCCGAAACCTCGCTGCCCGTTCCTGAAGTTGTTCCCACAAGAATTATGGGCAGATGCGCGGCTCCTGCTCCGAAAGAATATATATCCTCTGGAGAGCATCCCTCATGTACGGCATAAACCGCAACCGCTTTTGCGGCGTCCATTGGAGAGCCTCCTCCTATTCCGATTATGCAGTCGGCCTTCATCCCGCAAGCGAGCTGCGCCGCCTCATGGCAGCTCTCAATAAGAGGATTGGGCCCTATTTTATCGTAAATTTTGTACTCGGCGCCTGCATCCTCAAGGACGGAGCGTATATCTCCCAGAGCGCCGCTCTTTTCGGCAGAGCTGCCTCCCGTAACTATCAGAAAGCGCTTTCCTCTTTTCTCAAATTCGGCTCCGCTTTTAAGTACGGCTCCTTTGCCGCTGATTATTTTTACAGGCATAAAAAAGTCAAAATTCATTTTTTCATCTCCTTTCGGGAAAACTCCGTTCCCGTTTAAAAGAAACAGGACAGACAAATACGTCCGCTGTTCCAGTGTATTATATCATTTTTGAAATAGCGTGTCATTATCAATTTTCAATTTATTCAATATCACCAAATCAACAGCTTTTTTCTTTTATAAAAAAATTGTAAAAACAGTATATGTTTTTTCATAAGTTGTTGAATTTTTTAACAAAATCATTTAAAATAGATTGGTAATAAATTAAAAGGATCGTTTAATGTGAAAAAATTAAGGATATCATCAAAGACTTACAAAATAACATCGGTGATTTTGACCGTTGCAATAGTCGCTGCGGCAATTTTCGGTATAGTATATTTCAGCAGCAGAAACAATCCCTACGAGGAAAGCTTTATCGCCATGGGGACCGTTTTTTCCGTAAAAATTTACGGAGGCGACAAGGAAAAGGCAGGAGAGCAGATAAAGGAAGCCGTTGTAAAATATGAAGACGAGCTGCTTTCCAAAAATTCCGAGGATTCGGCGATTTACAAAATTAACGAAAACGGTGAAGGTGAAATATCCGAAGAACTTTATGAGCTTATGACCCTCTCACAGCAGATCTCGGCTGACAGCGACGGAGCCTATGATATGACAGTAGGCGCTCTCACGGGACTTTGGAACATCGGCACCGAAGATGCCCGCGTCCCCTCTCAGGAGGAGCTTTCTCAGGCTCTCAAAGCCACAGACTATAAGAGCGTAAGTCTCACGGAGACTTCAATCACTCTGGCACAGGGACAGCAGATAGACCTGGGCGCAATCGGCAAGGGCTATATGTGCGACAAAGCCACGGAGATTCTCAAAGCAAACGGAGTTGAAAGCGCCGTAATATCAGCAGGCGGCAGCGTGCTGGTTTACGGAAAAAATCCCTCGGGCGGAGAGTGGAAGGTCGGCATAAGAGACCCCTTCGGCACCTCCTCCGATATTTTCAGCGCACTTTCCGTTGAGGAAAGCTACATATCCACCTCAGGGGATTACGAACGCGCCTTCACGGAAAACGGCAAAACCTATCACCATATTTTGAACCCGCAGACGGGATATCCCGCAGACAGCGGTCTTTCCAGCGTAACGGTTATTTCCTCCTCGGGAGCTTTAAGCGACGCCCTTTCTACGGCTTGCTTTGTGCTGGGCTATGAAAAGAGCCTCCCCCTCCTTGAAAAATACGGCGCAGAGGGAATATTTGTCACCCACGATAAACAGGTTTACGTAACCGACGGAATCAAGGCCTCCGTTCAAATTACCGAAGAAGATTTCACTTTAAACTGAACGATAAATTAAAACCCTTACGAAAGCGAAATGACTATGGAAAAAAGAAAGCTCTTCGGCAGGAGCGACTTGATTTTGATATTGTCCGTCGCAGCGGCGGCAGCCATACTTTTTGCATTGATGCGCTTTAACGGCTCAGGAGTCCTCAAAGCCGAAATCATTGTGGACGGCGAAGTTTATAAAACCGTCGAACTCAAAGACGGACAGAGTGAACGATTTGTAATAGACAGCACAAAGAGCGGCATCTCATGCGAAATACTGGCAAAAAACGGTGAAATACAATTTGTGTCCTCTCGGTGCCGCGACAAAATCTGTGTTGCCGCAGGTGCCCTTTCCCATAAGGGCGATACTGCTGCCTGCCTTCCTGCCGGAGTGCTTGTAAGGGTAATATCGGGAGAGGATTCTCCCGTTGACGTTATCGCCTATTAGCTTATCGGAGGCACAGATGAAGGTAAACATAGATAAACGGACAGCGAAAACCGCGCTCATAGGTATTCTTACGGCACAGGCTCTCGCCTTTTCTTTTCTCGAAAGCATGATTCCCCCTATTCCCGGACTTCCGCCGGGAGCAAAGCCGGGATTTTCAAATATCATCACCATGTTCGCGGCTGAAAGCATAAGCCTTCCCTGCGCTTTGGGCATTACGGCGGCCAAAGCGGTATTCGCTTTTATTACCAGAGGCTTTTCCGCAGCGCTGATGAGCTTTTGCGGAGGAATGCTCAGCACCGTCGTAATGTATTTTCTTCTCAGGAGCAAAAAGTGCCCTTTCGGATTTTCAGGCATAGGCATACTCTGCGCCTGCTCCCACAATTTAGGCCAACTCACTGCGGCTGCGTTTCTTATGGGCACTTCCGCAACCTTCGGATATGCCCCCGTCATGCTTGTTTTTGCCGTTATAACGGGTCTTGTCACAGGCAGTATTTTTAAAATATTATTGCCCGTGCTGAAAAAGCAAAAACGCTTTTTCCTCAAATGATCCGTCGGCATTGCATATATATGTACCATATTCGAGCGTAAAGCTCAAAGGAGTTGAAAGAATGAAACACGACAATCTCAGCGGGGTTCTCAAACCCGTTGTGCGTGGACGCGGAGGGGTAAGTGTTGCTCACCACAAGAACACCTCTTCCCTTGAGAGCGTGCGTATGCCCGCTCCCGCCAGAGTGATTCTGCCGATGCAGCAGCACATCGGCGCACCGTGTACTCCCACGGTAAAGCCAGGAGACAAGGTGGAAATCGGTCAGGTGGTCGGAGACAGCGACAAATTTGTCAGTGCCCCCATCCACGCTACCGTTTCCGGCACCGTAAAGGCTATTGCAGACATAAAGCTCACAAGCGGAGCACCGTCAAAGGCAGTGGTCATCGAATCCGACGGTGAAATGAAGGTCTGGGACGGCGTAAAGCCCCCCGTAGTTGAAACCAGAGAGGATTTCCTAAAGGCGGTACGGGCTTCCGGTCTTGTAGGTCTGGGCGGCGCAGGCTTCCCCACCCATGTAAAGCTCGCCTTTGACCAAAGCAAAAACATCGACACCCTCGTTGTAAACGCCGCAGAATGCGAACCTTACATCACCGTTGACTTCCGTGAATGCGTCGATAATTCATGGGATATTCTCAACGGCGTCTATCTGCTCAAGGAAATGCTTGGCTTTAAACAGATTATCATCGCCGTAGAGGACAACAAACCCGAGGCTATCGAGGTCCTCAAAAACATCGCTGACCATGAAATGGATATAGGCGATACGGTAAAGCTCATGACCCTTAAATCACGCTATCCTCAGGGCGCCGAAAAAGTCATGGTCCAGTCCGCAACGGGAAGAAAGGTCCCCCCCGGAAAGCTTCCCGCAGACGTAGGATGCGTCGTTATGAACGTTGGCTCCGTCGCCTTTATTTCACGCTACATGAAGACAGGCAAGCCACTCGTAAGCCGCTCCATAACAGTTGACGGCTCGGCCATAAAAGACCCCAAAAACGTAAGGGTCGCAATAGGCACTCCCATCAATGAGATAATCGACTTCTGCGGCGGCTATAAGGCCGAACCCTATAAGCTGCTCATGGGAGGCCCCATGATGGGCATCGCCCTTCACGACGACACATATCCCGTTCTCAAAAACAACAACGCCATTCTGGCCTTCGCTGATAATGACGTACACGTTAAAAAGGAACGTGACTGCATAAGATGCGGCAGATGCGTAAGCGTATGCCCCATGGGTCTTATGCCCACTCTCATCGAGAGATACGCAAAAATCAAGGACGCCGATTCCCTTAACAAAATCGGTGTTAACGTATGCATGGAATGCGGCAGCTGCGCTTACTCCTGTCCCTCCGGCAGACCCCTTGTGCAATATATGCGTCTTGCGAAATCCGTAGTAAGAGAAGCGGAGGGAAAGTAAAATGGAAATGCAGAAACAGAGAAAATTTACCGTAAGCGCCTCTCCACATGTACGCTCCGGAGAAACTACCACAGGCATAATGCTTGACGTTATAATCGCCCTTATGCCGGCTCTGATAGCTTCCGTCATTATTTTCGGCGCAAAAACCCTTGCGGTTACGGCGGTCACCGTTGTGACCTGCGTGCTCTCCGAGTACATAAGCCGCAAAGTGATGAAAAGAAGCAACACTATCGGCGATTTGAGTGCAATCGTCACGGGTATGCTCCTCGCCTTCAACCTGCCCGTTGACATCCCCCTTTGGATGGCAGCCATCGGCGCCGTTGTTTCCATAGTGGTCGTAAAGCAGTTCTTCGGCGGTATCGGCCAGAACTTCGTAAACCCCGCTCTGGTTGGCAGGATCGTGCTCATGTCATCATTCCCAACAGCTATGTCAACCTGGGCTCAGCCCTACGCCTGGAAAGGAGTGGCAGCCGTTACAAGTGCCTCTCCCCTTGCGGAAATTTCCACAATGTTCAACGGCGGAAACGTTTCAGCTGCCGCTTTTGAGGCAAATCAGGCTCTCCCCAGTCTCGGAGAAATGTTTATCGGCCAGCGTCAGGGATGTCTCGGTGAGGTTTGCGCCGTCGCCCTTCTTCTCGGCGGCGTCTACCTTATAGCCAGAAGAGTCATCTCTCCACTTATCCCCGTTCTCTATGTGGGAACGGTCGCTGTATTCATGTTCATAGCAGGCGGCGGAAGCTTTACCTTTATGATGTACGAGATCCTCGGCGGAGGCCTTCTCCTCGGAGCCATTTTCATGGCCACGGATTACACCACCTCCCCGATCAATACAAAGGGCAAAATCATTTATGCCATAGGCTGCGGTCTCATCACCTGCGTAATCAGGCTTTTCGGCAGCCTTCCCGAAGGCGTTTCATTCTCAATCATCCTTATGAACATACTCGTTCCCCATATTGAAAAGCTTACAACTCCTAAGCCCTTCGGATATGTCAAGGAAAAGAAAGGAGAGAAAAAGGCATGAAAAAATTCCGGTCAAAGGAAGTCCTCGTTCCCTCCGTTTCACTGTTTGTAATAAGCCTTGTGGTAACCCTTCTACTTGCCGTGACAAACGGCGTCACCGCTCCGCTTATAGAACAGCTCAGCGTCGAAACCGAAATCCAGACGAGAAAAACCGTCCTTTCGGAAGCTTCATATTTCGATGACGAAAACAAAACCGTAACCCTCGACGGCACCGAATACACCTACTGCGTCGGCCTCGACGCTGAGGAAAACGTTGTGGGATACATCTTCACCACCTCTACCAAGGGCTACGGCGGAGAGGTCAAAGTAATGACGGGCGTTTCTGCGGACGGCAAGGTCACGGGAGTTGAGGCTCTCTCTCTTTCCGAAACGGCAGGCCTCGGAATGAACGCTCAAAAGGCAGAATTCAGAGAGCAATATATCGGAAAAACCGGTGAAATCGGCGTTGTCAAAAATTCACCCACAGAAAACGAAATTCAGGCTCTTACGGGCGCAACAATTACATCCAGAGCGTTTACTGACGCTGTAAACATCGCCCTTGAGCTTTACGGCATGGTCACAGGAGGTGTTAAATAATGGCTGAAAAGAAGAGTCTTGCCAAGGAATTTACCAAAGGCATAATCATTGAAAACCCCGTTTTAAGGCTTGTACTCGGCACCTGCCCCACATTGGCCGTTACAACCTCCGTTGAAAGCGCCCTCGGCATGGGAGCCGCCGCTGCCATTGTTCTTGTCTGTTCAAACATCGTTATTTCCGCACTCAGAAAGGTCATCCCCCAGAAAGTGCGTATCCCCGCGTTCATCGTGGTTATAGCAGGCTTCGTTTCAATCGTTCAGATGCTTGTAAAGGCATTCCTTCCCCAGATCGACGAACAGCTGGGCGTCTATCTGCCCCTTATCGTCGTCAACTGCATCATTCTCGGCAGAGCTGAAGCCTTCGCAAGCAAAAATCCTGTTCTCGCCTCCGCCGTTGACGGTCTCGGAATGGGCGTAGGCTTCACAGCCTCCCTTCTCGCCATGGGCACTATCAGAGAGCTTCTGGGCGCAGGTACATTTTTCGGCGCACAGATAATCCCCGCTTCCATCTCTCCCATGGTAATCTTCATCCTGCCTCCCGGAGGCTTCTTCGTATTCGGTATGCTCATCGCTCTTTCAAACCGTATCTCCGAAAAGAAGGGCAAGCCGAAAGCGGAGCTCAAGGGCTGTGAGGGATGCCCCATGGCCGCCACCTGCTCCATGAAGGGCGACGAAAACAAATGTGAGGGAGGAGAAAAGGCATGAGAGTATTTTTAGCTATCCTTTTGACAGGTATCCTTACCGAAAACTTCGTTCTTGCCAAGTTCCTCGGTATCTGCCCCTTCCTCGGAGTTTCCAAAAAGCTCTCAACGGCTACTGGCATGAGCGCCGCCGTTATTTTCGTTATGGTCCTTTCAACTGCCGTTACCTACCCCATTAACCTGCTCCTTGTTAAAAACGATATGGCATATCTCCAGACTATCGTCTTTATCTTGGTTATCGCGGCTCTGGTTCAGCTGGTTGAAATCATTCTTAAAAAGTATATGCCCCCTCTCTACAACTCACTGGGCATATATCTTCCCCTTATCACAACAAACTGCGCGGTTTTGGGCGTTGTACTGCTCAACATCGACGAAGGCTACAACTTCATGCAGTCGGTTGTCAACTCTCTCGGCGCGGGCCTCGGCTTCATGCTGGCAATGGTCATGTTCGCCGGAGTCAGAGAAAGACTCGAATCCTGCGATATTCCCAAGTCACTTAAAGGTCTGCCCATCACACTTGTTGCCGCTTCTCTCGTTTCCGTTTCCTTCCTCGGATTTACGGGAATTATTGACGGCATTTTCGGTTAAGGAGGCGGAAAAATCATGTCAATATTTTTACCTGTAGTTATAGTTTCCGCCATCGGACTTATAGCGGGTCTCGGACTTGCAATCGCTTCAATTGTAATGGCCGTTCCCGTCGATGAAAAGGCTGAGGAGATCGAAGCCGTGCTTCCAGGCGCAAACTGCGGAGCCTGCGGCTTCTCGGGCTGCTCAGGCTACGCCAAGGCCCTTTCAGAGGGCAAGACAAAGGAAACGGCCCTCTGCGCCCCCGGCGGCAACGATGTAGCCGCAAAGGTCGCTGAAATTATGGGCGTTTCGGCAGGAAGCATTAAGCCTCAGACCGCCGTTGTACTTTGTAACGGCACTTCAAAGAGCACCGATACAAAGCTCATTTACAGCGGCGTTGAAAGCTGTAAAATGGCCTCCCAGCTTTTCGGAGGTCCCGGTGAATGTACATACGGATGCATCGGCTTCGGCGACTGCGCAAACGTCTGTCCCTACGGAGCAATCTCAGTTTGCGACGGCGTTGCCAGAGTTAATCCCCTCGCCTGCCGCGCCTGCAAAATGTGCATTAACACCTGCCCCAAGCATATCATCAAGCTCATGCCTCTCCATGAGGCGAAGGCGGTCGTCCTTTGCAGCAACGGCGATAAGGGCGCGGCCACGAGAAAAGCCTGTTCGGCAGGCTGCATAGGCTGCATGAAATGCGTTAAGGCCTGTCCCGAAGGCGCCGTCACGGTCACGGGCAACTGCGCAAAGGTTGACTTTGACAAATGTACCGGCTGCGGCAAATGCGCCGATGGCTGTCCCACAAATGCAATTCAGGTTATTATTGCAGGCGGCAAATAAATATGATATTATAAAAGCTGCGGTCACTTACCGCAGCTTTTATTTTTGACTTTTATCTAACAGAAAGGAATTTTTAAAATGGCTAAAAAGGTTTTTATCACCTCGGACAGCACCTGCGACATTTCCCCGGAAATGAGACAGCAGCTCGGAATTGAAGTTGCCCCCCTTAAAATCCTTTTAGGAGATACCGAACATCAAGACGGAATAGACATAGTCCCTGAGGATATTTTTAAATTTTATAACGAAACCAAAAAGACACCTAAAACCGCTGCGGTAACTCCCGCGGAATACACTGAGCTTTTTGAAAAATATACCTCTCAGGGTTATGCGGTGGTTCACGTTGCCTTTACCTCGAAGCTCTCCTCCTCCTGCCAGAACGCCATGGTGGCCGCCTCAGACTTTGAGGACGTTTATGTGGTAGACTCCCTACAGCTCTGCTCCGGACAGGCGCTCCTTGTATTTGAAGCCTGCCGCCTTCGCGACAGCGGCATGGAAGCCTCTCAGATAGCCGCCGCTCTCGAAGAACAGAAAACAAAAGTGAGAACCAGCTTCGTCATACCCAGCCTCGAATTTCTCAGCAAGGGCGGACGCTGCTCTTCCCTCACGGCTTTGGGCGCAAACGTTCTCGGCATCAAGCCCTCAATAGAAATGGCAGACGGCTCCCTTTCGGTCGGCAAAAAATACAGAGGCAAAGCGGAAATCGTCTACGAAAAATACATCGAGGACAAGCTCAGAGAAAGCGGGGAAATCGACCTTTCGGCAAAAGTGGTTTTTGCAAATTCCGGTATCCCCAAGGAGCTTTCTCAGAAGCTTGTAAAACTGATAAAGAGCAAGCTGCCCAAAGCGGATATAATCGAAATGATCGCAGGCTGCACAATCACATCACACTGCGGCCCCGGAACAGTCGCCGTCATATTTATGGTGAAGTAATAAAAAGGTTAAGATTTCGCAAGTGCGCAAACATGACACCATATACTATAAGCACGCTCAGCTGCGCAAGGCAAAAAATATAAACGCATAATCAATAAGAATAAAAATGTAACAGATCGTGCATGACAAACCGTGTGCGATTTGTAAAGCAAGCAAAGTGCCTGCAATCTGGTAAATCCGATTGCAGGCACTTTTATTTTACACTATTGATATCAAAACATAAATCGGATGCAAAACCGAATCAGCCCTGTTTATTTATCTTCCCAGATACGGGTTCGGGTTGACCTTGCGTCCGTTGACAATAACCTCAAAGTGAAGGTGGGCACCTAACGAATATCCGGTGTTGCCGACTCGCGCAATCGGCTGACCCTGAGATACATACTGTCCGACAGAAACACTAAGGGATGAACAATGAGCATAAAGAGTTCTTACTCCTCCGCTGTGCTGAATGGTTACGCTGTAACCGTAGCTTCCGTTCCAGCCGGCCTGAACTACAGTACCGCTGTCTGCGGCAATAATTGTTCTGCCGTAGGCTCCGCTGCCTGTTATATCTATGCCCGTATGGTAACCGCTTGAGTAAGCACTGGAAGCATAGCCGTAGCTTCTTGAAATACTGTTAAGACCGATAACAGGCCATACAAATCTTCCGCTTGTAGTGGTGATTGTTCCGCTGCTTCCGCTTACGGCAAGAGACTTGGTACCAACAAGTATTTCACGGTCCACAGGCTCCTGTACGACAACTCTCTCTATTTCTTCCGTGGATACCTTTACACCGTCAACATATGAGACAAGCTCCGTTACACGAGCGATACCCTTTGTTCCCTCAGTCTTTACCCTTTGGGTACCCTTATAAAGGCTGGCAGATTCTGTTTGTATAGTCTCATAGGGTATCTCCTCTGTACGCACCTCGGTCTTCATAACCTTTACACGGACATAGTTTACTTCCATTGAAACTACAATCTGATCACCCATATATATGTTTTCACCCATATCGGGGTTCATAGCGTAAAGCTGTTCAATAGTTGTGTCGTATTTAAGGGCGATATCATAAAGGGTGTCGCCATCCTGAACAGTGTGATAAACCGCTTCCGTCTTATTAGTCGCAAGCTTCGCTTTCAGCTTCGCTGCGTCCCAAATCGTCTCATCGTTATCGGGGTAAAGACCCTGAACGTATTCTATATCCTCAACAAAGCCAACAATTCCGTCGCCGTCGGCAGGCTTGTTTTCCTCCAATATTTCATCAAAAACGCTGGTGGCGTCAGTTTCGTTTTTAACGGCGCAGAGGAACTCTCCGTCAACGTATATACCGCAGGCATTAGTTATATTGCTCTGGGAATTTTCAATAAGCGCGTCGCATAAAGCGGAAGAGTCCGTAAGCTCGTTTTTGGATACGACTCTTATTTTATATGTAGGCTTCTCGATAGAAACCTCAGTCTTCTGAGCCTGCGTTTCAGATTCTCCGAGATTAAGCCTTTCGTTTGCAAGATTCTCCGCGTCAAGATATACATTCTCATCGGCCACATAACCTAAGCTCACATTGCCGTAAAGAATTTCCAAAGCAAAAGTTCGTCCGTTCCAGTAATTGATTGTAAGCATAAGAACAACAAATCCAGCAACGGGCATGATTACTCTTATAACCGTACGCATAAACATCCTGTGGCGGCTGAATCCTTTTTTAATATAGTGGCGCAGCACGGAACAGATGAGGCCCACATTTGTTATTGAAATTCCCTGCATATTTTCATATGCGGATTTCACTTCTCTTTTAATATAGTGAAGTTCATTGAGAAAACGGTGGAACCATTTGAAAAACAGATGGTCTATACCTATAACAAATATTCGCGCCAGAGTATAAAGGGACCTGAAGGGTTTTACAGCAATACGACGAAGTCCTTTTAAGAACCTTTTTCCCGTCCTGATACAGTTAGCTCCCAAAAGGTAAACGAAGCTGTAAAGGACCGTATAGGCGCTACTTTCAAGATCCTCCTGTTCGCTGCCGCCCTCATTTTCAGGCTCGGTCTCTTCAGTTATATTATCAAGCTTTTTCCCGTCATCTTCCGGTATGTCTTTTGCTTTGTCACGTTTTCTGAATTTAAGCAAGGGGCACAACCTCCTATTTCCACACACATTTATAAAAGCAAATACACAATTCCTCTCATAAATAACACATTTTATTATACATTTTTTGACCGAAAAAGACAAGTATATTCATCTATTTTAATGTTGAATGAAACTAAACTGCATTTTACCGCTCTTTCGGAGCAAACAAAGCAGCAAAACACGGCTTCGGAGAATCACTTATTTTACGGGATAAACAAGCTTTTCCTCGCTCCAGTCGGCCAAAACCTTTTTCATTTCCTCGGCCTCTTTCTTCGCCCCTTCAAGGCTGTGCTCAAGATAATTGCCGCATTCAAGCGCCGTCGCTCCCGGGATTTCACCCTCAAAATCCGCAATGAAATCGAAGGCTCTCTTTGTAAGGGCTATGGCGTCAGCGTGGGAAAGTTCCCTTGTGAGAAAATAAAAGCCTGTACGGCATCCCATGGGCCCGAAATAGACGACATTTTCCGAAAACTCGGAATTCCTTACATATGTGGCAAAAAGATGCTCAACGGTGTGCATAGCATCGTTTTCCATAAAGGGAGGAATATTTGGCCGTCTCGTCCTGATGTCATATGTAATAACATCGCCGTCTTTGCGCGAAATATACATCCCTCTCTGAAGGATCGTGTGGTCTATGGTAAAGCTTGCTATTTTTTCCATTCTAATTTCTCCTCTCTCAGCATACGTCGGTTCCCGTCAGAAAAGAGCGGTGTCCGAAAACTTCGGCGCAGTCCGCCTTTCCCTCAAGGATTTTCATAAAGCCTGAAATCATATCCGCAGCATCTTGTTTAGCTTCATCAAAAAGCTCCTGTACGCTTTTATTTAGCTTAATTGTCTTATCCGCCGGATAGTACCATTCCCTTTTTTCTCTGTTCATATAATCATATTTTTCATCCGCCTTTTCCTGAAGCATCATGGCCGTAACTCCGGGGCCTATTACAGGATAAAGGGGAAACTGTATAGCTTTGAGAAAATCATTTCTTCTCTTGCTGCCGCTGTTTATAACTCCCTGCATATAGCGAAAATCACGGAAGGCCTGCTCAAATTTTTTCTCGCTGCATGGAGTTTTCAAAGTGACGGAAAAAGCGTAGGCGGCCGCTCTCGCCATATTCTTTATAAGCTCCCCGTCATCTGACAGAAGGGTCTTCGTTGAAAACTCGAGAGCGTTTTCAATATTTCTCTTCCCTTTTAGGAAAATCATGTCAATACTGAATTCAATTCTGTTATGGAGAACAAAGGGATGATAGGTTATATGTTCCTTCTGCTTTATATCCTCCATAGCCCAGTAGACAAAGGGGTGAACGCTCCTGTCGAGGGCATAGTGACAGATAAAGCCGCAGAAATAGGAAATAACCGTATCACGGTCGTAATTTCTTCCGTTTATAAGATATTCGGCCATTGCCCCGAAAAGCTTCGCGGGGTCGCTCCTGTGTACGGCGGAGCCTGTACCCATGAGGCTTTTACCCGGCATTGTGGGCAGTATTCTGTGAAAAAACAGAAAATCGGGGCCCTGAGTACCGTAAATAACGGCACTCTCGTCTATATTCACGCCCTCTGCTCTCTGACGGATCGTATCCATCATTTCGTCGGAAAAAATATAATGTGTTGAAAACGCGGGCATCACTGTTCCTCCTTCCGCTTTTTCTCTTCTTCCTTCTCTTTTATCAGCCTGTCGAGATATTTTCTGTCTTCCCTTGTAAGGTCGGCTTTTTCCAGCATCTCAGGCCTTTTCTCAAGGGTTCGCTTTAAAGATTGCTCCCTTCTCCACTTTTCTATATTAGCATGGTGTCCCGAAAGGAGCACCTCGGGAACCTCCCTGCCTCTCCATTCAACGGGCCTCGTGTACTGAGGATATTCCAAAAGCGACGAAAAGTGGCTCTCGTTTGTGAAGGCTTCCTCCCCCGAAAGGACTCCCGGTATCATCCTCGCTACGCAGTCCGCAAGCACCAGCGCGGGAAGCTCACCCCCCGTGAGCACATAGTCGCCGACAGAAATTTCCTCATCGACTATTTCCTCAAGCACTCTCTCGTCAACGCCCTCATAGTGGCCGCAGAGAAGGGCTATATGCTCAAACCGCGAAAGCTCTATGGCTCGCTTTTGAGTGAGTGTCTTTCCCTGAGGCGACATATATATAAGATGAGGCCGCCTGCCCGAATCCTCACAGAGCGATTTGAAACAGTCGTATATGGGCTGGGTCTGCATGACCATTCCCATACCTCCTCCGTAGGGGGTATCGTCTACGCGGCGATGCTTATCGGCGGTATATTCCCTTATGTCGCGGCAGCTTATCTCAATAAGCCCACGCTCCCTCGCCCTTCCGATTATGCTCTCTTTCAGGACGTTTTCGCACATCTGGGGGAAAAGTGTGAGAATGTCAATTCGCATCGTCAAATATTCCTTTCATGGGCCTGATTTTGATTATGCCCTTTTCCACATCGGTCTCGGCAATGACCTCTTTTATCGCGGGAATCAGATATTCCCTGCCCTTGTCATCGGTTATCTGCCAGACGTCATTTGCGCCTGTCTCCATGACGTCGGTTAGCTTTCCGTAAACAATGCCCGTATCGGCATCGAAAACGGTGCATTCAATAAGATCCTGTATAAAGTTTTCACCCTGCTTTAAATTTGCCTCGGCTCTGTCCATATACAGCACCTTGCGCATGATTTTATTGACCCCTTCAATTGAGTCAATGCCCTCTACCTTCAAAAGGGCTATATTGCCGTGAGGACGGCAGGAGATCACTTTTAACGGCTCACCGCCCTCACTGCTCAAATAAAAATTTTTGAACCGCTTCATAAATTCGGGGGAATCGCACCAGGGATTTACTCGCATCTCGCCCCTGACGCCGTGGGTACCTACAACCTGTCCCACCTCTAAATATTTTTTAAGCATACGAATTCCTCCTGTTGATAAGGACTTTATATTATATAATAACATCGCCCGAGATAAAAAACAACATAAACCGCTGTCGCTTTTGACTTTAAAACCCCAATATGTGCCTTGTATCACAGGACAATATTGACGATTGTACACATATGTAGTATATTTTAATAGCATAAAGTCATATATGCCATGGAGGTGTCCTACCTTGGATGATAAAAAACTATACATTCCATCAAAGCTTTATAAAGGTGAAACATCAGTTGTATCTGCAAGGCTTCCCAACAGTATGATCAAAGAAATAGACACGATAGCTGAAAATACAGGACGCAGCAGAAATGAAATTATTTCCATTTGTCTTGAATTTGCAATAAGTAATCTTCAAACCGAAACCAACGAAAAAGAGGAATAGTTTTATGAAAAAATCAGCTTTGGGTATTGGATTGACATATGGTGCGGCTGTTATAGTTTATGGGATAATATCGTCAATGTTTGCTTATGAAAAAAGCACCGTTTTTTGGATAGGACTTCTGACAGTTGTATTTTCTTGTGTCCTGAGCGCTTATATTACTGTATGGTCAAACAAAAAACGAGATGCTTCTTTTCCGCTGACAATGTCAGTAAGTGTTTTATGCGGAATTTATTCATTTACCGCAATTATAATCAATATACTCGTCATAATCTTAAAGGCGGGCACAGCTCCTTTAATTGCTGCTCAAATAATATCCTTGGCTCTTTTTGCGGTTATAACAGCAGTTTTGCTTGCAGCAAAAAAACATATTTCAGAGCAAAACCGCCGTGAAAATGATAAAACAAAGAAGCTTGCAGCAATAATTTTCGAATGTGAAAAAATTAAAAGCAAGCTCGTAAAGTTACCCTTTAAACAGCAGAAACAAGCCTTGTCAGTAATTGACAGTATAATCGAGGATCTGCGGTTTTCAAATTTGAGTGTTTCACCTGATATTTTGGAAATTGACGACAGAATTTCCTCTATGATCTGTTTACTGTCATCAGAAACCGATAATTTGATAGAAATACAGTCAGATGATATCACCGCTTTTGAAGAGAGCGCAAATGAAATTAAAGTACTGATCAAAGACAGAAATTCAAGGATTAAATTATTAATGAGCATAAACAGCAAAACTTGAGGAGGCAAAACCAAATGGCAATAGTCGACATAGTTAAATATAACGGAGGTCCTGATGTGTTCGCCCGGAAATATCCGAACGAAGAGCTGAGCACCTGGACACAGTTAATAGTTAACGAATCACAGGAAGCAATTCTTTTTAAAGGCGGAAAGGCCCTTGACGTCTTTCAAAGCGGACGCCACACTCTTGAAACAGCAAATATACCGCTGCTCAACAATATTATAAACCTTCCCTTCGGCGGACGTTCTCCCTTTACTGCGTAAGTCTGGTACATAAATAAAACCAGCACTCTCGATATAAAATGGGGCACTGCTTCGCCTATTCAGCTTCAGGATCCCAAATATTCCGTATTTGTGCCTGTGAGGGCTTTCGGCCACTTTGGCATCAGCATAGAAAACTCAAAGCAGTTTTTGGTTAAATTAGTAGGAACTCTTACTGAATTCAATAAATCCAACATTGTAAAATATTTCAGGGGTTTGTATCTTACTAAAGTAAAGGATGCTATTTCTTCATATCTCGTCTGTAAAGAGATAAGTATTTTGGAAATAAACGCATATTTAGAGGAGATTTCTGAATTCCTTAAGGAGAAAATGCAGCCTGTCCTTCAGGAATACGGTATAAATCTCATTAACTTTTATGTAAACGACATAAGCGTTCCTGAAGACGACACTGCCGTTATGAAACTCAAAGACGCTCTTGCAGGAAAAGCAGAGATGAATATAATCGGCTATAATTATCAGCAGGAGCGTTCTTTCAATACTTTAGAGGAAGCAGCAAAAAACTCCGGCTCATCAGGTGATATTATGGGTACAGGCCTCGGCCTCAGCATGGGTATGGCGATGGGCGGAACAATGGGCAGCGAATTTTCTTCCATTACTAAAAGCATTAACACCGGGGCCCAAGAAACCAAAACTTGTCCTTCATGCGGTTCGTCAATGCCCAAGGATAAGCGTTTTTGCCCTGACTGCGGATGTGACACCGCAGAAAAAAAGAATAAGAAAAAAAGAAGCACTGCAATCAAATGCAGCAACTGCGGATTCGAATATGCAAACACCGTTAAATTCTGTCCCCAATGCGGCGACAAATATAAGCCCTGTCCGCGCTGCGGGGCAGACAGGGCTGAAGGCTCAGAAGTATGTTCAAATTGCGGATATGCCGAACCTAAGCCGTGCCCTTACTGCGCAAGTCCTCTTCCTGAAGGCGGAGCACGTTTTTGTCCCGAATGCGGCCGATCTCTGGCCAAGAACTGCCCCTCATGCAATGCGCCTATCACGGGCAATCCTAAATTCTGCACACAATGCGGAACTAAATTGAGAACAGATAATTAAACGGAGGATAAATCTCATGGAGAACAATTCAGTAAACAAAACAATAGCAATCATAAGAATAAAATCCCTTCTTTACAGGATTTTAGGTTTGATAATAGCAATTTTTTGCGGGCTCTTCGCTATTGTGGGCACAACACAAATCGCAGAGGCTTTAGACGTATTTCTGGTGATACTTTTTATCATCTTTACTGCTCTGGGCATCAAACTTTTTCTATCAGGAAAAAACAAAGCAAAACTGCTGTCTAAGTTTAATTTTTACTCATCTCGCCTTGCAAGCGATCCCCAAAAATCATTAAACATTTTAGCTTCTGAAATCAATGTGCCTATCAGCGAATTAATAAAAGATATAAATAAAATGATTGTTTTAGGTTTATTTCCTGACAGCTTTATAGATGCAAAAAGCGGATGTCTCATAATTCCGGATTGTGATGCAAATTCCCCTGAGAACCGATATGCAGGCATGCAGAGCAGCTCTTTGGGCGAGCCTGAATACATAACCGTAAAGTGCAAAAACTGCGGAGCGACTAATAAACTTGTTAAAGGCTCAGTGGGAGAATGTGAATTCTGCGGTTCACAGATTTCACAGTAAAACATGATAAGTCATGACCACCCCTAAGAGGGGTGGCATGACGAGCGGCCTATAAGGCCTTAACAAAAGCCAGCGCCTAAATGACGCTGGCTTTCACTTTGTTCAAGCCTCGGTGGTATGATTACTTGCTACCCTTGAAAGGGTCTACATACTCTTTTCTGCTCAAA
>CASDTR010000034.1 GCA_949283785.1 uncultured Oscillospiraceae bacterium
CAAATCCTTTTGTCCATTCCTGCATATCCTTTGTTCCGATTTCTTCATTGCCGTAGTCGTATAGGCTGATTACTTCGCCGTTATGTTTGAATTCAATTTCAGAAAAATAGAAATCGCCGCAGGAAAGGCTGAGGGGGTCAAATTCATCCTCGCTGCCGCAGAAAGCAACTGCCTTCCATTTTCCCAGAACTGCTTCATCATTGACAAAGGGCATTTTTATATTATCTTTTCTGGCAAATTCTTCGGCGGAGTATGCGGTGTTGTTTATCTGACGCAGAACCAATACAGTGGTTTTTCCTCCGTGAATGTAGTTATAGGATTTAAGGTCAACAAACATATATCGCTCTCCGTTATGAAAACTTGTTGTGAAATCGTTTACGGATGAACCTGTACCGGTATCAATCAGAAGTTTGCTTTTGCTCCAGCCGTAGCACCAGTATTTTTCTCCGTGGGGAAGAAAATATATGTTTCCCGGCTTTGCTTTTTCTGCTGCAAAATTACCGCTGAAAAAATCCTCCTTTACGGCAAATTCCCCTATTATTTCCCATTTTCCTACAATGGAATCATCGTTTTCAAAAGGAATATCGACGTTTTCTTTTAATGTGATTTCGCTGTTGTGTAATTTTACAACCTCACAGATTAACTGTATACGGTCTGATTTTGGATGTGAAACTGTACGATATTCAGAAATTCTCTGACAGCCTTCGGCGGATATGGCATTATCCATATGATTATAAGCAGTTTTAAGATTTTTTAAATAAATAGGTTCGCTTCTGGCAATCAGTCCGTTAGCTTTTTGGATAAATTCAACATCTGATTTTTGCTTTGATTGAAGCATCATTTTTTTCGCCTCCTCAAGATTATAAAGCCGTTCATCAAGTTCGGCTTTTTTAGCGTCGAACATTTTCGTTATTTCTTCATTGCTTTTCCCTTCCGCGAGAATTTTTTTGATTTGTTCAAGTGAGAATCCGGCTCTTTGCAGAGCAGAAATTCTGCGGAAAGTTTTAATCTGCTCTGCTGAGTAATAACGGTATCCGGTAAACTTATCGATAAAATCCGGTTTGAGAAGTCCTTTTTTATCGTAGTGCCGCAGTACGGATACTTTGGTTTGACATGCTTTCGCAAATTCGCCTATCTGCATTTAATCATCTCCTGAAAATTGTATAAGGTATCTTGTGAATAGAGTGTAAACCTGATGTTAGGATAAGAGTCAATACTTTTTATAAAAAACGGGACCTTTAAAATAAAAGTCCCGTTTTACGATTGATTGAAGATTAAAAAGTTTATAGATGCTTTGCATATAAATCCGATTTAAAATATATCGAATGATTTTATCGAGAAATTTTTTCTGTAGGCATCCATATCTGTACATTTCGCTCATTTTTAGGTATCCAATGATAAATGCACATTTCAGGTCCCTTTCCGAGCTGAAGCCCTGCTTCGGGAAGCCACTGAGTAAGGATTTCGATTCTTCGTCCGAGAAGCTCCATATAGTCGCAGATAGGGTCCTTTATATCTTTTGTTTCAAAAACGACATATGTGCTTTTGGGTATAAGTATAGTTTCAAGCCCCATGCCCTCTATGAAATCCACTCCCGTGACCTCGTGATTTAAAAGGTTATCTCTTTCCCATTTCGGAAGCTGATGACAATAATAAAAATCGTAGCCCTCGTCGGTGATGTTTGTTATTACGCAGTGGGGATCCGAACTGTTTGAAACGCCGCGCAGAAACCATTGCTTGCCCCTCGTTGAGATGAACAGCTGTTCCTCCTGCTGCTTTCGTTTGTCTCCGTAGGGGGCGCCGCTGAAACGGGAGCGAAAGCCTGTCAAAATCATCTCGTCTTTTTCTTCTATACGATAATCCATAATCGTACCGCCTTCCATAGAAATTTTCAGAACAAGGCGGGAAAAGGATTTAAGATTATTTCCGTTCTCCCGAGCCGCCGAGGGCAGGATACCGTGAAATTTCCGAAACGCTTTTGCAAAACTGTCGGGACTTTCATAGCCGTATTTAAGTGCCACATCCAGTATTTTCTCGTGACCCGACGCCAAATCCTTTCCCGCAAGGGAAAGGCGGCGCCTGCGTATATATTCGCCTACCGTAAAGCCGCAGACGATGCTGAAAACCCGCTGAAAATGGTAGACAGATGAAAACCCCTGAGCGGCGACTTCTTCATAGTCGATTTTCTCAGTTATATGATCTTCGATGTAGTCAACTGAGTTTTGAATTGCGCTTATCCAGTCCATGCCTTTTCCTCCCTGTCTGCCTCTATTTTAGCCTTTTGCCGAGCACATTTCCCGATATTCCGTGCTCACTTGAGACGGATATTAACTTTAAACATTGGGAAATATGGGGCTTTTGTTCCGATTTCGCAGAAAAGAATGTTTTTAAAAAGCTGATTTGTGCTTTTCTTTATATGCTTCTCCGAAGTGAAGGGGAGGGGATGTTACCGAAAAATATATAAATTCACTGTCGCCTGTATTGAGAAGGCCGTGAATATCCGATTCTGAAAATCGTACCACATCGCCTTCGGAAAAATCCATTTCACCGTTATCGGCAAGGAGCAGCCTGCCTTTTCCCTTTAAGGCAACCCATATCTGCTCCGAATCCGTGTGGCAATGACGGGGCCGGCACGCGCCGATTTGGAGATGCACTCGGGTTATTGTCACTCTCTGACTGGATGAGTTATCGGGGTTTAGCAGCTGCTCCGACACAACGCCGGGATTTGAAAATTCGCATATGCTCTCTTTTTTAATAAATTCCATAAAATCACCTCGTTTGGTAAGGGAAAACGCTTTTCCGTTATTAGAGTTTATTTATTCGCGGAAAACTCGGCCGCCTCTTTTATCCATGCCATGAGCTGTTCGTCGATGTCCTCAGGCTTTGAGATTACGACGTGGTAGGTCCAGCGGGACGGATAAGGCTCTACCGCAGCGGATATTCCGGGAGAATCCACCCTATGCCCAAGGCCGAATGTCACGGTCAGAAATGACGGCGGGTATTCAATCCCTTTTCGCACACGGGTGAAGGATACACAGGCGAAAAGATGTTTGTTGTAAAAAGAAATCTGGCTTTTCTGCACTTTGATGCGCACATTCGGAATATCCTCCAGAATCCTTTTTTCGAGCTCTTCGTATACGGGCAGCGCCTCCATGTGCTTTTCGAAAAAGAATAAAAGTTCACCGTTCACGGCAGCGAGCCTCCTTCCTTGAATATGGGTGTGGTTTTACTGTGAAAAGTCGATGCCGTCCATGATTAAAATCCGAGAGGACGTAATTTTTTTAAAACTTCGGCTTCTTGTCAGTCCAAAACGCTGTAAATTCTTTTGCAATGTCATCATGCGACAATTCCGTTTGTCCGTCATAATAAAAAATCCACATGTTGAAAATCATATTGCCGGCTGCACCGTGCTTATATTTTGCTTTAAATATAATGTCGCGTGCGCCTTTACAGTCGAAAAGGAACAGCAGCCCACACAGCACTGAAATTGTCAGAGGGAACGGGGGCTTTTTCCTGAGTTCCTCTGTGAGCATGGAATGTATTTTTTCTGCTTGTTCGGGTTTGTCGTAATATTCGCTGAATATTTTTTCGGCCTTTTGGCAGTCCTTTGGCTTGTTTGGGTATTCTTTTTTTATCTGCACATTCATCCATTGGAAGTAATTATCCTCATCAAGACAAAACACGGCGTATAATTCTATTAGCTCCTTTAAATTTGCCGCAAGACGGAACAGCAATTTAAACGTGCCCGGAAGGATACAGATTGAGGGCACATATCCGACTTTGTACCATAAAATAACTGAGATAGCTATGGAAATTATTACTCCGCTCAGCAGTATCGCAATATTTTTGATGACCATTATTTTTCCCCGGTGCATTACTTCTTTCAATTTCGGCTGCGCAGAAACCACATTTTTTTCATAAAACCGTGTTTTCAATGTTTTCACCCGTCTCCCTTTATGATATGAAGGCGTTGTTTTTGTATCATTATATCATCAGCGCCAAAATAAAAAAAGCTTTGAATATCCAAAGCTTTTTAAGTAATCACGTCTGCCGAGTATGCCTAAGAGTTACGGAGGTTTTTCGGCATATTGATGTCGGTGTTTTTATTTTTAAAATCCCGTGTGTAAGTTGGTAAATCAAAAACCGTACTGAGAAAAAGGTATAATTTCAGCCTGCAATTTCTTTGTAATAAACGGATTCAGCTTAAAAGGAATGCAGCTTTGCATGCCTATATGCGACACCTGTTCCAGCATTAAAACAGAATAACCGTTGCGGGCCTGTATGCGAAAATAGTATTCCCTGTCAGAGTCTGATTCAGAAAACTTTATTACCGATTTACTAAAATCAAGTGTACAGGAAAGCTCGTCGGTTGTGTTTTTTGTTTTCAGCAGCTTGATTATGTCTTCATCTGAAAGATTGACCTTATAAACAAATTTTCTCATGGCGGAATCGTAGTTGGCGATACCGCCGGTAACTTTTTTATGTTTTCTGTATACGGGAATTATTATTCCCAAAACAAGAGGAATCAGAATTAAAAAGAAAAATACCGAAAGGAATAAAAAGTCCATTCTAACAGCTCCTTTTTGTCATTGTATCAAAAAGAAGATGCGGTTTCAATGTTTGCCCCATGACAGAAACCGGTGATATTTGTTAAAAGCTTGAAAAGAAAACGGAAAGCACAGGCAGCATCTGTTTGAAAAACTGAAAACTTCGGTTCAGGTCATTGGGCGGCCTTGTTTCGATACGGCAAAACAGCGGCTCTTTATCGGAACGGACAGACCTTTCAGGTGTGAACTTCTTTTTGGTAACAAGGAAAAAAGTCCTAATGCAATTTGCATTAGGACTTTTTTCTGGTGGGAGAGGGTGGATTCGAACCACCGAAGTCAGTGACGACAGATTTACAGTCTGTTCCCTTTGGCCGCTCGGGAACTCTCCCATGTTATGGAGCTGGTGGACGGACTTGAACCCCCGACCTGCTGATTACAAATCAGCTGCTCTACCAACTGAGCTACACCAGCGATTTTCAAGTTCTCCTTGAAGAACGCTTGTATAATATACCACACCTGTCTTTTTCCGTCAAGGGCTTTTTTGAAAAAAATTTTAATTTGACGAAACAAATATTAAAAAGGTGATTTATGAATCGGTCTTTCGGGAATCAGCAGTCATTGTTTTTGCTTTTAAAATATTATATTATATCCCTGCATAGAAAGACAGAGTTATAAATACTTTTTGACGGGAAAAGAGGTCTCATCAATGAAAAAAATAATAATTGCGTCTGATTCCTTCAAAGGGACGTTTTCTTCACGGCAAGCGGAAAGAATAATCGGTGAAGAATTTGAGAGATACTTTGCGGGCCGTGTGACAGCGGAGCTTATTCCCGTTGCCGACGGCGGCGAGGGAACGGTCGATGCGTTTTTGGAAAGCTGCGGCGGAGTGAAAACGATCTGCGAGTGCGTAAATCATCTCGGCGGACCAATTGAAGCGGAATACGGAATTTTAGATGATAAAACGGCGGTAATAGAGGCGGCGGCAGCCTGCGGACTGTATCTGTCAGAGGAAAGGAAACCTCTCTATGCCTCTTCTCACGGAGTGGGGATGCTGCTGAGGGACGCTGCGGAAAAGGGCTGCAAGAGCATAATTTTAGGTATAGGGGGCACAGCCACTACCGACGGCGGCTGCGGCTTGCTGCAAAGTCTCGGAGGACGGTTCTTTTCTTCGGAAGGAGAGACAGGGCGTATATGCTCGGGCAACCTTTCCGAAATAAGATATTTTGACATGTCAAGGATCGAACAGAAAGTGAAAAAATGCAATATAACCGTTTTATGTGACGTGAGAAATCCTCTTTACGGGGAAAACGGTGCGGCTTATATTTTCGCCCCTCAAAAGGGAGCTGATGAAGCTCAGGTGGAATTTCTCGACACGGGACTTAAAAATATAGGCAGGCTTTTCGATCAATATGCGCAGCGGGACATTGCTGCTTCGGAAGGAGCGGGCGCCGCGGGAGGTATGGGGGCGGGGCTTTCCGCCGTCTTGGGAGCAAAGCTCAGGAGAGGGATCGACGTTGTGCTCGAGAAGGCCGATTTTGCCCGCCGCGCAGAGAAAGCCGATCTGATAATAACAGGGGAAGGACGTCTCGACAGCCAGACTTTTCAGGGAAAGGTTCCTTTCGGGGTGGCGTCTTTGAGCGGAGATACTCCTGTCATTGCCGTGTGCGGTGACGTTGCGGCAGACGAAATACAAGTAAACGCCATGGGAATAAAAAAGGCGTTTTCGTCAAATCCCGACCGTTTGCCTTTTGAAGAGATAAAACACAGGGTCGAGGAAAATCTGCGGGAGGCGGCGCTTCGGGCAGCGGAATATGCTGAAAAGGAGGGACTCCTTTAAGGATGAAGCCTTATCTCGAAGGCAGCATCTGCCCGTAAGTTTGTCTTTATTTTTATAATGGAATATGGTATTATTATAAAATAGTTTATATATACGGGAGGTAACAGCGAATGGCTGTATTTAAACCCTTTTGCGCGGTGAGGCCGAAATCTGAATACGCTTCAAAGGTGGCGGCTTTACCCTATGACGTTATGAGCAGTGAAGAGGCGAGGGAGGCAGTAAAAGGAAACCCTCTTTCCTTCCTTCATGTGGATAAGGCGGAAATAGATTTGCCTGAGAATACCTACATCTATGATGAAGCGGTGTATTTTAAAGCAAAGGAAAATCTCGAAAAGCTTACCGAGAACGGAATCTGTGTGCAGGACGAAGCCCCCTGCTTTTATGTTTACCGTCAGATTATGAACGGCAGAAGCCAGACGGGACTTGTGGGCTGCGCGGGAATCGACGATTACATTAACGGAGTAATCAAAAAGCACGAGCTTACGAGAGCGGATAAGGAAGAGGACAGAATCCGCCATGTGGATACCTGCAACGCCAATACGGGCCCGATATTTTTGACCTATACGTCGAAGGGCGAATCGGAAAGGATAATATCCGATTGGCAGGAAGCGCATTCACCTGTTTATGATTTCACCGATGACAGCGGCGTTAGGCAGACGGTGTGGGTCATAGACGACGCCGACATAAACGAAAAGCTCAAGGGGATTTTCCGTCAGACTGAGGCCCTCTATATTGCCGACGGCCATCACAGATGCGCTTCTGCCGCAAAGGTGGGCATTGAGAGAAGAAAGCGCAATCCCGGCTATACGGGAGAAGAGGAGTTCAACTTCTTTTTGGCCGTGGCTTTCCCTGCTCAGGAGCTTGCAATAATGGATTATAACCGAGTGGTGCATGACCTTAACGGAATGACCGCCGAGGAATATTTGAAGGCTGCGGGAGAAAAATTCATTGTAAAAAGTGAAGGCGCATCTCCTTATAAGCCTCAGGAGCAGCATGTTTTCGGTATGTATCTCAGCGGAGAATGGTATTCGCTCAGGGCAAGGGAGGGCTCCTTCAGCACGGAGAACCCCGTCGAATCTCTGGACGTTTCCATCCTTCAAAAAAATCTTCTTGACCCTGTTCTGGGAATAAAGGACCCGAGAACAGATAAAAGAATAGAGTTTGTAGGTGGAATCAGAGGCCTTGAGGAGCTGAAAGTCCGCGCTGATAAAACCGAAGGCGTGGCCTTTGCCGTTTACCCCGTAACGGTAAAAGAGCTTATGGATATTGCCGACGCCGGTATGATAATGCCGCCTAAATCCACATGGTTTGAGCCGAAGCTTTTAAGCGGATTGTTTATACATTCCCTTTCTTAAATCACAGGAGGCAAAAAGTTGGAACAGAAAAAATACAAACGTATGCTCAGCGCCTATATATTCAAGCAGGTGTTTTTCGGCGCCCTCTATGTCTGCGCAATGGGTGCAGTGGCCTTTTATCTGCAAAACATGTTTATAGCGCTGGCGGTGCTGGTTTTATGCGTTGTAATGTCCGTTAAAATGCGCCGCGTCATACTTTCAAGATATAAAAACCTTTTGGATGAGGACTGTAATCCTGCCGATTACCTGGGCTTTTACGGCGAATTTGAGAAGTTCACAAAGAGCTATTACGGTAAGATAATCTGCCGTCTCGAAATCGCCAAGGCCCTTTACTATATGGGGGACTCCGCTCAAGCTCTCAGATATCTTGCCGTGAGAGTTCCCGAGCATTCTCTGCTGCCTCAGGAACTTATGCTGTATTACAATCTCATTATAAACTGCTATTTTCACCGCGAGGACTGTGACGCCCTCGAAATAGTAAAGAGAAAAATTTCGGAGCTGGCAAGGTCGGGAAATTATCCCGTTAATATAAAGGCAGGCTTTGAGGCCATGAGGGATTTTGCGGAAAGCGCAATAGCCTTTGTAAAAAAAGACGCGGCGGGAGCCATGGAGGGACAGCAGATTTTTGAAAACGCGAAGCTTTCGAGGCTCCAATCTGTGTGCAATTCCTACCGAATGGCCTGCATTCACCTCTGGCGGGGAGAAAAGGATGAGGCGGTAAGGCTCTTCAATTATGTCAGGGACTGCGGCAACGGCCTTTATCATGTAAAGCTTGCGGAAGAAAAGCTTAAAGAGATAGCGGACAATGTAAACTGAAAGGCGGAGAAAGATGAATAAAACCTTTTACGCTGCGGCGGTTACTGCAAATCTCCACTGTACTGCCGAACGCTACGAAGAACTTTTGAAAACCTCAAATTCACACAATAACCTCTGGGCGTGGCGAGGAGACAGATGCTGCTCTCAGGCGGCGGTTTTGAGCCTTGAAAAGGACATAACCTCCCTTTCGATAGAACTGACCGATTTTGCCCGCAGCGACGGGGAAACTCTCCCGAAAAACAGCGCTGAATGTGTATTTGTAAAAGAGACCAAAGCTTTTGTGGGTAACGGAAAAAAAGACGATAAAAGCCGCGAGAGCTTTCCCGATATTCTGTGGTCAAATGACCCAGTTTATCTTAAGGCAAAATCCGTACAGAGTGTCTGGCTCAATTTTGACATTCCGCAGGAGGCAAAGTCGGGACGATATACGGGAAAGCTTATTATAAGAAACGACGACAACGGAGAAACTGCGGAAATCCCCTATTCTGTTCAGGTCCTTGCTCTTACTATGCCTGAGCCCCGGAATTATCTTTTCGATATAGAGCTGTGGCAGTATCCCTACCGTGTGGCTCAGTATTACGGCGTTGAGCCCTTCGGCAAAGAGCATACCGAGATTTTGAAGCAGCATATGCTGATTTATAAAAATATGGGCGGTCACGCCATAACGGCGAGTATTGTCGAAGAGCCCTGGAACGGACAGACCTACGGCGAATATCCGTCTATGATAAAATGGAAGAAAAAATCCGCAGGAGCTTTTGAATTTGATTTTACCGACTTCGACAAGTGGGTGGGACTTTGTGCCGATTTAGGCATAGCGGATAAAATCGTATGCTACAGCATGATCCCATGGGGAAACAAAATTACATATTTCGACGAGAAAAAGGGAAAGACAAAGACGATTGCCCCGAAGCCGGGAAAACGCGGTTATAAAAAGGTATGGAGGCAATTCCTCAAGGCCCTCATGGAGCACACTGAGGAAAAAGGCTGGTTCGAGAGAATATATATCGGAATAGACGAGAGAAAAAACATGAAAAAGGCGTATGACCTTGTGGAAAGCGTAAAGAATTCTGAGGGCAAGACCTTTAAAAAGGCCGCCGCCATGGATCATTTCGGCTCGAAATTTTCTTCCGTAATAGACAGAACGGACAGCGTAAGCGTCGGTTCTCAGCCCCTCAAAGACGAAATACAGGCGTTTAAGGAGCTGTGCATAAAAAGGGGAGACGACCCTGAATTAAAGACAACGGTATATACCTGCGTAGGCCATTTCCCCAACAGCTTTACATACAGCCTTCCCGCCGAAAGCTACTGGACGCCGTTTTTTGCGGCATCTTTAGGGGCCACGGGCTTTTTGAGATGGGCATATGACGCGTGGGTGGAAGCTCCTCTTGAGGATACGACCCATGTAAGCTTTGAATCGGGAGACTGCTTCCTCATATATCCCGACAGGGCCGACGCGGAGCATCCCCAGAGCCATATGTCGGTGCGCCTTGAAAAGCTCTGGCAGGGCGTAAGGGACGTTAATAAGCTGCTCTATCTTTCTAGGCAGTCCCCTGAGCTATGCGAGAAGGCCCACAGGATACTTAAATCCGTCCGCCGCGATTACGGTCAGACCAAGAAAAAGGCGGCGGTTGCCGATGAGAAAACGCGCCGAGAAATGCCCATAGATATGGACTGCTTAAGAAATTCTCTGTATACACTTTCTACCGATTTTCTGGATTTTATGAGCTGAGGTAATGAACATGATTTATGAAACCGAAATTGAAGGACTTTTACTGCGCGACGCAGAGCCCTCCGACGCTGCGGTCGTCTATAACCTTATAAGGGGAATAGCGGAGTATGAAAAAATGCTCAATGAGGTTACGGCAACGGAGGATGATATTAGGGAGTCAATTTTTGTCAGGAAAGAAGCTGCGGTGATTTTGGCGGAGTATAAAGGTGAGACGGCGGGCTTTGCTCTCTATTTCAGAAATTACTCCACCTTTCTCGGTCGTGCAAATATGTACCTTGAGGATCTTTTTGTCTATCCGCATATGAGGGGAAAGGGCATAGGAAAAGCGCTGTTCCTGGCAGTAGCCAACGCCGCGTACAGCCGCGGTGACGGAAGAATGGACTGGGTTTGCCTTAACTGGAATAAGCCCTCAATAGATTTTTATAAAAGTATGGGCGCGAAAGCCATGTCCGACTGGACCGTTTACCGTCTTGACAGGGAAGCCCTTCGCCGCCTTGCGGAAGGGAAGGATAAAAAATGATAAAGGTGAAAATATCAGAAGAACTTACCGATAAATATGAAAAATCCGCCGCGTATCTTATCCATGCCGAAGTAAAGGCGGAAAAAAGCGGCGAAGAACTTTTGGAAGTTATTGCTCGGGAATGTGAAAAAATTGAAGAGACACTCCCCCTTGACGAAATAATGAAAAAAGAGGAGATCGCAAATACGCGGCTGTGCTATAAGGCCGTAGGCAAGGACCCTCACCGTTACCGCAATGCTGCCGAGGCTATGCTCAGAAGGGTTGTAAAGGGAAAGGGACTTTACAGAATCAACAATGTTGTGGACGTTAACAATCTTGTGTCAATAACGACGGGATTCTCAATCAGTACTTTTGATGTTTCAAGTCTCAATCCACCGCTGGAGCTTACGGTATCCCCTGAGGGGACCAGCTATCGGGGAATCGGCAGGGAGGCCGTTAACGTTGAAAACCTTCCCGCCATGCGAGACAGTGAGGGCTTTTTCGGAAATCCCACAAGCGACTGCGAGAGATGCAAAATAACTGAGGGCGAAAGAGAGATACTCATGTGCATTTACGCTTTCGGAAGCCATGAAAGCGCGAAAAAAGCAGGTCAAACCGCCCGCGAGCTGCTTAAAAAATACTGCGGCGCTCAGGTCATAGGAGAAAGTCTTATCTGGGCCGGCGAAAACTCCTGCGAAATATAAGATAAATAAATCAGTGTAAAATTATAAATCTGCGGATATAATTTTAAATTTATACTGTACATAGCTCTGCGTTTATGATATATATAAATAAACCGAGAGGGATTTTTTAAACCTCTCTTTCATTAAAGTTAATTTGGAGTGATTTTTTTAAATGGATAGTGAAAGTGCACTGTATATTGCGGTTTTGGCGGTGCTTATATTATTGTCCGCCTACTTTTCGGCAACAGAGACAGCGTTTACCTCACTTAATCAGATCAGAATGAAAAAAATGGCGGCTGACGGCGATAAGAAGGCCAAGCTTGCCCTTAAAATCTTCAGCGATTACGACAATCTCCTTTCGACAATCCTTATAGGAAACAATATCGTAAATATCGCCTCCGCTTCCTTGGCGACGGTTATATTTACAAAATGGTTCGGCGACGCGGGCGTTACAATTTCCACTGCCGTAATGACAGTTGTGGTCCTCATTTTCGGTGAGATTTCCCCCAAGAGCATTGCCAAAGAGAAGCCCGAGAGCTTTTCAAAATTTTCCGCACCTATCATGCGTGTTTTGTTTATATGCTTTAAGCCCGTAAACTTTATTTTTTCTCAGTGGAAAAAGCTACTTATGAAAATTATGAAGATAGGCGACAAAAAAAGCAGCATAACAGAAGAAGAGCTTAAGACCATAGTTGATGAAGTTCAGCAGGACGGAGTTATTGACAGCCATGAGGGCGAGCTTTTGAGATCGGCTCTCGATTTCGGCGACCTTGAGGTTTCCGAGATACTCACTCCCAGAGTGGATGTTGAGGCGGTGGAAGAGGAAGATTCCCTTGAAGAGCTTGAAAAGGTATTTATGGAAAGCGGATATTCCAGAATCCCCGTTTACAAGGAGACTCTTGACAATATTACGGGAGTAGTTTACCAGAAGGATTTTTATATGAAGAGGGATAACAAGTATCTTCATGTAACTGATCTTATGCGCGAGACGATCTACGTTTCTGAGAATATGCTTGTGTTCAAGCTTCTCAGGCTTATGCAGCGCTCTAAAGTCCACATGGCCGTGGTCGTAGATGAGTTCGGCGGCACTGTGGGAATCATAACCATAGAGGATATTCTCGAAGAGCTTGTGGGAGAAATTTACGACGAGCATGAGGAGGTCCTTGAGGAAATTCGCAAGGTAGGCGAAAATCGCTTTATAATAGACTGCTCAATTAATTTTGAGGATATGATGGAGTATTTCGGATACAGCCCGGAAGAGGAATACGATTTTGTTACAGTAAGCGGCTGGGTAATGTATCAGCTTGGGAAAATCCCCGAGCCCGGCGATACCTTTACATATGATAAATTTACCGTGACGGTAACAAAGACCGATTCGAGAAGAGTTACGGAAATCGAAATCGTAGGCGGAAAAGCGGAATGATAAAAGGCGTAATGCACTGAAAGCATTACGCCTTGTTTTTATTGAAACGGATAAGTGAATAAGCTTTTAATCTGAAAGTCAATCCCGATGTATTTGAGCGGGAAAGCTTTTCGAATACCTCCTTCGGACATTTGACGGGCTTTTTGAAAAGAATATATCTTTTTACGTTAAGCTTTCCCTTGGCGGCCCCGATAAAGCCGTCTCCGTGAAGGGGCAGAAGGTTTTCTCTTTCCAAATACTCGGAAGGGAATTTCCCGTTTTCAAGCATAGAACGCTGTACGATTATTCTGACGGGTATGTCAAGAGAAAAGAGGAAGTGAAAGAATAAATTGTTTTCCTCAGAAGATAAATTGTTGTCCGCAATGATTATTTCAATCTGCTTTGCCCGTGGCTCTGAGAGGCTTTTTTCTTTTACTTTCATTCTCTCACCTCCTGCAATCGATATTTGTTTGCTGAGGTGATTATACAATATTTTTCCGCCGAAAAGCAATGCTTATGTTTCTAAAAGAGGGCTGCCCAAAATAAACGCGCTGTCGTTTTTGAGCCTTGTGCTCATTAAAAGTCCCCTTGCAAAGCAGGCGCAGCTCTGGTAATAATATGGCAGCACATAAAGGGCGGGGAAAATCAGAACGCAGGAAAGAAGCCACGGAAGAAAGCTCAGCTTGTGGAGCATGAGCTTTTTTTCATTTCCAGTCATATACACCGTGCTTTCTTTTATGGCGCCCCAGGCTGACATCAGGGGATTTTCCGCAATGAAATATGTGCTTAGAGCAAATTTTTGCATAAAGGTCCACGAAAACAGAATACCGCCGATAAGCGACAGAAGAGTTCCCGCGGCGGCAGCCAAAACGGTGTAAACGGAAAAATCGTTGACGGTGAGATAGTAAAAGGCGGAGCCGAAAAGAGCGGTTGGGATCATGAATACAATAAGGACTGCGGCGTTGATGATTTTAAGAGAGAGCCACAGCCATGCTGATTTTCCGAACATAAGAAAGCCTTTAAAAAAAAGGTGATAAGGGGCGTATTCTCTTGCGGACCGTTTCCAGAACCAGGCGTCGAGCCCGATACGGAAGGCGCCTATGGCGAAAACCGAAAGGATAAGGGCAGCGCAAGAGGCAAGAAGCCGAAGGCCGCTGTAAAGGAGAGGGTCAACGCCGACAAGGTATGCTTTGACGTTCTCCTGAGAGAAAAGGAGATTTACAAACCTTGCCAGATTGCCGAAGGCAAACCATACTGCCGTATAGACGAACACGGCCAGAGCGCAGGCAAAGCCGTTTCCGGCGAGTAGCCATTTTGCGTTTCCCTTTATTTTGCCGTTTTTCATTTTTTTACCCGCCCTTCTCCGATTTTATATGCAAATTTATTATGTACAGTTAAAAAGGATTTTATTATTTATATTTAAATTCCCCTTGAAATTTAGCCGTCATGTGATACAATAATGAAAAAGGTTATAAGGAGGCTACTCAAATGGCATATGCTATTTCTGACGATTGCATCTCCTGCGGCGCTTGCGCAGCAGAGTGCCCCGTTGAAGCTATTTCTGAGGGCGACGGAAAGTATGTAATCGACGCTGATACCTGCATCGAGTGCGGCGCTTGCGCAGACGCTTGCCCCGTCGGAGCTCCCCAGCAGGCATAATCAAACAAACGCAAATGAAAAACCGCAGAGCGAAAGCCCTGCGGTTTTTGCTGTTTTAAGTTATTTCAATAAAGGGATTTGATAATCTCGACGCATTTTTCGAGGCCGAGGGTACCGCTGTTCAGTGTAATATCGTAATTCTGAGCGTGGCCCCATTTCATATCAGTATAAAAGCGGTGATAGGCAGCCCTGCGCTTGTCCTTGTCTCTGATGCGCTGTTCGGGGGATTGAGTGCGCTCACCGTATTCATTCACAATGCGTTCCGCGCGGAATTTCATATCCGCATGGATAAAAACGCGCAGACAATCAGCTTTATCTTTCAGAATATAGTCTGCGCATCTTCCCACGATGACGCACGGACCTTTTTCCGCCAGCTGAGTGATAATCCTGAACTGAATCTGCCACAGGTAATCGGCGTTGTTAGGTGCAGCGCCTCTGTGCGAAAAGGCATTGGCCAAAAATCCGCCGGGGGAATACTCTCCGGCTTCTTTAATGTAATCTTGCTCAAATCCGCTTTCTTCTGCGATTTTTTGGAGCAGCTCATTGTCGTAACAGGAAAGGTCCAGCTCCGCTGCTACCCGTTTTCCGATTGTGCGGCCTCCGCTGCCAAATTCGCGGCTGATTGTAATGACCCTGTTTTTCATATTTTTACCTCCTACTTTGATTTAAGTGTTTTGAGATTGCAGGGCGTGACTCTTTTTCAGATGTTCACGTTCATACAGCAGCAATGCCAAAGACATAATAAATGCCAGACCGTCGGCCGCCGGACCGGTCCAGAGAACGCCCTCAACGCCCAAAACTTCAGGCAAAAGGAGCGCTGCGGGAACAAAAAAGATGATCTGACGGGCCAAGGACAAAATTGCAGATTTAACGGGCTTGCCCACAGCCTGCAGATATACGGCAATAACGGTCTGGAAGCCTGTCAGCGGGCAGAGCATCAGGAAAATGCGGAAGGCCTTGACGGCAAATTCGTTATAAAGAGCTTCCTCGGAGCCAAAAAGGGAGATAACGCTCATGGGTGCAAATTGGAACAGAAGGAAAGCCAAAACAGAAATGACTTCCGAAGCTATGAGGGAAATTTCCAAAGCCTTTTTCACTCTGCGGTAATTCATTGCCCCGTAGTTAAAGCCGATGATAGGCTGAGCGCCCGTAGCGATTCCCAGCAGAATTGAAATCAAGATTTGATTGACCTTCATAACGATGCCCGTAGCAGTCAGGGGAATATCGGAACCGTAAACGGATTGTGCGCCGTATTGAGCCAACAGATTATTTGTCAGCGCCATGACTATTGTAATGGCAAATTGGGTAATAAAGCTGCTTAAACCGAAGACGACGATATTGCCGCAGGTTTTGCATTTGGGGCGGAATGCTTCGGTGCGAAGGTGTACGGTTTTAAAACGAGGCAAATAAATTACAGAAACCGTAAAGGAGGCAACCTGGCCTATAACTGTGGCAATTGCTGCGCCGCTGACGCCCATCTCAAATACGAAGATAAACACCGCGTCAAGAATTACATTGAGAACGGCGCCGATAATCATTGAGAACATGGCATATTTGGGGCTGCCGTCAGCGCGAATCATTGAATTTACGGCTCCTGAAATCATCATAAACGGCAGACCGATACCGATTATCCGGCCGTATTCCAGAGCATAGGAGCGCAAAGTATCAGTGGCTCCGAATAAGGTCAGGATAGGATCAATCCAGATTATGAACACGGCGGTCAGGATAATGCTTACTGCTGTCACAAGCATGACAGCGTTGCCGACCCCGCGCTGTGCATCCTTGATGTTTCCTTCACCTAATTTCAAGCTTAAAACGCCGCTCTTCCGTTGCCTATCATCATGGCCAGAGCCAGGGCGATAATTGTGATGGGAAAGACCACATTGGTGGCGCCGTTGCCCAAGTAGCCTACACCGTTGCCGATAAAGATTTGGTCAACAATGTTATACAGAGAGTTTACCAGCAGTGCGATGACGCTGGGAACGGCAAATTTTAAAATCAGCCGTCCTATGGGTTCGGTGGCAAAGGGACTTTGCTTTTCAGACACTACAATGTCCATGGGTATACACTCCTCTAAAATATGTAACTTGTTACCTATTTGAATATAAAAAAGGCAGCGAGCCAAAAAGACCCTCGGCTCGCTGCCAGGACCACACAGGTGTTAATTTGAATCAATGTTTTTCACAATTATATCCGCTATCAGGTTCAGTGATTCCCGTTGCTCTTCGGTCAGATTTCCGCACAGCTCATCAAAGACCTCCTTATCGTGGGCAAGGATCATCTTATGAATCCCGCAGGACTTTTCAGTGCAGATAATTTTCTTGTATCGCCGATCCTTTTGACTTGAAACGCACCGGACAAATCCTTTTTTCTCCAACTGCTGAATGTGCTTGGTCATGGCGGGATGAGTTATATGCTCAAGCTGTTCCAAATCATTCTGGTGTATTTCTGTTTCTCCGGCAGCTTCCAGACGGCTGATGGATCCCAGAACGCGAAGCTGGACCGATGTTAACCCCATTTTTTGAGCTTTTTCATCGAGCTTTTTACGAAACGCCCGATTTATAATAGCAATTTTTAATCCGAAAGGCATCATCATAAAACAAACACCTCAATTGGCTTACTTTCGAATAGGTAACTGATTACTTATTATATTTGGTTTGCTGTTTCTTGTCAAGGCCTCAGTCCTGCAAGAGGAGGATAAATTTTATCGCAGCCCTGTTCGTGCATGGCCGATGCGCACTGAATTATTCGTTGTTAAAGCTTTTCGAGCAGCGTCGGAAGCAGAAGAAAAATAAAAATTTGCATAAATTATCTCCGCCTGCAAAAATGAAAAGCCGCACATAACCTTCTCTCTGTGCTGCTGCTTTCGGATATACGAGAATAAAAAGCTCCCGTCTCATTCCTGAGGAATCAAACGGGAGCCGTGCGGACTTTGAAATCAGTCAGGCGACAGCAGATTATTTATCAGCTTATCTTTTGTCAAGATATAGCCCTGCGGTTTTTGCTGTTTTAAGTTGCTTTTATTTGCGGTGCTTTGCTGCTGTGCGCTGGATTGCCTTTACGATTTCAACTATTGGTATTACCGAGAATGCAAGTGCCAGGGATACCGCATATTCCTCAAGTGAGATGTGCTCAAATTGAAACGCGTTTGAAAGGAACGGTATATATATTACCGCGGCGGTGAGGACGAGAGAGGCTACCATTGCGCCGAAAATGTAGAAATTGTGGTGTTTGAGAGTGAATATTGAGCTTGTTCTCGAGCGCATGTTGTAGGAGTGGAAAATCTCAGCCATGGACATCGTCAGGAAAGCCATTGTGATGCCGTCGGGGCTGTTGGTGATTTCCCAGACGCCCGCTTCCATAAAGTGTCCGATAAAGTAGGAGGCAAGGGTAACTACTGAAACCAGTATACCCTGATATGCTACGTCGAAGCCCATGCCGCCTGCAAAAATTCCGTCGGAGGGGTTGCGGGGCTTTCGCTTCATAAGATCGGGTTCGCCTTTTTCCATGCCCAAGGCAAGGGCGGGGAAAGTGTCGGTGATGAGGTTTATCCAAAGGATATGGACGGGCTCGAGTATGGTAAAGCCCAAAAGTGTGGCGGTGAAAATGGAGATGACCTCACTGAGGTTTGACGCAAGAAGGAACTGGATGGATTTACGGATATTGTCGTAAATCTTTCTGCCCTCTTCAACTGCGGCTACGATTGTGGTAAAGTTGTCGTCGGCAAGGACCATGTCGGCAACGTTCTTAGTAACGTCGGTGCCCGTAATGCCCATGCCGATGCCTATGTCGGCGCTCTTAATTGAAGGCGCGTCGTTTACTCCGTCGCCTGTCATTGCGGTTACATAGCCGTTTTTGCGCCATGCGTTTACTATCTGCACCTTGTGTTCAGGCTGGACGCGGGCGTAAACGGAGAATTCTTCGACGCGTTTTTCAAACTCCTCTGCGGACATTTCCGAAAGCTCAGAACCTGTAACGGCCTGAGAAGCGCTGTCGATTATTCCCAGCTCCATGGCTATTGCAACGGCGGTATCCTTATGGTCGCCGGTTATCATAATGGGGCGTATGCCCGCTTCCCTGCACTCTTTAATTGAGGCTACGACTTCGGGGCGAACAGGGTCTATCATACCAGTAAGGCCTATAAAGACAAGGTCGTTTTCCAGATTTTCGGGAGCAAAGCTTTCGGGCTCCGAGGGGTATTCCCTGTATGCCGCGGCGAGGACTCGCAGGGCCCTGTCGGCCATTGCTTTGTTCCGGGAATCTATTTTCTCTCTTATTTCGTCGGTCATATCAATGACGGCGCCGTTTTCACCGAGGTACTTTGTGCAGCGGCTTAAGACTACGTCCGGGGCTCCCTTAGTATACTGGATAAAGCCGTTATCGGTGCGGTGGACGGTGGACATCATCTTTCTCATGGAGTCAAAGGGAGCTTCGCCGATTCTCGGGGACTGCTCTTTCATATCATTTTTATTGAGGCCGAGGGAAAGGGCATAGGAGACGAGCGCGGCCTCCGTAGGCTCTCCCGTCACTTCACCGTCGCTTTGGACTTCGGCGTCGGTGCAAAGGGACATGGTTCTGGCAAGAAGCTGTTCGTCTGATGAAAAGCTTTCAACGACGGTCATTTTGTTTTGAGTGAGTGTGCCTGTTTTGTCGGAGCAGATTATCTGAGCGCAGCCGAGAGTTTCAACGGCCGTAAGTTTTCTGATAACTGCGTTGCGCTTTGACATACCCGTAACGCCCATTGAAAGGACGATGGTGACAACAGTGGCGAGGCCTTCGGGAATGGCCGCAACGGCAAGGCTGACGGCTACCATAAAGGTGTTGATTGCCGTTGTGAAAGTGAAATCTCCCGCGCGGACAAAGGAAAATACAAAGATAAAAGCACATATGCCCAGAACGATGAAGGAGAGGATCTTGCTCAGCTGTGAGAGCTTTTTCTGCAATGGGGTCTGTCCTTCCTCGGCAGTTGTAATGGCAGAGGCGATTTTGCCCATTTCCGTCTCCATACCCGTTTTTGTTACAACGGCTTTTCCGCGTCCGTAAACAACGGTGCTGCCCATGTAGGCCATATTTTTTCTGTCGCCTAATGGAACGTCCTTACCGTCGGAGGGAAGCAGCTTTTCCATTATTTTTCCCGCTGGAACGGATTCGCCCGTAAGAGCTGCCTCTTCGATTTTAAGGCTTGCGCTTTCGATAATTCGGCAGTCGGCGGGAACAGCGTCGCCTGCTTCCAGGAGCACTATATCGCCGGGAACCATTTCGGCGCTTTTTACCTGCTCTATCTCCCCGTTGCGGAGCACCTTGGAGGTGGCGGCGGTCATTTTCTGAAGGGCTTCAATGGCCTTTTCCGCCTTGCTCTCCTGATAGACTCCCAAAACGGCGTTCACTATTACTACAAACAGGATAATAAATACATCTGCAAAGGACTCGTCTGCGTAGGCAGCGGTAATGCCTGAAACAACGGCGGCCGCCAGAAGGATAATTATCATGGGGTCGGAGAGCTGTTCAAGGAATCTGCGCAAAAGGGATTTGCCCTTTGCCTTTTCAAGCTCGTTTCTGCCGTATTTTTCAAGGCGTTCAGAGGCCTGGGAAGAACTTAGACCCTCCGGTACGGCGTCAAGGTCCTTCATGACCTGTTCGGCTTCTTCAAGATAGAATTTCATATTCCGCATCCTTTCAATTTTTTCGGTTAAAACAAAAAAGACCCTCAGCAGTAACCTGCCAAAGGTCTTGCTACCTGCGTTTTATCCTGCGGCAGGTCGTCCGGCCAGCTTAAAAAGCGGCTGTTGACCGGATGATTGCTATTCGCAAAAGCTACTCCCCTTCGGTAAAAACCAAAGTGAACATGTTTTAATCTCTGATTTAATATTATCACTATTAACTGTTTAGTCAAGGAAGAAGGAAACATATTTACAATTCATTTACAATATTTGAATAATCTTTCAAATTATTCCTCATTGAAAATGACAGCTTCCAGGGCTTTTGCAGCGTCGGCTACGATGTCTGCACAGGGACGTTTTTTGTAGTATTCTGCGGTACGCTCGTCGGGAGTTGCCGTTTCCTTTTTCGATTTATCAAGACCTAAAAGCTCACGGCAGACAATGGAGCGGTTTGTCTTTTTAAATTCCTCCGCTACCTTTTGAACGGTTTCATATGTGTGCTTTTTTGCCTGTCTATCGTTAGGGTCAAGGCTTCCTACCTTCATTCCTACAACTATTGCCGCAGCATTCACAGCGCCGCAGACCTCCCTCATTCTGCCTACTCCGCCTCCGAGACCGGAAGCTATAAGCGTAGCCGTTTTTTCATCAAGACCTATTAAGTCGGCGTAAGCCAGTAAAACTGCCTGTGAACAGTTGCAGCCTGACTTAAAATTTTCAACAGCCTTTTCAACTCTGCTTTCCATTTGATTTACCTCCGATATATTAAAATACTTTGTTGATTTTCCGCCGAAGAGTATAGCACTTTATCATGCGAAAGTCAATTAAAGACAAGTTGTAAATGTGATTGACATATGCGTTATTCATATAATATAATGAAAATTATAGAAAAAACTGTTTGATTTAACGGATGTGAGAGGAGCGATAGAATAAATACTTAAAACATTTTGAGGCTGTCGATATGAGTCTGTAAGTGAGGATTTCCTAAAATAATGGAAATTTTAGGAGGTTTTTATGAAAAGGTTAGTTGTTAAATTATCTGCATTAGTTACTCTTATAACACTCTTTGTATTGCCGCTAACTATACCTGCGTCTGCTGTAAACGCATATGATGTAAGTGACTTTGCATTTAAGACAATTAGAGACAATTCGGAAATTGTTGTTTTTGACAATCAATCGTTAACTTTAATGTCAAAAAGAATGAGACTTGTTTCTGATCAGGAAAAATTTAGTAAGGTTATGGAGGAATGTAATATACCAAATGCGGCACGCCTAAACATAGTTAAAAATTTGGCGAATAATTTTGATGCCGTTTCAGGAGTATCTTCATCTACCGAATATGTTAAAGTAGATAAGAATGGTAACCAAACTGTTATGAATAAAGCCGATTGTTTAAAAGCCGCGGCAGAATCTAAAAATAATGTTTCATCTGGAAATCATGTGTCTGATAATGGATACATGCAAATGGGAACTCTGGTAATACAAGTTTCTAAAGATTACCAACCGCAGGGAACATGCTGTGTTATTTCATCTGCATTGTGGCTTACACCCCCTCTATTTAGATCACGCGATGCGTTTTCTGTTGGTTCTCGTTTTATAACATGGGAGGGTATAGACAGCGGGAAATTTGAAGGCAGCCTTTTTTACGATTTGGAACAAAAAAATTATGTGACAGGCCAAAGATCCGTAACCGAATTACTTGAGGAACCGATTCCCGGACCTAAAAAAGTGCTTGATGAAGAAGGTTTCTTTTTTGAGTTCTCATTGCCGAAAAATTCATCTTCAACTATTAATTCTAGTGGAATAAAAAACGGAATAGATATGATCTACTCAAATATTAATATTGTTATTGGCGGATATGGTAAAGTGATTTATCCTACGGTTCCTCAAAATATTTCTGTAACAAGTACATATGTTCATATAAGATTAGGAATAGATTTAGGTTTTGAATTTACGTGGGATGGAGAAAATCTTGGTGTTTCTGTGCCGTTTAGCATTAAAATATTAGAAGATGAGTATTTATACTATTTGCCGTTCGAATATTTTCCCAATATTTAATATGAGGATAAGAGAATATGAAATATAAATATTTATTTGGTTCGATCGTTGTGGTTTTCATCTGGTTTTTGATTTCTTTACGTATGGATAATGATTCTGTGTGCGCTACGATGATTTTTTATCCTCCCTGCGTGATTTTTATTATGTTATGCTATATTATCGGTCTCTTAAAAGATATGAAGTCAAAGCCCGATTCTGAAGAAAACCATGAAGAAGATGATAAAAATACGAACAGTTAATATTTTAGAGGAGTAAACTTATGGCAGAAAAATATTTATACGGTTCACTGATAGCGGCAGGAATATGGGGCTTTTTAGGTACTTTTTTAGGTCAAGGAGAAATATCGTTGCTGTTTATTATGGCAACAGGAATATTCTTTGTAATACTCTGCTATATTATCGGTCTGTTAAAGGATATAAGGGTAAAGCTCGGAATACATGAAATAGGCAACGAGGAAAAATTCTTCTTTGAAGGGGAAGACATCGCCCCAAAAGAGAAAAACACCGATGTTGAAAAGTCTCAAAGCAAAGAACCAAAAGAGGGTACAGGAAAGTAATTATACTTGACATTAGTCCATTTTTGATGTATTGTTTTCTCTTGAAATCAAAGAAAAGGAGAAATCAATATGACATATACATACAAGACAAAGGGAACCTGTTCAAGATTTATTGACGTAGAGCTTGAAGGCGATACAATAAAAAGCGTAAAGTTCCACGGCGGCTGCGATGGAAACCTCAAAGGCATAAGCGCCATTGTAAAGGGAATGAAAATAGACGATGTTGAAAAGAGATTTACGGGTATAACCTGCGGCTTTAAGCCCACATCCTGTCCCGACCAGCTTGCAAAGGCAGTCAGGGAAGCCTACGAGGCGCAGAACAAATAAAAAAGAAAAGCAGGGGCGAAAGCAAAGAAGCTTTTGCCCTTTATTTTAAGAGACGGCCAATAGTGTAAAAAATGAGAGAGGTGAAAAAGAGAATATGACTAACGGAGAAATTTTGGAAACGGCCATGAGGCAGTCGGCAATAGACGCAAACTGCAAGGCGGAGGATTTTAAAAGGAGCGAGAACGTAATTGCGGAATCTGTAAAAAATCCGAATGCCAGAAAATATCTTCAGCTGCCTTTAACCTGTAATCTGATATCCTACGGAAACAATATTGTCGCTTCAATCGACATGAAATACAGGGAAATTGTAGAGACATATATAAATAAATATGAGACGGAGCACTGCTTTGAAACTCCGAATATGCAGGTGCTGAATACTCAGTTTACGGAACACGGCTTGCAGATATGTTTTATGGCGGAATATTTTCTTCCCGATTTAAATGTACTTGAGCCTTTGCCCTGTAAGTACGAGGTCAGAATATTGGAGCAGAAGGATTTTGAGGGGTTATATTTACCTCAGTGGAGCAATGCCCTGTGTGAGAAGAGAAAGGAGCTGGATGTGCTGGGAATCGGAGCGTATAAGGATAATAAGCTGATAGGCCTCGCTGCGTGTTCAGCGGACTGTGAAACCATGCGGCAGATAGGAGTTGACGTTTTGCCCGAAGAACGCAGGCAAGGAATAGCGTCGGCGCTTACGAGCCGCCTTGCAAAAGAGATTTTATTAAGGGGAAAGGTCCCCTTTTATTGCTGTGCGTGGTCAAATATAAAATCGGTGCGAAATGCCGTAAAAAGCGGATTCAGACCCGCGTGGGTGGAAATGACGGTGAAACCGATAGAATTTGTGGCTGAGCTCAACAAGTAGAATATAGTAAAATTAAAACCGTCCGCGGACCTATTTGTGTTCACGGGCGGTTTTGCTTTAACTGACGGAATTTTATTAAATTTACTTTACGGGATATACTCGATAGACCTTAACTCCCCTTGGTGGGATCCGGGCCGAAATCGTACCGTTTACGGCTTTTTCTTCGCCGCTCCAAAGCTCCTTTGCGGTGTAGCTGTCTGCCTTTTCAGTCTGCACATAGCTCTGATTGCATATATCCGAAAGGTCGGCCTTTGCATTTGCAGGTGTAACTCCCTTGTTAAAGAAGCACAGAGCAAAGCTCTTGTCGGTAAGGGGTTTTACGAGAATATCGGTCACCCCTGTTTTGTATCGGCGGCACTGAACGCCCAGCTCATCCTGATCTATTGCGATGAGCTCGCGGTTCGTGAGGATTTTAAGGACTTTATTGTCTCTGTCAACGGTGCCGTCGGGATTTCTGAATTTTCTCAGGTCGTTGCCCAGAATGAGGGGAGAGGCCATCATGCACCAAAGGGTGAAATGGGTTTTGTTCTCCTCGTAGGTGAGCTTTCCGTTGCCTACCTCCAGCATGTCGGGGTCGTTCCAGCCGCCCTTGCCGGCGTATTCGGCAAGCCTTACGTTGATTTCGTAAATGCCTAAAATTGAAGGCCAGTTCGCCATAATGTCGGGCGTCGTGCGCCAGAGGTTGCCCGCCTGTCTTCCCCATTTCCAGGGCTTGTTTTTGCCCCATTCGCAGATTGAATAGACAATGGGCTTTTCAGGGGTTCCGTTCTTTTCAGCGTGCTCTTTTACGGCGCGCTTGAGCTCCTTGCCCATGTTCATATACTGGTAGGCCGCGCTGTCAGCTTTTGAGCCTATGGGATTGTGGATCTTTATGGTGTTCTTTCCTTTTTTGAGCTTTACTTTGATTTGGTTTCTTCCGACGGGAGTCCATGTCTTTGTGGGCGGTATGGTAATGTCGTATTTATCGGATGAGTTGATGACAATCTGCGCAAACTTTTCATATTCTCCGTTTTTGCGTATGCCGAGAGTGAGGGTGTATTCCCCTTCTTCGGGAGCCTCTACGCCGTCAAATTCCACGGCTCCGTTTGCGAAGCCAAGCCCCGTCACATACTTTCCGCTTTGGAGCTTTCCGTCGCTTATTATTCTTGCGGTGCCCGTAAGGCGGCCTGTTTCGGCTTCGATCACCTTCTCATCGGAGCTTCCTGCGGGAGCAATGTAGATTCTGTCAAGGTCGGGACCCTCTCCCGTTATGGGGATATTGTGGCAGAAATCGTATTTGAAAAACTCTATTCCCCACTGAGCGAAGGTGTCGGCGTCTATGGCCTCTTTGCCGAGGCTTGCGGGCAGATCTTCGCAGGTGAGGGTTCCGTTTGAGGTATAGATTCCCAGCTTCAACCCGATCGCGTTGACTTTTTCGCACAGCGCTTTTATGCCTGAGGGGAATTTCGCAAGGTCGCCCTGCAATCTGCCGTTTTCGTCCCTCATAGAGGAGTGCCAGCAGTCGTCAAGGTTTACATATTTGTAGCCTGCGTCGAGAAGTCCTGATTCCTTCATTACCAGCGCCATATCATATATGAGATTCTCGTCTATGTTCTGGCGGAAGGCGTTCCAGCTGGACCAGCCCATAGGGGGCGTGAGAGCGGCTGAATTGTTGTATAAAGCGCTGTCGGGAAGGTTGTAATTTTTAGCCGCTTTGAGCTTCTTTATGTAGCACTTGGGACAGAAATTGTTCTTTTTTAGTACTGATATCCCTATTGCCGCTCCTGTTGCGGCGGCAGCGGCGCCTGCGCCTACGGCGGCTTTTATAAAATTATTCATTATGGCCTCCTGTTATAAATATTCAGAACGTTTACGGCGTTATTTTACCACAAGAAAAGGTAAAAGTATACCTTTAAAGAAAAACTCAATTGATTTCAGATGATATGCTGCGGCTTCTGAAAGGGAGCGGCGCAAGCGGAGAACAGCTCTATTTTTTTTGTTGCCGCCGCGTTGCTGAAGGCTGCGTCGTGCTCCACAAAGAGCATGGTGGGGGAAAACTCTGTTATAAGGTTTTCTATCTGTATGCGGGAATATATATCAATAAAATTCAGCGGCTCATCCCACACATACAGGTGAGCTCTTTCGCACAGGCTTTTTGCGATAAGCACTTTCTTTTTCTGCCCTTGCGACAGCTCTTCAATATTTTTTTCAAACTGCACGCGCTCAAAATCCATTTTCCTGAGTATTGCCTTGAAAAGGCTTTCGTCTATGCCGCTTTCACGCGCAAAATCTGAAAGACCTCCCGTAAAAAGCGAGGTGTCCTGGGAAACGTATGAAATGATAAGTCCCGAGGCTTTCATAAATGTGCCCGTATGGTCAACGTTCTCTCCGAGCAGCAGTTTTAAAAGGCTGCTTTTGCCGCTTCCGTTTAGGCCTTCAAGGACGATTCGGTCGCCGCGGCGGATTTCGAAGGAGACGGGATTGTTTATCGTTCTTTCTCCGTAGCTTACCGAAATCTCCGAAAAGGAGGCAAGGACGTCGGAATGGTATACAAGAGGGTAGAGCTTGAGCTTTTCGGCTGCCTCGATATTTTTAAGCAGCCCCTGTTTCTCTTTTATCGCCTGCATCTGCCTTGCCTCTATGGCCTTGGACCGCTTCATCATTTTGGCAGCTTTGTGGCCTATATACCCCTTATCGAAGGAGCCGACTTTTGATTTTTCCGCTTCGTCGGACCATGCGGCGGCGCGCCTTGCGGATTTTTGCAGTTTTTTGATATCGCCCTGAAGCTGTCGGTTTTGAGCAAGTTCCGCCTCCTGCCTTTTTTGGAAGTCCGTTATCCACGAGGTGAAATTTCCGCTCTGTACCTGAATATCGGCTCTGTTTAAAGAGAGTATGTGGTCTATGCAGCTGTCCAGAAACCGCCTGTCATGGGAAACGAGAATAAATCCCTTTTTGCCCTTTAAATATTCGGCCACAGCCTTTCTCGCCATGGTGTCCAGGTGATTGGTAGGTTCGTCTATGAGAAGAAAATGGCCTTCATTCAGGAAAAGCGCGGAAAGGAGGGCTTTTGTCTGCTCTCCCTTTGAAAGGGTAATGAAGGGACGGTACAATATATCAACGTCCGCTTCGAGGAGGGAGAGCTCACGGATAAATTCCCACTCCTGGCAGCTTGGCGCAACGCGTCTGAGGATTGTTTCGGTAGTTTCTTGGGGATCTGAAACGGGATAGGGGAAATAATCGAATTGTACGCAGGAGATGATTTTTCCGCTGTATTCGTATTTTCCCATAAGGAGATTTAAAAACGTGGTTTTGCCGCGGCCGTTCCTGCCGACAAAGCCCAGTTTCCAGTCGGTATCTATTTGAAAGCTCACGTTTTCAAAAATGTTGTCATAGCTTGACGGATAAGCAAAGGTAAGGTTTTCAACTTTTATCATGGACATGGTGTATTCCTCCCGATAACAAAAATAGGCCGCAGGAAAACAAATTCCTGCGGCTCAAAACATTTCGGGATGCAAAAGGGGCGTCAGAGAGCGGCCCGCCGTGATCCTGCTGTATAAGAGATGAATTTGTAACTTTCCTGCAAAAGACGCAATAACACCGTTTACGGGAGTTATCGCATATTGATTTTTATTTGCAAGAAAAATTACGCATTTTCACACCTCTTTTTTTATTTCTGTCAAACAGCATAACACTGATTTTAAATTATTTCAAGAGCTTTTGCGGCTTTTATTTTATGATTTATTCCTGCGGGGCGGTTTTATTTATATTCCCATGTGAAATATTTTGAATTTGAAAAATCATAGGCTGAAACTCCGTCTATGGATGTCGCAAAGGCAAATGTAGCGGTTCCGTCGTCATAGAGCCTGTATTTGTATTGGGACACACTTATATCCGTGGTGGTCCATACATAGTAGATCAGATCCGTATAGGTCCTGCCCGAGGCGTCCGTCTTTTGCTCCGTGCCCTTTTCGAGGCAGTAATAAACGGTTTCGCCTACGGCGGTGGTTATTTCGTTTCGTATTGTCTCGGCGGCGGGAAGCTCATCGGAAAGCTCTGTGGGGGAGAGATTCTTTGTGTATTCGAGAGCGTTTTCGGCGGCATCTATAGTTTGCTGTGTGTTTGCGAAAAGCGCGTATTTACCGGCGGAAGCGGCAATTGCGATCAAAGCTATGATTATTATGGCGATTACTCGCTTTTTCAGTTTTTCCGCCTTGCCCAGCAGCTTTTGCCTTACAAGAGCGGTTACTGTCAAAACAGCGCTGAGGGCAGTTGTGCAGTAGCAGAAAACGTTTATGTAAAAAGGAGCGTCGGTGGCGATGATAATATTGGGAAGCATAAAAATATGTATGCCGAAAACTATCAGCGCCAAAGCGGGAGACCATTTACTCGGCTCAAGGAATATCTTTTCACCGTCCACGTCCCTGATTTCTCCGTTTTCGTTTTTGAGCTGAGAGCGCAGAAGTCCTGCGGCAAATATAATGGAGGGTATTCCTATAATCATCAGCGGAGCGTTTGCGGTGTTAAAATACGCAGAGCTCGCCACGGTATAAAAGGCGCCGAAAAGAATGAGTATTACAGCCGACGCACTGTTGAAAATTTTTAAGGCTTTTTTCACGGTAATCTCTCCTGTGCGATAATTAATAATTATAAAATCTGAATCCACTGAAATCAATTATACTTTTAATCTTCTGAATGTGTCAAGTAGAGTTATTGATGAGGGACAAAAAAGCGGACTTTCTTTTGCGAAAGTCCGCTTGCTGTCAGTTTATTTAAGCTTTACCTCGAGGGATACAGGGTTGTGGTCGGCGGCGTGGAAGCCCAGGTCAAGGGTCTCAACGCTTACCTTTTCAACGTTGGGGGAGATGATAAATCCGTCGATAATATAATGCTGGCTTGTTTGTGGGTCGTAGGGCTTATCGAGAAGTCGGCAGGAGGGCACCGATGTGTCGTAGGCAAAGGCCCAGCCTTCGGGGAGAACTGTATTTTCAAGGGTTCCCGGTGCCCATGTCTCGGTGTCCTCTATGGGATATGCGTCGAGGCCGCCGGGGAAGGTCTGGTTGAAATCACCGCCGGCAATAACGTAATTGCCCTTTTCGTATTCCTGCTGCAAAACGGAGAAGAGCATCTGGGTCTGAGCGGCTTTACCCTCTCCGTCGTCGTAGGCCTCAAGATGAAGGTTGACTATGACGAGCTCTTTGTCGCTGCCTTCAATGGGGATGTGGTTAATGAGCAGGCAGCGTTTAAGGTTAGCAGCGGAAACAGGCCATGAAAACGGGCAGGGAAGGCTGACTCTTTCCGCAGAAGAAACGGTGTAATCGGTGAGCGTTAAAATTCCCGAATTGACCTTGCCGATAGGGGGAAGGGGATAGGGAACAAAGGGGCAGGAATAGTTAAGCGCATATGTACCGAAGAGCTTTGTGTTTTCAATATATGTCTCAACCTGATTGACGCTGTAGGTGCGGCTTGAATTCTGATCAACTTCCTGAAGAAGATAGAAATCGGCATTTTGCTCATTTATAAACTGTGAAATCTCGTTCATATTTTCATTCATTCTGGTTTCGTCGGAAGATTTGACGTTTTCTCCGCCGTCCATGAAAAAATCGGCGTTATCGCCCAAGGCGGCATATCCCGTATTAAAGCTGATAAGCTTTACCGTATCGCCTGAGAAGGCATTTCTGCTTTCGGAAGCAGATACATCAATTTGTTCTATTTCATCGGGCTTGTATTCTTTTATGCTCAGATATGCTACTAAAGCTCCGAAAAGGACAACTACCGCAAGCAGAACGATTCCTATGATTTTAAGTGCTTTTTTCATTGCATTACCTCCGTTTTTTAGAATGATTTCTTCGGTCCGATATGTACATATAGTGTAAACTCACACACATCGGCCGAGAGCGGAATAATATTTTTGTATTATACACCGGCAAGCTGTAATTTTCAATATAATCAACAAAACTTTTTTAAATAAGAGATAAATAATGTTGAATGTGCTCTGAAGCTAACCGCTGCATTTTTATTTGTTATTGCTGAATTTAAAAAGCCTTTTCCCGTTTAAAACAGGAAAAGGCCGTTAAAATATACAAAAATCAAATGATAATATGTCAGTGATACATGGCCATGTATTCGCCGTGGGCTTCTATGAGCTCGTCGCACATGCTGCGTATGTCGTCGATGCTCAGCTCAGCCGCAGTGTGAGGGTCAAGCATGGCGGCCTGATAGATAAGACTCTTATCCCTTGTGTGGGCGGCTTCAACGGTAAGAAGCTGCACGTTTATATTCGTTTGGTTCATAGCCGCAAGCTGAACGGGAAGCCGTCCCACATGGCAGGGATTTATTCCGTTTCCGTTCACGAGGCAGGGTACCTCTACACAGGCATCGAAGGGGAGATTTTCTATTAAGCCCGTGTTCAGTACGTTGCCTCCGATTTGGCAGGGCCTGTCGGTTACGACTGCCTCCATGATATAGGAAGCGTATTCCTTTGAACGGGTATGAGTGACTTTTCCGTTATTGAGGATATTTTTCTTTTCCTCTTCCCATCCGGCTATCTGATTGACGCAGCGGCGGGGATATTCGTCCAGAGGGATGTTATAGCGTTCAATGAGCCCAGGATAACGGCTTTTGATGTAAAAGGGATTGTATTCTGCGTTGTGCTCGCTGGATTCCGTGCAGTAGTAGCCGAAATTTTTAATGTATTCATAGCGTATCATGTCGTCGTGCTTTTCGGAAGCGTTCCTTTCTGAAGCACGCCTTTTGATTTCCGGATACAGGTCGTTTCCGTCCTTGTCCCGTACCTCAAGAAGCCATGCCATATGATTTATTCCCGCTATAAGATCAACGGCTCCCTCCAGCTTATCCTCCATGCCGAGGCCTTTAAGAAGGTTCTCGGTGCAGACCTGAACGCTGTGGCAAAGGCCGACGGTTTTTACTTTCGTGTATCTCTGCATATATCCGCTTAAAATGGCCATGGGGTTTGTGTAGTTGAGCAATAGAGCCTTAGGGCAGACTTCCTCCATAGTTTCGGCAAACTCCTCCATAACGGGTATGGTGCGAAGACCTCTCATAATGCCGCCTATGCCGAGAGTATCGCCTATGGTCTGCCTGAGACCGTATTTTTTGGGGATCTCAAAATCGGTAACCGTGCAGGGCTCATATCCGCCTACCTGAACGGCGTTTACCACAAAATCCGCCTCCTTTAAAGCCGCTTTGAGATTCTCTCTGCCAAGGTGCGTTGTGATATGCGCTCTGCCCTCGTTCACGTTTTCGTTGATAGCCTTAAGGATGATATTTGACTCTTCAAGCCTTTGAGCGTCGATATCATAGAGAGCTATCTGTGCGTCTCTCAGGGCGGGGGTACACATGCAGTCGCCGAGAACGTTTCTCGCGAATACGGTGCTTCCCGCTCCTAAAAAAGTGATTTTTACCATAATCTCCTCCTGTAACGCCGTCTGATTTTTTATTATATCGGTATATCGGTGTTCAGAGCGCCGCAAAGCTCTGATTACACAAGTCTTTTAAAAAATAAAAGGATAAAAATTTCGGCGTCCTGATACTGAATATAAATCAAAATTAACATGATGTCAACGAGTCAAATATCAATATATGGTTCCGGCTTTGAATACTATTTTATAAAAATCTGCCTGTATTTCTGATACGGATATACAGCTTGCAAAAAGACAAGAGGGCAGGCAGACGCGGAGAAGCTGAGGCAGAAAAAGCGCTGATTTCTCAGAACAGAAAAATCAGCGCTGATCGGTTTATGTGTCCTGTTTTGGGTTATCTGGTTTTTATTAGTTACCATGGAAATTTTCTTTTGCGCATCGCATGAAAGCCTTGAGACCGGGCCTTCCTTGCAGCGATTTATAGTAAATACCGAAGGACATGGGCTCTGTATCCTTTAACGGTATTTTGACGAGGGACAGATCGTCGGGAACCAGGAAATCGGGCAAAACGGAAATTCCGTATCCTGCCGTTACCAGCACGATGATAGATTCAGAGGACTCGCAAAAATAAAATTCCGACGGCGGACGAGTTCCCATCAGCTCCCCTTGCAGGCGCATAACAGTGAGCATCCCTTTCGGCGGCATGAACAGTACGAGCTTTTCCTTTTTAAGCTCTTCCATGGAAACCTCCTTTACGTCTGCCAGCGGATGACTTGCGGCGCAGACACATACGATAGGGGATTTTGCAAATTCCTTAAAATCGGCATTGATTTTTGTGTCCTCGGCTTCCTGAAATCCCACCACTGCATCCAGATCTCCGCTTTCCAGGCGCTGATAAATATGACGGAACGGTATCGTCTGGAGATTCGGGTGGAGCGCGGGGCGAATGCTCCTGAGCTGTTCCAAAGTGTCCCGCATAAGTATCATGCAGGCGAAGCTGTAACAGCCGACGGTGAGCATTTCAATGGGCTTGTCAGAGCCGGTGCTGAACCGCTTTGCAGCACGCTGCGAGAGCGCTACAATCTGACGGGCATCAGGCAAGAACGTCATCCCGTCCTCCGTAAGACTGACAGAGCGGGTCGTTCTCACAAATAACTGTGTGCACAATTCTTTCTCCAGAGATTTGATTTGCTGGCTGACCGCCGGATGCGTCACATGAAGCGCCTGGGCCGCCTGTGCAAAATTCAGGTATTCTGCAACTGCCAAAAAGCAGGAGAGCTGAAAGGTGTTCATTTTTTGCCTCCTTTGATTAGTAAGGATTCCTTTCCAATGGTAACATATTCTAAATTCACTTTCAACCAAAAATCCTTATAATATACTTGAACGGATGGTAAGAAAGCAAACTGTTCTATATAAAAAAAAAGGAGCGATATCCTTGTCACAAACTATTATGTATACCCTGAAACAGATTTATATTGCTATGGAGCAATGCGGAAAAATTCAGATGCAGCATATGGATCTGACCCCGGCGCAGGCAGCTTTGCTGTATTACTTACTCACTCACAGAGATCAGGAAAATTACGGCATTCAGCTTCACGCTACTCTGGGAATCTCAAAATCTTCAATTTCTTCTACATTGAAGGCGCTGAGGCAAAAAGGGTACCTCTGCGTGAAGGAGAACCCGTCAGATGACAGGAAAAAGCAGATCGTCTTGACTCAAAAGGCGTACGATGCAGAGGAAAGTATTCGCGACGGCATGATTGCACAGCAAAAGCTGCTGTGCAGTAAAATACCTGAGCAAAGGCTCTGGCAGCTGGAGGAGGACCTTAAGCAGATGCTGCTCAACTTAAAGGAAACGGAGGCCGAGATATGATTAAAACGCTGATGGCGCAGATAAAGCAGTATAAATCTGCTTCTATCCTCGCGCCGCTTTTTACGGCCGGTGAAGTTTTGATGGAAGTGCTGATCCCTTTTGTAACCGCTTCCATTATCGACAAAGGAATTGAAGCGGGCAATATCCGTCAGGTCTATTTTTATGGAGGCATCATGCTGGCAACGGCATTTCTGAGTCTTGCCTTCGGTGTGCTGGCGGGAAGATACGCGGCCAAGGCGTCGTCGGGATTCGCCTGCAATTTGCGGGACGGTATCTACGAAAAAGTACAGTCCTTTGCCTTTTCAAACATTGACAAATACAGCACTGCAGGTCTGGTAACCCGTATGACCACCGATGTTACCAATCTTCAGAACGCTTATCAGATGATCCTGCGCATTGCGGTTCGGGCGCCCCTGATGCTTGTATGCAGTATGTTCATGTGCTTTTTCATCAGCGTAAAGCTGAGCACGATCTTTTTGGTGGCCATAGTTGTTCTTGCCGCCGCATTGGGCCTTGTTATGGTTCGCACCCTTCCCGTATTTACTCAAGTGTTTCGCAAATATGACGACCTGAACGCCAGCGTGCAGGAAAATGTGTCCGCGATTCGTGTTGTGAAAGCGTTTGTGCGGGAAGGCCACGAAAATGAAAAGTTCCGTAAAGCGGCGAAAAATCTTTACAGACTTTTTGTTAAGGCGGAAAGCGTTCTCGCTTTAAACAACCCGGTGATGATGACGGTGATTTACGGCTCCATTCTGGCTATCTCCTGGTTCGGCGCACACTTCATCGTATCAGGAAGCCTTTCCACAGGTAATCTGACAAGTTTGTTCAGCTATGTGATGAGCGTTCTGATGTCACTGATGATGCTCTCAATGATTTTTGTTATGGTCACTATGAGCGCCGCCAGCGGCCGCCGTATCGCGGAGGTCCTGAATGAAGTGCCTGATATGTCCGAACCTGCTCAACCGGAGAAAACCGTTGCAGACGGCAGCATCGACTTTAACCATGTGAATTTTTCTTACAAGCATGGCAGCGGTGAAAAAACACTTGAGGACATTGACCTGCATATCCGTTCAGGCGAAACCGTCGGCATCATCGGCGGAACCGGCAGCGGCAAATCCAGCCTTGTGAGCCTTGTCAGCCGTCTCTACGATGTGGACAGCGGCAGCGTCTGTATCGGCGGGAAAGACGTGCGCTCCTATGATACTGAGGTCCTGCGGGATCAGGTGTCAGTAGTGCTTCAAAAAAATGTTCTGTTTTCCGGTACGATTTTGGATAATCTCCGCTGGGGCAAGGAAGACGCCACTGAGGATGAGTGCGCCGAGGCCTGCCGTCAGGCCTGCGCCGATGAATTTATCGAGCGCTTCCCCGACGGGTACAATACATGGATTGAGCAGGGAGGCAGCAATGTTTCCGGCGGTCAGAAACAGCGACTGTGCATTGCCCGCGCACTGCTGAAAAAGCCTAAAATTTTGATTCTGGATGACTCCACCAGCGCCGTGGATACGGCTACCGATGCGAAGATTCGGGCCGCTTTTGCCAAGAAAATCCCCGGAATTACAAAACTTATCGTGGCACAGCGAATTTCCAGCGTGCAGGACGCAGACCGCATATTGGTTCTGGACGACGGAAAAATCAGTGGCTTTGACAGCCATGAAAAACTGCTGGAGACCAATCAGATCTACCGCGAGATATATGAGGCGCAGACTCAGGGCGGCGGAGATTTTGACCAGCCAACCTCGGAAGGAAAGGAAGGTGTTCAGGCGTGACTACACGGAAAAACGGCAAAATGAGCGTAAGCCAGCAGATCCATGCCATGAAAAGGGTGCTGCGCTATATGCTTAAAGATTACAAATTTTCATTTTTTGCGGTGATAGTGTGCATTCTCGGCTCGGCGCTGGCCACCCTTAGGGGAACCCTGTTTATGCAGAGCCTAATTGATGACTACATCGTTCCGCTGACGCAGTCGGAAACCGCAGACTACTCCGCTTTGGCAGGGGCCCTGATTTCCGTGGCGGTTACTTACGCCGTCGGTATCCTTTGCGCTTACGCCTATAACCGCATCATGGTCAATGTCAGCCAGGGAACCATGCGAAACCTGCGCATCGAGCTGTTTCGGCACATGGAGTCTCTGCCCATTCGGTATTTTGATACTCACGCCCACGGCGATATTATGTCCGTGTATACAAACGATGTGGACACTCTGCGTCAGCTGATAAGCCAAGGCATTCCTCAGATCATCAATTCCGGTGTGACCATTCTGACTTCCTTTATCAGTATGTTTGTTCTGGATATACCGCTGACGATCATAACACTTGCCGTGATAGGCGTGATGCTCTTTGCCACCTCGAAGATCGCCGCAAAATCCTCCTTCTATTTTGCACGTCAGCAGAAAGATCTAGGAATTGTCAACGGCTACATTGAGGAGATGATGGACGGGCAGAAGGTAGTCAAAGTATTCTGCCATGAGGACAAGAGCCTGGAGCAATTCCGAAAACTGAATGAAGAATTGCGGGAGAGCGCGGACAAGGCCAATACCTTCTCGAACATCAGTATGCCCGTCAATGTGAACCTTGGCAACATCAGCTATGTGCTGTGCGCAGTAGTGGGGGCCGTATTTGCACTGAGCGGCTATTGGGGATTGACGCTGGGTACTCTGGTCTCCTTCCTGACCCTGAACAAAAACTCCACTCAGCCTGTCAGCCAGATCAGCCAGCAGCTCAGCAGCATTGTCATGGCAATGGCAGGCGCTCAGCGTATTTTTGATTTGATGGATGAGACGCCGGAAACCGATGAAGGGTATGTAACCCTTGTCAATGTAAAAGAAAATGATGACGGTTCGCTGACGGAAACCACTGAGCGCACCAATGTCTGGGCATGGAAACATCCCCATAGGGCGGACGGGACCGTCACCTACAAGAAGCTGGAGGGTGACATCGTATTTGATGATGTGGATTTCGGCTACGAGGAGGATAAGATCGTTCTGCACAACATCAAGATGTATGCTACGCCGGGACAGAAAATCGCCTTTGTCGGTTCCACCGGCGCAGGCAAAACCACCATCACCAATCTGATCAACCGCTTCTATGACATCGCCGACGGTAGTCTCTTTTGTG
>CASDTR010000035.1 GCA_949283785.1 uncultured Oscillospiraceae bacterium
AAGAATATGGGATGCCGAAACGGGTAAGCAGATCGGTAAAGCGCTTAAAGGGCACACAGACATTGTTAACTCAGTTGCAATTTCTCAAGACGGTAAAAAAATTATAAGCGGAAGTGATGATGAAACTATAAGAATGTGGAATACCAAAACGGGTAAGCAGATAGGTAAAGCGTTTGAAGGGCACACAAGCATTGTTACTTCAGTTGCAATTACTCAAGACGGTAAAAAAATCGTAAGCGGAGGTTTGGATAAAACTATAAGAATATGGGATACCGAAACGGGTAAGCAGATAGGTAAAGCGTTTGAAGGGCACACAAGCATTGTTACTTCAGTTGCAATTACTCAAGACGGTAAAAAAATCGTAAGCGGAGGTTTTGATGAAACTATAAGAATATGGGATGCCGAAACGGGTAAGCAGATCGGTAAAGCGCTTAAAGGGCACACAGACATTGTTAACTCAGTTGCAATTTCTCAAGACGGTAAAAAAATCGTAAGCGGAGGTTTTGATGAAACTGTAAGAATATGGGATACCGAAGCGGGTAAGCAGATAGGTAAAGCGTTTGAAGGGCACACAGACATTGTTAACTCAGTTGCAATTTCTCAAGACGGTAAAAAAATCGTAAGCGGAGGTTTGGATAAAACTATAAGAATATGGGATACCGAAAGGGGTAAGCAGATTGGAGCTGCGCTTAAAGGGCACACAGGCACTGTTCGCTCAGTTGCAATTTCTCGAGACGGTAAAAAAATCGTAAGCGGAAGTGATGACAAAACTATAATAATATGGGATACCGAAACAGGTAAGCAAATTGGTAAACCACTTGAAGGGCACACAGGGGGTGTTACTTCGGTTGCAATTTCTCAAGACGGTAAAAAGATTGCAAGCGGAAGCTTTGACAATACTATAAGAATATGGGATGCTGAAACATGTGAACAGATAGGAGAGCCGCTTGAAGGGCATACTGAAAGAGTTTATTCTGTTGTTTTCTTTGACAATGATAAAAAGGTTGTAAGCGGGAATGAAGATGGTACCATAAGGATCTGGGATTTGAAAGAAAAAAATTGTACTGTGATGTACGCATTAATTGACGCAGAAATTGAAGGCTGCAATTTTAAAAATGCCAGATTCCATGGAAAGGATGAAAAGAAGTTTTATCACATTCTTTATTCCGGCGGCGGAATTGTTCCCGAAGAATATATTCCTAAAACTCCGGATGTGGAAGAGTAAAACCAAATTGTTTTCTATCCCATAAAGCACTATGGTAAAATATTAATAAAGGGTCAGATATGCTGTATAAACTGCTAAATATAATATCCGGCAAATAATAGCATAGATGGTGGTGAACTTTGTGGCTGTTTACATTACAGGAGATACTCATGGTCAGCTTGACAGCTTTGACAGGGAATATATACTGAAAAATATAAAACCAGGGGATAAGCTTATAATATGCGGTGACTTCGGGTTTATATGGCATGACGCTTCTTTGTCAGCAGGTAAAAAAGCCGATGATATTATGCTGAATTTTCTGGCAGAAAAGCCATATGAAATATTGTTTTGTGAGGGCAATCACGAAAACTTTAACGAACTTTTTAAATATCCTGTCATAGAAATCTACGGTGGAAAAGTCCATAAGATAAGAGAAAATATTTATCATCTTATGAGAGGTGAAGTATTTAATATTGAAGAAAATACTTTTTTCGTAATGGGCGGCGCTTACAGTATTGATAAAGGTGTGCGACAGGAAGGTGTTTCGTGGTGGAAAAAGGAACTTCCCGATGATGCTGAATATAAAAATGCAATAAGTCATATAAAAGAAAATCATTATAAAATAGATTATATTATTTCGCACACCTGCCCGAGTGAGATAATAAAAGTAATGATGAATCATTATCCCGATGTCCATGATGCTGAGTTAACGGGATTCCTTGATTATATTCTTTATGAAGTTGATTTCAGGCATTGGTATTTCGGCCATTGGCACATCGATAAAGATGAAACCTACAATATAGCCGGAAAAGAAAAAATGTTTTCTTCTTTATATTCCAATGTGAAAAAAGTAAATTAAAAGGAGTTTTTAAATGAAAGAGCTGTTAAAGAAATTTTATGATGATGCAGTTAAAAACAACGGCTGGTGTCTTAGGGACGCCGTAGCTCTCGAAGAAGAGGCCGGTATTGACCCGAAAGAAATTTCGGAAGTTTTACTTAAACTGGAGGCTATGAACATACAGCGCTTAGAGGCCGATGACGACAAAGAGCAATTGTCATTTAGCGTTTTGTCAGAAGACGGAAAAGTGACTGAATATGAACTGATTCTTACATACCATAACGAGGACAATGGAAAGGATTACATGGTATATACAGATAACTCACTCGATGAGAACGGTAATATAAAGACGTTTGCGTCAATTTATATCCCGAACACAACTCCTGTCGAGCTGATTCCTATTGAAACAGATGAAGAGTGGGATTTAATCAGTGATCTTTTGGAATCCTATTGCGAAGACCAGTACGATGACGAAGACTATGACGATGAAAGATAATCATTCATTGTTAGTTTTATAAGGGACACCGATGTGACGTTCCCTGTGGCATAAGCCAATAAAAAACCGATTTATTTTAACGTAATAAGAGAATAAAATATAATGAGTATGCTGGAACAGCGTACTCATTATATTTTGAAAAACTATTGACTAACTGGAGGTGAAAAAATGAAGCGTGTGAAAAGTATTCTTAATTATCTGCTGCCTTCGATGACTGCGGTTATTTCTTTTTTCCTTTGTATGAATGATCATATCCTGAAATATTATGATTTTGCATCCTACGAGGACGACTTTTATACGTTGGGTGTGTTTTCCTGGATTGTATTGTTAATAAGGATATGCAATTTTACGTTTTTGAAAAGCAATCTGATAACATCTCTTTGTTCTTATTGGATGTTTATAAGTTCCATTCATCACTGGCTGACAGAGGACGAATGGACTGCTGAGGTTGTATTGATTTCTTTGGTAAACATAATTGCTATGCTTTATTTTACAATTACTTATACACTTATACAGTACAGAGAAATCGACAAATTGTGTAAGCTCTTTTACATTGTCACAACTGCATTTCTGTTTATAAGTGCATCGTTATACATATCTATAGGTTATATAGCAGCATCTGTTACTTGTGTAATATGTATTTTGCTTATAACTTCTGAAATAATGAGAACCGAAGAAAGTTTCAGGGAGGTGGATTATCATGAATTTAAAAAGTTATTCTATGAAGAGGATGACTAAGCTTTTGTCATTGCTTTTGCTGGTTCCGATTGTTCTTGATGTTATGGGTAGTATGCAAATACCGTTTTTTAAGCTTACGCGGCCTTCTGCTTTCAGTTTTATAACGAGCTTTCATTATTTGCCTGCGGGGCTTTTCGTTATAGTTGCTAATCTTGGTACTAAAGTGCAGTCCTTGATATTTAGGAATTATTCTAGATCTGAAGTTTTTATAAAGTTTATTTTGATATCGCAAGCTTTTATATCCGTAACGTTTACTTTTTTTGATGCTAGGTTTTCTTACTTTTTCTTCACATGGGAAGATATGCTTAGTCATTTATTACTTACACTCTTTTACATTTTTCTGTATTTCAATAACAAGGAAAATTCAATGGGTAAAGCCTTAAATGTAACAGTGATTCTGTTTACATGTCTGCAGTTAGTTATTCATATTCGTTATTTTATGATTTATAAAACTTTCAGCATTATCTCCCTTATACCGTTTTTTGTTGTTTTGGTTTATACGATTTATATTAAAATGTTCGGCAATCTGATGCTGGCATTACATTTTGAGGTTTATCCCAACAAGCTTATACGCAATTATCTTCCTGAGAATTTAAAGAATGAAGACGCATGCGCTTTAGGAGTAATTGGTGATTCTGATTGCAGGTATGTTTTATTGCTCTGTGGAGAAGGCGAGAATTCCACGAGAATTTTATACGATGTAAAAAATCCTGAGCTTTCGAGAGAGATGGAATTTCCGAGTCGAGAGAATGACCAGGATACATAAAATATTAAGATAAAACCCGCTTTACTAATTTACATAAAGTAAGAGCAATTACACGAATTGTGTGTGGTTGCTCTTACTTTTTATATTTTTTTCACTTTCAAAGTGTTTTGAAAAAACGCGCAGCTCATCTCCACAGAGATGATTCATAAGGGTTTGGGGCTACCCCAACAAAGCAAGCCGAAAATTAGCGAAACGTCCATTGGGGCACTGCTTGCAAATTAGCGAGGTGCAGTTTTTCAGTAAAAGAAACAGTACCTTTGTGTATTCTTTTTAAAATAAAAGCGGCTTTTGTTGACTCTTGTTTAATGTTTCTTTTGCCAATTTCCAATATTTTTGTTCTATTTTTGATCCGTTCTCCATTTTTGCTATTTGTTTTGCCTCTTCCTCATCGGATGTTTCCAGCAATGCACATACTGAAGTCTTCCATTGTTTTTGATAACCTTTAGGCAGTGTAAAATTATAATTCTTCTTCATAAGATCTTCAGCAGATAAAGCCCCTAAGAAATCTTTGTTTTCAATATTGACTCTGGGAATAAAAATAATTTTCCCGTCTTTGTGAACAGCACGAGGCTGCAATACAACAGTATCGTTGTATTGGCATTCCAAAACGCTCTTACATTCGTTATATTTACTGCAGTTTTTACAAACCTCCATACCGATTCGACTTTGAGTTTGCAACTCGTCATTTACAAGAGCATTTTTAATAAGAAAGGATAAGTAATAATCTCCGCTGTCTGTCAGGCAAATATCTATGCCCCAGTCATTAAAATGGATAAAAAGCTTTCCTTGATTTTTCTGCTGTCGGCTGCGGGCATATAATACAGCTTTGGTTTCTTTTTCTCTTGCTGCGTATACGGAGCTGTCTTCAAATTTTCCTTTGTGATGATAATATGCTTCAACGAGCAGGGGTTCAATTCTTAAATTCCCTACATGGATTTCATACTCGTTTATCAGCTTTGCTCCAATTTCCTGCAAAACTTCGATTTGCTTTTCCGTGTTATCCTCTTTTTCAAGTGCGTCAACAAGTTTTTTTAAATCATGTAATTTGTCCATAATAATATCCTCCTATTCCTTAATCGGAAATATAATTTCTAATGGTGTATCAATACACATCGGCAGGTCTGCGGCGAAACGGTCATAACACAATATTATTCGGATGTATCATGTCAAATAATTGATTTTTATGCAATATTAGAATAGAATAATATAATGTGTAGGTGTACTTAAATTTCTATGTTCCATAAAGATAACAGAATGATTTTTAGGTAGGTAATAGGGTATGGAATTAATAAATAATACAAGTAAAACCTTAAAAGATGATTTGTCAGTTGAAATAAAGAAAGGCAGCAAGCTGTCTATTGCAGCAGCTTGTTTCTCAATCTATGCTTTTCAGGAACTTAAAAAAGAATTAAGCAGTATTGATGAATTGCGTTTTATATTTACATCTCCTACCTTTACAACAGAAAAGGCCAAGAAAGAGAAGCAAGAATTTTATATTCCACGTATTACCCGTGAGCGCAATCTTTATGGTACAGAATTTGAAATCAAATTAAGAAATGAATTAACCCAAAAAGCAATTGCACGAGAGTGCGCAGAATGGATCAATAAAAAAGTTACTTTCAAATCTAATATTAGCGATAAATCCATTCAAGGTCAAATAGTTGTTGATAATATTGGTTATACTCCTATAAACAACTTCACAACTGTAGAACTTGGATGTGAAAAAGGCAATGTTATAAGTACAACTATAGTTAAGGATGAATCCTTGGCTAAATCTCTTTTTGATGATTTTAACGAAATCCGGAATGACAGAAGAATACTTCAGGAAGTCACTGATGAGGTTATTGACAGTATTACAGCAGCGTATCAGGAAAACTCTCCCGACTTTATTTATTTTGTAACATTATATAATATCTTTACAGAATTTTTAGAAGATATTTCTGAAGATGTTCTTCCCAATGAGGCTACTGGATTTAAAGAAAGCAAAATATGGAACATGCTGTATAACTTTCAGAAAGATGCAGTTCTCGCCATAATCAATAAGCTTGAAAAATACAATGGATGTATCCTTGCGGACAGTGTAGGATTAGGTAAAACTTTCACGGCACTTGCAGTGGTAAAATATTATGAAAACCGTAATAAATCAGTACTGGTTTTGTGTCCGAAGAAGCTTACAAACAACTGGAATACATATAAAGATAACTATATAAATAATCCTATTGCATCAGATCGTCTGCGATACGATGTCCTTTATCATACCGATCTTAATCGAACGAGCGGAACTTCCAACGGTCTTGATCTGAGCAGGCTCAATTGGGGTGCGTATGATCTCGTTGTAATAGATGAATCGCACAATTTCCGTAACGGAGGAAAGCTTGTTGAAAATCCCGATGAAAACGATAAAGAAAATCGCTATGTAAAACTTTTGAAAAAGGTTATCAGAGCGGGTGTTAAGACAAAAGTGCTTATGCTTTCGGCTACACCGGTTAACAATCGTTTTAATGATCTTAAAAATCAGCTTGCCCTTGCCTATGAAGGAAATACGGATTACATAGATGAAAAATTGAATACAACACGTTCTATTGATGAAATTTTCAAAAATGCTCAGAGAGCGTTTAACGTTTGGAGTAAATGGGAGCCCCAAGATAGAACTACGGAAAATTTGCTGCGTATGCTCGATTTTGATTTTTTTGAGATTTTGGATAGTGTTACCATTGCACGCTCCAGAATGCATATACAGAAATATTACGATACAACCGATATAGGTACATTTCCGACGAGACTTAAGCCTTTATCGCTCAGGCCAAAGCTTACTGATTTAAAAGAAGCAATAAATTACAATCAGATTTTTGAGCAGTTATTACTTTTAAACCTTGCAATATATATGCCGTCTCATTTCATACTGGATAGCAAAATAGAAAAGTACGCTCAGCTCCATGGAGATAATAAGGTCAATGTTGGCTTTACTCAGGCTAACCGTGAAGAGGGAATCAGAAGGCTGACAGGCATTAATTTGATGAAGCGAATGGAAAGTTCGGTATATTCATTTAATCTTACTTTGAAAAGAATTAAGGAGTTAATTGATAACACAATTCAGACCATAGATAATTATGATCGTTCTTCAGTAGTAAACCTTGAGCTTACAGATATGACGAACATTGAAGAATACGACAGTGAAGATCAGAATGATGAAGAACTTTTCACTTTCGGCAAAAAGGTTAAAATCGAACTTGGAGATATGGATTATAAATCGTGGAGGCGGAATCTTGTAAAAGATGCAGAAATATTGGAGCTGCTAACCTTAATGGTTGCCGATATCACGCCGGAACACGATTCTAAGCTGCAGGAGCTTTTCAGAGTCATACGGGATAAACTTGAACATCCTATTAATCCTGGAAATAAGAAGATCATTATTTTTACTGCTTTTGCAGATACTGCAGAATATTTATATGACAATGTAAGTCAATATGTAAAAGAGACTTTTGGATTGAACACGGCGATGGTATCTGGTTCGGTAGAAGGTAAAACGACAGTTCCGAAGCTTCGCAGTGATCTCAATACGGTTTTGACATGCTTTTCTCCCATATCAAAGGACAAGCATTTGCTTATGCCGTCTGATAATACGGAAATAGATTTTCTTATTGCTACCGACTGTATTTCAGAAGGACAAAACCTACAGGATTGTGATTATTTAATCAATTATGATATACATTGGAATCCTGTACGCATCATTCAGCGCTTTGGACGAATTGATCGTATTGGCAGTAAAAATGCATATATTCAGCTTGTAAACTTTTGGCCTGATGTAACGCTCGATGAATATATCGACTTAAAAGCGAAGGTTGAAACCCGTATGAAGATTGTTGATATGACGGCAACTGGTGATGATAATCTTTTGAGCGATGGGAAAAAGTAGACCTTGAGTATAGAAAGCAGCAGTTAAAGCGTCTGCAGGAAGAGGTTGTCGATATTGAAGATATGATTACGGGCATTTCGATTATGGATCTTGGTCTGAACGAATTCAGAATGGATTTGCTTGAGTATATAAAGACTCATAACGATCTTGATAAAACGCCATTTGGCTTACATGCAGTTGTACCTTCATGTGAAGGGATGCCTGCAGGTGTCATTTATGTGCTTAAGAATCGTTCAAACAGCGTTAATATAGACAATCAGAATCGCCTGCATCCGTTTTATATGGTATACGTTAGTATCGATGGAAAGATTGTATGTGATCATTTATCGCCTAAAGAAATGCTGGATAAAATGCGATTTTTATGCAGAGGAAAAAACGAGCCATATATTTCTTTATGCAAAGCATTTAATAAGGAAACACAAGACGGAAGAAACATGGACGAGTGTTCGAAGCTTTTGGAGAATGCCATATCTTCTATAATAGAGGTAAAGGAAGAAAGTGACATTGATTCCTTTTTAGGTGGAGGACAGGTAAGCTTTTTGTCAAATGAAATTAAAGGTTTGGATGATTTTGAGCTTATATGTTTTTTGGTAATAAGAGAGGCATCAAAAGATGATTTACCGAAAGAAGCATATAAACTTGTAATAGCAGGCACCAGAACTTTTAATGATTATGAATTTCTTTCACATGTTGTTGATGAGCATATTAAAGAGAGAGTAAAAAATACATCTGTGACAATAATCAGCGGAGCAGCCAACGGAGCAGATAAACTGGGTGAACGTTATGCGCAAGAAAGAGGATATTCTCTTGAAATTTTTCCGGCGGACTGGGAACATTTAGGTAATGCAGCCGGACCGGTTCGTAATGCACAGATGGCAAAGGAAGCGGATGAAGTGATTGTTTTTTGGGACGGAGAATCACCTGGAACAAAAAATATGATAGAAGCAGCCAAAGCAGAGAAAATTCCCTGTACTGTTATTAGGATTTAATAGTTAAAGGAGAAGTCAGAATGCTTGGATTACCAAAGAATACGGAGTTGAATAAGCAACTTCCAAAGAAAGCGATTTATGCAAAGTTTCAAATGAATACCTCAGCAAAAGACAAAATCGACAGCGATATAGCAAGAATGTCAATTGTCAATGAGGTTTCGCCGTCGAGGATAAACATTGCAGCAGGAGAAGCCGTAAAAGGATTCTATGTTCTTTGTGTATATCTTAAGAAGAAAGAATTTGACGAAAAGAATATAATAACGATTTCAAAGATTATACCGCAGAAATTGATTATGATATTGGTATATGAAAACGAGTCGAGGCTTGCCAGTATATCATACCCGACTGATGATGACGCCATGGGAGAAAACGGAAAATATATCCATTGAACTTAAAGGGCTTGACCTTGATAAAGTATGGGAAAACATTATTATACAAATCGGCGGGGTGAATATTGACGACGGAAATACCTTTGATGAGCAGATTGTGATTGATGAGCGGAGGGCAAAGCTGCAAAAAGAAATTGACAGGCTTGAAAAACTTGCACGAGCTGAAAAGCAGCCTAAGAAGAAGTTCGAGCTGGTAAGAAAACGGCAGGAGCTTATAAAGCAGCTCTGATGGGGAGGCAAAAGCATGGGATTATTTGATATTGATAACAAGTGGTTCTTTGGCGGTCTGTTTGATTTTAATCATGACGGAAAAACCAGCTGGAGCGAGCAGTTTATGGCTCATAAGATGTTCGAGGAAGGTGCCAAAGAGCAGAATAACAATAATTTCTGTTCGAATACTTTCGACAGTGACACACTGCATACACACCGGAAAGCCCGCTCAAAAAGTGAAACAACTGTCAGTGTTACGGTTTCAATAGAGGTTTCCTTTCCTGATCTCAATAAAAAAGAGGACATTAAAGAAGAAGACTATCCCAATAAAAGGCAGTATAATGCTGCTTGTGCACTTGCAGGAACAATTATTTACTGCGACGAGGAATGTGAAAGAGAGAAAAAAGCTATATGTAATTTTATTTTGAATAAGTCCTCAGAGCTTGTTGCAGCAAGATACCTGACAGCTAGTGGAGATTTTCTCTATGCTCAGGCGGTAAAGGATAATTTTGATTTGCCGATAACACTTCCGGATGAGGATGAGAAAAGAGAATATTTTTTTAAGGATATACTCAAAAAGCTGGCAAGAAAGGATATTCCTCTTTGCTTCGAGGTATGGTCATGGTGCTTGGATAATTTTTTGAAATATTCTGAGTACGACTCTTTTTCAAAAGCGACACTGACAAATCGAATAATAGATGATCTGTATGATTTCCCGGATGAATTTGAGCCGGCACTCATAAAGTATTTAAGCAGTCATCCGGATTTCAGAAAAGCAGTAATAAGAGAAGCTGATGAGGTTTCAGGCAAACTGCCAAAATTAATTGTTGACGCAATCAAGCTGGATTTGCATGATACGGCAAAGCTGCTTTTTGAAGACGGACTTGCGAATGCTGACGGTAAATGGAAACCAATAAACAAGCTTATGTCAGATACTATTCTTTTCGCTGAAAATTACGACGAGCTTGAAACGATTGAATATGTAGAGCAAAATCTTTTACCTCTTGTCAAGGCATATCCGGACGGAATGATAGCTGATGAAATTGAAACGTGGGAAAGAGATATTGCCGAATATAAACTCGATGTTGAAAAGCGATGTGATAAGTACGCTTATCTGAGGGAGGGGAAAGATAGAAAAGCGTTGGGGGAAGGCAATAACAAAGAGAAAAAAGCTGTAAATATATCTCAGCAATTGGATGATAAAGCGGTTTATACTTATTGCGGTGTGTTGCTTTCGTTTTCCTCTCGACCATATTTTTTCAGAACGGATAAAGATGATATAGAAATCGGCGACAGGGTAATTGTTCCTGTGGGCATTGATAATGAGAAAACGGAAGGCGTTGTAGTTTCAATCGGGAAATATTTGCGCATAGTAGCTCCGTTTCCTGTTGAAAAAACAAAGTTTATAATAAAAAAAGTTGTACCGGAAGAAGAGTAGTTAAAGATATCTGAGCTTGTGCAAAAGATAAAAAATTGAAAGAGGAGTTAAAAGATGTCTAAGGTTTTTGATTTTATCATTGCAAATGCAGGATGGATTATTGCTATTATAGGTTTCTGTATTCCGCCTGTCAGAGAGTTTTTCATCAAAAAATTTCAATCATCTTTGGACAAAGCGTTAGAGGATAGAAAAAGCTTAAACGATAGAAAAAATTACATTAGCAAGACGAGGTTTGATACTGAATTTCAAATTTACAGAGAACTGTCAAAAAGTTTTTTTAATGCTACAAAAAAGATACACCGTTTAATTCCTTACGGCGTTTCAACAGTTCCGGTGTTTGAAAACGAAAAAGATAAAGATAAGTATGAGCACGAAATTTACCAGGATGCTTTCAATGACTATATTATTGCCAGGGATGCTCTGATTAGTAATGCTCCTTTTATACGAAAAGATATTTATGATAAATATTATGAATTGTTAGAAATATGCAATTTACAATTAAATGTATATTTTCAAAGATGGAATTTGTCTTTTGCAGGACTAAAGTATGAAGAAAGAATGCCTGAGATTGTGGATTATAAAAGAACAAAAGAAATGACGGATAAGTTTGAAAAATTAAACGATGAGGTAAGAAACTACTTGGCAAATTTGGATGTGTTATAATATCCGAATAAAGTGCTATATAAATTAAGATCGAAAAATTCAGTTAGAAAAGAGTTGAGTTTAAATTGAATGCAGTCTTTGAAAAGCTATCCAGACAATGTATTCTACGAATAGCTATATGTTTGTTAGTTTCAATTGTTTTGATTATTTTTTTACCACCTGATTTTTATTTGAATCTTTTAATTGAAGAAAAATTTAAAGATTTCTATCCAACAGCTATTAAATTGTTCCTTTATAGTGGAGTCTTACTTTTGGTTTTATATGTTTTAGAGTACATTTTAAAATACACTATGTATGTTTTAAAAAGATTTGCAAGATGGCTTTTAAAAATATGGATAAAAAAATATCAAAAAAATCATCCCGATGTAAAATTTGAACAGAGAGGTAACTAAAATGTCTAAGCTCAAAATGCACACGCCGAATAAGGCGGATGAAAACTATAAAAAACTTGCTGAGCTGTTTCCCAATGCGGTAACTGAGACCATTGACGAAAACGGCGAGGTAGTACGTGCTATTGATAAAGATGTGCTCATGCAGGAGATAAATACAATGGTAGTAGACGGCTGAGAGGAACGATATCAGTTTACATGGCCTGATAAGAAAAAGTCAGTGCTGTTTGCGAATGCACCCATAGCAAAAACCCTCAGACCATGCAGAGAAGAAAGTGTTGATTTTGATAATACAGAAAATCTGTACATAGAGGGCGACAATCTTGAAGTGCTCAAGCTTTTGCAGGAAACCTATCTCGGCAAATTTAATCTTATTTATATTGATCCTCCATATAACACAGGGAATGATATTCTTTATGCTAATGATTATTCAGTCAGGCAGGAGGAATATGAAGAAAAATATGAATTAGATAGTGAAGGGAATTATCTGTACACTAATACTGATTTAAACGGTAGATATCATACTAACTGGTTAAATATGATAAATCAACGTATCCGTCTTGCCAAAAATCTTTTGACTGAAGATGGCTTTTTTGCAATTGCTATTGACCACAACGAATTGTTCAATCTTGGTCAAGTTTGTGATGAGGTTTTTGGTTTTTGTAATCGAATTGGAATAATAACTGTGGTACATAAACCTGAGGGTAGAAACCAAGCAAAATTTATTGGTCCGAGTAATGAGTTTATGTTGTTGTATGCAAAAAATGAAACAGTTGCTAAACTTCAGAATGTGGTACTTGACCCTGAGATATCAGCAAAATATGATAAAAAAGATGATGCAGGCCATTACAGGCTGCAGAACTTTATTAGAATGACCGACGGAAAACTTGCCTACAGAAGTGTAAGGCCAAAATTTTGGTATCCGATATATGTAGACGTAACTAACAATAAAATCTCAACGAATAAATCTGATTTATGTGTAGACTGTATTGAAGTTTACCCTAAGACAAAAGCTGGAGTAGAAATGAGTTGGAAAGTGTTGCCTAACTCAGCTCAAGAACTTATTGAAAATGGTAACCTAATTCTAAGCGTAGATAAAGAAGGCTTCATCACGATTATGGAAAAAATCAGAGAGAAGCAAGTTATTAAAACTCATTGGATAAGAAAAGAATATAATGCAATTAAGTATGGTACAAAAATTGTTAATGAATTACTAAAGGCAAATCTTTTTGACTTCCCTAAATCGTTGTTTTTAGTAGAAGATGTTATAAAATTATGCTGTCCACCAAATGGTATGGTGCTTGATTTTTTTTCTGGTTCAGCAACAACAGCACATGCTACTATTTTGTCAAATTTGAGAGATAATGGAACTAGAAAATTTGTTATTGCTCAAATTCCAGCTTCTTGTCCAGAAAATAGTGCAGCCTATAAAGAGGGTTATAAAAACATCTGTGAAATCGGCAAAGAGCGTATTCGCAGAGCTGGTGCAAAAATTAAAGAAGAAAATCCGCTTACAACACAAAACCTTGATGTCGGTTTTCGTGTTCTCAAGTGCGACAGCTCCAATATGAAAGATGTCTATTATAATCCTTCTGAGTATGAGCCGTCGCTGTTCTCAGGTCTTTCAGACAATATCAAAGAGGACAGAACTCCGGAAGACCTGTTATTCCAGGTAATGCTTGATTTAGGTGTTCTGCTTTCAAGTAAAATTGAAGAAACAACTATTGCCGGCAAAAAGGTATTCAATGTTGCGGATGGCTTCCTTATCGCCTGCTTTGATGAGAAAGTAACCGACGAAACCATTACAGCCGTCGCAAAACAGAAGCCTTATTATTTTGTAATGCGTGACAGCTCCATGGCTTCCGACAGTGTTGCCGCCAATTTTGAGCAGATTTTCGCTGCATATAGCCCTGAAACTGTAAGGAAGGTACTGTAATATGGGCGATATTTTTAAATTTAATTTTCCTATTGGCTGGGACGAGCTGGGCGTAATTTTTACTTCTCTGGGTGCGATTTTTACTTTTTTTGCTGTGATTGTGGCTTTATTTGCTAATCATAATTCCGGGAAGCAATTGAAAAAAGCGCTTCAAATGCATGAACAGTCAAAAAATATAGAACTATTTGATAAGAGAGTGGCTTTGATAGAAGATATAAAAAATAATGTAACTATATCATATACAGCATTAAAATTGCTATTTAATGATGAAATTGTTTCTTCAATGGAGGCGTATACGAAGAGTCACAACATTGTTGGGGATTATAAAATGGATGATCATAGTTACTGGATTTTATTTAATAAGCAGTATGGATATGAAAAACAGCATCTGATAATGAAATTGTTTAGATATTGTGATGATTTTGATAATTTGACTGATAAACAAAAATCTGATTTCAAAAGTCTATGTGATTCATATACAGTATGTGCTTCGGGAGAGAATGGAGTTGAAAGGACAATTAATTATTATGATATTGCTGAAAATTTAACCAAAGCACGTGCCGCCGATGAAGCAAATAAAGAGGTGCTTATCAAACAAATGGAACAATATATTTCTGATTCGATAAAGCCGCTTTCCTGAGGAGACAAATAAAACTATGAAATTTGATTTTTCTGCTCCGCTGACGTTAGGTGAAGTTATAACAATCCTTATCGGCGCAGCACCTGTTTTAGCAACGATTGTAACTGTCATTGTAAAAAAATTCAGAAAAGTATTTTATGCAGAGCCAATTATAAGAGTGGATAATTGTGATGGTTTGTGCATGAATATAATAGTGGACTTACATAATATTACACCAAATACAATACTGATAACGGATGCTGTTGTGGTTAAAAGGCTTTTTGGTATATTAAAAAAAGATATTTGGGGTGAAGATATACTCAATGTACCTATTAATGTGATTGGAAATGGGCATGTTGAATTGTCGATAAGAATACACCCACTTTTTTATGATAGATTAGCTGACGAAAAAAATAAATTTATCAATTTATGGATTCCTTATTTATGTGTAACAGATGCTTCTAAAAGGAAGCACTATATTAGATTAATTTCAAATGTTGAATTTTTAAAGTCTCTAATAGAGTTTTATTTGATAGAGACATAAAATTGCAGAAAGAACATAAAACCATTGCAAAAACATCGGGCGATTGTAATGGGAGAACGCTGTAAAGAATAATGAAGGTGCTGTAATGATTTTTGATGCAACTGTTCCTGTTACTTGGAGTGATATTTTATCCTCTACTCTATCCCTTTGTTCTGTGGTCATCTCTGTAATTGCTTTGTTTAGAACTTTTTATAGAAAAAAGTTTTATGGAAGTGCTTGGATTGTAAATACAGAGGGTGAAACATTAGGTGTACGTATAGAAGCTACACTGTACAATATATCCGGCACAAGCATATTGGTTAAAGATGCATATGTTTGTGAACGTTTTTTAAAACTTTTTTATAATCGCAAACACATATTGTGGAGAGACTTTATAAAAAATCCGTTTTTCATTAAGAACGATGATTCTTATGAGATGACTATGGATTTGTGTTTATATTATGATTCACTGATAGATGGAAGAAAAAATAGACATTCACGATTCTGGGTACCATATTTATGTGTGATAGATAGTAATGGCAGGAAAAAATATATAAAAATTGATAAAAATATGGTGCTCCTGGAAAAGCTTGATATGGCAATATGCAAAGCCAGTTTGGATTTGTTTGAAAAAACAAGAGTAAACAAAAAAGCTGATGAATAAAGTATCACAAGTTTTAAAATTATAACAACTCTGTAAAAAAGAAAGGTGCAGTAACAATGCCGCCCACCCATAAGGAAGTAATGGTATCTTGCAGGGCAGCATGGCAAATTGCTATGCTGTCCTGCTTTTCCTTTGCCGTTCAATGGTCTGCTTGTCCTCGTCCTGCTTCAGTTCCCCGACGAAGTTCCAGATAATCTGGATTTTCTGCCGCCGGTGGCCTCTGGACTTGTCCGGTGCGTGGACGATAATTTTCTTCACAAACTCATTGACAATCGTAGGCGTAAGTTCGGTAACCCCTACATACTTCCGAATGACCGCCGCGAAACTGTCAAAATCCGCTTTGTCCTGCTCGTAGGCATTTACCATTTCCCGGTCTGCCTTGACCTTTTCCGTCAGTTCTTTCTGCTCCGCTTCATACTCGGCGAATAACTTCAAAAACCGTTCGTGAGAGATTGCGCCGGATATATCGTCCTCATAGATAAGTTTGAGCTTGATTTTATCCCAGTCTTCCCGCAATTCTACTTTTCTTCCCAGTGTGCGTACTGCTTTGCTGTCCGGCGCCAGCATACAGCCGATACGATGGCGCACATCAAAGCTCTTGGAAGCGTGATACGCACGGTTGCAGGAGGAAAAACGCATACCGTCATGGTAAATAAAGCAGGGAAAATCGTTATCCAGAAAAGCATATTTCCCTTTAAAAGAATCAATCACAGTCTTTTCCATGTGCTTCACTCCTTTAATAATTGTTTTTATATTTTCTCACGGTTTCCTCCATGATGTTCCTTACCTTGTCCGCAAATTCTGCGGGCTCCAGTACAATTACATCCGGTGAAAACGCTTTTGCAAACTGTTCCATGGACATTTCGTTAGTGTAGGCGGTTACGGTGACGCCTTCGTCATTTTCATCTGAAAATGTAACATCTTTCCCAAACATGTCTATTACATCGCTTATCATCGGCCTTGTTATGCGGAATTTGACCCGTACACTGTCGCTGGAAAACATATATATGTGTTCTTTCATGTATTCTGCGAGATTAAGGCGCTGTCCGTTTGCGCCGTGTAGAGTTTGGAACGGCTTTACAGGCTCGTCCAGAATTTGCAGCTCTCTTATGCGGTCAATTCGGTAATTTGAAATATCGTTGTATTTGTCATAGTTGCAAATCAGATAATATTTTCCCTCTTTGATCGCCATCTGGTAAGGGCTCACAATATATTCCCTTTCGGTTCCGTCAGGACGCTTTTTCGGATGCATCTTTTTGTCGGTTCCATACTCTGCATATTTGAAAATTACTTTCTTGCCGTGACTTATTGCCTCATCCAGTAATTCTATATTTAAAAAAATTTGTTTGTTGTCGGTTCTGTCATCGGCCAGCAAGGCGATGTGTTTCATCCTTGAATGAAAATATACGCTTGATAATCCCTCAATTTTGCTTAAAAGCCTTTTGCGTTGATTGTAGGGGATGTGCTTTGAAGAAATCAGACTGTCAATGATAAGCCGCAGCTCACTGTCATCAAATTCACGTTTCAGATAAAAGTCTGACAGGATATATGTTTCCTCCATTTCACCTGTCTGTGAATTCGGCATCATGCGCAGAGTTTCGCTGTATTCTATTTCATAACCGAAATCAATCAGATTCATGAGATTGCGTTTGATTGTTTTTCTGTCAGCCTTCATGTGATATTCCTTTTGCAGGATTTCCGCTATTTCCTTTTGGCTGAGTCTGTGGTCAGCATCGGTGTAGCGACGGAGAATGTCCAGAATATTCATTATAATAAGCTTTTTCGGCTGAGTTTCATACATTGTCTAAATCCCCCATTAATTATGATTTAATTATATCATTTGTCTGAATTTTTACAATCTTGTTATACATTGTAACAATAAGGCACTTTATACAAATATGCGATCTGTTTTTTTCTATCAATGTTTCATCAAGGAACATAAAACTCTTCAAAAGTATCGAGACATATGCATCCCAGAGGATTGCCGAAAGCTGCTGAGCAGTCAATGGCAATGTGATTGTTTTTTCGATAAATCCTGCCTTTATATGCTTTGTCAATGAGCTCTGTGGGTGTGTGACCGGATACGAAAAATTTATCTTCAAAATATATTTTGTCATACTCGATTTTGCCGATTATAAAATCGTTAAATTGGCACAAGTCAAGATTCTGCATTTTTTCCTTTTTCGGTCCTGTGTGGGACAGAAAAAAGCTGCGTCCTGATACGGTGATTTCATCAAATAAGGGGAGCGAGTTCAGATAGAAAGAACTTTCTCCCTGTCTGCGTCACTCAGTGCCCTGAATTTTTCAAAGGTGGGATATCCTCCATCGGAAAACCACATATTATAAATTTGTTTTAAGTTATCTGCATCAGGAGAATTTACAATAAGAGGCAGACTCCTTAACAGTTTAAAAGCTGTGTGATCATGATTTCCACGAAGACAGATTACGTTTTTGCGCTCGGAAAGATCCAGCAGCAGTTTTATTCCGTCGGGACCTCTGTCCACCACATCCCCAAGGATATAAAGTGTGTCGCTGTCGCTGAACTGAATTTTTCTGAGCATTTCGGTAAATTTGTCATAGCATCCGTGTAAATCTGAAACTGCATAAATCATTGATTTAACCCCCGAATCTGTCAGTATAAAATAATTTTATGCTGTTTTTTCGCTGCGGGTATATTCTATCAGCGGGGATGAGTTGAAAAAAGGACATCCTTTTTGATATGCTGGAGCAGTTTTGTATTTTGCCCATAAAAAATCACCGAAAGCTGAGCCTTCGGTGAAAATCTGATTTTAATGATTGCTTTCCAGAATGAAAACCAAAAATACGGATTCTATATGCTCTGGGTCATCGTACACCGTTGCCTCTTCCGATGCAATATCAACAAGATAGGAAATGCTGCCGTCCCTGGCTTCCTGGGGAGTGAACGGTGTAGGACAATAAGAACCTGAAAAGGTGACTATATATTTTGTTTCGCTGTCCTCATAAGGGACATAGCTCCATTCATAGCGGTGAAAAACAGTGTTTATCATTTCCGCAACGGACGGCGCCCAGCCTTCTTCTGCCGGTACCTTTTGTAAAACACTTTCGATTTGAGCAGCAGTGTCGTTGTATGTTTCCGCTTTCTTTGTCTGGGATTTGCTGCCGCATCCTGCAAAGGCAAGTAAAATAACGGCAACTGTTAAAAGGGCAATCACTCTTACTTTTCTTTTCATAAAATTACCTCCTGTTATTTAGGTAATTTCATGTTATCAGAACCCCTGGTATAAAAATGGTATATAAAACTTATTTTTTATTTGACAGGTACGTCAAATTTTATAAACTGAAAGCTTAAATCACTTTCTGTCTTTAATTATAATTTTTTATTGCCTCTTCAAGATCCTTTTTAATTTCTTCCGCCAAAGAAAGCGGAGAAAGTACTTTTGCATGCAGAGCATATTGCAGCGCCCATCTTCGCATTGCCATCAGATTTACGTGAACCTTTGCCGTGATCTCTTCTTCCGTTTCATCGAGGAAGGTGATCTCATTTCCGAACCAGTCTATTACATCGTTGATGAGATATTTTTTAAAGCTGAATGTGACTGCGGCGCTTTCACCGGTAAACATGTAAATATGCTCTGCCATATGTTTTGGCAGGCTGAATCCGTTTTCCAGCCCCTTTACTTTTTTTGCGGGCTTTATAGGTGTATCAAGAAGTTTTATATTTGTAATGCGGTCGATGCGATAGTTTGACACATTGTCATATTTATCATAGTTGCAGATAAGATAATACCGTCCGTTGGCCGCCGCAATCTGATATGGATTGATAATGTATTCTCTGGGTTTTCCGTCGCTGTTAAGGCGGGGATGGAGCTTAAAGTCGGTATCATAATTATTGTAAGTAAACGCAACCTGTCTGCCTTTGCTGATTGCCTCATCCAGAATGTCAATGGTATAAAATATCTGTTTGTTCTGCGGAGCCATGTCAGGCATAGTCTGAATATGTTTTACACGGGATTTGAAATATTTGTTTGACAATCCCGACAGTTTATCCACCAGCTCTTTGCATTGACTGTACGGAATGTGCTTTGAAAAAAGCAGACCGTCAATGAGCAGCCTCAGCTCGCTGTCTGAAAAATCACGGACAAGATAAAAATCAGAGAGTATGTAGCTTTCCTCCAATTCGCCGGTTTTGGAATTGGGTATCATCCTGCTGGATTCGCTGTATTCAATTTCATATCCGAACTCAATTAAATTAAGTATATTGCGCTTTATGGATTTTCTCTCCACGGTCATATTATATTCTGTTTTAAGAATATCAACGATTTCCTTCTGGCTGAGTCTGTGATCTTCGTCAGTGTATTTTCTTAAAATATCAAGGATGTTTATAATCAAAATTTTCTTCGGCTGCATCGTGTACATACAACTCACCTCATACTCAGTATATTATTGTTATACGGATTTTACAATAATTGATGGGATAAAAAAATCCCATTACCGTTATTATTTAGTTGCTTTTTAAAATTCACCTAAATGGGACTCATTTCGGATTTTTAAACGGTTATATTCTCAGAAAGGGTGAATATTATGAGCAAAGAAAAAACTTCTTCATCACGCAAGGTATCCGACAAAATAATAAAAGCCTTCAGACATGACGCTGAAATCAAAGCTCAATACTTTAAAATGTGGGTTCTTAACCTTCTGGGAGCAATTGTCACAGCTCTTGTCTTCGCTGCCGCAGTTGCGCTGGAGTATTCTGAAGATGACCTGTGGCTCATTTCCAATATCTGGGGAATACCTTTAGAGTTTGCTGCAACTGCAATTTTGCTGAAAATTGTTCCTTCCTACAACAGAGAGACTTACCGGTTGTCAGACGGTTCTGTAGCATCAGGCCATAATTTTATTAAGTTTTTGTATTTCACAATTTCATTTGTTCCTTTGTACTTGTGCGTCTGGCTGAGATTTCATATTGACGCAGTTAAAGCTGTATTCATGACGCCCATAGTTATGGCAATCGCATTCGGTATTACTATATTTGAGTCTTCAGTTACGTCAAGGATGACGTATTCTCCACATGACCCTCACCGTAGAGGCGCAGGGATTTCAGTAGTTGAACTTGAGCGGCTGCGTGAAAATCAGAAATCCGCCGGGATTGACCCTGATAAACTGCCTTTGTGCTGCTTTTCCGATTCGGTACTCGACTTATCTATTACTGACTGGAGAAATATCAAGCGTGATATGGAACTGGCAGGATATTTCCGTTTTAGTTAATTGTTTTGTATATGTTTAAACTGGTGCGACAAAATCGTACCATAAACTTATGTATCATTGAAAAGCGTAAATCAGGAAAATTTAACGGTGAGTAAAATGAACGACAAAAAGATAAGAGATATTTTGATTGAATATTTGAAAACAGAAAAATCTGAAGTGCGTATTTATCAGGAGAAGTCAATCGGATCTTCAATATGTGATCTCATGACCGTAACAGATTGCTTGACAGGTTATGAGATCAAAAGCGACAGCGACAACTATACACGTCTGGAGTCGCAGGTGAAGGCATATCGCAGATTTTTCGATAAAAATTATATTGTTGTGGGAGAAAGTCATAAACGGTCGGTTATAAGCAAAGTGCCTGAAAGCTGGGGAATTATTGTTGTTTGGGAAGATGGAATAAATGTTGAGCGTGAGGCTGAAGAGGAGAGCGGTCCCTTTCCTTCACGAAAAGATCAGCTGAGCATTCTTTGGAAGCTTGAGCTTAAAAATTTGCTGATAAAGTCCGGGCTGTCTTTTTATACCTACAAAAGCAAAGAGTATATTATCAATAAGATAGTGGAGCAGGTAGATGATTCGGTAATAAAGAGGCATATTGTATACGAACTTCTTCATCGTGATTTTTCGTAGTTTGGCGCCGCAGATAATTCAATATATTATTCCAAAACCAAGGAGAATGGAACTGATACTGAAGATGATTTTCTGACAGAAGAACTGGTTGATACTCTTTCGGAAAAGGATTTAAATCAGTTTACCCTTGATCAGTGGATTCTGCTTTACAGGCAGGCAAAAACAGTTCAGAACAAAAAGCAGGCAGCATATTTGTCGGGGGCTGGAAAACGTGTTCCTCACGAAATAACTTTTAAAGATATCGAAGTGTTTCCGGGGGTGCCGTGGCTGAGTGACGACATAATAAATGATTTTGTTTATTACCTTATTTACGGTACCGAAAACACCTCAGATTCAGATAATAAATATATTAGTTATGAACCGGTTACAGGGTATTGGTATATAAAAGATAAAAGGATGTACAGAAATAACAGAATAAATTATACATACGGATTACCGGATTATAACGCACTGTTCATTTTTGAGGCCATGCTTAACCTGCGTGAAATCAAACTCTTTGATATATTCAGAAAATACGACGAGAAAAGAACAATTGCCGCCAGGGAAAAGTACGATGTAATACTGGGACTTTTTAAAGAATGGATATGGCAGAGTGATGACAGAAAATGGGAAATAGAAGAAGCGTATAATAAAGCATTTGGTAAGTTCAAAGCCGGTAAATATGACGGTTCATCCCTGAAATTTCCGGAAATGAGCAAGGATATAGCGCTGTATCCCTATCAGAAAGATGCAGTTCAGAGAATACTGACCGAGAAAAATACGCTTCTTGCCTTTGATGTCGGTTCTGGAAAAACGTATATTATGATTGCCGCTGCCATGAAATTGAGAGAAACGGGAATTTCACGAAAGAATATGTTTGTTGTTCCCAATAATATTGTAGGACAGTGGGAACTTATATTTAAAAGAATGTATCCTGAAAGCAGGTTGCTTACCATAGATCCGAAATCTTTCAAGCCGGAAATGCGGCAAAAGGTATTGAAGCAGATACAGGAAGCAGATTATGACGGCATTATTATTGCATACAGCTGTTTTGAGATGATTCCGCTTTCCGGCGAAGCGGTTATGGCTCAAATTAATAAGAAACTGGATGAACTTAAAGGTGCCGTATGCAATCTGCGATATCAATACGGAACACAATCTGCTATTGACAGAGAGTCTGCTTATTTGAAGAAACTTGCTGCCGAAATGCTTGCGGGACTGCATTGCAAGGCAGAAGGAATTACTTTTGATGAGCTTGAAATAAACAGTTTGTTTGTTGATGAGGCGCATAATTTTAAGAATAGCGCGAAGCGTTGTGCATAAGTCGTAGCTGGCAGCTATGACGAACAGCACCATACGATAGCACTTGCTATTACAAGAAAATATCGTAGAGAACTCATATCTCAAATTCAGAGGTGAAATTCCTCTGCCGTACAGAATCAATGCCGGAATGGAGAAATCCCACAGCGGTCTGTCAAACCGCAGGCAGTACGAGAGCTAATACTCCACTGTGCGCTGTCTATCTGTAAGTAGACAGGGTACAAAGCGTGGTGAAGTCGTAACCTGAAAACCTAAACCGAGAGGCATGGATAATAATGGTGCGGGCTTCCGAAACCTATGGCTATACGTTAGGGAAAGCTATGCAGCATCGTAAGAGTGATAGGCACCCGAAAGGGTGAAAATTGGAAAAAGTGAGTGTGGTTGGTTTTTCTGCATTCACCCCATGAGATGAAATGCTCATGCGGACTTGCACAGCAACTGTGATTCAAAGTGCAAGTGGATTTTCCCGGTGTAAGGTAGCGGCCTAAGGGTTTCAAAGGTCTTTTGACCATAAGGATAGAGATTTGGGAACGCTTGAGAGCCTGTGTTTGGAGTGTTACAGCACAATGAAGGACACAGGAAGTCAGCCGTGCCATAGTAGTCTGCGATTGGGTAATGCCAATCACACGGGGCTGAAATGCTCCACGGCGAAGGGCACGAGTCAGATTGATTTGTAAATTTCACAAAAGAAAATCTTATAACTCCCTGAAAGATGGGTGACGAACTGCGAGGTGAAAACCTTGTGCATTTAGACGTCAGATTTTCAACAGAAACAGAATTGAAGCAGTTCCAAGACCTGCTTTATGAAAAGTCTGGTCAAGGTGTTTCATTCACCGGACTGTTGGAAGCGATGGCAAACGAAGTAACCATCGTGACCGCTGTTCATAACATCAAGTCCAATAAGGGCAGCAAAACTGCCGGCGTGGACAGGATGAAAATGGACAGATATCTTCAGATGCCAAAAGAAGAACTATTACGGTTGATTCAAGAAAATTTCTCCAATTATAAACCAAAACCAGCAAAACAAAAATATATTGAAAAAGCCAACGGCAAAATGCGACCTTTGGGTATCCCCACTGTGTTAGACAGGATTATTCAGGAGTGTGTTCGACTGATTCTCGAACCGATATGCGAAGCGAGATTTTATCCGCACAGCTATGGGTTTCGCCCATACCGGGCACAGAAGCACGCAATCCGAGATATTGTCAATGTCATAAATGCAAGTGTGAAATCCAAAGATCAGCCAGTATGGGCAGTTGAGGGTGATATTAAAGGCTGTTTTGACAATATCAACCACCGGCTGCTGCTCAATAAGCTGTGGCGAATCGGCATACATGACAAGAGAGTTTTGAAAATCGTCAGTCAGATGCTGAAAGCCGGATATATTGACAATGACCTCTATCATGCAACGGAAATGGGCACACCACAGGGCGGTATTTTATCACCACTGCTGTCAAATGTGTATCTCAATGACTTTGACTGGTATGTAGGTCGCTGCTATATGGAGCCGCACCGACAATGCAAACACAAATGCAATGATACTCGGCGGCTCAAGTGGTCTGGGGTCACTCCCAAGTACAATTTTCGTTATGCTGACGATTGGGTAATCCTGACATCAACGGAGCAGGAAGCACTCCGGATGAAGCAAGAACTCACAAAGTATTTCAAATATCGCATGAAACTGGAATTGTCGCAGGAAAAGACCTATGTAACCGATTTAAGAAAGGACGGTATCCATTTTCTCGGTTACATAGTCAAGGCAGAACGCAAGCGCAAAACCCCAAATCCATCCACATGGTCAGAACATCTGGTTGGAAAACCGCTCCCTGACATGGAGCGACTATCCAAGAAAATCCATAGTCTGCAAAAAGAAATCCGGAAAATTGGTCTCTACACAAAGCCCAATACGCAGGCGGCACAAATCCAGTATGTGAACTCCATAATCATGGGTCTGGCACAATATCTTCAACCGTCCATCTGTTCCCACGCCTATCATGCTATAGACCGCAGAGTGAACAACACGGCACTTGCAGTTTGGAAAAAGCTGTTCCCGAAACAGTACAACGATATGCAAATACCGCTAAAGGAACTCTGCAATCTGCCTCATAGGCATGAGGGTTACGACAGTAAAACTTTCGCTATAGAAATTGACGGAAAATGGTTCGGTATTACTATGGCTTTCATTACGCACAGCAAATATGAAAGCAAGCCATTTGACCAGAATATGACTCCATACACGGAAGATGGGCGACGACGATATGTGAATTACAGAAACAAGCATAAGCCTCTGCCTTGCGACCGTCCCTCCATTAACAGTCCAGAGGACCTTGCGCTGTCTGCCTATGCAACGGGTAAGGGCTGGAAAGCGAATTTTGAGTACTTTATGAATCGTGAATATGCTTATAACCGGGACAAGGGAAAATGTAAATGCTGTGGCAAATACTTTTCTGAAATCGTCCCAAAGCATTGCCACCATGTAAATAACAGGCTTCCGATTGATAGAATCAACAAGGTTCCCAATTTGGCATGGCTTTGTGTACCGTGTCACCGCATGGTACACAACAGTCCAATACCGCCTGAGCTGGATGCAAAGACGGTACGCAAAATCCAGAAATACAGAGATAAACTCAAAATGTGGAATTTACAAGTGCGCCGTACTCGCGAGGGTACGAGTGCAGTGAAATCAGTAGAAAGTAAGTCAATTTGATGGAAGGCTGGGTGCGCTGAAAGGTGCACGCCCGGCGTGAGACGGGGGAAAATCTGGAGGAAACGAATGTGCGGCTTCGCCGCACATAACGTCCAAACGATTACCTATCGTCATTACCTTTGAGAACAAACTTGCGAAACATTTCGGGAATTAATATAAAGGGTTCAAAAAAATGTCTTGATATGCTTCATAAGGTCTGGAATGTTCAGGAAGAAAATAACGGACGCGGTGCAATTTTTGCAACAGGTACACCTATATGTAACTCCATTTCCGATACATATGCTATGCAGATGTATCTTCAGTATGATCAGTTAAAGGAGATGCATTTTGACCGCTTTGATAATTGGGTAAAAAGTTTTGCAAAGCCAGAGTATATCTGTGAAATTGATGTAGATACGTCGAAATTCAGATTTATCAACCGCTTTTCACGTTTTTTCAATCTCCCTGAGCTTTCAAAAATGTTTTCGGGCGTGGCAGCATTTTATGCGGTAGATGATGAATCGGAATTGCCTGAATTTTCAGGGTATGACGATATACTTATACCACGGAATGTAAGACTTCAGGAATATATGGACAGCCTTTGCAGGCGAACTGAAAAAATCAGAGCAAAAGAGGTTGATAAAAAACAGGACAATATGCTGAAAGTGAGTACCGACGGACGTAAAGCGGCGCTTGATCTGCGGCTGGTAGAAAAAGAACAACCCTATAATGAAAATTCCAAAATCTTTCAGTGTGTAAAAAACGTTGCGTCCGTTTACAGGCAGGATAAAGATTATGTACAAATTATTTTCTGTGATTATTCAACTCCTAAGAATATGGAATTCAATGTTTATTCAGAACTCAAGAAACATTTAATTGAAGAAGGCATTCCCAAATGAGAAATAGCATTTATCCACAGTTATCACTCAGAAGCCGGGAAAGTCAGGCTTTATGAAAAAGTTAATGCAGGCAAAGTCCGCATACTTATCGGGTCAACTTTCAAGTTGGGAATAGGTGCCAATGTACAGACGAAGCTAAAGGCTATTCATCATCTGGATGTGCCTTGGAGGCCGGCGGACATGGTGCAACGGGAAGGACGAATCATCAGAAAGGGCAATAAAAATGATACGGTGTCTGTTTACAGATATATCTGTGGCGGAAGTTTTGATGCTTATTCCTGGCAGGTACTCGAAACAAAACAACGCTTTATTTCTCAATTTCTTGCAGGCTCAGCCTATCAGAGAACGGTTTCAGATTTGGAAGAAAATGTTTTAACCTATGCTCAGGTTAAGGCGTTGGCCATATCCGATCCGCAAATGAAAGTTCTGGCAGAAAAGGAAAACGAATTAAGAAGAATCCGGCTTCTTTCATCGGAATATATTTTCTCTCGTGAGAAAATATGTAAACAGAACGAAGAATTATATAAACGTATTCCGGAATTGAAAAATCGCCTTGAAGTCACAAAGGAAAATGATAGATATGTGAGTGGAATTTCTGGAGAAGTTATTAAAAACGAGTATATGCGTATAAAATCACTTATAACTAAAAATCAGGATATGACGCTGCAAAACTCAGAATTGTCCTTTCTTGATTTTAAAATTTTGTATCCCGAAGAACAGAATGAGAAGAAACCCTACATTGTTCTCGAAAGGCTTAATGTAAAGTACAGAGTTGAAATCGGTGAATCGCCGGCGGGAAATGCACGCCGAATTGTGAATTTCCTGAAAAAGCTCTCCGACCTGTGCAATACATATCGAGAACAGATAAAAAAACTGGAAGATACTGCCGAGCAAAACAAAAAAGTTATGAAAGGAAATAACCCCTATATAAACGAAATCAGCAGATTGTCTGATGAAATCAGAAACATAAAATCTCAAATAATTTAAAGGTCAGAATAACAGTTTATTTGCCGAGAATAAGCTGTACATTGGGCAGACGGAGCATCCAGCAAAGCATCTCGATTCCGCCGTCGCCGCCGCAGTCAATAACATCTCCGAGGACGTAAAGAAAGTCATCCTCCGAAATCCGGCTTTTTCAAGGAGGCTGCTGAACTTTTAGAGAGGGTATCCGTGAAGGTCTGAAATTACATATGTCATAAAGTATCCTATCAAAATAAGTATAGTGGTGTTGATTTTATATTACATGGTCTTATGTGACGATAACATACCGTGGAACGAATAATCACGGGGCTGCAATATACAGGTAAATATTGAAACATTATTCATAAGACATTATAATGAATTTAATATATTGCCTATATGTTCAGGAGGATAAAATGAGTAATACAAACTCACAAAACGACAATTTTAACATTGTATGGGTTAAGGATTTGTTAGATTGCAGACTCTCTGTGCCGGATTATCAGAGACCGTATAAATGGAGCGCAAAATCAGCCCTTACTCTTTTTAACGATATATACCAGGCTCATGAAAAGAATGTAAGGGAATACCGTTTGGGAACAATAATCCTGTATCAAAATAATGAGAATGGTTTAGAGATTGTTGACGGACAGCAAAGAATTACAACCCTGCTGATTCTACTTTACGCTTTAGACCCGGAAAACGAGTTTTCGTACATAATGAGAAATCTTAAATTCAAAAGTTCGTCCTTTAACGCAGTAAAAACCAATTATGAGGTTTTTCGTTTAAAGCTCCAGGGGACTTCCTCTGATGACAGAGAGAAATTAAAAAGTTTTATACTCGAGAAATGCAGTGTTGTTAAAATAGTTACCTGCGATTATCAGGAAGCTTTTCAGTTTTTTGATTCACAGAATTCCAGAGGCAAAAGTCTTGATCCCCACGATCTTCTTAAAGCTTATCATCTCAGGGAAATGGAGAATGTGGATAAAAAAGAAAAAATAGAAACCGTTGCCTGCTGGGAAGGTTATGACCAGAAAAAAATTGCCGAGCTTTTCAGAAACTATTTGTACCCCATGATAATGTGGTATAAACAGAAAAGCGGACTGTATTATTCGCAAAAGAATATTGACACTTTCAAGGGAATTAAAATCAAAAATCAATATGATTACAGCGTTTATGCCAAAGCAGCAAATCTGTATATAGAAAACTTTACTCAGTGTCATTATAATGAACTTATAGGTACAAAAGCTAATCAGCATCAGCTTATGCAGCCTCTGATAGCGGGAAAAAGATTTTTTTCATACACGGTTCATTATCTTGAGTTGCTCGAAAGAACCGATGGAAAAGTAGAAGAACTTATAGAAGCAAAAACTTTGCCGAATTTTCCCAGAAGTCACGGAGGCGATCTCTATATATACAATATGTTCCTGTGTGCGCTTATGTTTTTTGCCGACAGATTCGGAGAGGATGCGCTTATTGATCATGTGATATTAAGATTGTTTCAATGGGCATATTCACTCAGGCTGAGCATGCTTTCGGTATATCAGGAAACTGTAAATAAATACGCATTGGGAAGACATGAAAAATTAGGGAACAAAAATATATTTGAATTTATCAGCAGTATCAACGAACCTGCCGAACTGGATTTGTTTGAACTTGCTTTTGTAAGAGATGACATGGACATTAAGGAAAAATATGCAAAAATCTATGATAAAATAAAAGAATTGCAGGGGGAAAAATGATGAGTGAGCAGGAAAATAAAAAAATTCAACCTCTGAATATGAAAGAGCTTTTTAAGGAAGCTGAATATGTAATACCGATTTATCAGCGCAATTATGCATGGGAAAACGAAGAAATAGAGCAGCTAATTAAAGACATAAATGACAACAAAAACGAAAACTATTATTTAGGAACTCTCATTGTGAAAAAAACAGGTAATAAGCAGTATGAAGTTATTGACGGTCAGCAAAGGCTTACAACTCTGTTTTTACTTATTCTGTATCTGAACAGCAGAGTACCTGAAGATGGAGAAATGCCTATCTGTGATTCAGCTTTAAGCTTTGAAGTTAGGGACAAGTCTAATGAAGTTTTGAATGCTATTCGGAAAAATCCGGAGGCAGAACAGACTAACAATGAAATAATAAACGGATACGATATAATCAAAAAATATTTTGAAAATAACAAAGATATAGATGTAAGAGAATTCAAGAAAAAATTTAAATCTTCAATCGAAATTGTCCGTGTAGAAATACCGGAAGATACAGATAAAAACCACTATTTTGAAATAATGAACACCCGTGGCGAACAGCTTGAAGCTCATGAAATTGTAAAGGCAAGAATACTTCGAGTCCTCAGCGCAAATAATGACAACTGCGAAGCGGCTGCAAGTATATGGGACGCCTGTGCGGATATGGATTCCTATATTCAAATGAACTTCACGCCTGAAATAAGAACGAAGCTTTTTGAAAATAGCTGGAATAAATTTATCCCTGAAAGTTTTGATGAAATATCTGAAATTTTTGCCGAATACAGAAAAAGTCAAAATACCGAAGGGAATTTTTTTGAGGAAAAAAGCCTGGCTGATATTCTTAAGGATAAGTGCAAAACTGCCGACGATACCAAGGAAGCCGAGGAGAATATGCGGTTCGAATCCATAATATCTTTTCCTGATTTTCTTTTGCAGGTAAAAGCGGTTTGCGGAGAAAAAACAGATAATGAAAATGATGAAGAAAGTCTCAACAGCAATAATCTTATAAAAATTTTTGAGGATTATATTCCGAAGTCTGATGACAAAGCCGTTCAGGCTGAAAGGGTCAAAAATTTCATATTTAACCTTTTGAAGCTCCGATATCTTTTTGATAAATACATTGTCAAAAGAGAATTTGCCCGTGATTATAAAGAAGAGGGAAGATGGTCTCTGCAAAAGCTGGAATCCTATACGGAAAAGAATAAAAAACCTAAATATACCGCTTCATTCAGCGACGATGACAATAAGAATAAACGTTTGAGAATGCTCGAATCCTGTCTGCGTGTCACTTATACTTCCGCAAAATCAATGCACTGGATTACAAAAGCTCTGCGTTTTCTTGCCGAAACAAATGAAGACAGTATAGAGGCAACAGATTTGATTCATGAGCTTGAAAGGTATTGCAGCAAAAAGGTTTGTGATGCCAAGGCGTTTGATTCCGACTACGATCAGCGAACAGGTTTCTTTATTGAACGAATTGTCTTTACATATCTTGATTATCTGCTTTACTGGAAACAGGATGAAGTCAAGGGACTGAGTGAGTTTTTTGAGGAGGAAAAATCGGAAAATAAGGAGTGGTATTTTCAGTTCAGAAATTCAATTGAGCATTTTTATCCCCGCCATCCGGATAATAAAAAAGATTGGACTGCTGAGCAGTATGATGATTTCGGAAATCTCGCATTGGTAACAGCCAAAGGAAATTCAAAATTTTCGAATTCCGAACCGAGTTCAAAGATAATATATGATAATGTAATAAATCAAAGTTTGAAACTTAAAATAATGAAATATATTACGAAAAACGACAAGGATGGCTGGACCCCTGAAAAAGCAAAAGAACATGGAAGAATTATGCTCGGTTTCCTCGAACGCAACGTGATAAAATGCCTGGAGGAAGATACAGAGTAAATTATATATCCCGGGAAGCTGCGTGGGGCGCCCCTTCACATTTCATGGAGAGACGTTTCAAATACATTATTTGTCCCATTGCTCAGAGCGGCAACACAAATATAACAGCAACTTATGAATTAAAAAGGAGAGCGTGGTGCTCATATGCCACGCTCTCAATTATATGCTCTGTTATTATTCCATTTCGCAATAGCCGTGCTTTTCTGCATGTCCAAGCAGATAAAGGAACGCAAAGGCCGGAATACGGATCAAATCTTTGCCGTTTTTTGTATTGTGGACGCCGAAGTCATCGGCGGTTTTGGTCACCACGATTGAGGCAGCAGCCTCTCCGCTCAACTCTACGATTGCGGAATCATCCGGGATAGGAGCACCTTCCCGGTACTTCACTTCGATGAGGATATTTTTGGAATTGGAGTATTCCACCACAACATCAATTTCCTTCCTGCGTTTGCCACCACGATAGTATCCTACCGATGCGGCCTGTTGATAATAAAATGCGGCTACATGCTTATAAACAGCGGTTTCCACAAGCTTTCCCATTTCCACCGGGTCGCTTAGTAGGGAATCATCCATTAAAACCGCATTACGGATCGCCGAATCAGCAATATAAATCTTTGGACTGGCTTTCAGAACTTTTTTCCTGCCATATTTATGGGCCAGCTCTGATAAATCAGGTTGGCGCTTTCCAAATACTCAATATAGTTTTCGACGGTAGGCCTGGAAACACCATTCAATTCCTTTGCAATCGCCTCAATAGAAACGATCTCAGAAGAAACATTGCACAGATAAAGGAAAATTCGTTCCAACTCTGTTGCATTACGGATCTTGTAAAGTGAGGGCAAATCTCTCTTGAGCACTTTGTCAACCACATCTTCGCGCATGACCTGCTGGGCCAGGATGTCATTATCAGCCAGAGCCAGTTCGGGGAATCCGCCTACTTGCAGATAGCGGTTAAAGTAGTTCTGCACTTTGGAGAGCTGCAGCATGATCTGAGTGCGTTCCTGCTGCGGCCTATATATCAGCTGTGTAATCTTCAAATCGTCCGGCAGATCGGGACGATCCACATTTAGCAGTTCACAGTACTTATAGAAAGACAGTGTTGGAACCTGGATAGCTGACCAGTGTCCGGCGCCGCTCTCCTGGCTTCCCTTGATCAAAACTGGACTGGCTGAGCCGGTGGCTACCATTTTGGTATCCAGTTGCATATCGTAGATTGTTTTCAGCCATTTATCCCAATCCTGCGCATACTGGATCTCATCAAAAAAAGTAGTAGACATCCTGCTCCGGATAGATATTTTCGTGATAGCACTCCAGAATCTCATTCATGGCACTCAACTTCAACATAGGATGATCCATGGAGATAAAGACGATTTTCTGAGGCGGCACGCCGTTTTGGAGCAGGGCCTCGATCATTTGGTATTGTATAGTGGTCTTTCCCACTCGTCTTGTTCCGGTTAAGACAACTGTGCGCCGTATGTTGTTCTGATTCAAGCGTTTCATGGCCTCATAAAAGGCGAATCGCTTATAGTTCTTGGATAATTTTGGGTTTACGACTCCTGTCTTCCACCAGGGGTTGTAGAAAACCAATACTTTCAACAATCTTTCCTTGCTGATGATAGCCATACAACAACCTCATTTTTTAATATAGCAACGTTAATTTTAATTTTTATCAATAAATATTATAAGTATACTTACAATATTTTATTGCAAAGATTGATAAATAAACTGCTATGTTATCCAGTGCGGGATGTTATTATGCAATGTGATTTCAGAAAACTATTTGAAAGTGATAGAATATATAGCTTTAGTGTGCTATACTGGATTCAAAAAATACTGATTAAGGATTCAATATAATATTTAGTGATTTAGATTGTGGAGACCCGCAAAACGACATACTAACCAATGAATTAAGTTGAAAATGATTATTCCTAATTTACACATTAGTTAGGTTTCAGATAACCTGATTTGAGTAAAAAAGAAAGTGAATACTGACACCAACCGTCAGATTACGGAGTTTGTTTTGCTTTTCAAAAGGTGAAAATTTATTGTTTTTTATTTGTATTCATTTGGCCTATGTCGGCAGTATTGAATGACAAGTAGTTATACTGTCATGGTTTTAGCAAATCTGCAGAAATATATATTGCAATACCATAGAAGAACACGATGTTATCAATAGCATACTTTCCGCTTAATATGCGGGTACTTATAAATTTATATTCCGTTACTAATACGAATTATAAAAGCTGTGATAAGCTGGTAAATTTCAGTGGAATTTATGCAACAAACCTGCCGAATATCATAAAACGTCATATTTCATTGTTGATTCAGTTTATAAACTGCACCGGAAGTAGAAAGAGGGGTTCTTATGCTTGCTTACACATACATTGAACATGGAAAATTTGAACTTGTAGAAAAGCCGAAACCTGTTATTTCAGACGATAGGGACGCAATTGTAAAAGTCACTTTGGCCAGCATTTGTTCCAGCGACTTACATATAAAGCACGGCAGTGTGCCAAGAGCCGTACCGGGAATTACCGTGGGGCATGAAATGGTTGGTATTGTCGAGCAAGTAGGGTCGGCAGTAAATACTGTTAAGCCCGGAGACCGTGTAACTGTGAATGTAGAGACCTTCTGCGGGGACTGCTTTTTCTGCAAAAATGGATGGGTGAACAACTGTACCGATTCAAACGGCGGTTGGGCGCTGGGATGCCGCATTGACGGTGGACAGGCTGAGTATGTCCGTGTGCCCTATGCGGATCAGGGGCTTGATAAAATTCCCGACTCCGTTACGGATTTACAGGCGCTGCTTGTGGGAGATGTACTTGCAACGGGATACTGGGCAGCGAATATATCTGAAATCAAACATGGAGATACAGTATTGATTATCGGAGCAGGACCTACGGGACTGTGCACTCTCCAATGTGTGGGGCTTCATCAGCCGAAACGGATAATCATCTGTGATGTGGATGAAAGCCGCCTTGCCTTTGTACGTGAGCGCTATCCCGACGTACTGACCGTTACTCCTGACAATGTTAGAGAATTTGTACTCTCTCACAGTGACCACGGCGGCGCAGATGTTGTGCTTGAAGTGGCAGGAACCGATGACACTTTCCGTATGGCGTGGGAATGTGCCCGCCCCAATGCCATTGTAACGATAGTAGCGCTTTATAACAGTCCGCAGGTTTTGCCCCTGCCTGAAATGTACGGAAAAAACCTGACATTCAAAACCGGCGGCGTAGACGGATGCAACTGTAAAGAAACCTTAGAACTTATTGCCAGTGGAAAGATAGATACTGTTCCTTTGATTACCCATACCGTACCGCTCAGGGATATTGCAAAAGGGTATGAACTTTTTGAAGCAAAGCGAGACGGCGTAATTAAGGTAGCGGTTACAATGGATTAATAAAATGATGTAGTTATAAAAACAAGAAAACGAGTTTTCAAATGGCTGGATGTTTCGTTTATTAAAAGGAAGATCTAATGCTTTTTGTTGTCACCTTATGTACAATGGAAAGTTTTAATTTCATATCAATTGAACAGGCAAAAATTGCCTGCGCTAAAAAGCTTTTCAACTAGATGTCAACGAGCAAAGTGAGATATCATGATGTTGACAGTTATCAGTCGCTTTTGAATGTTATGAAGTCATTAAAATAACAGAGGAAATATAGTTTCCGGTCAAGGAGCTCTATGCGCCTGAGAATCAGGTCCGCATTGAATAGCATCAGCGGATTTTACCCAAAATTTAACAGAAACAGTATAACGACGGCACGGCTATCCGCTGGGCAAATTCAAAGCATTGATGAATATTTTGGCGATATTATTACGGTTTTCGGACATACGCCGACTATGTCATACGGAAAAGAATATACCGGAAAATCATCAGAACCAAAACTTGGATTGATGTTGATGTCGGCGCAGCCTACGGACAAAAGCCTGCTCTGCTGCGCCTTGACGATTTACAGGAATTTTATGCGGATTAAAAAGCAAGAAATTCACCGTATAGGGCAAGATGAAAATACAGCTGAAATGACTTGTTCGTTGAGCAAGTCGTTTTTTATGTCCCTAATTTATCCCATCGTGCTTGATATAATAAAGACAACAAAGAGAAGAGGAACTTTATTTGTAAACTTTCTGCAAACAATCGCAAAAATCTCCAAAATTTTCGTGTTCGCCGGTATTATATGGTGCCATAATGCGGGGATATCGTTCGTTTTTTAATTTGCAGATAAATATCAATAATAAAAAGGAGAGATTCGTATGCAAACAGTAGGTTCAAACACAAAACTTTGTGTAACTTGTGCTATGTATGACGGATCAAGAGTTCCTAAGGAGCATTTCGTAGATTTTGAGTAATTTAGTTGCGGAAAATGCTGTGCTCAATTTCCGCAAGGCATAGATGTTAAACCGTGTTATTCCTGCTCTGCATGGACTAAATGGGCGCCATTACGCTGAATATGGTGAAATTCCAAAAGAAGTAATGAGGGAGGCGTAGTTATAAATGGAACATTCACAGAAACTGACTAAAACAAAAAGATCCGACAGACTAAGCTGTTTTTGTATGGCAATGCGTCTCTCTTGTTACGGATACACGATTGAGGAACGAAAAAAGTAATTGATTATGACAGCGCTCTTGCGGATATCCAGGAGCCGTGCATGGAATGGTCGGAAAGGGTTCTTTCTTGTTTTATAAATGTGTCGGCTTGCTGAATTCGTAAAAAGGAAGATTGAAATCAAGAAAAACGGTAAGTGATATTATGAAAATTTTTATCGGTGGCTCTAAAGCTGTAAAAATAAACACTACTGTTATCGAAGATATGCTTGAAAAGGCAATACAAGATGAAGTGGAATTTGTAATCGGCGACTGCTACGGAGTGGATGCCACTGTGCAAAGTTTTCTTGCCGAAATGGAGTATTCCCATGTCACAGTTTTCACTGCTCTCCCGAAAGCAAGACATAATGTCGGTCGTTGGCGGGAAATTAAAATTGATGCAACTACGAAAAAATCTTTTTTCGCTCATCGTAAAAAAGACGCCGCAATGGTGGAATCGGCGGACGCAGGCTTTATGATCTGGGACGGCAAAAGCAAAGGAACATTTCTGAATATCATCGATCTGTTAGCCTACGGAAAAACGGTTAAGGTTTATTTTACGGAAACTCAAAATTTTGTCACTCTGAACACCGCCAAACAACTATCGGATATTTTTCCGAATGGAGCAGAAGCTGAAAGCTACTTAAGCACAGAGGAACAAGCAGCTTTGCTCAAATGTTTTATCCCTTCTGTATCAATGAGAGGGTATTTGGCTGAAAAAAAGCTTGATAAACATAATTTATCGGCTATCATCCGTGGTTCTGCAGTATCGTTAGAGAAGAAACTGCAATGGCTGCGTCTTCTTGCCGGCAGAGAAAATGTTTTTGCCGAGATTGCAAATAAACTTCAAGATAAAAATGCAACAGAAAATAAAACATTCGCTGTTCGTTCAGCATTATTTACGATAAAAAATTCTTTTGCCGAAGATGCCGGACAAATCCGCCGAGCGCTTCAAGAGCTTACCTTGAAACCTGGTGAAATCTTCAATCTGGTTGAAGCGTGGTATGACGACGAACTAAGGGATAGAAAAACCGACAGCGGAATGCCGGTTTTGAACCTTGAAAAAGCGCTGGACTATATTTATTATGACATCAAGGAATGTGAAATAGAAAAAAGCTGCACCTGCTGGTATGAGCTGCAAAAATGGGTGCCGAATGCGGACGGTACAATGTCGCATACTTATACCTATTACTTATGGCAGAATCAAATTATTTATTTTGAAAAAACAGAGGCGGTTAATTCCGATGAGGAGAAATCGGAGAGCATACCTTATTCATTTGAGCCAAAAACATACCGATATTCAAGTGACAGTCAGAATCTGAATCTGCCGATACCGTTCCATGTCGGCGATATAGTAACAATCGACTGCCGACCGTTTCATCCGGTACATCACGCCGTTATTCTGGAAGTGGGTGACAACATAGACTGTTGCTGTGTGCAGGCGCTTTGCAGTACAGAAACAGGAACATGGCTTTTGGGCGCACTCAAGCACGGAAATATATTTTTAAATGATTTTTTTGTTGTCTCTCCGTTATACCGGCTTGCTGAATGTACCGAACCGCTGCCGGAGCAGGAAAAGCTTTTGTATCAGTTGCGGGAATATCTTGCGGATAATGAAGAATGCGGAAGAGCCATATCCAATAAACTTACAGCTCTGAAAGAAATAAATAAAGCAAGAGAAATTAACATTACAGAACAGACTGGATCGCTTTTATTGGAATGCTTCGGAGAATTTGACGAGGACAATAAATATGAGGATAACGAAGAAAACGAGAGAATGAATATATGAATTTATTAATTCCAAGGGCATCCGGGCGCATTGTGAGAAAATCGGACACACATTCAACACAATGGAATGCGCTTATCTGATTTATCAGAGCCGAAATCATACGTTGTCCGAAAAGCATTCCGCATGGAAAAAGCTGATTGAAGCTATGTCGGATACGGTAATTGAAGAACGGATAAACTGTCCGCATTATGACAGCCTGTATGATTTTTTACGTCTATTCGGCACAGTTGACCGGGATAATCCATCTTTTCGTATGGCTTTGGGATATATTTGGGATTAGGAAGCTTGACGGTCATCTGACCATGTTTTTTCGAAAAACAATACAGATCGGAAACAGACCTTGTATAACCTCGTTGACGCAGCTTTACCCAGAATACAACTAAATCGGTGTTAGGATTGCGCCTGCGCATATTCTTGATGAGTTTAATCTCGTCCTGGGTGTGCTGATTTGGATGACTGTGCGGTCTGTGAGATCGGTCTGCGAGTGACTGAAAAGTCCCGTCATATCTCTTACGCCAACGGTAGACGTATTGCCGATTCAACTTGCATCGAATTGCCGCTGCTGTTACACCGTATTTGTTGGAATATTCAATTACCGATTGCCTAAATCTCATTGTTTGTGTTATCTTATTCATAGCCAATAGGATGACACCTGCCTTTCGGTTTTGTGTGAGCAACTCTACCTTAGCATAGGTCTCTCCTATTTGCTATTTATTTTTTCTCTTTTTGTCACACATCATTGTAACACCTACATATATTTTATTTCTGATTGTTAATCTCCGAGATGCAGCTTCGTATTATATATTCCAATATTTTATCAAAGCGCTTATGTTGACGGCGTTTTATTTTATATTTTCAAAATCTTCAACTACTTTAATTTAATAAAAGTATCACCCGCCGGTCAAGCAGACTTTCCCTGCCTGGCCGGTGCTTTTTATTAAAAATAGCCCTGCGAAGGCCACCAGAATGGACGTACGGCAGCCACGGCAGGAGCGAGATTTTCGTATACAATAATATATGTAATAACCGAGAGGTTTTACATGTACCTTGAAAACTGAATATCATTCTTCAGGCACAGCCCTGTGACGAGGAGCTACATCAGCGGAGAGTGCGACGATCGCCTTTATGGGTGGGAGCGCGAACTGGCCTGTAAATATCGGATTGCTTCCGATATTCAGCGATGATCCGTCACAGAATAATGAGACTTCTGTACGCAGCCGGGCGAGAACCGCCCGGGGGTGAAATTCCCATGGAGCCGGTCAGCAGCCGGACGCCTGAATGTATTCCCGCAGGAACAGAGTTCCTGTGTCTTCGGGGGTGTCGGGGACAAATACGGAGAAAGCATAGTGATTTAAAGCTGTACAAACAGTTTTGATGATAGACGGCAGGCGGCGACGTCTGCCATGTATATAAAAATTTGGGGAAAGGAAGTCGGAGTAAAGATGATAAAACATGAAAAGACAATGAGTAAAGATTGGTTTTTTAGAAGAGGTGATATTTACCTTGCAAACCTAAGTGCAGAGCTTAACAATAATCACGGAAGCATTCAGGGCGGCATAAGACCTGTAATTGTGGTTTCAAACAATATGGCCAATCACTTCAGCCCCTTGCTTTCGGTTGTACCCGTTACTTCAGAGATTAAAAAGGTCGGTCAGCCTACCCATTACATACTCCGGCATACAAAACGGCTGGATAAAATGTCAATGGCAGTGGCAGAACAGACAACACAGCTTAACAAAACCAATGAAATCCGATATATCGGAAAGCTCGGCGCAAAGGATATGGCAGGCATCGAGGAGGCGCTGCGTATACATTATCATCTGCAGACGTAGCGTTGTGTAGTTTAAAGTGTAAATAAATAGGAGTTTGCTTTAAAAGTATGAACGGAGTGATTTTATGAAAGAGGTTCCTATCTGGGAAAAAACAAATCTCACGCTGGAAGAAGCCGCCGCTTATTCCGGAATCGGTATCAATAAATTAAGAGAAATCACAAATAACGAAAGATGCGATTTTGTGCTGTGGGTCGGTACAAAACGACTAATTAAAAGAAAACAGCTGGACAAATTTACAGAGCAGTGCTACTCCCTTTAATTGCCATTGACATATTAACATTATCATGGTAAAAAGAGCTCCGATGTGATAAAATAAGGGTGCGGCGAAACAGCGTCAGCCGCAGTACGTCATATCGGGGCTCTTTTCGTTTGGAAGAAAGGAGTACACATTGTATGTCAGCCAAACGCAGAGACAAACAAGGTCGTGTTTTACGAACCGGAGAGAGCCAGAGAAAAGACGGACTTTACGAATACCGTTATACAGATGCCAATAAGAAAAGACGTTCAATTTATTCTGCTGATTTGATGGAGCTTCGTAAGAAAGAGGACGAAATTCAGGTTATGCGATACGAGGGCATTGATTATGCCGGAGGAGAGATAACAGTCCTTCAACTGGTGGAGCGATACACCAGCATCAAACGAGGCGTGCGCTATAATACCCAGACAGGTTACCGATTTGTGCTGGAAGTTTTGAAAAAGCAGGTTTTCGGTCAGCAGAAAATCCGTGATATCAAGATGTCTGATGCCAAGCTGTGGGTTATCAGTTTGTTTGATCAGGGTTATTCCTACAGCACCATTGCAAGTATCAGGGGTGTTGTAAAACCCGCATTTCAGATGGCATATACTGAAGATATCATCCGCAGAAATCCCTTTGAGTTCCGATTGGATATCATTCCAAACAATACTCAGAAAAGGGTAGCATTGTCTGAGAAGCAGCAAAGAGATTATCTTAACTTTATCGCTCAGGATGAGCATTACAGCAAATATCTTGACGAGATAATCATTCTTCTGGGTACAGGGATGCGTATCAGCGAGTTCTGTGGACTTACCATGCAGGATCTGGATTTTGAACGCCGAAGAATTCGAGTGGATCACCAGCTTGTGCGAACCCGTGAGGGTAAGCGCTATATTGAGAAAACTAAAACCGAGTGCGGACGCCGCTATATTCCCATGAGCGATGAGGTCTATCGGAGTTTTTACAATATACTGGCCAATCGAAAGAAGCAGAAGAAAGAAATTATGATTGACGGCTACGCAGGATTTGTCCTTTTGGATAAGGACGGCAATCCTAAAGTGGCTATGCACATTCCAAAAGTGGTCAAACGACTGTGGGAGAAATACAACGAGGAAAACGTTATTCCTCTGCCGAGAATTACTCCTCATGTGTTTCGCCACACCTTCTGCACCAATATGGCAAATGCAGGAATGGATTTGAAAAGTCTGCAATATTTAATGGGGCATTCAGATGTAAGCGTCACTCTGAATGTATACACACATAACAGCTATGAAAAAGCTGAGGAGTCCATGGCGAAGATTGTATCCATCGGAGGCGAGATGCCGCCGGCGATAATGAAACGCTTTGGATAGAAAGTCGGATTTTCCGCTTTTTACGTACCACATTTACTACGCCAAATAGACGAGCATCTATGTAGAGAAGCGTAGATTTATGTCGAAAACGGAAATTTTATTTGTGAAAATCATACAAAAATATAGAGATATAAAGACTTATAATGAGGTATAATGCATGATAAATGTAATTTTTTTGTGCCACGGCAATATTTGCCGCAGTCCCATGGCGGAGTTTGTGCTGAAAGATATGACTGAAAAAATGGGACTAAAGGACAAATTTTATATTCGGTCAGCCGCCACGAGCCGAGAGGCTCTGGGGGAACCCGTCCATAGAGGAACGAAAAAAATCCTCTCTGAGCACGGGATTTCCTGCGACGGGAAATACGCGGTGCAGCTCAAGGCGTCGGACTATGACAAATATGATTTCATAATCGCCATGGACAGCTATAATGTTGAAAACATCAAATATATCATCCCCGAAGACCCACAGAGCAAAATTTCAAAGCTTCTTTATTTTACCGATGATCCCGGGGATATAAGCGACCCGTGGTATACGGGAGATTTCAGGAAAACATGGCAAGATATTACCAAAGGATGCAAAGGTTTCCTTGACTTTCTTTCTCAGGCGGATTATATTTAATGCTGTCCCCTGCCTTTCGGGGCAGGGGCTTTTCATGTAAAAAATTTTTTCTTTACGGAGAGCTTTATGAGTATCAGAAATAATTTTTCCCATACCGTAAACGCCTGTTATCTCGCCTCGATTTCACAGGCGGCCATAGTTAACTTTCTGCCCCTGCTTTTTCTCACTCTTCAAAAGGATTACGGGATCTCCTTTGAGCAGATTTCCTTTTTGGTCACGGTTAATTTCGGAATACAGCTGCTTACGGATCTTGTGTCGGCCAAGTTCGTCGATAAAATCGGATACCGTGCTGCGGTGATGTCGGCGCATATACTGTGCTCTGCGGGACTTTTCGGAATTGCGTTTATTCCCGATATGATGGCTTCACCCTATACGGGATTCTGCCTTTGCGTAGCCGTCTACGCAGTGGGCGGAGGACTCCTTGAAGTTATAACAAGCCCTATTGTGGAGGCCTGTCCCAGCGACAAGAAGGACGCCGCCATGAGTATGCTCCACTCCTTTTACTGTTGGGGCTGTGTCTTTGTAATCATAGCAAGCACGGCCTTTTTCTCGGTGTTCGGCATCGAAAACTGGAAAATCCTCGCCTGCGTCTGGGCTATGCTGCCTCTTGCCAACTGCATATACTTCGCCTTTGTCCCAATCAACAGGACCGTCGAGCGGGAAAAAGCCATGTCCATATCCGACCTTTTAAAAAGCAGAATGTTTTGGATACTCTGTTTGCTCATGGTCTGCTCGGGAGCCAGTGAGCTGGGCATGAGCCAGTGGGCGTCGGCCTTTGCGGAGGCAGGCCTCGGGGTGTCAAAGACCGTAGGCGATCTTGCGGGACCCTGCTTCTTTGCTGTGCTTATGGGCCTTGCAAGGCTCTTTTACGGAAAGTTCAGCGACAAAATACGTCTGGGTACGTTTATGTTTTTAAGCTCAGTGCTGTGTATCGTAAGCTATCTCCTGGCCTCACTTTCGTCGAGTCCCGTTCTTGGTCTGCTGGGCTGCGGATTGTGCGGACTTTCGGTAGGCATAATGTGGCCCGGAAGCATCAGTATGGGAGCGAAGGCTCTGCCAGCCGGCGGAACCGCTCTTTTTGCCCTCCTTGCCCTTGCAGGTGACGTCGGCTGCTCAATAGGTCCTGCCGCTATCGGCATAGTTTCCGATATTTACGGAGAGAATCTTAAGGTAGGCATCGGAGCGGGAGTCGTTTTCCCTGCCGTACTTATAGTGGGAATAATAATTTGTCTGAGAGCGTGGAAAAAGAAGACGGGAGAAAGAATCTAAAGGTGGCAATATGGTTTTTATACCTGTAAATCTTGAGCAATATCCCCGCAGGGAGCACTACGAACATTATAAAAGCAATGTCCCGTGTACATATTCGATGACGGACAATTTGGATATAACAGGGCTCAGGGAAAAGGCGGCCGAGAAAGGACTGAAATTTTATCCTGCCTTTATATACGCTGCGGCGAAAGCCGTAAACGGCAGAAAAGAGTTCAGGACCTGCTGCGATAAAAACGGAGTTCTCGGTTTTTATGATGTGCTTCATCCCTCATACACGGTATTCCGTAAGGAAAGTGAGACATTTTCGTCCCTTTGGACGAAGTATGATGAGGATTTTTACACCTTTTGTAAAAATGCGGAAAAGGATATGGCTGCTTTTTCGGGCAAAGGCCTTTTCCCTCAAAAGGATGCACCCGAAAACCTCCTCAATATTTCCGCCGTGCCGTGGCGTTCCTTTACGGGATTTAATCTTAACCTGCCGCCGGGGCATGAATTTTATCTGCCCATTTTAACAGCGGGCAAATACTTTACGGAAAACGGAAGGACCTTGATTCCTCTGTCCGTTCAGGTTCACCACGGGGTTTGCGACGGCTTTCACGTTTGCAGGCTTTTTGATGATATTGAAAATATTGTAAAATCGCTTTGATAAAGAAAAGCGGCTGAAAGGATTCCTAATCCTTTCAGCCTTTGTTTTATTGAGAGTTAAATTTTAAGCCTGAAGTTTGTCACTACGCAGAAGGGGATCTTTTCCGAGAGCTTGAGCCGTTTGTAATAATATTCTTCAAATTCGCTGAGAGGAAGTCCGCATTCGCTCAGCTGCCTGAAACCGAACTTTCGCGCAAGATGGAAGAATTCATCGGCGGCCTTTCGCTTTCCTTTAATATCCCGTGAAAGCTCCATCATCTTAGCGTACAGAACGGGAAGCTTTGCCTTCTTGACCCTGCTGAGGTATTCCTCGTTTTCGGCGCGGCATTCGGCGCGGGAAAAGATGTTCAGGTATTCCCTGATGTTTTCAGAGGACAGATAGCCGAAGGCGTGGAATATAGGGAAATCGTATAGCCCCAGTTCCTTCTGAGATCTTACGAGCTCACGGGAGCAGCGATTCATGTAGGCAGCTATCATGGGGGCGGCTTTGCCGTAATAGGCGGCAAGATAGCGGTTTATAAAATCCTGAGTATCCATTTCGGAGCCGTCCCAAAGCAGCCGCGACAGGAGGTAACACCTTAAATCCGCCATTTCGTCGTTTTCCTCACGGGAGGCCTGGTGAAAAACTCCCTGAACGTTGTTGTCCTCATAGAAGCGCTGGTTTTCCCTTTGGACGGCAAAGTTGGGGAAGGGGAGAATTAAGTGCTTAAAGTTTACGACGTAGTCCCATATGATGATGTTATCGCATACATCCTTCCAGCCCTCAAGGAAGCTTTTGAAATCCGCCGACTTTTTAGTGCCTCCCTCGTAATAAGATGAGGCCTGACTTCCCGGCATGGCGCAGAGCTTTACGGCGACATTTTTCTCCGCCTTGATGGTCTTAGGCGGGCGGATTGTATTGTGATAGGCCAGGGTCGATATGATTTTATCGGGAAATTCCCTTGCCAGCTTGTTGATAAAGGGAAGAAGGGTGCCCATGCCAGAGCCTTCCCTTTCGTTTGCCTCGCGGCATTTGGGACAGGTACAGCCCTTCTGTTCTGCCCAGCTGTCCATTACGCTGAAATCCCAGTATTTGCACTGAGGATTTTCCTCTATTTTCTTTGCCAGACGATCCCTCACTATTTCATATACCTCGGGATTTGAAAGGCACAGAAGGGCTTCGTGTCCCGGTCTGATTTTACCTATCTTATCGCCCTTTTTGGCGTAGTATTCGGGATGTTCGGCGTAAAACTCTTTCGGCGGCACGAAATCCCAGTAGGTGTGGCACCAATTTCCCCAGCCGATAAACTCGATGCGCTCCCCGTCCTTGTTGTCGCCGATGCCGTTGAGGCGGAGTTTTTCGTGCCACGGGAAATAGAGGGCTTCATGGGCATAGACGCTGCGCCACTTCATTTTCGGTTCGAAGATTTTGTCGGGAGGCGAGAGGCGTGCTGTTTTGAGCTTCGGGATATAATTATCGTTGGGAGTGAGCCACATACAGCCGAGATATTCCTCCAAAAATCCGTAAATTCCGTAGACGGTTCTTATGTCGTCGCAGGCGTATATATAAATTGAATCGCCTTCGGATGTGATGCTGAAGCCGTTTTCCGACGGTTCGGCTTTGATGCCCCTGTCGGTTTTGCCGATGACTATTTCATGGGTATGGGCTTTTCTCTCATCTGTGTAAACGGGGAATTCCGCCCCCGACATCTCAAAGAGGATTTTTTTCATATCCGTTGCGGCGCCGTATATTTTCTCTCCTGAGTCCCTTGGGATGATGATAATATAATCTGTTTTTGAGTTTTCAAAAAGGACAATTTCATTTTCCTTGCGGGAACTGATTTTTTCAGCGAACTTTTTGTCAAAATCAAGATCCGGGCGTAACCTCAGAATTTCTCCGAACATATACATTTCTCCTTTTATTGAATTATATGAAAATGGTATCAGAATAACATCTGCGGCGCAATTCGTAAAAAAGTAAAAGTTTTGCGGGGTGAAATGTATAACCGAAACAGAAAAAATATCATTTTCAGCAAAAAGATTTGCTGTGGCGTAAAACACAGCGGCTTTAGCATTGTTTACAATACATTAAAAAGTTATTTGTTTACTTGAAGGGATACAATGTGATATAATTATCAAAACAATATGAGTACGGAAGGTGACACCCATGAAAAAGATAATTTCTGTAATTACTGCTGCAGTTCTTATTTTCGCTTTGGCAGGCTGCAGCTTATTTAAGGATGAAGTGGATATTTCGGGCAAATATACTTACAGCAGTACAGTAAGCATAAGCGCCGTAGAGGAAAACAGCACGGACAAAATGAAAGTTACTTATACGATTACAATAAGCGGAGACGCTGCGGATATAGCCAATTTGAAAAGCTATGAGGTGTTTTTAAGTGATGAGGCTGAAAAGCTTCTTGTTGAAACAGGCGAAGAGACATCCGAAAGCAGCGATACGAAGACTACCGTAAACGGTTCCATGATATTTGATACCTCCGGAAAAAGTAAGGATGAAATATACTCTATGGTATTTATACAGGGAGTGAAGCTTACCGATAAGGACGGAAACAAGTGTGTCTTAAACGGCTGATATTTAAAAAAACTTCCGTACGTTTTGTGCGGAGGTTTTATATGTTTATGTGAGTCAACATTCAAGGCCTGTCATTGACAAATGCTTATTGGTATGATAATTTATATTTTACAGTTAGGAGGATGTAATATGAAAAAAGTTATTGCTGTTCTGCTGGCGCTGATGCTTTTGTTAACCTTTGCGGGATGCGGTGACAGTTCCGGCGTCAAGGAAAGCGATTCTTCGGACGTAAACATCGGTGACAAAACGGAACAAACGGAAAAGCAGGACAACAAAGGTTATAAGAGCATTGAGATAACTGCCGACGTCGGAGCGGTAAAGATAAGAACTGCCGAGGAGTTTTCTCTTAAGACAAGGAATATAAACGAGTCGTGGCTTAAAATAGAAGAGGAAGGGAAATCATATAAGTTGACGTATTCGCCCGATGTTTCCGATTCCTCAACCGTAGGAGGCTCCACACATGAGCTGATTCTTTATATTCCCGAAGATGACTGTCCCGAAGAAATAATAATTACCATGGGAGCGGGATATTTGGAGGCCGATGATTTAACCTGTGAGAGCATACGCATAAATCAGAGCGCAGGAGCTGTCAGAGTCAGCGGACTTACAGCCGACAAGGGTGATTTTAGGTGCGGCGCAGGATACTTCAATGTAGAAAACCTTAAAATCAAGGATACCCTTGATATAACCGGAGGCATGGGCTATTCTGATATAGCGGGAGATTTCGGAAAAAATGTAACAGTCAACGGCGGAGTAGGTGCGATGCGCCTTGATTTTGACGGCTCAAGAGATGATTACGCCATCAGCGCGAACACCCCTACACGCGTTTTATATGTTGACCACGCTTTGTATAGCACTTCCGATGAGGATGATTCATCCGAGGGCGTAATAACCGTAGATGGAGGAATCGGCAGAATAGATATTAATTTTACTGCCTGATTTTTTAATTATAAATAAAGACGGTGTGCGGGATTTTTTGGCACACCGTCTTTTGTTTTCAGATGTCTGTCTGTGGGGCGGGAGGAATGGGGACATTTTCCCCTCGGGAATTCATGTAAAACCATTGTATTTCCGCATCTGCTTCTGAAACCGTGACGCTTCCGAAGGGACTTTTTTCACTCGGAAGAGGTATTTCCTCAAGGCCGATATATTGACTTTGGCCATCGGAGAAGCTGTCAGCTGCAAATATTTCATAGGCGCCCGAGATGTTCCCGAGGGCAAAGCTGAATTTTAAATTCCTGCCGCCGACGCTGAAATGAACGGAATCAGTCGTAATCACCGTTTCGCTCTTTTCGTCCTTGGGATAAAACCTTGAAGTTACAAGAGTGTATCTGTATTCACCGTGCTCTTCCTGTTCCCGCAGAACACTGCAGCCCATTCCGCCGTCGATTTCCCAAAGCTCCAGAACATATCCGTCATAGTCGCTGTGACTGAAGGTATAGAAAACATAGGGAAGCTCATCGGGCTTCAGGGCGTCTTTTGCCGCGAATTCACTCAGTGAGGCCGGATATGTCTGGGTGCTTTTTGCGTCGGCGGAAAAAATATGTGTCACGTCAAGCTCGCCGCTTCCTGTGCAAACTATCAAATTGCTGCCGCCTGTGCATGGGATGATATATGCTGCGTCATCGTCTCCTTCGATAAAATAGGCTTCCTGCTCCCCTTTTTTGAGGAGCTTTTCTATTTTCTTTGCCTGCTTTTCCGCTTTTTCATCGTATGCTGCTGAGGTGACGCAAAGGGCTATTGATTTTTTTACGTCTGAAAATTCTGTTTTTTCAAGCTCTCCCAAATATTTGTACTGCTCCTGTGTGCTGACGCTTTTATACATCTTTCCGTCTGAGGTGACAAAGAAGGAGCACTCGCTCAGAGCGTTGCCTGTAACTGAAAAGGAAGGGTCTGCCCACAGACACTCGTTTATTTTGTATCGTGTACCAACATAAGGCGTTTCCTTGGGTATGGGATTGCCGATAAAGATAACCGATAAAAAAACGATGACTATTGAGGAAAGAACGGTTATGATAACTGCAGGCTTTTTGTATTTCAGGATATTCTTTATTCTCTGCTTTACGGAGCTTTCGCCGAAAGCAAGAGGGATACCCGAAACTACTCTTTTGCCTGCGGAGAGATTGAGAAGGGACGCCGAATAGTCGGCTCTTACATCCTCCTTCATTTTATCCATGACCGCTTCATCGCAGGACATTTCCATATCCCTGCCCGAAAGGCAGAAAGCGAGCCATATGAAGGGATTGAACCAGTGAAAGCAGAGCACCGCGAAGGACAAAAGCCTTATTATGTGGTCGCCTCTTTTTATGTGGCAGCGCTCGTGAAGGATTATGTATTGAAGCTCCTCCTCTTTTACTGAAACGGGGAGATAGATTTTCGGCGAAAAGATTCCCTTTACAAATGGCGTTGTGATTTTATCGCAGACATATATGTTTTCCCTCAGCAAAACCGCTTCCCGCAGCTTACCTTTAAGCTTTATGAATGAAAAGGCGCCGCAGAGAGCCATTGCGGCGGCTCCGGCAAGCCATATAAATCCCGACACTGTAAAAAGTTCGGGCTTAAACAGGCTGTTTTCGCTTTTGCTTTCCGTCACGGATAATGTGCTGTGAGAAGACAGCAGCGCCGCCGTAATGTTTTCTCCCCTTTCCGCCTCTATATAGCTGTTTTCAAAGTCCGCATTTTCCTCAGAGAAATCTCTGATCCCGTTTTCGGTGAAAATGCCGTCGGAGACGGTTTCGGGTACGGCCGAGAAGGGCAGGGAAAAGGAGACGGGACACAGAAGCCTAAAAAGCACCGCCGACCACAGAATGCAGGAAAATATTTTAGGGGATTTTTTAAGAAAAAGCCTTACAAAAACCACAAACAACGTAATTATTGCGCCTACTGCGCTCATGTTGAGAACGGTGTAAAACAGAGTATTCATAGAATTTACCTCCTGTTTTCCTCAATGAGCTTTTTGAGCTCTTCAATCTCCCTGTCAGATAATTTTTTTCTTCTTGTGAAAGCTGCGAGAAATCCCGGAAGGGAGCCGTTGAAGGTCTCGTCCACAAACTCCTCGCTTTGCAGGGAATAAAAATCCTTTTCCGAAATGAGGGAGGTGACGCATCCGTCCGAGTTTTGAAAAATCCCTCTCAGGCAAAGTCTTTTAAGGACTGTGTAAGTGGTGGATTTTTTCCACCCCAGTTCCTTTTCGCACAGCTTAACAAGGTCCCCTGAGGATACGGGCTCGTTATCCCAGATTATTTTGGCGAATTTTCCTTCAATTGCCCCGAGTCTGTATTCCGACATATTTTGATCACCTCTTTTTCTTAATTTTGGTCTACTATATGTAAACCTGCACTTCGGTCTTATTGTAGCACCCCGTTTCCGCAAAGTCAAGGACCTGCCTGTTAAGGGCAGGTCATAGTTTGTCGATAAAGTTATTTTTATGTTGAAATAATATTTTTAAGCTGTTTTGCACGATTAAGAAGAAATCCGATACAGCGCAGAAAACAACGCAGCATCAGAGCTTTTTCGATGTGCTTTCTCTGTCGAGAGAACCTTCCTGCGGGAGGATATATTTGCTGTGCGCTCTGCCTTAAATGCGCGAAACACACCGGGCTCAGTCTGCAATCCCTCAGTCGAAGCTTCGATTTGCAAGCTTTCTTTGACAAGGAAGCCGAGTTTTTGCACAGAATTTAAGGCTTTTCGACAGTCTTAAGGATCTGCCCTTAACGAGCAGGCTCTCTTCTGTGAGTGCTGAAAATTGTGTTATTTCTCTGCGTCAGCCGCAGCCTTTTTGTTTTTGCGCCTTTCGTTGAGCAAATAAATTTTGCTGCCCGTTTCACGGAAAAATTTTTCCGCCTTTGAAGCGAAAATTTCAAATTTTGTAAAGGTGGGAACGCCGCCGTTTTCGCAGTAAGCAGTGATGTTCTGAATATAGGGAACGCTGCGGCAAGAGGTTATTTTGACCTTAATTCCATTAGCGGAAATTTTCTCGAAAAGGGCAAGCTTCCTGAAGCCGATTACGGTACCCGAATACACTTTTTTCTCCCCGCTGTCCGTAAGGGCGTAAATTTCAAAGGCTTCAACGCGCTGTGAAAAATCGCACTGCTCTTTTAACGCCGCCTTATCTATCAGTGCAGGCGCCGCAAAATTCAGGGTTATTGTGTAAGAATCCTTTTCTTCGGCGGGAGAATAGGCACTTTCATCGTCTGCGGTTACGTTTTTGCAGGGGAAGCCGTCCCTTGCCGTGTCGGCGCAGACGCAGGAGACCTTTACCGGGTATTCAAAGGCGCTTTCTGTTGCCTCTCCCAGCTCTGCAAGACGTTTAACGTCATTTTCCGCCAAAAGTCCCTCTTTTGACGGGGGAGCGGTGAGCAGAAGCAGGCTGTTGCCCCAGACGGAGGTGTAGTAAATATTGAGAAGGTTTTTGAGGCTTCTTACTCTGCTGTCCTCTTTTTTGTGATAGAACCAGCCGGGACGCACCGAAACGTCTACCTCGGCGGGATACCAGATGAATTCGTCATAGGGTGCGAGAGCCTTTCGGCTGCCGATGTCCTCCTTTACGGTGTCGGCGCTCTGCATCTTTTCCCCGTCCTCGTCCTGCTGGCTCTTTGCGGCGATGTTCTGTGTGCTGAACTGAAATTTCGGCACTACGTTCCATTCGCTCTCGCGGGCATAGCCCCCCTCGTTGCCTACCCAGCGGACGTCGGGGCCGCAGTTTGAAATGCAGGCGTTGGGCTGAAGAGTACGCACGGTATCGTAAATTCTGTCAAAATCGTATTTTTGCTTAGGCTTTCCGTCCATATGGGCTCCGCAGGCTCCGTCGAGCCATACGCAGAAGATTTCCCCGTAGCCTGTCAGGAGCTCCGTGAGCTGAGCTATGTAAAAATCATTGTATTTATCAGTGCCGTAATATTCACTGTTTCTGTCCCACGGGGAAAGGTATATTCCGAATTTAAGGCCGAGCTTTTTGCAGGAGTCGCTCACTTCCCTTACTACGTCGCCTTTGCCGTTTTTGTAGGGGCTGTTTTTAACTGAATATTCTGTTGTATCGGTAGGCCAAAGGCAGAAGCCGTCGTGGTGCTTGCAGGTGAGTATGACCCCTTTTGCTCCCGCTTTTTTCACCGCTTCCACCCATTGGTCGGTGTTCTGGTTTGTGGGATTAAACATGTTTGCAGGGGTTTTTCCGTCTCCCCATTCCTTACCCGTAAAGGTGTTCATGCCGTAGTGGAAAAACACGTTGAAGCCCATTTCCTGATATGCCTTCTGTCTTTGAGACGGGACTACGCTTATGTATCTCTCGATTTCTTTATCCATATGCACACCGCCTGTTAAATTGCTTAATTAACTGTATGATAATATAGAAGTCTGTCACGGTCAACAAGGGACGGAGAAAAAGAAACGCATCCGCCTTAGAAAAAATGCGGATGCGTTTGGCTGTTATGCTGTATAAATTTCCTTGCCGTTTTTGATTGTTTTGACGATTTTAATTTTATCAAGGCTTTCGGGGCCGATTTCCAGCGGGTTTTCCGAAAGAATCACAAAATCCGCCTTCTTTCCCTTTGCCGCAGAGCCTCTTATATCCTCTTCAAAATACTGCCTTGCGGCGTTTATCGTAACGGCCTTGAGAGCTTCATAAACGGAAATTCTTTCATCTTCACCGAGGATGCGGCCCTTTTCGGTTTTTCTTAAAACTGCGCACTGAACGGTTTTGAGCATGTCGGGCGGCGTTACGGGTGTATCCTGATGAAAGGTGAAGGGGAGAGCGTATTTGAGAGCAGTTCCTGCGGGACTGAGCTTTTCTGCTCTTTCGGCGCCTAAGTTTTCAAGGTGTATTTCTCCCCAGTGCGAGATATGGTAAATGAAAAAGGAGGGGATAAAGCCGAGGTCGGCGGCTCTTCTGAGCTGGTCTTTGCGGATAAGCTGAGCGTGGATAATGACGGGCCTTATTCTTTTAAGGGCTTCTCTGCCGGAGGAGCCGTGTTTTTTCTCATAGATTTCACAGGCTCTTTCTCCGCAGTCAAGAAGCTGCTGAGCCGCCATATCGCCGTTGCAGTGGGCGAGGAGCTGTCTTTTCTCTTCCATCCCTTTTAAAAGAGCCGACGTGACCTGCTCGTCCTTCATTGTGCCGTATCCGCAGAAGTCTCCGTCATTGTATGGCTCTGTAAGCCATGCGGTTTTTCCCTGAGGGGAGCCGTCAAGGAAGATCTTATATCCTCCTGCCTTAAAGGGTGCGCCGTATTCTTCCGCCTCTTTGCCCAAGGAAAATACCTCTGTGCCTGCGCCTATATCGCTGTATGCGGTGATATTCAGGTACATTTCCCCGCTTCTAAGGAAGCCTCGATAGAGGGGTATCATTTCCTTTGCGAAAAAGCCCTCCTGTACATATGTGATGCCGTGGGAGGCATAGAGCTCCTGTCCTTTTCGGCAGGCCTTTATAAAGTCATCGGGGGATGGCATGGGTACTTTTTTCTGGAAAGAGATAAAAGCGCTCTCCTCCATAAAGCCCGTCAGGCCTTTTTCGTCCCTTGCGATTTTCCCGCCCTCGGGGCAGGGGGTGTTCTCGTCTGCGGAAAGCTCTTTAAGGGCAAGGGAGCCGAAAACTCCCATATGCCCCGAAACATGCTCGATTACAACGGGATTAAGAGGTGCGGCCGTATCTAAGACAGCTTTGGAGGGGTGTTCTTTTTCTCTGAGCAGGTTCTGGTCATAGCCCTTGCCCGTTATCCAGACCCCTTCGGGGATATTGTTCTCCTTTATGAAAGACGCAATCCTGTTTTTAATGTCATCGAAGGACTGAGCGTTACCCAGCGGTACCTGCAAAAATGAAAAAGCCGCCGAAATAAAGTGGCTGTGGGCGTCGATGAAGGCGGGCATAAGGGTCTGCCCCTTGAGATCGTAAAGGGAAGCGTCGTTTTCCGCTTTCTCCCTGAGCTCTTCAAAGCCGCCCGTTTCGGCGATGATTCCGTTCTCCACCAAAACAGCCTCAGGGAAAACACCGTCCTCCATTGTGATAATGCTTCCGCCGTAATAGAGAGTTTTCATAATTATTCTCCTTTTCAGCCGGCTTCTGCGTTTCTGTCCTCAAGATAGTTCATAAGGCTGTCGCAAAGCTTTTCGGCGACCTCATGGCCGTGTTCATAGGCGGCCTTCAGCTTTTCCCTGTTCTTTTCCGCTGTTTTGACGTTGAGGGGGAATTCCGGTCTGATTACGAATATGCGGCCCTTTTTCTCAAGGTCGTATATATATTCAAGGGTTTCGTTATAGACGATGTGCCTTTGGGCTACGGATTTAACCATTTCGGGATATTTTTTGTAAGCTCTTTCGATAATGGGAAGAGCGCGTGTCTTTTGCTTTATGAATCCTTCCGGCTGAGTGAGCACCACGACGTTTTTCGTGCAGCCCATTTCTATGGACTTTTTAATGGGTATTGAGTCGGCTATTCCGCCGTCAAGATAGGGAATGCCGTCAAAATATACCTCCTTTGACACTAAGGGGAGAGAACTGGAAGCGTGGATGTATTCAACGTCGTCAAAGAGATCCTTTACCCTCTTGTATTCCGCCTGTCCCGTAAGGCAGTTGGTGATGGCCGCATAAAATGCCGTGCCGTTTTTTTTGAAAGTCTCATTATCTATGGGATAGAGCTTTTCTGGAATTTCATGGTAAATCATTTTCGGGCCGAAGAGATCTCCCGTTTTAATGAGATTTCCCATGCTTAAAAATTCTTTTCTGTCAAGGTAATCCACTGTTACGCTGTAAGCTCTGCCGTGCTGGTTAGACAGAAAGCTGCAAGCGTGGCAGGAGCCAGCGGATACGCCTATACAATTGTCGAAATGTATATTCTTCTCGAGGAAGAAATCGCACACGCCGGCGGTAAAAACACCTCTGAGACCGCCGCCTTCAAGTACAAGTCCTGTTTTTTCCATTTTCTGAGCCTCTTTTTCATGGATTTTAATGGTGAAAATTTTTCGTATCGGAAAATATTTTACCACAAAAAAGCGGAAATACAAATTTTAAAGATGGTAAAAAGAAAAAAGTACAAAAGATTTTAATTTTTTTAAAGCGGTTTTCGGAGAAATATTGTATAATCGTTTATATAAATTTTTAAAACGAGGTGTAAAACATGAAGGAAAAAAAGAAAGTTATAATTGCGGTGGTGGCTCTTGTGGCGGCCGTCGCCGTATTTGCGGGGATTTATTTTGCATTCGGACGTCCCGACACAAGTGAAGGCAGCAAGACTGTCACCGTTGAGGTTTCAGCCCCCGATTACTCAAAGACCCATGAAATCAAAACCGACGCCGAGTTTTTAGGCGACGCCCTTAAAGAAGAGGGAATGATAGAGGGCGAGGACAGCCAGTACGGACTGTTTATAACCACAGTTGATTCCATTAAGGCCGACGACTCAAAGCAGCAGTGGTGGTGCATAACCAAGGGCGGAGCCGACGTTATGACGGGAGCCGATTCAACGCCCATAGCCGACGGCGATACCTTTGAGCTCACCCTCAAGGAAGGATATTGATGAAAATACGGGAAATTGCGGTTTCCGCTTTTCTTACGGCAATATTGTATTTGCAGCAGGTGGCTCTGTCTCCTCTGCCGAACATTCATCTTTGCGCACTGCTTCTGATTTTGTACACGCTGTATTTTCCGAAGCTGGTGTTTCCCGTAACCGCCGCCTTCATACTTCTCGAAGGCATAACCTACGGCTTCGGCATGTGGTGGATAAGCTATCTCTACATCTGGCCGCTGCTTGTGGCTCTGGTATTTCTTTTCCGCAGAAATAAGTCTAAGTGGTTCTGGGCGGCGGTGGGGGGAGGCTTCGGCCTCATATACGGAGCGCTGTGCGCGATACCCTATCTGTTTATAGGTGGTATCTCAACTGCTACGGCTTACTGGATCGCAGGCATACCCTTTGACCTTATTCACTGCGTGGGAAATTTTGCAGCAATCGCCCTTTTGTGGAAGCCGTTGGAGCGGGTATTCAAAAAGCTGGGCGGCTCCATGAAAAAAGGAGTGTAAAGGAGAGCCGAACAGGGAGCTGATCCCGCGGTATTCTATTTTAAAGGATAAAAAACTGAGGATAACATTAGGAAAAATCAGGTTAAGAAGGTGGTTTTATGAATCAGAAGGAGCGTATGCTGGCCGGACTTCCCTATAAAGCATGGCTCGACGGCCTTTCTCGGGAAAGGCTCGAAAACAAAAAGAGAATATACGAGTATAACAATCTCCCTCCCGAAAGGTGGGGAGAGATGACGGAGCTCATAAAGAATATCCTGGGAAAAACGGGGAAGGAGGTCCATATAGAGCCGCCCTTCCGCTGCGATTACGGCAGGAATATTGAGGTGGGCGAGAATTTTTACTCAAATTTTAACCTTGTCATCCTGGATGTGGGAAAGGTGAAAATCGGGGATAATGTCATGTTCGGTCCCAATGTGGCCGTTTATACTGCGGGACATCCTCTTCACCACGAGTCCCGAAACAGCGGCTACGAATACGGCATAGGCATAACAATCGGAAACAACGTCTGGATAGGCGGCAATACGGCGGTGATGCCGGGGGTGACGATCGGCGACAACTGCGTCATAGGCGGCGGAAGCGTCGTCACGAAAGATATCCCTCCCGACTGCATAGCCGTGGGCAATCCCTGCCGTGTGATTCGGAAAATAACCGATGAGGATAAAAAGTATTATTTTAAAGACAGGGAATTTGACGTTGACGACTATCTTGATTCTGTCTTTAATGTTTCGGAGCTGTAAAACTTTGAAAAAATAAAATACACAAGCAAAACGCCCCCTTGTGCTCTTAAAACTCAGCACGAGGGGGCGTTTGAATTTCTGAATAACAAATTATAGTTCCTTGATGAGATCGGATAAAGTATAGTTTTCTTCTCCTTTGTTTCTAATAATTTTAATGAATTTGCATCCTGCGTTTTCTGCGGTTTTTCTGTCTTTTTCTTCATCACCTACGAACAATAATTCATTGGTCTTTATTTTAAGTTCCTTTGCAATATAATTCAAACCGTAAGGATTTGGTTTTCTGTAACCGCAGCTGAGAGAAGAAACGTATAAATCAAAATATTGTAATAAGTCAATTATATCTCTCCTGAAAAATTCATCAGGCATTGCGGCAGGCAAATCGGTTAGTGTCGCAATTTTATAATTTTTTTCCTTCAATTTAATTATGGAAGGAACAGTTTCTTTATAAATAATCGGAATCAGATGCAATTCTTCAAAGAATGAATAAATAAATTCATCTATCGGAAAATTTAAATTCCATTCTTTTATTGCATGTGAAAAAATATATTGCGGAGTATATTCCTTTTCTCTGTAATTTAATCTGGGATTATATGATTTTAAGATTTCAACAGATCTGTCAATTTCCGTTTCGCTGACATCACATTGATATTTTTTGCTCACGGAGTTAAAGCTCTTTTTGTAATAATTAACCCATGAATATGGCATACCGTTATATTCCATAAGTGTACCGCCAATATCGAAAACAACAGCTTTCATAATTTCCACATCCCGACTCTCATTTCATTGTGAGATTTTCTCTGACAATTTATTGCAGAAAAAATATAAAAATTAATATTTATTCAACAATAAGATTTAAGCACAGTCCTGCCGCTCCGCACAGAACCATTACAAGAATGGGATTCCATTTGAATTTACGAAGAATCACAAAAGCGGCAAGAAAAAGTCCGCAGCCTATAAGGTCAAAGGTTTCAAGATTGATTTTTTCTCCGCCGAAAAGCACCATGGAGAGAATGGAGAGCCCTGCTCCCGCTATAAGGGCGACTACGGCAGGACGAAGGCTTGCCAGTACGCTTTGAAGCAGGGACATTTCTTTATACCGATAGTAAATAAATGCAAGTATAGAAACTATGATGCATGAGGGGAGAATGCAGCCGAAAGTAGCTATTACGGCTCCGGGAATACCTGCGATTCTAATTCCCACAAAGGTGGCGCTGTTTACGGCTATTGGGCCGGGCGTCATTTCGGCAATGGTTATAAGGTCGGTAAATTCACCCATGGTGAGCCAGTGGTAGTTGTCCACAACCTGACTTTGTATCAGTGGCATTGCGGCGTAGCCTCCGCCGATGCTGAAAAGCCCAACCTGCAAAAAGGAGAGGAAAAGGCGCAGGTAAATCATTTTTTACGCTCCTTTCTCTTTTTTGCAAATGCGCTTGCTGTCCCTACGGACGCAGCCGCTATGATGATGTATATTACGTTGACGTCAAAGAAAAAGGTCCCTGCGAAAGCGGCAAGCATAATGAGGATGTGCAGCAGGGAGCGCACTTTTATGACCTTTGAGCCGAGAGAACACACAATGTCCAGAATCACCGCCGCGACGCCTGCCTGCATTCCTTTTAGTACCAAAGCCACATACTTATTGGAGGCAAAGGCGGCATAGAAAAATGATATTACCGAAAGTATTATCATCGGCGGCAGAATTGTTCCGAGAGTCGCAACTATCATTCCCGTGAACCCGGCAACACGCCAGCCTACAAGGATTGCGGCGTTTACGGCTATGGCCCCGGGAGAGGATTGGGCAAGGGCGGTGAGATCCAGCATTTCCTGTTCATCGATCCAGTGAAGTTCATCCACAAACTTCCTCTTCATAAAGGTTATTATTACGAAGCCCCCGCCAAAGGTAAAGGTGCTTATGTAGAGAGTGCTCAGAAACAGCTTAAGCAAGGTTTTGCTCTTTTTTTCGTTTTTAATTGGCTTTGTCTCGTTTTCCACTGAGTTCACTCCCCAAAAAGCGATAGATATACCGAAACTATTATAGTGGTAAGGGGAAGTTTTTTCCAGTGCTTTTTAATAAGGTAAAAAATTTAAAAATCCCCAAAGGGGATTTTTGTAAATTCAGTTTAAAGCAAAACGGGAAACCGCCGTCAAAGGGTTCCCCGTTTAAGCTTTTACTTTTTCTTTCTGAAAATATATGAGACAAAGAACAGCACCGCAGAAATGAGGACTATTGTAGCTCCCGCGGAGGTGTTTAGATAGAAGGAGAAAATAACGCCTGCGATACCTGAGGAAAGGGAGAGCCCAACCGATGAGAAAAGATACTGCCTTGAATTTGTTGAAAAGTTTCTGGCGCATGCGGCGGGTAAAATAAGCATTGAGTTAATGAGAAGCACACCCACCCATTTTATGGAGAGCATGACCACTACCGCAACAAGCACTACGAATATATTTTCGATGAGGGCTACCCTTACTCCGCGGCTTGCGGCAAGCTCGCGGTTTATGCTCACGAGTGTGAGCTTATTGTAAATCAGAGCCCAGATTATTGTGACGCACAGGAGCGTCACGGCGAGAATGAGTATCTCCGAGGGGGTGACGCTTAAAATATCTCCTATGAGATAGGAGGAATACTTTGAAAATCCTCCGCCCACTGAGAGGATCACAAGGCCAAGGGCTATGGCCGCCGAGGAAAAGACGCTTATGACCGTATCGGCGGAAGCTGTGCCTGCGGAGCGGACCTTTGTGATGATAAGAGCTAAAAGTATTCCGAAGGCCACCATGCTTATGAGCTCGTTGTCAACGCCTAAAATCACGCCCAAGGCGATGCCCGTAAGAGCTGAGTGTCCCAAAGCGTCGGAAAAGAAAGCCATGTTGTGGTTTACCGCCATTGTGCCGAGCATGCCCAGAAGGGGAGTTATGAGCAATACCGCAAGCAAGGCGTTCTTCATAAAATCATACTGCGCCCAGGTAAAGGGGAGCAGTGTTTCCGTAATCTTGTATATAACTTCCATTTTAAACCTCGTGCGACGGCGCGATAAAGGCGTTGGCCTTCATCCCCGTGAATTTTTCCTTAATGTATTTTAACCTATTGTACCGAATGCCTTTCGGAATTCTTCGGAGCCGAAGACCTCTTCAACGGTGCCCGAGATAAGTCCGCCCCGATGAAGCAGGAGCACCTTGTCGGCATATTGGCGTACCAGCTCAAGGTCGTGGGAGACCATGACGATGGCCATGTGGTACGTCTTTCTCAAATCGGCAACCTGCTTATAAAACTGTTCCGAGCCCACGGTATCGACGCCGGAAACGGGCTCGTCCAAAATAAGCAGTTCAGGTACGGGATAGATAGCCTGGCAGAGCATCACGCGCTGGAGTTCTCCTCCCGAAAGCATGCCCAGGGAGCGCTTTGAAAGGTCCCTGCACCCCGATTTTTCGAGGGATTCCAGCACCTGTGCCTTTTCCTTTTTCTTTCCTCCCAGCCATACGGGGAAGCAAGAGCGTCCCGCAAGTAGAAAATCCATTACGCTCATGGGGGAGCTTCTGTCAAATTCCAGGAACTGGGGAACATAGCCTATTTTGATTTTCTCTATTACGTCGCCGCTGTGGGAGGCGTATTTTACGGAGCCGCTGTGACGGATTTCTCCCAAAATGCTTTTTAAAAGCGTGGTCTTGCCCGCCCCGTTTACGCCTATGAGGGCCGTAAGCTGACCGCAGTGCATATCGAAGCTTATATTGTCCAGGAGTAGCTCCCTGCCCTTTTTTACGGTTAAATTCTTTATTTCCACGCTGCAAAGTCCGCAGCCGTTTTCAGCTTTCACGAAAGCACCGCCTTTTTGATTGTCTCGCAGTTTTCGAGCATTATTTTTTCGTATGAATCCTTTGAGCCGTCGCCGCTTGTTACGGGATTGAGGGTATATACCGGTACTCCTGTTTCATTTGACAAAACCTGCGCGGCTGAGCCTTTATAATCAGGCTCCGTAAAAATGGCTTTAATATCATTTGACTTTATGAGCTCCGTGAGCCTTACAAGCTCTTTTGTACCCGGCTCGGCTCCGTCGTCGCTGTCGAAGCTGGCGGCAAAGACAAGTGAGTAATCCTCGGCAAAATAGTCGTAGGCCTCGTGGAAGGAAATGAACTCGGCTCCCTTGCAGGAAGCCAGCTCCGTCTTTATTGTGCTGTCGAGTGCATAGAGCTTTTGAAGATAGATTTCAAGATTTTCCGAAATTCTTTTTTCGTATTGCGGAAAGACCTTTATAAGTCCCGCCGCAATGTTTTCGGTCTGCCTGGCGGCATTCTTCGGGGACATCCATATATGGGCGTTTCCCTCATGGTCATGGTCGTGGCCGTGTTCTTCCTCGGCTTCGTGGTTATGGCTGTCCTCGTCATCCGCTCCGATTATCTCTATGCCCTGTGATGAGTCGATAACGGGTGCATCGGACATCTCGGTGGCTTTTTCGAGAAATTCCTCCATGCCCGCACCGTTTATCACAACGGCCTTCGCCGTCGCAAGAGCTTTCATGTCCTTTGGCATGAGGGTGTAGTCGTGGAGACATCCGTTGTGATTTTCCGTCATGTTTAGGATTTTAACGTCCTCTATTCCGTCAAGGAGATTGAGGGTGAAGATGTATACGGGATAAAATGTAGTAAGTATGATGCTTTTATCCTCGTACTCGTCGCCTGCTGAGCATCCAGTGAATGCCGCGGAAAAGAGAAGTATAAAAGAGAGAAAAAGGGAAACAAATCGCTTCATTTTATATGATATTATCCGCCTGAGAATCAGACGCTGCCTTTCTTCAAAATTAACTGTGTTTTTTATTAAGCTCAAAAAAGAAAAAGCTTATTGCAAATCAGTTGCAATAAGTATATAATGAAACAGCGGATATGTCAACAATTCAGGAAGGCAAAGAGGTGGAAAAAGTGGAAAAAGCGCGCCGTCAGACCCCGAGGAAAAAGGCGATTTCAGAGATAATAGAAAATTCTCATGAGCCCATGACAGCCGAGGAGATTTTTGAAAAGGCAAGTCCTCTTTTTAAGAATCTCGCCATAACCACGGTTTACAGGACCTTGGACGCCATGGAACAGAGCGGGGAGATAAGCCGAAGTATTTATGATGACGGTGTTGCAAGGTATGTTTGCAGCAAGACCCACCGCCATTTTCTGACCTGCCTCAAATGCCGCAAATCGGTGGCAATAGAAGGCTGTCCCTTTGAATCGGCGGAGGAGGAGATCTGCCGAAAGACTGGATTTAAGATTTCGAAGCACAAGGTTGAGCTTTTCGGATACTGTCCCGAATGTCAGCGAACTGAGCCCGGCAGCGTGACGCTGCACCCAAGCCTTACGCCGAATGAAGACAACGAAAAAACATAACCGTCTGCACGCAATCCGCACATCAAGTGGCGGCAATGAGCTGCTATAATTGCCTGCATGTAGGCTGAGCCTGCACGCAAAACAGCGGAAAGCAGCAATGACTGCCTGCGCTTAAAAGATTCGAAAAATGAGCGGAAGCATGTTCAATCGTCTCTTTGTACATGTATGTTTAACAACAAAAATAACCGTCTGCCTTAAAGGTTCAACTTTTCGGCGGACGGTTATTTAATTATGCGTTCAAAGGGACTGAAAGGAAATATTTATTGTACTGCATGCGATATACGTCTGCGCTTAAAAGACGCTGAAATCTTAATTCTCCTCATCGGAACCGTTTTCTTTTTGCTTGAGCTTTAACTCCGTGACGAAATCGAATTTATCTTTTGGCGATACGATAATATTTTTCTTTTTGCCGTTTTTAAAATAGGTGATGACAAGTCTGTCCCTTGAGAGTGCAGCGGAATCTCCCGTTACGGAGCCCGGCTGGCATGACACTATCATATTGTAGGGAATGACTTTTTTCGTGAACAGACCGCTTCTCACCGTAAGGGCCGAGTCGCCCGTGACGTAATAAGTAAACAGATATGTGGGAAGCAGGAAAAGGAAAAACATCAGCCCAAACATTATCGCCGCAAGGAGCATGGTGGCGTTTCCCAGAGAGGCGGCGTAGATGGTGTATGCGGTAAAAGCGCAGAAAACGATAACGCTCAGATGGAACCACCAGTCGATTTTTGATTTATATTTCATTGCTGAACTGCTCCTTAATTTAATTTAAAAAACCGGAGAAGCGCAGAGCCTCTCCGGATACGGGTTTAGGAAAAAGATTACGCCTTGCCTGCGCAGCCGAGAACGCAGTTGATCTTATGCTCAACGACTTCCTTGATAGCGTCGCGGGCGGGAGTAAGATACTGTCTGGGATCAAAGTGGCCGGGATTCTCAGCAAGATGCTTACGGATGGAAGCTGTCATTGCAAGACGGATGTCGGAGTCAACATTGATTTTGCAAACCGCCATGGAAGCAGCCTGACGAAGCATATCCTCCGGGATACCGATAGCGTCGGGCATCTTACCGCCGAATTCGTTGATCATCTTTACATACTCGGGCATTACTGAGCTTGCGCCGTGAAGGACAATGGGAAATCCGGGAAGCTTCTTGGAGACCTCTTCGAGGATGTCGAAGCGGAGCTGAGGCTTCTGGCCGGGTTTGAATTTGTAAGCGCCGTGGCTTGTGCCGATTGCGATAGCAAGGGAGTCAACACCTGTGCGTGTTACGAAATCGTAAACCTGCTCGGGATCTGTATAATGAGCGTCCTCAGCGCTTACGTTGACATCATCCTCGATGCCTGCAAGCTGTCCGAGTTCGCCTTCAACTACTACGCCGTGAGCATGAGCATACTCAACAACCTTCTTTGTAAGAGCCACGTTCTCCTCATAGGGATGAGCGGAACCGTCGATCATAACGGAAGTGAAACCGCCGTCGATGCAGCCTTTGCAGGTCTCGAAATCGGGGCCATGGTCAAGGTGAAGGGCAATAGGAAGGCCTGTCTCCTCGGCGGCTGCCTCAACGAGCTTTACAAGATAGCCGTGATGAGCGTATTTTCTTGCTCCTGCAGAAGCCTGAAGGATAACAGGCGCATTGAGCTCCTTGCATGCGGCTGTAATTCCCTGAACGATTTCCATGTTGTTTACGTTGAAAGCGCCGATGGCGTATCCGCCTTCATAAGCCTTCTTAAACATTTCTGTTGTAGTTACAAGTGGCATGTTAAACACTCCTTTTAATTTCTCGGTATATTATACCCTATTAAAAGACTATTGTCAAAGCATTAACATCCTAAACGTGCTTATCTTCAGAAAAAGAGGAATTTCTTTTTCCTGTGTCCGATGTCGTGCTTATTGGTTATATAGACGCTGTCGGATGAGCAGCCCTCAAGCTCAAGGACAACTATCTCGTTGTCGTCCTGAAGGATTACGCCGGGAAGGTAAAGGGACCTCTGAGGTCCGATGTCCCAGTATCTTCCGAGATTGAAGCCGTTTACAAAGACGCAGCCCTTGGTAAATCCGTCAAGATGCACGAAGCAGTCGGCTCTCGAGGAGGTGCGGAAGGTGCCCTTTTTGAAAAGGGGGTATCCCGTGCCGCCGGTATATCTGAAATTGCTGACTTTTGTATTGAGAGGGATCGAGAAAATTTCCCAGCCGAAAAGTATCTGATTGCCAAGACGTATCCGGGATACACCCTTGCGGTCATACATATGTATTCCGTAGTTTGTGCGTCCCATGGATTCTACAAGTATATCAAGCTGCACTTCGCCGGAAATTTTTCCTATATCCATGCCCTGATCTTCGTCGTTTCTGTAAATTCGGCCCTTGTACTCACCGTCCACAAAGATATAGGCTCTGTCGCGGAGCTCGTCAAGGTAGAGCTTTTTATTGTAATAGCCCTTTACCTTCTTGCGGTAGAGGATGAGTCCGTGGAACTGGTCCAGGTCCTCCATGCTCTTTGGGAAGGGGCTCTCGTATTTTGCGGAAACGGCTTCAAGATTCTGCATGAGGGAAGCGGACTGGGTTAGCTTTACCTCGCCGATGTTCTGAAGCTCGGGTTCCGGGGGAAGCTTTGCGGGGGCAAGTCCCTGATGCTGAAGGAGCACTTTCCTTACGGCGTAATATTTGGGGGTGTAGCCACCCCATTCCGTAAGGAGGGCGTCGTCGTCGTAGCTGGTGATTGTGGGTTTGTATTCGGAGTCACAGTTGGCTCCTGCGTTAAAGCCGAAATTGGTGCCGCCGTGGAACATGTAGAAGCTGAAATTGCCGTCCGCATTGAGCATGTTTTTAAGCTCGGGAACTACTGTTTTATAGGAGCGGGTATGGTGTTTGCATCCCCAGTTATCGAACCAGCCGTTCCAGAATTCACCGCACATTAGGGGGGCGTCGGGCTGGATTTTTTCCAGTGTCCTGAAAGCTCCCTTAACGTCGGAGCCGAAATTGGCCACTTTGAAGATATGGGGGAGAGTGCCTCCGGAGAGCATCCAGCTTTCCGGACCGTCGGAGGTAAACATCATTACCTCACAGCCGCATTCCTTCATAAGGTTTTCGATGAAAGCAAGATACTCCTTATCGTTGCCGTAGCTGCCGTACTCGTTTTCGACCTGCATGGCTATGATGTTTCCGCCTTGGGTCACCTGATGGCTGTAAAGCCTTGAAAAAAGTTCCTTGTAGAAATCCCTGACGTGGGCCGTGTAGAGGGGGTCCATGCAGCGAATATGGAGATTTTTGTCTTTGAGGAGCCATGAGGGTAGTCCTCCGAAATCCCATTCGGCACAGATATATGGACCCGGACGCACAATGGCGTTGAGGCCAAGATACTGGGCTATATCAAGGAAACGCTCGATATCAAGGATTCCAGAAAAGTCAAATTCACCTTTTTTAGGCTCGTGGAGATTCCAGCACACATATGTTTCAACCGTATTGAATCCGGCAAGTTTCAATTTAAGGAGCCTGTCCTCCCAATATTCAGGCAGATTGCGGAAGTAATGTATCGCACCTGCATAAATGTTAAATTTTTCTCCTTTAAGGAAAAAGTCCTTCCCCTTATAGGTAATCAAAGTTAAACCCTCCTTTGTGTTGTTTTCGGCTTCATTATACATAAAAAATGTTTATTAGTAAAGGAAAAACAATGGGATTTAATGTATTATTATAAAAGTTTATGTATATTTTTTGCACATTTTATCTAAATAGAAAAAAGAGGCATTGTGAATTGAAAAGCTTCGGAGACAATTGCTGCGCGATGACGAAAGCTCGGGGCAGATATGAGAGATTTACGCGGCGCCATATATGGTTTGTATCAGTCTCCGCAGGTTTTTTCGGCAAGGATTTTCACAGCCTCGTTTCGCGACTGCGATATTTCTTTCAACATGCTTTCGTAAAAGGATACGGCGGCAGGCTGCCTTTGCAAAGCGATCTCTTTTCCCCTTTCCGTATAGAATTTCGAGTAAAGCTTTTCGAGTTTCTTTTTATATTCCTGAAAGAAGGAGGGTTCTTCGTCATCTGCTCCGTCGGATACGGCGCCGTCTTTATTTAATGAATATAACGGCTCGCCTGCTTTTCCTTTGTAAAAAATGGTTCTTGCAATACCCAGCGCACCGGCAGCGTCTGTTTTGTCGGCGTCAAAAAGAATTTTTTCTTCAACGGTTTCAGGGGGATTGCTGCTTCTGAACCTGTGGGTTAAAATGCATGAAGCGACTTTTTTCGCAAAATCTTCCGAAAATCCGTTTTCGATGCAGAAAACATATGCTTTTTTCGCTCCGACTTCGGCATGGCACAGCCCAGGGTTTTCAAGCTGCTCTCTGCGCCCTGTATCATGCAGCAGACAGGCGGCGATGAGAACGTCGTAATCCACCTGCTTTTCATACTGCGCAATGTCGAGAGCCGTAAAAAGAACCCTGTAAACGTGCTCTCTGTCATGGGCGCTGTCGCTCGTTGATGAAAGCATATAATTTTTTATTAATTCAAAATCCTTTTTCTTCATTTTATTTTTACCTCAAAACACAGATTTTCAGGTTAAGTATAACATGACAGGGATGTTTTTTCTCTTCCTCCACTGAATTTAATTGCTGATATTTAATTGTGTAATTGCGCAAACGGTGATTTTGGTTTACAATCCTATTATATTAATGACTGTACGTTTATTCTGTTGTGATTTTTATGGAGATATGAGGCTTTATACATGCAAACGCAAACACTTAAATTTGTGTTATAACAATGCTTTTAGAGGAGCTGACAATATGGATTATTTGATTAGAAAAGCAAAATCAGGTGACGAATCAGATTTGGCTTATATACAAACTGAGAGTTGGAAAGCGGCATTTCATAATATTTTGTCAAATGAAGTATTGCAGAAAGCTACACAAATGAATCGTGCCACAGAAATGTATAAGAGATCGCTTGATGAAGGCGTTGGAAATGGTTATATTCTTGAGGTGAACGGCAAACCTCATTGCATCGCTTGGTGGGATAAAGCAAGGGATAAAGATATGCCGGAATATGCGGAGCTTATCTGTATTCACAGTTTACAGGATAAGTGGAGAAAAGGATACGGAACAAAAATGATGGAAAGGGTGTTAGCTGATATTAAAGCTGCCGGATATATTAAAGTAATGCTTTGGGTCTTTGCGGATAATAATAGGGCAAGGAATTTTTATGAAGCATGCGGATTTGCTACATACGGAAAGATTAAGACCTGTTTTGACACAATAGAAATATGTTATGAGAAATCTTTATGAATTTTAATTTACTTGAGAGTTGGCTATATTTCGTTTAAAGTCTTTTGGAGTAATATGTGTAAATATTTTACCTTGTTGGTTACGGTTTATAAGATTTTTTCTGTCCGTTAAAAATTTTTTCAATGCTGTGCAATAAAACGCAGATACCCAGCATTATATAGTCAGAAAGGACAAAAGCTTATGTTTTTATTTCTATCTTTATCCATGCCGGCTGAGATAAAGAGCATGGCCGCCGGGGCGCCTGAGCTCAGCGACGAGCTCATAGCCAAAACCGGAGAGGGCGACGGCGAAGCATTCAGACTTCTCTACTCCCTTACCGATAAGGCGGTTTACGGCTTTATCCTGTCTATACTGAAAAATCACCATGACGCAGAGGACGTTATGCAGGATACCTATTTGAAGATAAGAGAATGTGCGCATCTTTATAAACCTATGGGCAAGCCCATGGCCTGGATTTTCACCATAGCACGCAACTGTGCGCTGATGAAAATCCGCCGCGATAAAAAAATCGTAGAGCTTACGCCCCGTGAAGATGTGGACGAAAAGGGCTTCGATCAGGTGTCCGACCTGGAAGACCGCCTTGTGCTTGAGGCAGCATTCGGAGTATTGAACGATACGCAGAGGCAGATAGTGATGCTTCACGCCGTTTCGGGAATAAAGCACCGTGAAATTGCCGAAATACTTGAATTACCGCTTTCCACGGTTTTATCTAAATACGCAAGGGCGCTTTCAAAGCTGAAAAAACACCTTGAGAATTCGGAAAGGAGAGACGGAGATGACAAATAAAGAGATCGAAGCGAGACTCAAGAGAGCCGTTTCCGATATGACTCCCGATGTTTTTGAAAAGGTGATGTCCGCTGACGTCGTCAAAGACGAAAGGATGGCGAACATAATGCCAAGTAAGAATAATAAGAAAAAATTTGCAGGGAAGATAATCGCTGCCTGTGCAGCTGTCGCCATAATGTTTGGCGGCGCCGCATATTTTGCAGGCAACGCCCTTACGGAATCGAAAATCACAATTGACGTAAATCCCAGCGTTGAAATCATAACGGGAAAATCCGACAAGGTCAAAAAAGTTGAACCCCTCAACGAGGACGGAAAAATCATCATTGACGGTATGGATTTCAAAAATACCGACGTTGACGTAACGGTAAATGCTCTTATCGGCTCCATGGCTCAAAAGGGGTATCTCAGTGAAGTGAACAATGAAAACGTGCTTGTAAGCGTTCAGAACGACGACGCCCAGAAGGCCGAGCGCATACGCATTGAGGTAGTGAGCAATGTCAGAAAGGCTCTGAGCGACAACAATGTTTCTGCTACGGTATTCAATCAGGTTGTGACCGACGACAAGTCCGTAGCCGATACGGCCAAGGAATACGGTATCTCCTACGGCAAGGCGGCGTTTATCACCCAGCTCCTGACGATCGCCCCCGACCTTGATGCGAAGACCCTTTCATCAATGACCATTTCCGAAATCGCTGCTCTTGTGGAGAGCAAGAATATAGATATCAGCAAGATCATCCGCTATGAATACGATGACAGCATCCATGAGAACATCGAGGACGCCATTGAGGATTGGAACGAGCAGGAAAAGGCAAACGCACTTGTCTCCCAGGATGAGTATATCGGCATGGAGAAAGCCCTCTATGCGGCTCTCGACCATGCGGGAGTGTCCGAGGATAAGGCATACGACATCAGCGTGAAGCTTGAGGCCGACGAGGACGGAATCGAATACGAGGTCGAGTTCAAGTGCGACGGCACTGAATATGAGTATGACATCGACGCGCTTACAGGCGCAGTGAAGAAATACGAGTCGGAAAAGGATGACGACTACGTCAAGCCCGCCGAGACAGTCGCATCCTCATCGGCGGCTTCCTCATCCGAGAATGTTATCGGCGAGGATAAAGCCAAGGAGATAGCCTTTAAGGCGGCGGGAGTTTCGGCCTCCGACGCCAAGAAGGTTTCCGTAAAGCTCGAAAGTGACGACGGTGTCGTAAAATACGAGGTGGAGTTCGACTTTGATAAGTACGAATACGAGTACGATATAAACGCCTACACGGGCGCGGTCATTTCCGGGGAAAGGGATATTGACGACGATATAAGATAAGTTCAAGAAGCTTTTTGATAAGAATATTTAAAAGAGCCGCCTGCGATTTTCGCAGACGGCTTTCTATTTACTGCACATAAATTTCTTTTAAAATAACGATTTTTAATCAAAATAATACTAAAAACTTGAAAAAGAAGCGGCGTTATAGTAATATATAAATCTATATTTGATTAAATGTTTGATTAAATATTCGAAGAAAATTTGACCTTGCTTCGGGGGAGAAAGATATGGAAAAGAAAAAAAGAAAAGCCGAAAAGGGGAACCCTGCCGCACTGCTGCCAATAGCCGTATTTCTGGTGCTGTTCGCCGTAATAGGAATAGTGTCGGGTGATTTTTACAGTATGCCCGCCGTAGTTGGCTTTGTGATAGCCCTTGTCGTGGCTCTGTTCCAGAACAGAAAACTGGGCTTTGAGGAGAAAATGGCAGTGTTTGCCAGAGGCGCAGGCGATACCAACGTTGTCACGATGATACTCATTTTCATCTTTGCGGGAGCCTTCAGCGGAATAGTGAAGGCTGCGGGAGGCGTTGAGAGCACGGTAAATTTCGGCCTTTCCGTGCTGCCCTCGAGCCTTGCGGTTCTCGGTGTTTTCGTAATAGGCTGCTTTATTTCTACCTCCATGGGCACCTCCGTAGGCACCATTACAGCCCTCACCCCCATTGCGGTAGGTATTTCTGAAAAAACAGGTATGCCCATTGCCCTGTGCGTAGGCGCCGTCGTGTGCGGAGCCATGTTCGGCGACAATCTCTCCATGATCTCTGATACCACCATAGCGGCCTGCCGTACCCAGGGCTGCGAAATGAAGGATAAATTCAAGCAGAATTTTCTCATAGTTCTCCCCGCCGCCGTAATAACCGTCGTGCTGCTGGTATTAAAAGCGGGAGGAGGCAATTACTCGGTCCAGGGAGACCTTTCCTATAATCTTTTCCAGATCCTTCCATATATGATAGTCCTCGTAGGAGCCCTTGTCGGACTTAATGTATTTGTGGTTCTGGGCAGCGGCATAATAGCCTCTGCCGTCGTGGGAATATTTGTCGCCGGGAAATTCACGTTTCTCGAGATGTTCGGAATCCTCGGCGAAGGCATCACCTCCATGTACGATATTTCGATAATCTCACTTATCGTTGCGGGAGTGGTGTCCCTTGTAAAGGAGAACGGCGGTATCCAGTTCATACTTAACGCCATACGCTCCAGGGTGCGCACCACCAGAGGAGCGGAGATGGGCATTGCGGGACTTGCCTCCCTTGTGGATATCTGCACCGCCAACAACACCATAGCCATAGTTATCGCCGCGCCCATAGCCAAGGAGATAGGCGATGAATACGAGGTCAAGAACAAGACGGTGGCGTCGCTCCTTGACATATTCACCTCCGTCTTTCAGGGCATCATCCCCTACGGCGCACAGCTTCTGACAGCGGCAAGCCTTGCGGCCGTCACCCCTGTTGAGATAATCCCTAATCTATATTACCCCATACTCATGGGAGTTTCCGCCTTCGTGTTTATAATCTTTAAAATCCTTCCCGGACAAAGAAAGGCCGCCGAAATGAAGAAAGAGGACAAAATAACGGAGCGGCAGGGAGAAAAGTAAAAAATAATCGCATTTTAAAGCCGTGACGGACAAATTAATTTCACGGCTTTTGCGCTGTCCCAAAGGTTTTGAAAAAGTCGTTTCTATTGACACTATGACGTTTTTTGTTATAATAAAAGGAGGCAGGCCCGAATGTCTGCCGACCGAAACCACGTCAAAAGAGCAAACATATATCAGCTAAAAGAGGGTGAGTCACCAATGAAAAAAATCGCTTTGTTCCAAAGTGATTTGCAGGTAGGCGGTATCCAGAAATCCCTTTTGAATCTGCTCAATCTCATAGATTTAAACGAATATGAAATTGATCTGTTTCTATTCAGCAAGGGCAATTTTTTCCGCAGCTCCATTCCGTCGGAAGTGAACGTCATTGAAGCAGAGGCGTATCCCTCATATAATAAGCTCATGCCCTTTGCGGTTGCGCGAAAAATGTACGGTAAAAGCGTAAGCCGTGAGAAAGAATATGATATAGCCATAGATTTCAACAGCTACTGGAACGAGTGCGCCGTAGGGGCGCTGTGTTCCAATGCCAAAAAGCGAATAATGTGGATACATACCGACATGGAGCGCCGCTACGAGGATAACAAAAAGTTCAGACTTTTATATAATCAGTTTAAATCGAAATTCAGATATTACGATGAATTTGTCGCGGTGTCTCGGGGAGCGGCGGACGCTTTCCGCACCCTTACCGGAATAAAGGATAAAAAGATCACTGTTATACCGAATCTTGTAAACGTAAAAGAGATACTCTCAATGAAGGAAGAGGAGACGCAATTTTCTCCGGAAGAAAGCTGTGTCAATATAATGGCCATGGGTTATCTTGCTCCCGTAAAGGGCTACGACGAAATGCTTCTTCACATGAAGGAAGCCTGTCAGGCCAGGGACGATCTGCGGCTGTACATTATGGGAGACGGCCCCCTGAAGGAGGAGCTCCGTAATCTGTGCGCTCAGTACGGAATCGACAAAAAGGTATTTTTCCTGGGTAATCAGCAGAACCCCTACCGTTACCTGAAAAAAGCCGACGCCTTTATAATGACCTCAAGGTATGAGGGTCAGGGCATTGCCCTGAGAGAGGCTCAGTGCCTCGGCTTACAGCTTCTGTTTCCGAAGCGTCTCGAAAAATATAACGACGGCTTGAAAGGCTGTGAGGATTTGACGGACGCTATGATACATCTTGAAAAAGCCGAAAAGAAGCCGGATATGCTCACGGAGTATACCGAAGGCATTTTGCGGAGCTTTGCGGAAATAACGGATGCACAATAACAGGAAGTGAAGGGTTAAAAAATGGAGAAAGAAACTATATTGGGAGTACAGGTCTGCGTTACGGACTATCCCCAGATAAAGGCGGCAATCAAAGAGGACCTGGAAGCACAGAGAAAGGCTTTTCTGGTGGCTATCAATCCCGAAAAGATTTTGAAGGCCCGCAAAGACGAAGCCCTTAAAAATCTTCTCAACAACGCTACATACCAGATTGCCGACGGTGTAGGAGTGGTGTATGCTTCAAAGCTCAGAGGCGGTAAAATAAGAAGCCGCGTAACGGGCATAGACAGCATGAAAATGCTCTGCGAATTATCCGACGAAAACGGATACAGAATATTCATGTACGGCGCTAAGGAGGAAATCCTTCAAAAGGCCAGGGAAAAGCTTATTGAGACATACCCAAATATTCAGATAGCGGGAACAATGAACGGCTATCAGAAGGACAAGCAGGCTGTTGTGGACGCGGTAAACGCCTCCAACGCCGACATAGTGCTTGTGGCCATGGGTTCTCCCAGACAGGAAAACTGGATAGTTGAAAATATGGATAAGGTCTGCGCAAAGGTGTTCCAGGGCGTAGGCGGCTCCTTTGACGTTGTGAGCGGAACCATTCCCCGCGCTCCCCGGTGGATGCAGAAATGCGGCCTTGAGTGGCTTTTCCGTCTCCTTCGAGAGCCAAAGCGCATAGGCAGGCAGATCCATCTTGTGTCGTTTTTATTTTTGGCGCTCTTCTCACGCCATTAAGATAAAAAGCAAAAATAAACGGAGGGTGACATTATGCACGTTTGTGTAGTAGGACTCGGATATATCGGTTTGCCCACGGCTTTGTCCCTGGCGGCAAACAATGTAAAGGTTACGGGAGTTGACTATAACCGTGACCTTACAAAGAAATTGCAGAACGGAGAGCTTACCTTTGAAGAAAAGGGTCTCGATCAGCTTTTTGCCGACGCTCTCAAAAACGGTATTGTCTTTTCAAACGAATATGTAGCCGCCGACGCTTACATTGTAGCGGTGCCGACGCCTTATGAGAAAGACAACAAGAAAATCGATCCCACTTATGTTGTAAACGCCGTAAAGAGCGTTATGGAAGTATGCCCCAAGGGCGGCATCGTAATTGTGGAATCCACGATTTCTCCCGGAACTATCGACAAGTTTGTACGTCCCGTAATCGAGGAAAAAGGCTTTGTCCTCGGTAAGGATATCCACCTTGCCCATGCTCCCGAGCGTATCCTTCCCGGAAATATGCTCTATGAGCTTTCACACAACGCCCGTACAATCGGCGCCGACGAGCCCGAGATAGGCGAAAAGGTCAAGGAGATTTACAGCAGCTTCTGCAAAGCTCAGATCGTTGTAACGGATATACGCACAGCCGAAATGTCAAAGGTTGTTGAGAATACATTCCGCGATATCAACATAGCTTTTGCCAACGAGCTTGTAAAAATCTGCCGCAGCGGCGGAATGGACGTTTACGAGATCATCAAGATAGCAAACCTTCATCCCCGTGTAAACATCCTTACACCCGGCCCCGGCGTCGGCGGTCACTGCATCTCCGTTGACCCCTGGTTCCTTGTGGGCGATTATCCCGGACTTGCAAACATCATTCTTGCGGCCCGTAAGATAAACGACTCAATGCCCGAGTTCGTCCTTGAGAGAATCAATGAAATCATGAAGGAGAACGGCCTCAAGGACGTTACCCGCGTAGGTCTCTACGGCCTGACATACAAAGAGGACGTTGACGATATCCGTGAGAGCCCCACTCTTCAGATGCTCGAGTGTATGGAGCGCCACCTCGCTTCCGGCGTAAAGGTATACGATCCCTTTATCTCCGCCGACATAGTTCCCAACCAGTACCATGACCTTGACGCCTTCCTCAATGATGTGGATATGGTAGTCGTACTTGTGGGACATTCAGAGATCCGCAACAACCTCGATAAGCTCAAGGGTAAGGTAGTTCTTGACACACGTCATCTGCCCGGCCTCGAGGACGCTTACAAAATGTAATTTTCGGTATTTGATATCCGTAAAGGAAAGGACGCAGAGAAATCTGCGTCCTTTTTTGATGAAAGAGGATATAAATCAAATTTTCCAAAAATAAAAACCGCCCGAACCGTGAAGGCCGGGCGGCATTTCGTCAAATTAGATTTTAGCCGACTGTTGTTTCGGAGACAAACTCATCGTCACAGCAGGAGCATGAAACATAGTTTTCATATTCATCGTGAGGGATAGCCTTTTTCTTAGCCATAAACTTATTTACGGCATAATAGATAGCTGCCGCTACGCCTGCGATTGCCGCAACAACTGCAAGAACCTTCAAGAGCTTTTTAACAAAATCCATAAGAAACACCTCCGTTAATTTCAGTTTTCTTTTGCGTTCAAAAAGATTATAAACAACATGAGCGGAAAAGTCAATGAATAATCTGTAAAATGTCTAAATTAAAAAATATCAGAAGATTGGTATTTATAAGTTTTAGCTAAAACAAATTTCAAAAACCGCGTAATTCTAAAAGTAAGGAGAAACGCCTCTACAGGAAATAATTAAATAAAAAAGACAAAAGACAGGCGTAAAACGGTTTTCAGCCGCTCTCCGTCTGTCTTTTAAATGCAGTTATGAAAGGATTATTTCAAAAAAAGGTGTTGGAATTTATGCCGCTCTTCCCGAATCGGTACCTGTTCTGACTTTTCTGCGGGGAGACCTGGGATTCGGCTCAGTGCGTACTCCGGCCGCTTTTCGGTGCGCCGGAATAGCTTCTGCTCGTCTTGCAGCAGCCGATTTTCTGACTGCGGAAATTACGGTGTGCTTGATTTTAAGGATGATTTTATCCTCAAAATCGATTACTTTTTCTTCATTGAGATATCCGAAAATCAAAAGTCCTGTCGCAAGTATTGAAAATAATATTGTCAAAATGGAATCAAGTGCCATGATAAATACCTCCTCTGCGAACATTTGTTCCTCACTTACAATTTGTATTATATCACATCAAAATCAAATGTCAATACAAATGTTCGACATTTTTTGACGTTCAGTCCCATTATCGGGACTGAGCTCTGAAAAAGTATATTTCAACTTTCTTGAGGGAAGTATATCACAATATATGGCAGATGTCAAGGGGGAATTAACAATATGTTGTGCTTGCCTATGTTTCATAAGGTGTTTTTCAACAACAAAAAACGAAAAAATCAGGCATTTTCGGATATAAAGATGAAAAAAGAAAAATTAAATAAAAACGGCGTTCGAAAGAACGCCGTTGAAATTATTATTCCTCGTTTTCCCAGTTGTGCCAGACTGCCTGAACGTCGTCGTTGTCCTCAAACATCTCGAGCATCTTGCTCATGTTTTTGATGTCGTCCTCGTTTGTGAGGGCAGTGTATGTACTGGGTACATACTCGACCTCTGCCGAAACAAAGGTGTAACCTGCTGCCTCAAGAGCGTCTCTTACGGCGCCGAGATCCGATACCTCGGTTCTGATATCGAATACGTCGTCGTCGGTGAGGAAGTCGGAAGCGCCCGCTTCGAGAGCGTCCTCCATAAGCTTTTCCTCGTCCACGTCCTCTTTCTCGATGAGGATGACGCCCTGCTTTGTAAACATGAAGGAAACGCAGCCTGTCTGCCCCATGTTTCCGCCGTACTTGTCGAAGTAGTGGCGAACGTCTGCGGCGGTGCGGTTGCGGTTGTCGGTGAGAGCCTCAACTATAACCGCGATGCCTGAGGGGCCGTATCCCTCATATACGATTTCCTCATAGTTGTCTGCGTTGCCGTCTCCCGACGCCTTCTTGATGATTCTCTCAATGTTATCGTTGGGGACGTTATTGGCCTTCGCCTTTGCAATGACGTCTTTGAGCTTTGAGTTTGATGACGGATCGGGGCCGCCTTCACGGACCGCTACGGCGATTTCTCTGCCTATTTTAGTGAAAACCTTGGCGCGCTGACCGTCGGTTTTTTCTTTTTTACGCTTGATTGTACTCCATTTTGAATGTCCCGACATATAAAATCCTCCTGAAAAAATATAACTTTAATATTTTATCACAATATTTGAGCCTTTGCAAATACGCAAAGGAATAAAGGACTGTTTACTGATTGTTTTCGTCGGCGGATTTAAAGCCTTCTCCGAGGATTTCTCCCGCCTCGCTGATTATGGTAAAGGTATTGGGGTCAACGGAGGTTATGATTTTGTTTATCCTCGAAACCTCGCTGCTTCTTACGGCGCAGATGACCATGTTTTTATCCTTGCCCGTGTATCCGCCCTTTACGGGGAGAATGGATACCCCGCGGGGAGTCTGCCCTGTGACGGCCCTTGCAATGTCGTCCGCCTTTTCCGTAAATACCATGAGCATTTTGCCGTTGCCTGTGCCGTAGAGGATGTAGTCAATGGCCCTTGAGCTTACGAAAACCGTAATGATAGCGTACAGGACGCTTTCGATGCTTTGGAAAACTATTCCCGAAATTGCGATTACGAGCAGGTCCGCCGCAAGTATGACCCTTCCCATGGAGATGTGGGGCCATTTAAGACGCAGGAGCCTTCCCATAATATCGGTGCCGCCGGAGGTAAATCCTCTCATAAGGATCAGGGCAAGGCCGGCGCCGTTGAGGACTCCGCCGAAAAGGCAGGCCAGCAGCTCGTCGCCCTGATAGGCGGGGAGGAAGACGGCCGTTATATCGAGCATTGCGGAAAGGAGCACCGTTACTCCCGCTGAGCCGACTATGAATTTAAAGCCCAGGAATTTCCAGGCCAGCAGGAAAAGGGGGATGTTGATGATGAGGTTTGCCGTACCGATAGGGATTATGTCGGACACATAATTTATGACTATGGCAAGGCCCGTCGCCCCTCCGGGAGCGATTTGGTTGGGGGCCGTAAACATATTTACGCCTACGGAGTAGAGAAAGCAGCCCGCGGTACAAAAAATGAAGTGGGTTATGATTTCCCTTACTCTCTCTCGTCCGGGAGATTTGAATTTGGTTTTCTTTTTCACGCTTAATCACCGCCGTAAAATATTTTTCATAAAAAAGACTTTTTATGGGATAACTGCGCTTGATAAGATTGTGCTGAATATGCCGCGCTGAAAACGCAGGCATATATACAAAAATATTATATTCCGTTATCTTCCGTTTATCAAACGGAAAATTTCCCGTACGCGCTGAATTTCGCCTTTCAGATAAAGATAACCAAACAGGGCTTCGAGACCTGTGGCGTAGTGATAATCGGCAGGGTTTGAATTTTTGGGCAAATGGTGGGTTCTGGTGTTGCGGGCTCTTTTGAAAACTGACGCTTCCTCTTCCGTGAGAAGAGGAAGGATATCTTTTATCGCCTGGGCCTGAGCCGATGCCTTAACCTTATCTACTGCAAGCCTGTGCAGTGCGTTGACGGGTCGGTTGGCGTCGGATACAAGGGTTTCCCTCACCAGCAGGTCGTAGACTGTATCGCCCACGAAGGCAAGGGCCAAGGAGCTGAGCTGCAGGGGATCGCAAGAATTTCCTGAAAGTATCTCCATTTTTGTTTCCCCGTCAGTTTACAAATTCGAATTCAATGTCGTAGAGGCTTACGGTGTCGCCCTCCTGGATTCCCTTTTCGAGAAGAGCGTCTATGATGCCCGAGGATCTTAAAACCCTCTGGAAGTATTGAAGGGATTCGTAGTCGTCAAGGTCTACTCTCGAAAGCACGGGAACAAGTTTCGGGGCGTCCACAAAGTAAATGCCGTCCTGTACGGTAACAGTAAAGCTTTCTCCCGCCTTGCTTTCGAGGGCCTCCAGCGGTATCTCGCTGCTTTCGTAGCGGATAATCGGCGGCAGCTCTTTGAGCTTTCTGCAAACTGCGTCAAGCAGCTCCGCAGTGCCCTCTAAAATGGGGGCGCATATGGGATAGAATTCATATCCCTTATCGGTCACATATTTGATAAAGCGTTCCTTTGTCTCGTCGTCGGCAAGATCGATCTTATTGCCTGCCACTATCTGGGGACGCTCTGAAAGCTCCTTGTTAAAGTCAGCCAGCTCGCGGTTTATTATTTCAAAATCCTCTATGGGGTCTCTGCCCTCGCTGCCCGAGACGTCTACAACGTGTACCAGCATACGGCAGCGCTCAACGTGGCGCAGGAACTCGTGCCCGAGGCCGATGCCCTCGCTTGCGCCTTCGATAAGTCCCGGTATGTCGGCCATTACAAAGGAGGTGTCGCGATGGGTGACAACGCCTAAGACGGGGGTGATAGTGGTAAAGTGATAGTCGGCGATTATGGGTTTTGCGGCGCTCACTACGGAGACAAGGGTGGATTTTCCCACGTTGGGGAAGCCGATAAGTCCCACGTCGGCAAGGAGCTTTAATTCCAGAATAACTTCCCATTCTTCGCCGGGAGTGCCGTTTTTGGCAAAGCGAGGGGTCTGTCTTGTGGGGGTGGCAAAGTGAGGATTGCCCCAGCCGCCTCTGCCGCCTTTGGCGGCGATAAAGGGTTCATCGCCCGACATATCGGCCATGATGGTGTTTGTCTCCGCCTCCCTTATAACAGTGCCTCTGGGAACTCTGATTATAAGGTCCTCGCCTTTTTTGCCGTTTCTTCTTCCTGCAGAGCCGTTCTGTCCCGACTGAGCGGTGTATTTTCTCTTGTAACGGAAGTCGGCAAGAGTTGAGAGGTTTGAGTCGGCCTCAAAGATGATGTTGCCGCCCCTTCCTCCATCGCCGCCGTCGGGTCCTCCCGAGGCGATATACTTTTCGCGGTGAAAGGATACCGCGCCGTTTCCTCCGTTTCCCGCTTTGATTTTGATTTTAACTTTATCTACAAACATATTTTTCCCTCCTTAAAGGGTCTTGTCTCTTGTCATCTGAAGGTACGGCAGATCTTTAAAGCCGTATCTTTCATAAAGATGTTTTACCCTGAGATTGGCTTTGCATACCTCGAGGCGGATTCTCGGTGTGTTTTCATATTCATTCAAAAGCCATTCCATGAACTGTGAGCCGAGACCTGAGCCTCTGAACTCGGGAAGAATGTAGAGTTCGTCGAGCACCACTGTCATTCCCCCCGCTTCGCAGCTCCAAAAACAGGGAAGGAGGGCATAGCCTGCCCTTTTGCCGTCCTTTTCTATGATGCAGCCCCTGACGTTTTTATTTAAAACTGCCTCAAAGGTTTTTGAGAAATTATCCTCACAGACGGGAGCAATGGCGCTGTCTCCGCCGTAAAAATCCCTGCTCATGGCCATGTACGCTGTACGGTCTTTTTCGGTAAAGTCCCTTACGGTTAACATTTGTCAAGCTCCTTTCATAGCAATTGCCGCAACGCGGTTAACGAAGCGGCAATTAGAAAATCTGTTATAAAAGCTTACTGTGCATCCTGGGTGCTTTCGGAGAGCGCTTCGTCGCCGGCTGAAGGTGTCTCTTCGGCTGAAGAGGGCTCGGCGGCTGTTTCAGGTTCTCCCCATACCTGGAGGAAAATCTTTTCGTCCACTCTGTATTCCTTTTCAAAATCTGTAGGAGTCATGGAGTAAACGGTTCCTGCCTCATGAGTTCCGTCGTTGAGTCTGGTAACCTTGGAAATATTTGTAAATCCTTCCTCTTCGAGAGCCTTGACAGCGTCCTCATATTTTGAATTTACAACGTTGGGAAGCTTAGCCATTTTAAGTCCCTTGCTCACCACAAGAGTAACCTTGATCTTTCCGTTTGCGGGAAGAGTCCGTGTGGATTCGGGCTCGGGATCCTGAGAAATTACCATGCCTTCCGTAACGGTATCGCTGTATTCTTCCTTTACCGTGAATTCATAGGTGGCATTCCAGCTTGCCGTAGCGCGGATGGTAGAATAATACTGGCCTTCAAATTTGGGTATCTGGATCTGCTGTTCGCTGACAGAGCCGCTGGGAAGAATATCATCGTTTTCGCTGCTCTTGAAAATATCCTCTCGGAAAGCAAGGAGGACGACTACGATTATAATGGCAATGCAGGCCACAGCGCTGAGCACGCCTGCTCGGAGAGCGATCTTTTTGTTTTCCCTGCTCATTCCCTTTTTCTGTTTCTTTTGTGGAACTTCATCCTCCTTGGAGTAGGGGATGCCTGCCGTATATCCTCCCGATAAACTGGAAGCGGCTGAAAGCTCACCTCTGAGCTGATCTACTGTGCGGGTCCTGTCCTCGGGAAGGATCTGCATGGCGTTTATCATGGCGTTTATGACATAAGCAGGGATCTGCTCTGCAAACTTACCCGGAATCATCATTTTGTCATTTGTGACCCTTGAGGTGGCTTCGATGGGGGTGCTGCCGATGAGAGCTCTGTAAAGGACAGCTGCGAAAGCGTAGATGTCGGTCCAGGGTCCCTGTCTGCCTTCAAAGCCGTATTGTTCAATTGCGGCGTAGCCGGGGAAGAGCTGAGCTGTAATATCACCTCGTGCGGTTCTCGCCTGGCCGATACTGAAGCCGGTAATGCGCACCTTGTTGTCGCTGCCTATTATCAGGGTAGAGGGAGAAATACCTCTGTGGATTATTCCCGCAGTGTGCAGAGTGCCGAGAGTAGAAAGTACGGGCATAAACATTGAACGCGCCTGTTCCCAGGAAATATATCCGTTCTTGCTCTGGAGCAGGTAATCACGGAGTGTAATTCCCTCAATATGTTCTGATACGGCATAAGCGGTGCCGTAGTCTTCTACGATGTCGAAAGCCGAGATAAGGGCGGTGAGTCCTCTCATTCTTACCAGCTTGCGCCAAAGCTCCAGAAAGCTCTGATAGCAGTCACTGAATACGGATTCCGAACCGATCTGTGGTTTAAGTTCAAGGGTTTCGGCATCTCTCTGAGATATGGCGTCCGGAAGAAACTCTCTTATGCATACGGGAGTATTTTGGGTTGAATCCCATCCCATGTATGTCGCACCGTCTCCGTTGAATTCGAGAAGTCTGCCTACCAGATAGCGTCCGCCCACAAGGGTGCGAAGGGGAAGGTGGGGAAGCATCTGAGGAGAATCGGCACGGAATCCGCAGTAAGGGCACTGCTTTTCGCCGCCTGTTTCCCTCATGCAATTCATGCAAAGATTTTCAGTATTCATAACAGTTGATCCTCTCCTGTTTTTTCCGCATTTGCGGTTACATAGAATTATCTCTGTGCTGTAATACGGTTTCTCATTTTTACGTTACACGATATAATATCAAATTTGACTGCTGTTTGTCAAGGAATAAGCCCTTATACGGCCTTTTTCAGGAGAAAAGAAACGCGAAATCTCGGAAAAGCCCCCCGCTTTAAAGCACCCGCAGAAAAAGTTGCTTTTTCCTTGATTGTAATTTTGCAGCTCTTCAAAACTGCAAAATGGATTTTATCCGCCGTTTTGAAGATGGGCTGAGTTTACTTTTTTCTTGCGAATGTGTATATTATCATATACAATAAAGTATATTTGTAAGTGACGAATAAAGTGAGGGAACGTTCACATTTAATAACTGAGGCAGATCAATACATGTAAGCAGCATCATTATTTGATTCAGCGGATTGATGGAAAACAAAACCCAAGGCAAAGGAGGATACCATGGAGCGAAGTACGAAAAAATATTCCCTGCCCACTGCTGTTGCCATGATTGTGGGCATCTGTATAGGCTCGGGTATATTTTTCAAAACCGACAATATCCTTTACGCTGCCGGAGGAAGCGTTGCGAAAGGAATAATCGTATTTGTTCTGGGGGCCGTAAGCATAGTTTTCGGAGGCCTTACCTTCGGGGAGCTTGCCAAGCGCACGGATTCCGCAGGAGGTCTTATAGGGTATGCTGAAAAATTCATTTCTCCGCGAGCCGCCTGTGCCGCAGGATGGTTTCAGACCTTCGTCTATTATCCGGCGCTGCTTGTGGTTGTGGCAAGAGTTATCGGAGTTTATACCTGTATGCTTTTCGGACTGGAAAACAAATTAAGTACCGAAATGGCCATAGGTTTAGTGTTCTGCTGTTTCTCATATATATATAACTGCGCTGCACCGAAATTCGGCGCACTGTTTCAGAATCTGTCAACGGTTGTAAAGCTGATTCCGCTGGTGCTTTTTGCGGCGGCGGGGTTTCTGTTCGGGAAGCCTCACTTGACGGCCGTATCCGAAGCAACTGCCGTCAGCTCCGTGGGCTGGATAAGCGCCGTCGCCCCAATCGCCTTTTCCTATGACGGCTGGATCATCTCAACGTCTATTTCTCACGAAATAAAAAACGAATCCAAAAATCTGCCGCGTGCTCTTGTAATAGGTCCTCTTATAGTTCTGGGGGTATATGTGGCTTATTTTACGGGCGTTTCCCTTTTTCTCGGTCCCGATGCCATAATCTCCATGGGAGACTCCCACGTTTATTCCGTTGCCGGAACTCTGTTCGGAGAAGCCGGCGGAAAAATTATTTTGATTTTTATAATCATATCAGTAATGGGAACGGTCAACGGTATAATACTGGGCTATATCCGTATGCCCTATTCTCTGGCAGTAAGAGGAAATATGGTGCCGTTCTCTGCAAGGCTTTCAAAACTCGGTGAAAAAAGCAATATCCCTCTTTATTCCGCCGCAGTTTCCTTTGTCCTGACGCTCATATGGAGCTTTGTCCATTATTTTGTTTCAGCAAGGGAGCTTATGGCAAATTCCGATATATCCGAGGTGTCGGTGGCCATGAGCTATGCCGTTTATATCCCGCTGTATTATAAAGTATATACCCTTTATAAAAAGGGAGAGATAAAGAGTTCATTTTTCGGAGTCGCATGTCCGATTTTGGCGGCGGCAGGGTCCTGCATAGTGTTTTTCGGAGCCCTGAAAAATCCTGACCTCGTTCCCGTGGCGCTTATTTTTACGGTGCCTGTACTGCTTTCCCTGATATATTTTTCTCCCGACGAAGAGAAACGGAAAAAAAGCTGAATTGCATATTAAACCCGTCTGAGTTTTACACACAGACGGGTTTTGTCATTGAACCTAGTTTTTATCGGGATTTTCGGCTTCCGCTTTTTCATCGGTGCCTTTTCTCTGCTGCAGACGTTCCTTGCGAGCCTCAAAATAAGAATCGTTTACATAGTCCTCGATCTTTTTGCCGTCCTGTATCCTGATGACACGGCCGGCAGAGTCGGCAATGGAATTGTCGTGGGTAATGAGTATTACGGTTCTTCCCTCGTCGCAGAGCTCATTGAGGATTTTCATGACCTCCTTGCCGCTGTGAGAGTCAAGGTTTCCGGTAGGCTCGTCGGCAAGTATAACCGGAGGCTTTGCCGCTACTGCCCTGGCGATAGCCACACGCTGCTGCTGTCCGCCCGACATCTCTGCAGGCTTGTGGTTGATTCTGTGACCCATGCCCACCCTTTCAAGGGCGTCGAGGGCAAGCCTTTTTCTCTCTTCTGAGCCCATACCTCTGTACACCAGCGGAAGTTCCACGTTTTCTCTTGCGGAAAGGCTGGGGATAAGATTAAATCCCTGGAAGATAAATCCGATTTCCTTATTTCTGATTTCAGATTGCTCGTCGTCGGAAAGCCCTTCCGTATTGTTTCCGTTCAGATAGTATTCTCCGCTTGTGGGCACGTCCAAGAGACCGAGCATATTCATAAGCGTTGATTTGCCAGAGCCCGACTGTCCTACGATTGCGACGAACTCTCCTTCGTCGATAGTCAGGGAAATGCCGTCCAGAGCGTGGACCTCGTTTTCACCGGGATTATAGATTTTATAAACATTTCTTACGTCAACAAGATGGGGCATGTGAACACCGCCTGATATATATTTTATGAATTATAATAAATTTTAAGTCTGTGAAAAAAGCAAGTCAAGACGCATTTTGTAAATTATATATGAATGAAACGGAATAAAAATCCCTTCTGAGGGAAAAACAAAGTTGAAAACGAAACGAAGGGTGAAAAACATGGCAGTAACGGGAAAAGAATATGAAAAAATGGCGCAGAAGGCGTCACCTGCGAGCCCCATGGTGAAAAATTTTTTAATGGCGTATCTGACGGGCGGGCTTATTTGTACTTTCGGAGAAGGACTTTTTACTCTTTACTCCTATTTCGGAGCATCTGAAAAGGATGCTCGTACCGCCGTTTCGGTAACACTTATATTTATAACCGCTTTTTTGACAGGCATAGGTGTATTTGATAAAATAGCTCGTTTTGCGGGAGCGGGAACCATAGTGCCTATAACGGGCTTTGCCAATTCCGTAGCTTCCCCCGCTCTGGAGTTTCAAAGCGAGGGTAGGATAATGGGAACGGGAGTTCAGATGTTTTCCATAGCGGGACCCGTCATAGTTTACGGTACGGCCGCCGCCGTGGTATACGGGCTTATAGTCTGGATTTTCCGCTTATATTAATTTTAGCTGGAAGGTGAAGAAATAATGGCGGAAAGAACAGGTAAATACACTCTCAGCTTTCCATCAAAGCCTACAATTGCGGGTAGCGCCGCAGTTGTGGGCAAAAAGGAGGGCGAAGGCCCTCTTGGAAAGGAATTTGATAAAATTTATACTGACAGTACGGCAGGCGAGTGCTCCTGGGAAAAAGCTGAAAGCGCAATCCAGCGGGAGGCGATAATAAGAGCCCTTGCAAAGTCGGATACTGCGGCATCTCAAGTGGACGCTGTTATCGCAGGCGATCTGCTCAATCAGTGTATAGGGACTACCTTCGGCCTGCGCGAAATGAATATCCCCTTCACGGGAGTATACGGAGCCTGTTCCACAATGGCTCTTTCCCTGCTCATGGGAAGCGTCATGGTGGACGGCGGAGCGGCTGATACCTGCGTGTGTGCAACGTCTTCTCATTTTTGTTCTGCGGAAAGGCAGTTTCGTTATCCTCTGGAGTACGGCGGACAGAGACCTCCCGCCGCTCAGTGGACGGTTACGGGAGCGGGCGCCGCAGTGCTTAAAAAGGCGAAGGGAAAAGTCAGAATTACGAAGGGCATAATAGGCCGCATTCAGGATCTGGGTGTACGAGATACTAACAATATGGGCGCTGCCATGGCCCCGGCAGCCTGCGCCACCATAACGGATTTTCTGAATGATACCTCCACATGTCCCGAGGATTACGACATGATTCTCACGGGAGATCTGGGCTCCGTGGGCTCTAAGCTTCTTCGCGAACTTATGGTAAAGGAATCCGGAGTAGATATTTCTTCCGTACACAGAGACTGCGGAGTTATGATTTTTGATCCGAGCAAGCAGGACGTAAATGCGGGAGGCTCAGGCTGCGGATGCAGCGGAGCCGTAGTGTGCTCCTATATAATGAGGCTCCTCAGAGAAGGAGAAATTAAAAGTGTACTTTTTGTGGGTACGGGAGCCCTGATGTCTCCCACCTCTTCAAAGCAGGGAGAATCAATTCCCGGAATTGCTCACGGAGTGCTGCTCAGCGTAGATTAAGGTGAAAAATAAGAATTGTAACTGAAAGGAGAATTGAAATGCTCAGACTTTTGAGAGACCTAAATATTCTTTCCATGGCCGGAAGGACCCTTAAAATAATCGAAATAGTAAGATACGTTATTGTGGCTGCAGCAGTAGCGTTCGCTCTTGCCGAGGGAATAAGAGCAGCCGCGGGAGCGGCTAAGGGAATAACGGCGGGAGAATAATATTCGGAAAAAATGATGCTCCGAAGGGGAGGGTGTTAATTGCTGGAAAAAGTTACCGATGAAAATTACTTTTTTCAGGTGGAGCAGAGCGAAAAGCCGGTGGTGCTCTGCTTTTACGCTTCATGGTGTGAGCAGTGTCAGAGGCTTTTGCCTGAGCTTGAAAAGATAGCCGCCGAAAAAGCGGATTTTTACAGGCTTTGTATTGCCGACATAGATTTTGAAAAAAGGCTGGCTCAGCAATTCAGGGTCGAAAACGTGCCGAGTGTTTTTCTTGTGACTGGGGAAGAGAAAAGAGAGGCGAGCCTTGAGGAAATATTTGAATAGATTTCGTGCTCTCTTCCCCGTAAAAATCAAAGCGTCCGAAGATAAACTCGGGCGCTTTTTGATTTTGCGTTCAAAACGCAAAAGGCTATATAATATTTTTTCCGTATTTTAAAAGTATAAGCTCAACGATGAATACGCTTGACCAGCCGAAGTCTGCGGCTCCCAGCCCCTTGCCTGTTTCGGAATCGTAATATTCGTAGATGCTGTCGGAGTTTTCCGAGCACCAGCCGAGAATATTTTCGATATATTTCTGTGCGAGCTTTTTATATCCGTAATTGTAAAGGCCCCTTACGGCAAAATATGCAGTGTTGAGCCAGCAGGGGCCGCGCCAGTATTTGGATGAGTTGTAGTGTCTGCTGCTGTAGCTGATTGTGGGCATACCTTTATAAAAGCACTTTGGATTTTCCGCCAGCGCTTTCATGCGAGCACCTTTCTCCGCGTCTGCTATATTTGAAAACAGCGGCATGAACGAAGCGGGGGAAAGGCGGTTTGTGAATCTTCTGAGCTTGAAATCATAGTCGCAGTAGTATCCTTTTTCAGAGCAGTAAAGCTCAGAGTTGATTTTTTCTGCGAGAGCGCTGCGCTTTTTAAGAAATTCCCTGCTGTCTGCGCCGTTTCCTATTTTTTTTCGCGATATAGGAGGCGGCAAGATAATAATCGGCCATATAGCAGTTGAGGTCTATGGCATGGCAGTGGTTTATCTTGTGTGGAAAATCGAATCTTACGGTGTTGTCCCAGCCGCTTTCCATTTTGCTTATATTTTTGCTTATATTATAGAAAAACAGTCTGCCGTCGCTGCGTTTTTTCTCCCACCAGCCGATATTTTTTACTATGTACGGGTAGCATCGTTTCAGGAATTCACTGTCCGGAGAAATTTTGTCGCTGCACATAATTGCCCATCCGATTACGGGAGGTTTCGTGAATTTTGTGACGGCGTTTCCGTTTGTATATATCACGTCGGGGAACTGACCGTCTCCCGACATACGGGAGAAGAGTATCCTTGCCTGGTCGTGAGCCAACTCCCTGTCGAAATAAGAGGCTGCTATCATATGAAAGGCGCCGTCCCGGTTCCAGACGCCTTTGTAGGTTGACGGGGACGGCACTATGCCTCTAAAATCCCCGAAGGCAAAATCCTCTGCGCCTTCGGGCTTTTGTATGATGTTGTTCTTGATTGTTTCAAAGGCTCTTTCAAGAAGAACTCTGTCACGAACGGCGATTTGCTTTAAAAAATCTTTATCAAACACCGAACTTACACTTCCAATCCTTGTTGATTCCTTGTATAGTATACTCGTTGCCGCGGTTTAGTTTTCGGAAATCCTTCGGGGAAATGCCGCAGATTTTTTTAAAACAGTTGGAAAAATAGTGGCTGTCGGCAAAATTCAGCTCCTCCGCTATCTCTCCGACAGACATGGGTGTGTTTACAAGGTAAAGTTTTGCCGCTTCTATCTTCCTTTCCATAAAATAGCGGTAGGGTGTGATTCCGTAAGTTTCATTAAAAATTCTAATAATATAGTTTTTTGAATAACCGATTTCAGAGGCTATTTCGTCAAGGGAAAGCTGCTGTTCAACTTTCAGATCAAGGTTCATGCGAATCCTTTCGGCAACGCTCATCAGACGGCTTCCGGAAGCATTTTTAATTCTTGTCAGCATACGGTGGATGATAATGGCGCCTTTTTCCGTAAGGCGAGGATAATTGTTTTCGTATTTTTTGCTCAGGGCCTCAAGCTCATTGAAATAGCACAGCACGTCGCAGTCGGGGAAACAGAACTCATCTTTAGGCAGGTAACCCTTGCAAAGGGCATCTAAAACGGGGCCGTCAAAAACGACCCATTTTTTCTTCCACAGTTCGGTTTCATCCGTGTAATATGTATGACAGCTCCCCTTAGGGAGGTAAATTACTGAATTTTTACTCGGATAGTATGTTTTTCCGTCCACTTTAAGAATTCCGCTGCCGGCAGTGATTATCTCAAGGGCGTTAATGCCGGAGCATTCTCTTGAAATATGATAATTTTTATCGCAATCCGTTTTTCCTATTACCATAATATTTACGGGAAAAGCGTCGTTGTAAAATTGCCAAAAATTAACTCCGATGTCCAAAGTATTATATTCCTCACTTTTTATGATATTTTTTCTATGTTATGCAGAATTTTAATATGATATTCTTATACTAACACATAAAACAAACTATAACAAGAGGAAATGCAATGAAAATTTTATTTAAAACTATATATAAGGCGGGGAGCCAAGTTTTCACTCTTTCGGGAGAAGGGGACTTCGTAAGTGATGAAAGAGTTACCGTAAGGTCAGCCTTCAGAGACGGAGTAATTACGGCGGACGTCGTTCCGAACACCGAAATAGAAATTACAGAGTTTTCCGCAGTTTTAAAAAGGCCTGTCGAAAAGGATGAAAGGATATTTTCAAACGGATATCAGTCGTGGACTCTCAGCCGAGAATATGCTCCCGGCGACAGAATAGAGGACTTCTTTTACGCCGCCGATTGGCTGATGAATTCTGTTTTTATGCGAAAAAGCGGAGTTAACAGGGCGGGAGATGCTGTATTTGTTAAAACCCCCCACAGAAGAGGGATTTTTACAAGTGCTTCCTACGGATACATACGAAAAGGCGGGGATGCGGAAATATACGGCTCCCTCAGCGAGAGGACCGGCTTTACGTTTTTTGAGTTTAACTGTCGCAACGGTACCGTAACCATAAAAAAGGATTTGAAAGGGCTCAAATTTTCCGAGAAGAGGAGAGTTTTAGACCTTGCAATAATAAAGGCCCCCTATGAAGAGGCCTTTGACAGATATTTTGAGCTCATGGGCATAAAATGCCGAAAACATGAAAAGCTTTGCGGTTATACCACATGGTATAATTATTACAGCGGAGTCAATGAATGCATCGTGGAGCGTGATCTTAAGGCGCTTTCCGAATTCGGCGAAAACATTGATATTTTTCAGATTGACGACGGATATCAGTCTGCGATCGGAGACTGGCTCATTTGCGACAAAGAGAAATTTCCTTCAGGCATGAAAGAGACGGCCCGAAAGATACACGAACGGGGAATGAAGGCGGGGCTTTGGCTTGCTCCGTTTGCGGCGGTAAGCTCCGGCCGCATCTTTCGGGAGCATCCCGACTGGATAGTCCGCGACGAAAAAGGGGAGCCGTATCTTGCGGGAGCCAACTGGGGAAAGTTCTATGCGCTGGATATATATAATAAAGGAGCACGGGAGTATATCCGTCACTTTTTTGACGTTGTGCTCAATGACTGGGGCTATGACATGGTAAAGCTTGACTTCCTCTATGCCGTCTGCCTTCTTCCCATGCATAATAAAACCCGCGGAGAGATAATGTGCGACGCCATGGACCTTATCAGGGAGTGCTGCGGGGATAAGCTGGTTCTTGGCTGCGGAGTTCCCCTTATGCCGTCCTTCGGGAAGGTGGATTTCTGCCGCATAGGAGCCGACGTGGGCCTCCAATGGAAAAGGTCCCTCCACATAAACCGCGAAGGCGTTTCAACGCGCCATGCAGTTAACAATACGGTGTTCCGGCGCCATTTGGACGGACGGGCTTTCATGAACGATCCCGATGTGTTCCTGCTTCGTGAAAGCAATATGAAAATGTCATTCGGGCAGCGCAGGCTCCTTGCAAAAATTAACGGGCTTTTCGGTTCTCTGCTTTTTACCTCCGATAATGTCGGGGAGTACGGCGAAGAACAGAAAAAAATTCTGCGTGAGACAATGAACGCGCAAAAAGCGAAAATCGTATCTGCCGAATATACGGGCAGGAACGAGATAACATTGAAATATATCGTTTCGGGTGAAAGCAAAACCATGATATTTGATCCGAAAACGGGAGAAGAAAGATGAAAAAAGTGGGCAAAAAAGATAGCGAAAAATCCACAAAAAGCAACGCCGTGATCCAAGGCCTTAAAAACGTCGTAACCTACTGGAAAAAACCGCAGCCGGGCAGATATGTCCCCTTCAGCGAGATAGTGGCCTTCAGCGGCGGCGGTATAGGGGTCAAAACCGTAAACGCCATGGTGAGCCAGATAAATATGTCTGCGACCTGCCTGCTTATAGGCTCTATCTATAAGCTCAGCCCCTCCAATATCTTTATACTGTTCGTGCTTTCCAATATAATCAGCGTACTTAAAACGCCAATTGTAAGCATACTCGTGGATAACACCTACACTAAAATGGGAAAGTTCCGCCCCTATCTTCTCTGGGCTGGTATACCCTGCCTCATAGGCGTCGTGGGTATGACATGGCTAATTCCTGTTGACGGCAGCAATATTACGAAAATGGTGCTCATAGCTGTTTTCTATAACATATTGTATATAGGCCAGCACATTTATAATAACGCATATACGGGTATTTCCCAGGTTATTTCCCCCGATTCGGGAGAACGCACATTTATTATGAGCATTTCCGAATTTGTGGCAAATCTCGGACCCTCCCTTGTGACGCTGATACTACCGATCTTCGCCCAGATCTTCTTCGGTTCCGAGGGACTTCTTGATATCCAGTCATACCGCATCCTGCTCCCTGCCTTTGCGGCGGTGGGTTTTGCGCTGGGACTTGTGGTAATGTTCAAGACAAGGGAAAGGGTCATAAAGCCCGCAAGCGAAAAGGAAGAAAAGGTAAGCTTTAAAGAGGGCTTTTCGGGTATCGCCCGCAGCCGTGATTTCTGGATCGTGTGCGTAGGCAAATTTTTTGAAGGCTGCCGAGGAGCGATAGCCCTGCTCCTCAACTGGATATGCCTTTATCAGCTTGGCAGCAGCGCCATGGCGGGCATACTGCCATCCATTACCTCCACTGCCTTTGTCCCCGGTATGCTTTTGGCTCCTCTGTTTATTAAAAAGCTTGGTTACAGAAAATTCGGATTAGGCTCCTTTGCCCTCAATGCAATAGCCGCTCTTATAATGGTGCTCACTTTCCAAAAGAGCATATTGTTCTTTGTGATTTCCCTTTATATATTCAATTTTGCCAGCGGACCCCAGTACATACTCCAGACCTCCCTTACCGCAGATGCTCTCGACCGGCAGCAGCTGAGAACGGGTAAGCGCGTAGAGGGCTTTGCTCAGAATATACAGCTCATGTTCTCCGTCATAGGCAGCATTTTCTCTACTGCCATACTTACCTTTGTCTATGAGCATTTCGGCCTTGCGGCGGGAGCCGACGGCCTTACGGATTACAGCGTCCTTACGAACGCCGCTATCAGAAATCCCATAATCACCTACAGCATCCTTATAGCTCTCGTGGCCTCCCTGATTTCGGCGGTGCCTTTCATCTTCTGCAATATGACGAAGGAAAAACACGCGGAGATTATTGAGGAGCTCCAGGAAAAGGCGGAAAGAGAAGTATGAGCGAAACCTAAGTTCAAAGTTTCTCTTTACTGAGCAGTAAATATTCGAAATCACGCCTGCGTCGTATATGACGCGGGCGTGATTTCATATTGTTAAAATTTACGGAAAGTGATATTATAAAACCGATATATATAAGAAATAATTAAAAGGACGGAGGGATTTTATGCTTATTAAAAACGCAGTTGTTTACGGTAAGGATTTTGAACCCGAAAGAGATAATATAAGAGTAATCGGTGAAAAAATAGATAGTGTAGGAGATATGTGTGCAGCTCCCGGCGAAGAGGAGCTGGATTTTGCGGGATGCATAGCCGTGCCCGGATTTATAGATATACACATCCACGGAAGAAAGGGATGCGATACCTGCGACGCAAAGACAGAGAGTCTTGAGAAGATTTCGGAAAGCCTCGCTTCTCTCGGAATAACCTCATTTTGTCCCACTACAATGACTTTGGGAAATGAAGCGCTTAAAAAGATTTTCGCCTGCACCGCCGATTATATGGGCCGCGAAAAGGGCGCATATATCCACGGCATAAACATGGAGGGCCCCTATATTTCCCCCGCCAAAAAGGGAGCCCAGAACGGGAAGTATGTCAGGAATCCCGACTTTGAGGAGTTTAAAGGTCTGGCGGAGATCTGTCCCGTGAGCCTTGTGGACGTAGCTCCCGAAACCGAGGGGGCGGCGGAATTTGCCGCCGAGGCAAAGGATATCGCCACGGTTTCAGAGGCTCATACGAGCGCGGGATACGCCGAAGCAAAAAAAGGCTTCGACAAGGGATTCACCCACGCCACCCACCTGTTCAACGCCATGACGGGTCTGGGCAGCAGGGAACCCGGAGTTGTGGGCGCCGTATTCGACAGCGACAGCGCAACTGCGGAGCTTATCTGCGACGGGTTCCATATTTCTCCCGTGACGCTGAGAATAGCCTTTAAGGCTTTGGGAGAAAACCGCTCCGTCATAGTCAGCGACTCCATGATGGCGGCGGGCCTCGAGGACGGCGACTATGAGCTCGGGGGACAGGATGTTTTCGTCCGCGGCGGAAAGGCGCTCCTTGCCGACGGCACTATCGCCGCCAGCACGTCCAATATACTGGAGGAGTTCAGAAATGTGATTTCCTTCGGCATACCCTTCAAGCAGGCGGTAAAGTCATGCACCGTAAATCCCGCAAGGGCGATCGGCGCGGATAAATACACGGGAACAATAGAAGCAGGCAGGTTTGCCGATATACTCATCCTCGATAAGGAGCTGAATGTAAAGGCCGTGTTTATAAAGGGCAGAAGAATTGTGTGAGATTTGCGCAGCCAAAATTAAAAACACCGAACAAAGCCCATAATAAAACACAGACGGCTGCGCGGATATAAACGGATAAAAATATCGGAAACAGAGCAAAAAAGTTCCCTTTTGGGGGTTGACCGATTGTAATTAATGTATTATAATTGCTTTACCTCTTAGAGGGTTCTTTTTTTGTACCCTTAAAACGAGAGGGAGGCTAATTATTATCCGGAAAACTGGAGGTGCCGTCATGAGAGTCAAAGTTACAATGGCCTGCACGGAGTGCAAACAGCGCAATTACAACACAATGAAGAACAAGAAGAACGACCCCGACAGGTTGGAGATGAACAAGTATTGCAGATTCTGCAAGAAGCACACTCTCCACAGGGAAACAAAGTAAGGGGAGGTAAAAAAAGTGGCTGATAAGATCAACAAGGAAGCAAAAGCTTCCGCTGAGAAGTCCGGCAAAAAGTCGGGCAAAGAGAAAAAGCCGGGCTTTTTTGCCAAAGTGAAACGTTTCTTCAAAGACCTTAAAGGCGAAGGAAAGAAAATCGTATGGACTGACAGAAAAACAGTCCTCAAGAGCACAGGCGTAGTTCTTGCCGCCGTTGTTATCATCGGCGCGGGAATCTGGGTTGTTGATTACGGCCTTTCCGAACTTCTCAAGCTCATCAAGAGCCTCAAGCCCGAAGAGGCCGCCGCTATGATCAACGCCGCGGTTTATCAGCTGGGCTGGTTTTAAGGCAGTTTAATTCTGAAAACGGAGTGGTACAATGGCAAGCGATGCAAGATGGTTCGTTGTGCATACCTATTCCGGTTATGAGAATAAGGTTGCCACAAACATTGAAACGGTTGTAGAAAACCGTAAAATGTCAGATCAGATCCTTGAGGTAAGGGTGCCTACCGAAAAGGTAACCGAAATCAAGGACAATAAAACCAGAGAAGTTGAAAGAAAAGTCTTCCCCGGTTATGTACTGGTAAAGCTTGCGGTATTTTACGATGAGGAGTCGGGTACATCTGAGATGAGCGACGACGCCTGGTATGTAATACGCAACACCAGAGGTGTTACAGGCTTTGTCGGCCCGGGAAGCAAGCCCGTTCCGCTCACTGAGGCAGAGGTTGCCGCTCTGGGCGTCGAAAAGCAGCAGGTTGAGGTAAACTACGGCGTAAACGACCTGGTTACCATAATCGGCGGTCCTTTCGACGGATTTTCGGGAACGGTTCAGGAAATTGACACGGCGAAAAATTATGTCCGCGTCAATATCTCAATGTTCGGCCGCGAGACGCCTGTTGAATTTGAGCTCAATCAGGTTGAGGCAGTCGAAGAATAATTTACGATAATTTGCGGTTTTCCGCTTATTATTCGCACGTTTCGTGCGAGGGGCTTCGGTCCCTGTGGGAGGAGCAGAAAGTTTTAACTGCTCCGCCATCTACCACGTTACTATGGAGGTGCAAAAAATGGCTCAAAAGGTTGTAGGTTTAATTAAGCTTCAGATCCCCGCCGGAAAAGCAACGCCGGCACCCCCGGTTGGTCCTGCACTGGGTCAGCACGGTGTTAACATTATGGCGTTCACAAAGGAATTCAATGAGCGCACAAAGAACGATGTGGGTCTTATAATCCCCGTTGTTATCACTGTTTACGCAGACCGTTCCTTCACATTCGTTACAAAGACCCCTCCCGCCGCTGTTCTTATTAAGAAAGAGTGCGGAATCGAGAGCGGTTCAGGCGTTCCGAATAAGACGAAGGTAGCTACGATCACCGGTGAGCAGATCAGAAAAATCGCCGAGTTGAAAATGCCCGACCTTAATGCAGCAAGCGTAGAAGCCGCTATGAGTATGGTAGCAGGCACGGCTCGCAGCATGGGCGTTACCGTCGTCGATTAATGCTCCCGGGTGGGAGGAAAAATCCGATTTAACCACTCTATGGGGAGGTACACACAATGAAACATGGAAAAAAGTATGTCGAAAGCAGCAAGCTTGTAGACAGAGCAAAGCTTTATGATCCCGCAGAAGCTCTTGACGTTGCGGTTAAGACAGCTTCCGCTAAGTTTGACGAAACAGTTGAAGTTCATGTACGTCTCGGCGTTGACTCCCGTCACGCAGACCAGCAGGTCCGCGGCGCGGTAGTTCTTCCCAACGGAACAGGTAAAAGCGTACGCGTTGCCGTTTTCGCAAAGGGTGAGAACGCCAAGGCTGCAGAAGCTGCAGGCGCTGATGTAGTAGGTGCCGAAGAGCTGGCGGCTAAGATTCAGGGCGAAGGCTGGATGGAATTTGACGTTGCAATCGCAACTCCCGACATGATGGGCGTTGTAGGACGTCTCGGTAAGATCCTCGGACCCCGCGGACTTATGCCCAGCCCCAAGGCGGGTACTGTTACAATGGACGTTGCCAAGGCTGTAACAGAGGCTAAGGCAGGTAAGATCGAGTACCGTCTTGATAAAACAAATATCATTCACTGCCCCATCGGCAAGGTTTCTTTCGGCTGCGATAAGCTTTCCGAGAACTTCAACACTCTTCTCGAGGCTATCATTAAGGCTAAGCCCGCCGCAACAAAGGGTCAGTATATCCGCTCATGTGTTGTAGCTTCAACAATGGGCCCCGGAGTCAGAATCAATCCCAGCAAGATCGGTGCTGCTCCTGCGGAAAACTGATTTTTCGCATTTTTTCTTGACACGGCTTCGGCTGTGTGGTATCATGAATAAGCTGTTTAGCCGTAGACAGCGGGCGCTTTATGCATAATTCGGCTTTGGCCGTACCCGCCGAGGAGAAACTACAAGATTTGAGTTTTGTATTATTTCGCCTTTTCTGCGGCTGCGGAAAAGGCGTTTTTCTTTTCAGACGGCTTATGTATTTTTTGGAGGTGAATTAGTTTGCCAAGTGCAAAGGTTTTAGAGCAGAAGAAACAAATCGTTGCTGAACTTACCGAAAGGCTTAAATCTTCCTGCGCGGGTGTTATCGTTGATTACAAGGGCATCAATGTTGCCGACGATACAGCTCTGCGTAAGGAACTCAGAGAGGCCGGCGTTAAGTACGAGGTAGTTAAGAATACTCTTCTTCGCCTTGCCGTTAAGGAGGCTGAGATCGAGGGTATTGACGAGTGTCTTACCGGAACAACTGCCATCGCAACAAGCGCTGACGACTATGTTGCAGCAGCACGTATACTTTGCAAGTTCGCCGAGAAGCATCCCGATTTCGAGGTCAAGAGCGGATATCTTGACGGAGCTGTGATCAGCAACGAAAAGATCATCAGCCTTTCAAAGCTTCCCTCACGCGAAATCCTTCTTGCAACTGTTTGCAGTGCATTCAATGCACCTATCGCCGCTTTCGCAAGAGCTATCCAGGCTATTGTTGACAAGCAGGGCGCTCCCGCAGAGGAGACTGCCGCAGAGGAAGCTCCCGCTGAGGCTTAATTAATTTAAATTTAAAACAAACTTTTTTGGAGGTAAATTAAAATGGCATCTGAGAAAATTGCTGCTCTTATTGAAACAATCAAAGAGCTTACAGTTCTTGAGCTCTCCGAGCTTGTAAAGGCTGTTGAGGACGAGTTCGGCGTATCCGCCGCTGCTGCTGTTGCAGTTGCTGCTCCCGCTGAGGCTGCTGCAGCTGTTGAGGAGAAGACAGAGTTCGACGTTATCCTTGCTGAGGTTGGCGCTGAGAAGATCAAGGTTATCAAGGCTGTTCGTGAACTCACAGGTCTCGGCCTTGCTGACGCTAAGGCACTTGTTGACGGTGCTCCCAAGGCTCTCAAGGAAGGCGTTTCAAAGGAAGACGCTGAGGCTGCCAAGGAGAAGCTTGAGGCTGTCGGCGCTAAGGTTGAGCTTAAATAAGTTCTCCCTTACGGGTCTTTCATACTTCCCCCGCGGGGGAAAACATATGAACAAAATCAGAGCTGTCGGATTTCCGACGGCTCTTTTTGTTTTGCTGTTTTTATAGTAGGCAGGGATTTTTTGAAATTGGTGAAGCAGTTTTGATGGATTGACTGAAATTTATATCATGTTTTAAGCATCACAAAAAAGGAATACATTTATGGAATAAAGAAGGGAAACATAAAATGGCATATGTAAAACATTTTTGTAATAAAACAAAAACTGAAATTTATTTCTCGGAATAAAAATCAGGAAAATTTTCCAAACAGGCAAAATTCAGCCTTTTGTATTTGTAAAATAACCAAACAAAGGAATTTTGCAGCATGTTTTACAAGCAAATTAAAGAAAAAATGTAAATAATGCGAAGAAAAAAGAAGAAAAAGAAAGAAAATTGTGAATATTTTCTTCGCGTTTTGCATATAAATTTACAGTAAAAAACGTATAAAATGTCGGTATTGACAAACGAAAAAAAGGATATTACAATGAAGTCGTGATAAAACGTTTTAGCAAACATGAAAAGAGTGACGGATATTGTTGCGAATTGAGGAAAACGGACTGACTGCAGAAATATATACAAATCTTCGAGTATATGCGGGAATGCAGCCCTATCCGCCCGAGGATGTAGAAAAAGCCCTGAAGGGAACGCTGTTTTCCGTTGTGGTGTGGGACGGCGAAGAGCCTGTTGCTATAGCCCGTGTCGTTGGGGACGGAAGGGTGGTATTTTTCATCAAGGATGTGGTAGTGCATCCCGACTGGCAGGGCAGAGGAATCGGACGTGCCGTTATGGAACGGGTCATGGCCTATGTTGAGCGCGAGGGAGCGCCGAACGCATATGTGGGGCTCATGTCTACGCCGGGAAAGGAAAGCTTCTATGAGAAATTCGGATTTCATGTCAGACCCTGCGGATACGAGGGCAGCGGGATGACGTGCTATATAAATCGGGTAAAATGAAGCCGTGAAAAATGGCATAAATATTTTAAGAAATGAGGAGCGTATATGGCGAAAAAGGTACTTACGTTCGGAAGCTTAAACATGGATCTGACAATAGAATGTGAGCGCTTGCCTCAGGGAGGCGAGACGGTACAGGGTTCGGATCTTTTGTGCAACGCGGGCGGAAAAGGCGGCAACCAGGCGGTTGCGGCGGCAAAATCCGGAGCCCAAACGGAGATGATAGCTTGCGTAGGCCAGGATATTTTCGGCGTTCAGATGATTGAAGCGTTGGAAAAGTACGGTGTAGGCTGCAAGGAAGTTCGAATAACCGATAAGGCGCAAACGGGCATTGCCATGATCACTCGCTATGACGGAGATAACCGTATCATCCTCAGCGCAGGCGCAAACCACACCATGACCCCGGAGGACGTGGGGCTGGTGCTCCACAAGATCGGCAGCGCGGGAGACATTCTCGTCACTCAGTTTGAATGCCGCAAGGATACCACCTTCGCCGCTCTGTGCGAAGCGCGAAACATGGGAATGTACACTATTTTCAATCCCGCTCCCGCAAAGGAAATCCCCCCGGAGGTATTCAAAAATATAGACCTGCTGGTACTCAATCAGTCTGAGTGTGAGTTTCTCACAGGCGTTTTCCCCGGCGACGAGGCGGCCTGCCGCAGGGCTCTCGACGCAATTCAGACTCTCGGCACAAAATCCGCTATCATCACTCTCGGAGCAGCGGGCAGCATATGCCGCACAGAGTCTAAAGAGGAGTTCCGCGAATTGGCGCGGCCCGTAAACGTTGTAGATACAACGGCGGCGGGAGATACATTTATCGGAGCGCTGGCAGCGGAGCTTTGCAGAGACAAGTCTCTGGAAGAATGCATACAGTATGCGACCAAGGCGTCGTCGCTTACAATCATGAAGTATGGGGCGCAGCAGTCCATCCCATATAGAGAAGAAATCGAGGAATTTTTCAAGGAGGAATAAACATGTTAAAGCAAAGACCGATTATTATTGACACGGACCCCGGTATTGACGATGCTCTCGCCATAGCGATTGCTCTGTTTTCAGGCGAGCTGGACGTCAGGCTGATAACCACGGTAGCGGGAAACGTTTCCATTGAGAAGGTTACCCGTAATGCCCTTCGTCTTTTGACATTCTTCGGCAAGGAAGTACCTGTTGCAATGGGCGCCCGCAAGCCCCTTATCGGACCTCTTGTAGACGCTTCCGATATCCACGGAGCCAGCGGCATGGAAGGATTCGACTTCCCTGAGCCCCGGGAGGATCTTCTCCTTGAGGAAACAGCTATCAACGCGATGCGCCGCGTGATTTTGAGCTGCGAGGAGCCCATAACCATTGTTCCTATCGGACCGCTTACAAATATTGCCCTTCTCCTTTCGGTATATCCCGAGGTAAGCAAAAACATTCGCGAGATCGTGATGATGGGCGGTTCGGTAACAAGAGGAAATAAAGGCGTTATGGCTGAGTTCAACATCGCAACAGACCCCGAAGCCGCAAAAATCGTCTTTGATTCGGGTATTCCGATAGCCGTCGCTCCCCTTGACGTAGGACTTAAAGCGCTCGTCATGCCCGAGGATACCCAGAAGCTTCTCGAGCTCGGCCAGGTCGGCCAGATGGCTCACTGCCTGTTCCGCAAATACAGAGGCGGCTCCTTTAACAGCGGCCTTAAAATGTATGACAGCTGCGCCATGGCCTATCTGCTTGCCCCTGAGCTCTTTGAAATAGTTGACACCTTCGTTGACGTTGAGCTTGCAGGCAGTCTCACCAAGGGATGCACGGTAGTTGATCTCAAAAACTATATGAAGCAGCCTCCCAACGCAAAGGTATGCGTTGACATCGACGGAGAGGCGTTCCGCCGCTGGTTCCTTGAATCGGTAGGCAAATGTATTTAATCAAGGGCTTTACCCTGTAAAGGGTCGAGAATAGAAAGAAGCAAATTAGAAAGAAAGGAATGTGAAGTATGTCCCCTATTATCATGTACGGTGCGGCTATATTGGCAGTTTGCGTAGTCGTGTTCATGCTCATTAAGAAGATGGACATCAAGATGACCCTGTTCCTGATAGGTATCATTTTGATGTACATCGCCATGGCCTTCGGCAACGGTATCGCCATTTCAGACTTTGAATCGAGCGGTATCGCGCTGCTTGACCCGTTGAAGGCTATTGTGGATCAGTTTAAGTCCACAATCACGTCGGCCGGTTTCATTATCCTTATTCTGGGCGGTTACTCATCATACATGAGCCACATCAAGGCCAACAACGTGACCGTCAGCGTTCTCACACGCCCCATAGCGAAGATCAAATCGGTCTACATCCTTGTTCCCCTTGTTTTCCTTCTCGGAAACGTGCTTTCACTGGTTATCCCCAGCGCATCAAACCTTGCGGTTATCTTGCTTGCAACACTTTATCCCATCATGGTCCGTGCAGGCATGAGCTCTCTTACGGCAGGCGCTATCATAGCTACAACAGCTACCGTTATGCCCACTCCTCTTGGCAGCGATAACGTTGCAATCGCCGCAGAGCTTGCCAATACCTCACAGTTTGCAGGTCTTACGGCCAGCGATTATGTATTCAAGTATCACGCAATCGTTTCTATCCCCACCCTTATCATTATGGCGGTTGTCCATTACTTCTGGCAGCGCTTCCAGGATAAGCGTGCGGTATCAAAGGGCGAAGTCGATGCGAAGCTTCCCGATGTTGAAGAAGTTCCCGGCGGCAAATTTTTCCGCGCGGTATATGCGATTCTTCCCCTTCTTCCAATCATCCTTCTTATCGCTGTGTTCATACTTCAGTCAGCAGGCATTGAGATTGAGCTGAGCGTTGAAGTTGCTATCCTCTTCTCACTTGTCATTGCCGTTGTCTGCGAGCTTATCCGCACACGCAACGGACGTGAGACTCTTAAATCCACAGAGTCCTTCTTCAAGGGCATGGGCGGCGCAGTTCCCATTGTCGCACTCCTTGTTGCAGGCACAACCTTCGTAAACGGCCTTAAGTCCATAGGACTTATCGACGCCCTCCAGAACGCTATGACTGGTATCCAGGGTGAAGGAATGGGCTTCATTCTTCCCCTTATCCTTGTTGCTCTTACAGCTCTTATCGTTATCCTTTCCGGAAGCGGTACGGCTCTCTTCTTCGCAATGGTACCTCTTATGGTTCCCCTTGCAGTGGCAGCGGGTATCAGCGTTCTTGCGATTTCCGTTCCCATGGGTCTTGCAGGCAACCTTCTGCGTGCGGTTTCACCGGTTTCGGCGGTTATCATGATCGTCGCAGGCAGCATCAAGAAGGAACCTCTCGAGATTGTAAAGCGTACTTCGATCCCCATGATTGCAGGTACGGTATTTATGTTCATCCTTTCAATGATTATCTTCCTGTAAAAAATTTAAGCGAAGCTTGATTGCGTTAAGCATCTGAAACGGAGCTGTACCTGTAAAACCGCAAAAAGTTTTATCGGTGCAGCTCCGCATTCTTTTATTTGCGCAGATAATGAGAATATGTTATTATAAAAAAGTATCGCTCATAGGGAGGAATGAAAAATGCCTGATAAACTCGGCGGTAAAAAAATCACCATAAAGGATATTGCAAGAGAAGCAGGAATTTCTCCGGGAGCGGTTTCCCAGATTCTCAACGATAAGCCCTGCCGCATTTCGGACGAAAAAAAGCGGAAGGTCAGAGAGATTGCGGCCAAGCACCGCTATGTGGTCAATCAGACCGCAAGGGCTCTGGTCACACAGCGAAGCTATACCGTAGGGCTCATACTGCCCGATATTCAGAATACCTTTTTCTCAAAGCTTGCCAAAGTTTTGGAGGAAACTTGCCGCGAAAAGGGATATTTCCTTATGTTCGCAAACAGCGACGATTCCTTTGAAAGCGACTGTAAGCTTCTGAGCAGGTTTGAGTCCAGAGGAGTGGACGGAATCTTTTTCATCCGCAGCAATGAGTCCTATCAGTATGAGGAGCAGCTGAGCCGACGCCTTCAAAAAATGGCGGTGCCCTATGTGATAGTGGACCGTCCGTTTTTCGGATTTGCCTGCGACCATGTCTGCTTTGACAACCGTCTGGGAGGATATCAGGCTACAAAGTACCTTCTTGAAAAGGGCCACAGGGATATCGCCTGCGTCTATCTCGACGACAAGAGGGGCAACGGCGCCAACCGCCTTGCGGGATATCTTGACGCCCTGCGGGAGCACGGCATAGAGCCCGAGGCCGACCGTATGATAACGGGAGATAACCGTATACAGGGCGGATACAACGCAGTGGAACCGGTGCTGAAAAGCGGCGCCACGGCGGTGCTCGTGTGCAACGATATGATGAGCCTGGGCTTTCTCCGCGGCCTTCAGGAGAGGAAATACAAGGTGCCGCGGGATATGTCGATTGTCAGCTACGACGACTCCCTGCGTGAGTTTTTGCTGGATATAACGCTTACGACCGTAACAATGGATCTGGATTTGCTGGCGCAGCGGGCAGCTGAGGTCATGCTTGGGCGCATTGAGGGTAAGAGAATCAGAGCGCAGGAAATCTATCTTGAGCCTGTGCTTGCAGTGGGAAACAGCGTGCGCAGAAAAAAGGATTGACCGATGAAAAAAGGCTTTTCGGGCCTTTTTGATTCGTGCAGTCGGAAAAGTAAATCAGGCTTTGCCGTCTTTTTCCAAAGTGGGAGAAAAGACGGCTTTTTTTCTTATAAAGCTACACTAAACAACAGCGCGTTGCGACATCCTTTTGGCAGCGGCGGTTTTATAATTGTAAATGACCCAAAAACTACGGGACAGGCTGTTAATTTACAATAAAGTGGTGTTAAAAATGAGAAACAATATTTTAACTTTACCGTCTTCATATATAAAAGGAGTTCCCAGAGGGGCAAAGGAGGTTTTGTTTCATCTTCTTTCGGTTATCTGCGGCTTTGTTTCGGCCCAGACGGGGATATTCGGGAATTACTCACCCTTCGGAGTGGCCTTTGCCGCGGCTCTTCCCGGAGAATATATCCTTTCGGGAGCCGTAGGAGCCGGAGCGGGTTATATCCTTACAAAGGATATGGATATGCCCCTGCGTTATGTTGCAGCGCTCACTATTGTAACTATTACCGCCTATGCGGTGCGAAGGAGCGGAAAAGTAAAAAGCGAGACGCTTTTTCTCAGCCTTTGCGCCTTCGGGGCGGCTTTTTTAAGCGGTATTGCCGTATGCGTTGCAGATGGTTTTTCGGCCGGAGCCTTGATAATGTATACGGGGGAATCGCTTCTCGCGGGAGGCAGCGCCTATTTTTTCAAGCGTTCCTTCGACGCAGGCGAAAAAGGGATAACCGCGCTTTCGGGAATGGAAAAAAGCTGCTTTGTCATAACTGGAAGCATATTTATCGCCTGTGCCTCGGGTATAACTGCTTTCGGAATTTCCCCCGGCAGGATATGCGCGATTTTAATAATTCTTTTTGCGTCATCTTATTGGCATGAGCGCGGAGGTGCCGTTTCGGGCGCGGCGATCGGCGCCGTTATGTCTCTGCTTCCGGAGTGCGGACATCTTGGCGGCGTATATGCGGCGGGGGGACTTGTAGCCGGCGTTTTTTCCGGCGCGGGACGCTTCGCGAGCGCCTGTGCCTTTGCCCTTGCGGGCGGAGTTGTGACATTGGCTGCAGCGGGAGGAGAAAATGTTGTGCCGACCCTTGTTGAAACCGCTGGCGCCACTGTTATATATGTAATTGTGCCTGTAAAGGCATGGGAAAAGCTTAAAGAGATATTTGCAGCCGGCACACGGGAAAAAAAGAAAAACACAGGGGGAATGCGCCGAGCACTTGTAATGCGTCTTGACGTTGCGTCAAAGGCTATGGCGGAGGTTTCCGTGTGCGTTGAGAAAATCACACGGGGATTACAGGCAGCCGAAGCCCCCGAGCTCACTATTATTTATTCAAGAATACAAAATTCCGTCTGCCGCAAATGCGGGCTCCACTCCTTCTGCTGGGATAAAAATTTCAGTGACACCATAGATGTTTTCGGTCAGATGGCCAAGGTGCTTCAAAGAGGACGGGAACTCACAAGAGATGGGCTCCCCGCGCATTTTGCCAGGCGCTGCATAAGAAGCACTGCTTTGACCGAGGCCATGGCGGCGGAATATGAGAAGTTCACCGGCGGAATAACCTCGGGACAAAAGGTTACCCAGGTCAGAGGTATTGTATCAGACCAATTCGGTGCGGTGGCCGATATGCTTCACAGCCTTTCGGAGGAATTTGAGCAGGCAAGAGGATTTGACAGAGAGGCGGCACTGCGAATCAAAAGGGTACTTGAGCAATATTCCGTATACGCTCAGGATATATGCTGCATCACCGACCGATATGACAGGATGACCGTTGAAATATGCTGCAAAAAGACCTCGGGAAAAATCAACGGGGGACGCCTTGCGCGGGAGATTTCCGAGGTGTGTTCAAGGGAATTTGATTTGCCGGGAATAACAGACATGGGAGCCAATGAGCTCATTACCTTCGGAGAAAGAGCGGTTTTTACGGTGGATATGGGAGCCTGCCAGTTTGCGGGCAGCGATTCTGTTCCATGCGGAGACGCTTATGAATATTTTAACGACGGAAGAGGAAGGGAGATAATGGTCATAAGCGACGGCATGGGCACGGGAAAGCGTGCCGCAATTGACGGGAATATGGCCTCGGGCCTCCTTTCACAGCTTGTAAAGGCGGGCTTTGGCTTTGACTGTTCCCTTAAAATAGTAAATTCAGCTCTGCTCCTCAAATCGGCCGAGGAGTCCTTTGCCACCCTCGATATAACCTGTCTGGACTTGTTTACGGGAAAGGCGCAGATGTTTAAGGCGGGAGCTCCCGCGACCTTTGTGCGAAAAAAGGGTAAGGCGGCAAAAACGGAAAAGCCTTCTCTTCCTGCCGGAATTTTAAGAGAGGTTGAATTTGCCAAGACCGAAATTCTGTTGGATGAGGGGGATATAATACTTATGGTTTCCGACGGAGCCCTGAGCGGCGGAGATGAGTGGATACTCTCTGAGATGGAGCTGTGGCACGAGGGAACGGCCTCGGAGCTTGCCTCCCACATAGCCGATCAGGCGAGAAAAAGGCGGCCGGATATCCGTCCCGACGACGTAACGGTGACGGCGGCAATAATAGGGAAATAAAATCGCCCTTTCGGACAAATACCCAAAAGTTTTGTTCCGAAAGGGCGTTTATGCTTTTAAGGGAGCTGAATCCTTGCGGATTTTCTAAAATTGAATCTTTGCAAAATCCCGTGTTTGGATATTTATATAATTGACTATCATCTGTGGATATAATATAATTATCAAGGAGAAAAAGCGCCCCAAAGGGTGCTTTCTTAATTGCGGAGGTGTGTTTAATTGGTAAAGGCAATTGTCGGAGCAAACTGGGGCGATGAGGGAAAAGGCAAAATCACCGATATGTTTGCGGCTGAGTCCGATGTAGTTATCCGCTTTCAGGGCGGAGCGAATGCAGGCCATACAATTATTAACAATTACGGAAAGTTTGCGCTGCACCAGCTTCCTTCGGGGGTCTGTTACAGCCATACGGTCAATATCATAGGCAACGGCGTTGCAGTGGATATCCCGAAGCTTATGGATGAAATCAAATCCGTAACCGATAAAGGCGTGCCCATGCCTAAGATCATGGTTTCCGAGCGCGCTCAGATGATGATGCCCTACCATGTGCTTCTGGACGTTTACGAGGAAGAGCGCTTAGGCAAAAACAGCTACGGCTCCACAAAGTCGGGTATAGCGCCTTTCTATTCTGATAAATATGCGAAAAAGGGCTTCCAGATCTGCGAGCTTTTCGACGAGGAATATCTCAGAGAAAAGCTTGAGGGAGTGGTGGAAGTAAAGAACCTTACCTTAAAACATGTTTACGGCAAATCCGGTGACCAGCTTCTCAATGCAGATGAGATTTTCAAAACCCTCATGGAGTACCGCGACATGATAGCTCCCTTTGTGGCCGATACTGCGAAGTTTATCTCCAAGGCCGTAAAGGACGGCAAGAAGATCCTTCTGGAGGGTCAGCTGGGCTCATTGAAGGACCCGGATTTCGGTATTTATCCCATGGTTACTTCCTCTTCCACTCTTGCAGGTTACGGCTGCGTTGGAGCCGGAATACCCCCATATGAAATAAAAGACATCATCGCCGTTACAAAGGCGTATTCGAGCGCTGTGGGCGCTGGAGAATTCGTCAGCGAGATCTTCGGCGACGAGGCAGAGGAGATGCGCAGAAGAGGCGGAGACGCAGGCGAATACGGTGCCACAACTCACCGTCCCAGAAGAATGGGCTGGTTTGACTGTGTCGCTACCCGTTACGGCTGCCAGGCTCAGGGAGCTACGGGTGTAGTGCTCACGGCCATTGACTGTCTTTCCTACCTCAAGGAAATTCCCGTATGCGTCGGCTACGAGATAGACGGCGAGGTTACAGTCGATTTCCCCGTTACGCCCAAGCTCAAAAAGGCGAAGCCCGTTCTCAAGGTGCTTCCCGGCTGGGGTACGGATATAAGAGGTATAAAGGAGTTCGACAAGCTTCCCAAGGAAGCTCAGGACTATGTACTCTTTATCGAGAAGGAGATCGGAGTACCTGTTAAAATGGTATCCAACGGCCCCGGACGCTCCGAGGTCATCTTCAGATAATTTCGGTCCCCGCAGGACGTCTTGCTTTTACGATATTCACGGCATCGGACGGATGTCAATAAATATAAGGAGTTACAAAGATGAAACAGGATATGATTGTGATTTTGGATCTTGGCAGCACCGAAAATACCCGAATTGCGAGAGCTGTGCGTGATTTAGGCGTATACAGCGAAATCTGCAATTACGATATCACAGCTGAGGAGCTTAAAAAGCTCCCCAATGTAAAGGGCGTTATTATCAGCGGAGGCCCTAACAATGTTGTTGACGGCGTTAAGATTGACGTAAACGACGAAATATACCAGACCGGATATCCTGTTATGGCGGCAGCTCACGAGGCAAAATGCGAGCAGGTTTTAGAAGGCTGGCCCGCAGACGACGAGGAGCTTAAAAAGATCCTTTCCGCTTTCGTGTTTGATAAATGCTGCGCCGAGGCAAACTGGAACATGAAGAATTTCATCGCTGACCAGGTTGAGCTTATCAGGAATCAGGTAGGCGGCCGCAAGGTGCTCCTTGCCCTTTCAGGCGGCGTTGACTCCTCTGTTGTCGCTGCCCTGCTTCTCAAGGCCATCGGCAATCAGCTTTACTGCGTCCATGTAAACCACGGCCTTCTCCGCAAAGGAGAGCCCGAGCAGGTTGTAAGAGTTTTCCGCAACGAACTGGGCGCAAACCTTACATATGTTGACGCAACGGATCGCTTCCTCGATAAGCTTGCGGGAGTTGCCGACCCGGAAAAGAAGAGAAAGATTATCGGTGCAGAGTTTATCCGCGTATTCGAGGAAGAGGCGCGTAAGCTTGACGGCATCGACTTCCTTGCACAGGGTACGATTTATCCCGATATTATAGAGAGCGGCACAAAGACAGCTAAAGCTGTCAAGGCGCACCACAACGTAGGCGGACTCCCCGAGGATCTCAAGTTTGAGCTTGTTGAGCCTCTCCGTCAGCTCTTTAAGGACGAGGTACGCGCCTGCGGCGTAGAGCTGGGACTTCCCGCAAACATGGTATACCGTCAGCCCTTCCCCGGTCCCGGACTCGGCGTCCGCTGCCTTGGCGCAATCACAAGAGACCGCCTTGAGGCTGTCCGTGAGTCCGATGCCATTCTCCGCGAGGAGTTTGACAAGGCCGGCCTTGCAGGCAAAGTATGGCAGTACTTCACGGCTATTCCGGATTTCCGTTCGGTAGGCGTGCGCAACCATGAGAGATGCTACGAGTATCCCGTAATCATCAGAGCGGTCAACACCGTTGACGCCATGACGGCAACAGTTGAGCCTCTCGACTGGGATGTGCTCTTTAAGATTACAAAACGCATCCTCGCAGAGGTCAAGGGCGTAAACCGCGTCTGCTACGACGTTTCACCCAAGCCCATTGCGACGATTGAGTGGGAATAAGCAAAAAGTGGATATGAGGGCCTGAAAACCCTTGAAAATACTGACTTTTTGATTTTTCAAATCCCCATTTGATAGCAGATTGATAGCACTCGTCAAATCCCGATTTATTGAGTTTGAAAAGAAAAATCGGGTGGCTTGCGAGTAGCCTGAAAATCCTTATCTTTTTATTCATAAGTAAAAGGTCTAACTGATTTTTGCTGATCAGTTAGACCTTTTTTATTTTGCTCTCATTTATCTAAATTTTCTGATTTTGTGCAACAAATGGCCTTTCCCGTGGCCTACAAGTGAGAGGGTTAGATCAGACCCTCCGGCGGTACCTTAGCGCGGATCTGGTTGCTGTCGTACTCCGGGTAGTGGTAACGCCAGCTGTCATAGTCCTCCTGAGAGATCTTACCAGCTTCCAATTTGGCCGCCTGTTCCCGCCAGGCCCAAAGCATCTCATGCAGCCGGGCAGCATCCTTGTTTTTGCGGAAATCCACCTGCAAGGCAAGCTCACCGTCCTGCTCCGTGACCTTCAGCCCATAGTTGTCCTCCAGGGTGAACAGGGTGTGCATCAGCCCCACATAGGAGTCTATATCCGGGACGGAAAGAGCATGGGGCGAGACATCCAGTACCTGTGCCAGGGCAGCAGTCAGGTCCGCCTTAGGGGTTCTTGATCCTGTTTCGTACTGTGCTAGGCGCACATCGGCAGACTTCTCCGGGAAGCCCAGCGCCATACCAAGATATTTCTGTGTCATCCCCCGCAGGAGACGGAAAAAGTGAATCCGTTCGCCAATCGCCATACATCCAGCTCCCATCTATGGTTGTTCTTATCTGAAACATAGCATATTTGTTTAGTCTTGTCAAGGTGATCTAAGCAAATTTATTTAATAATATTTCTTCTAAAAGGCTTGAACTAAGCTTATATGTATAGTATTATAAGGATACTAAGCGAATAAGCTTAGACAATATGGCGCATCAAATGAGCCGCCAGATTTTTGGTTGCGAAACGGAGAAAAAGTGGCGGACATAAGTAAGGAGGCATTTATGAAACACAACACTTTTAGACAGCAGTCACCAACAACTAAGAAAGGAAGGGATTTATCATGGCAAACCAGATTTTTATGCGCGTCAATGAAGTGGCCGAGGAGTTGGGGGTATCCGTGCCCTACGCTTACAAGCTCATCCGGCAGATGAACGAGGAACTGGCGAAAACCGGCTGTATCACTATCTCTGGCCGGATTGACCGCAAGTTCTTCCACGAGAAGTTTTACGGAACCAGAACCGAGACGGCGAGAAAGGGGGAGTAATTTATGGCGGCGTTCAAGAACAAGGACAACGGCACCTGGTATGTGCAGTTCCGCTACACCGACTGGAAGGGTGAGCGCCAGCAGAAGCTCAAGCGTGGTTTTGCCACTAAGCGAGAGGCACTGGAATGGGAACGGGAGTTCCTGATGGAGAAGCAGGCCGATGTGAACATGACCTTTGAGAGCTTCGTTGCCCTCTATGAGAAGGACATCAAGCCCAAGCTGAAACTCAACACCTGGCGCACCAAGGAGAGCATTATCCAGAAGAAAATCCTGCCCTATTTTGCCAAGCGGAAGTTGTCGGAGATCACATCCAAGGACATCATGCGCTGGCAGAACGAGATCCGGGAAATGCGGGACTGTCACGGCAAGCCCCTGTCAAAAACCTACCTTAAGACGGTTCACAATCAACTTAGCGCCATTTTTAACCACGCTGCCCGGTTTTACGGCCTGAACCTCAACCCGGCCCGGCAGGCGGGGAACATGGGTGCGGAGGAACGGAAGGAGATGCTGTTCTGGACCCGGGAGGAGTACACCAAATTTTCCGAGGCCATGATGGATAAGCCGTTGTCCTTCTACGCCTTTGAGGTCTTGTACTGGTGCGGTATCCGAGAGGGCGAGCTGCTGGCCCTGACCCCGGCAGACTTCGACTTCGAGAAACGCACTCTCACCATCAACAAGTCTTATCAGCGGATCAACAAGCAAGATGTCATCACCACCCCCAAGACGCCTAAGAGCAACCGGGTGATTCAGATGCCCCAGTTCCTGTGTGACGAGTTGCAAGACTACCTCAAGCAGCTCTACGGCGTGGAGCCAGACAGCCGGATGTTTCCCATCAGCAAAAGCTACCTCCACCGGGAAATGGACCGTGGCTGCAAGCAAACAGGGGTAAAAAGGATTCGCATACACGATTTAAGACATAGCCACATCAGTTTGTTGATCGACATGGGCTTTACCGCCCTGGCCATCGCAGAGCGCGTGGGGCATGAGAGTATCGACATCACCTACCGTTACGCCCATCTGTTCCCCACCCGCCAGGTGGAAATGGCCGACAAGCTGGATTCGCTGAAAAATGAGAAAGGAGTGTAAGAAAATGTCCAAGAAGAACTATGACAACCACAACCGCTGGAGGAACAAGACGGTGGCTTTTCGGGTGTCGGCGGAAGAAGATCTCCATCTGGAAGCCCTGGTGAAGCTCACCGGCCTGACCAAGCAGGACTATATTATCCGGCGGCTGCTGGAACGGGATGTGGTGGTCCAGGGAAACCCCAGGGTCTACAAGGCCCTGCGGGACCAGCTGGCCGCTGTGCTGGACGAGCTGCGCCGGATCGAAGCCGGGCAGGATGTCAACGACGAGCTGCTGGACACCATCCAGATGATCGCTACCATTATGAACGGGATGCAGGAGGACTTTGCCTATGACCGATGAAAAAAAGAAAATGACCGCCCAGGGCTCATCTGTTGACGCAGATGATGGGCAGTCAATCTCTCAAAATTCCAAGACCACTATACCAGACCCGGACGAAAAAAGCAATTCCCCCGAAAGAGATTTGGAGGAACTTTACCGGAAAATGCGCCGCATGAGTGACCCGGCCTACCTCCATACTGTAACCCTGGACGAGCTGATGGACAATGTGTTCGAGGGCAAGTCTGCGGTAATTGAAAACCTGCTCTATACAGGAGCGTACATCCTTGCCGGAGCGCCGAAAATCGGCAAGTCCTTCCTGGTGGCGCAGATCGCTC
>CASDTR010000036.1 GCA_949283785.1 uncultured Oscillospiraceae bacterium
GTTTATATGCCTTTAGAAGGTGTCTCGGTAAATCGTCGGCAGGCTGAGCCTGCACCCAATCCGCGCACAAAGTAACAGGTACAAATAGCATTTGTGCCCGCGATTAAGAAAAGTGCAGGCGATTTTCTTTCTGTTTCCGCAAAGGTCAGTGTGCGAAATGAAAGCGGACGTGTCCGCCTCGCTCTCCGAGGCAGTAAGTGTAACGCGAAAAGCCGCAAGGCGCCCCAACTGCCTCCTCTCATTTGGGGCGGGTGAGCAAGGAGTTGGCTTTTTACAGGAAACCAAAGGTTATATTTTCTCAGCAAACCGAAGCGCAAAACAAAAACCTGCTAATTACAACAAACATCACCCGACGGCCGGAAAAAAGTATTCGTTGGCAGTGAAACGTTTACACTTTTGAGGGTGATAGATAAAGCCCTCCCTGCTGCCGTCTGTGAACCTGCGGACGCCGGCAGAACCAAACCGACGGCCGGAGAAAAGAATTCGTCGGTAGTAAAGCGTTTATGCTGTGAGGGTGATATATCAGCCTTTTAGACTGCCGTCGGAGGGCGTGCAGCAGGAAATAAACTTTGCGCTGATAACAAGACGGTGATCTGGCAAGGCGGCGGGAACCGCCGCAATGCGCTTTTGCCTACTTTTGTCGCTATGGACAAAAGTAGGTGCGATGCCGCGGCATAGGCGGCGCAGGTTAAACCTGCAAATAATCCGCACAGCAGGCTGAGCCTGCACCCAAAACGCACACCGACTGACGGCGGAAAACAGCTATAAGCGCCTGCGGGTAAGATTACATCAAACAACGGCATAGGCGGCGCGGGTTAAACCAGCAAATAACCCGCACAGCAGGTTCAGCCTGCATGACAATCCCTCAGTCAAAGCCTTTAGGTATAATAGAATCAATATACAGTACCTGTACCCGACTTTGCCCAAATCCATTTATGCAAACTGATAAAAGCCGCCCGAAAAGGCGGCTTTGACTTTTTCTATGCACCGAATAAATCGGATTTTAACTTTCCGCAGGCTTTTTGTCAGTTCTCTATTGAAAGGACAAAGTCCCTGAGCTCTTCCAAAACGGAAATGGGAATGATCCCGTCTATGAGTATTCCGTCGGGGGTGTATTCCTCGCTTATCACAACGCCCTCATTTCTTATCCTTCCCGCCTGTGCTCCGTGGCTGAAGGGCAGAAGTACCTTGGCGCGGCTTCTGGTTTTGGGAAGGGACTTTTCTATCTCTTTTAGGAGCCTGTCGAGTCCCTTGCCCTCGAGGGCGGAAATCATCACGGTCTTTCCTATTGAAGGCATGTCGTAAATGTCCTGCGTAAGATCGCACTTGTTCATTACGGAAATTACGGGGGTGCTCTCGCAGCCCAGCTCCTTGAGAAGCTTCTGAGTCACCTCCAGGTGCTCCGAGCACTCGGGGGAGGAGGCGTCGCAGACGTTGAGAATGACGTGGGCGGCCGCTGCCTCTTCGAGAGTCGATTTAAAGGCCTCCACAAGCTCGTGGGGCAAACGGCGCACAAGTCCCACCGTGTCGATGAGCATTACCTGCCTGCCGTCGGGGAGGGTCAGGGCGCGCGCAGTGGGGTCAAGGGTGGCGAAGAGCTTGTCCTGAGCCAAAACTCCCGCGTTTGTAAGGGCGTTCATCAGTGTGGATTTTCCCGCGTTTGTGTATCCCACTATGGCGACTGATTCTATTCCCGTCTTTTCCCTGCGGCTTCTCATCCTTACGCGCCGCTTTTCTATCTCTTTAAGCTCCGAAGAGAGAGCCTCTATCCTTCTGCGTATATGCCTCCTGTCGCTTTCCAGCTTCGTTTCGCCGGGACCTCTCGTGCCTATTCCGCCGCCGAGCCTTGAAAGCTCTGTTCCCTTTCCGCCGAGTCTCGGCAGGGAGTATTTGAGCTGAGCCAGCTCAACTTGTATGCGTCCCTCCTTCGACCTTGCCCTTGCGGCGAAAATGTCGAGGATAAGTGTGGTGCGGTCAATGACGCGCACGTCGGTGAATTTTTCCACATTCCTCTGCTGCGAAGGCGAAAGCTCACAGTCAAAGATTATAAGGTCGGCCTCGTTGTCGCGGCAGAAATCCCGTATCTCCCTGAGCCTGCCCGAGCCGATGTAGGTGGCAGGGTCCGGCTTTTCCTTTTTCTGTATGATTTTCGCCAGCACCTTTGAGCCCGCCGTCTTTGCCAGCTCCTCCAGCTCGTCGATGGATACCTCGGCGTCGTAATCGCCCGTGTCGAGGCCCACCAGCACGGAGGTTTCGGGGGACTGTATATTTTCAAAAAAAGCCATAATATCTCCTCAAATTTAACAGTCTGTGTGATTTATTAAATAATATTACATCCTGACTTGATATTCAAGCCCGATGAAAAACACTTTGATACACATTTGTCGATGTATCACAAAAATTTATTGCTCTTAATACAAAATTTATTGTATTTATGAACAATAGCAGTTATAATATTCAACGATAAAATATTTTGACTCCCAAAGCGGTTTAAGACGGCTTTGGGAGAAGTGAGGGAAGAAAAAAGCTTCGGAGGTATTAAATGAAATCGCTTTATTTGGACACAAAAAAGAAGGTTTACCGTTCAACGGCTATCCTCTTTGTGGTACAGCTTTTCGGCGCATTAGGTGCGGGCTTCTTTTTTGTAATTCAGAACCTTTTCGGAACCTATCACATTCTCGGCGCCACTGGCGCTGACCAGGAACCAATTTTATGGTTCATCCTTTTCTGGGCCACGGACTTTTTCGTGGTGGCTCTCGTGCTGGTGCTCAGCTATCTCATTGCGGGAATCCCGGCCATAGCTCCCGCTTTGTCCCTGTCCGTTTATTTTTGTCATTTTTCCTTTGAGAGCGTAAAGGGAGCGGATACATATTTCGCCTATTTCGCCACTCCCGTGGGCTATGAAAAGACCATGGCCATAGGCTATATGGGATATTTCATTATGGCCATTGTACTGTCCCTTCTGATAAAGTATCTTTTCGCGGGCTGGACCGCCGCGAAGGAGCCCATAGGCAGGGGGATAGACAAGCTCCTTAAAAAATTCAAAGGAGTTCCCGACACCTTAAAAGGCATCACTATAATAGAGGGCGTAGATCTTATCGTGCTCATACTTATTGTGCCCGTAGCTTCCTGCGCCCTCACTTATATTCTCATAAAATACGGAATCGAGATACCCTTCGGGGCAGCGGCCGAGTTTCTGGGAGAACAGCTTTCGTCGCTGGCTTCGGGCAATGTCGTATTGGCGGCGGTTGTCATGGGCCTCATGGTGGGCTTTGACCTTATAGGCCCCATGTCCATGGCGGCCTATTACGCTGCGGCAGTTCCGCTCCTTTCCGAGGGTGACCCGAGACTTATGACCATTTACTCCGCCTGTTTCATTACGGCGGGCTGGACAGCCTTTTTCTCCGTAATCTGGAACAAGGTGTTCAAAAAGGGCGGCAAGACCGATACGGACGACTTCAACATAACCGTCAGCGGACCCATCAACGCTTTTTTTGAAAACATAAAGCTGGCCAACGCCTTCTCAATGACCTACGCCTACAGAAGCCCTCTTACGGTGATACCCGGGCTTATGGCGGGCTCCGCCTTCGGCGGACTTCTGACGGCTCTGTTTAAAATAGTGAACACGGCTTACATCGACGGAAGCCTTCCGAAATACACGACGGGCAACTATACCGCCGGGGCTCTCGACTACACATATGCCGAGCTTTTTGAAAGGCGCGAGATATACATGAGTTTTACGCTGCCCCTGCGAAGCGGCGACTGGCTCAGCTGCCGCATACCGCTTATACTCATAGTCCTTGTTTCGGGCATGGTCGGCGGCCTCGTAATTATGGGACTTAAACAGTGGCAGCACAGTTTTGAGAAAAAGAGAGGTCTTGACTGGGAGCCGGAAGGGGACATGGTTATAGAAATGAGAAGCTGGGGACAGAAGCTCTTGGCCGATATAAAGGGCAAAAAAGCGTAGTCAGGATATAAATTCGAGTATTCCTAATTTTCGCGACAGCATAAAGGAAAAGTCGGGGTGTGATTGGATGAAATAAATTACCCCCGGCTTTTTCCGTGTAATTCGTGCTATATGCAGAAAATAGGGAGTTAATCAAAAATTATGTGCTGCCGTGGGGAATTTGTGGTACAATATTAAAAATAAACGGATATAGGAAAACAAAAACGCGGAGGAAGAATTATGGATACAAAACAGCTTCAGCAGCGTATTCTTGAGGAGAAAAAACGCAGCGGAACCGTGATTTTGGCTCATACATACCAGTCGCCGGATATAATCGAAATCGCCGACGAGGCGGGGGACAGCTACGCGCTGGCACAGGCGGCAAAAAAATACGAAAACAAAAGGGTAGTGGTCTGCGGAGTGAGGTTCATGGCGGAGACCGTCAAGATACTCTCACCCGAAAAGGAGGTTATCCTTCCCGTAGGCGGGGCGACGTGTCCCATGGCGGAGCAGATTTCTCCCGAGCGGGTGGCAAAGTTTAAAAGTGAAAATCCCGAAACTGCGGTGGTGGCCTATGTTAACACCACGGCGGCCCTCAAAGCCGAGTGCGACGTATGCGTCACCTCCTCCAGCGCCGTAAAGATAGTTTCGGCTATGCCCGAAAAGGATATACTTTTTATCCCCGATAAAAATCTCGGCTCCTTCGTAGCGCAGAAGGTGCCCGAAAAGAATATAATTCTCTGGGACGGCTTCTGCCCCGTACACAATCAGGTGACGAGGGAAGAGATAGATGAAATCAGAAGGGAGCATCCCGAGGCGCTTCTGGCGGTGCATCCCGAGTGTCCCAAAGAGGTTGTGGAAGGAGCGGATTTCATCGGCGCCACAAGCGGGATAATAAAATTCGCCCTTTCCGCGGACAGGCCCGTAATAATCGGCACCGAGGGCGGAGTTTACGACTATCTGGCTCCGAGAAATCCCCAAAAGACCTTTTATCAGCTGGCGCCCCAAAAGCTCATATGTGAGGATATGAAAAAGACCTCCCTGGAGGACGTTTACAAAGCCCTTACGGGAGAGGGCGGCGAGGAGATAGTTCTTGCCGAGGAGCTGAGAATAAGGGCGAAGAGATGCCTCGAAAATATGCTTAAATACGGCGGATGAAGCCTAAAAATAAATGTGAGATGACGAATATGTATGAAAAATATGACGTTATAATCGCCGGCTGCGGCGTGGCGGGACTTTATGCGGCTCTGCGCTTTGACGAGAGCGTAAACGTGCTCATGGTCTCGAAGCGGGACAGGGAGCTTTCAAATTCATCCCTTGCCCAGGGCGGAGTTGCGGCGGTGCTGTCCTTTGAAAACGACAATTTCGACCTGCACTATGAAGATACCCTTATTGCGGGAGGCAGAAAAAACAATCCCGAGGCCGTGAACGTGCTTGTGCATGAGGGCCCCGACGACGTAAGGAAAATAATGACCATGGGCGTCGATTTCGACAAGGACGAAAACGGCGACCCCATGAAGACCCTTGAGGGCGGCCACAGCCGCAGGAGGATAGTCCACCACAAGGACCAGACGGGCCATGAGATCGTCATAAAGCTTTTGGAGCAGGTGAAAAGCAGGAAAAACGTCACTCTTCGCGAAAACATAATGATAACCTCCGCTCAGCGCGTTGCGGGCGGCTTCAGGGTGGATATGATAGTTGACGGCGAAAAGCATGAGGCCGCCTACGGCTCCTATCTGCTTCTTGCAACGGGCGGCATCGGCAGGGTTTACCGCTATACCACCAATTCCGCCATAGCTACGGGCGACGGAATCAGGATAGCCTATGAGCTGGGCGCAAGGATAAAGAATCTGAGCTATGTGCAGTTCCATCCCACGGCCTTTAACTCCCCAGAGGGCAGGGAGCAGTTTCTCATAAGCGAAGCCGTAAGAGGCGAGGGAGCTTATCTCATCAACTGCAACGGCGAAAGATTTATGGATAAATACGATAAAAGGCTGGAGCTTGCCCCCAGAGACGTGGTTTCAAGGAGCATAATTCTGGAATCGAGAAGGACGGGCAGCAACGACTTTTATCTCGACATAACCCACAAGAGCAAGGATTTCCTTATGAACCGTTTCCCCACCATTTACGCAAGGTGTCTGGAGGAGGGCGTGGATATATCGAAGGACCATATCCCCGTTTTCCCCTGCCAGCACTATCTTATGGGCGGAATTGACGTTGACCTTAACGGCAGAACCACTATTCCGAGGCTTTACGCTGCGGGCGAGTGCTCCCACACGGGAGTACACGGAGGAAACAGGCTTGCCAGCAATTCCCTTCTGGAAGCCCTTGTCTGGGGCAGAAGGAGCGCCGACGACATTATGCGCTGCATAAACGCAGGCTTTTCCAAGGTACAGGGCGGCGGCCTCGACCCTGATTTCAGCGGCGCGCCCCTTCCCCACGGCATGAGAACGGAGATACGCTCAATAATGCAGAGGGCGTATTTCGTAATACCCAACCCCAGAGCGGTCCATGAGGGACTCAAAAGAATAGAGGCCATACTCAGAAGGCTCAAATCGGGCAATTTCGCCGTGACGCCTGCCTACTGCGAATGTCTGAGCCTTGCAACAGTTGCGGCAATTATATTAAGAGAGGTTGATGAGGGATGATTTTACCACAGTTTTACGTTGACGATTTAATAAAGAGAGCTCTTGCGGAGGATATAAACTACATAGACACGGCTACGGACTATCTCCTTTCGGAGGCCGACGAGGGAAAGGCGATTTTCCTTGCCAAGGCGGACGGAGTGCTCTGCGGACTTGAGGTTGCCCTGAGAGTTTTCGAGCTTATAGACCCGTCCTTCAAAGCCGTCACATACAAAAAGGACGGCGACCTGCTTGAAAAGGGCGACGTAATAGCGGAGCTTTACGGAAAGACGGCGCTTCTTTTGAAGGGGGAGAGGACGGCCCTCAACCTTATTCAGCACATGTCGGGCATCGCCACGGCCACCCATGAGCTCACGGAGCTTGTAAAGGGTACAAACGCGCAGATTACCGACACGAGAAAGACCCTTCCCGGCATGAGAAGCTTGCAGAAATACGCAGTAGTCTGCGGAGGCGGAAAGAACCACCGCTTCAACCTCTCCGACGGGGCTATGCTCAAGGATAACCACATTGACGCGGGAGGCGGAATCACGAAGGCCATTGAAGCTCTCAGGTCGAAGCTGGGCCACATGGTAAAGATAGAGGTTGAGACAAGGAATCTTGAAGAGGTGCAGGAGGCCCTTGACGCGGGAGCGGAAATCATCATGCTCGACAACATGAGCTGCGGGATGATGAAACAGGCCGTTGACCTTTGCGCAGGCAGGGCGAAGCTGGAGGCCTCGGGCGGAATCACCGAGGAGACCATAAGAGCCGTTGCCGAAACGGGAGTTGACATTATTTCCGTAGGCGCCCTTACCCATTCGGTAAAAGCCTTCGATATTTCAATGAAGCTTTCAAAGGCGTAAAGTATATAAAAAATAGGTAAAGCAACTCAAATAAGCGCCGCCCGACGAAATCCGTCGGGCGGCATTCATATGCCTCTCAGCAAAACTCGATCACATGGCCGCGAACTCCGCCAGCATGGGCGCGGCTTTCCTGTATGTTTCCTCAAAAAAGCGCAGAGGAATGGGATTTTCTCCCTTCCCAAGCTCCGCCGTAAAGGCGGGCTTTTTCATTTCGTCGATAAACCAGTCCTTGAAGCCGCCGTGGGAGGCAAGGCCGCTGTTTTCCGCCAAGGCGTATCCCGATTTTTCGCAGAGTCTTACAGCCATGCTGCGGCTCTCGGGCGGCGTGTTTTCCCCGTACTCCCAATAAAGCTCCTCCCCCTGGCTGTGAAGGGCCATGGCCCGCGAAAAATCCACCTGCCTGCAAAGAGTGGTGACCGCCCGCGTCTCGGGCTCGCTTTCGGGGGCGAGTCCTCCGAAACGGGTGGGGGCGGGGGTCTTTATCCCCTGCACCAGCTCCATTTTTTTGAGTTCCTCCCAGCCCGCGTCGAAATTGTGGTTTATGTCCACCCCTGCGGCGTTGGCGTTCCAGTGAAGGTGATCGCCTTTTCCCACGCTCTTCACTATCTGATAATATTCCCTTGCGCAGTGAAAGCCGTTTATTGCTATCTCTGTGCCGTCGGGGTTTACGCAGGGCATGAATACAAGTCGCTTTTCTTTAAGTATTTTTTTGAAATAGTATCCCCAAAGAGGCTCTCCCGTTTTCAGTGAGATTAATATATCCTCTGAAAAGCGCATGGCCGTGAGGACTGTTATCCACTCGGAGCCGTGAAATCCCCCGCAGTAAAAAATCTTTTCCTTCCCCGTGCCGACGGATAAAAGAAATACGGGCCTGCCCGCCCTGCTTCTGCCGTAGACCGTCGGCGTCATTTCGGGGTATTTTTTTCTCAGCGAATCTATCCATTCAATCAGATGCTGTGTGTCGGGGCGGGTCACCGTAACTGTCCTGTCCATTAAATCACTCCTTTTTTGTAAAGGTGTATGAAGGAAGCGGGCAAAAAAGAACACCCATCCATAAATCAATGGACAAAATGTCAAAATCGGTTTACAATAAGCTTAAATATAAAATTTGCGGGAGGGCATATTCATGGAGCTTATTGAAAAGACTTTGGAGCAGGAATACATATATAAAGGCAAAATCATAAATACCCGAGTGGACGTAGCTCAGCTTCCCAACGGCAGAACCGCCAAAAGGGAGGTAGTGGAGCATACGGGCGGGGTGGCCGTAGTCGCTCTCACCGACGATTTTGAGGTGCTGCTCGTAAAGCAGTTCCGCTATCCCTACATGGAGGTAATTCAGGAGATCCCGGCGGGAAAGCTGGAAAAAGGGGAGGACCCCTTCGATACGGGCAAAAGAGAGCTTAAAGAGGAGACGGGAGCCACGGCGGAGCACTATATGGATCTTGGAAAATTTTATCCCACTCCCGGCTACTGCGGGGAGATAATCCACCTGTATCTGGCCTGGGGACTTTCCTTCGGCGACCAGAAGCTGGACGAGGACGAATTCCTCAACGTTGAAAGGGTTCCCCTTGAAAAAATAGCGGACGATATCCTCGGCGGAAAAATACGGGACGGAAAGACCCAGGCGGCCATACTAAAGACTCTCGTACTGGTACAAAGAGGGAAGATAGACATAAAAAAGTGAAAAAAGGCTTTACTTTACTATGCTAACATGATAGTATAACATAGCAGAATGAAAATGAATCGAGGAGGAAAAACAATGAAAAAGAAGATAGCCCTTATTCTTGCAGGCGTGATTCTTGTCCTTTCGCTGGGACTTGCAGCCTGCGGTACGGGTTCGGACACAACCGACACGGACGCCGCCAACGGCACCGAGAGCGCCGAAGGCGAAAAGATGGTAGTTGACGACGCCAAAGTAGCGGCGGCAGCCAACGACGGAATTTTCAAAATCGGACTTGACCCCGAATTCCCGCCCATGGGATTCCGTGATACGGACGGAAACTATGTCGGCTTCGACATCGACCTTGCAAAAGAGGTTGCAAAGCGTCTCGGCATGGAGTTTGAGGCAGTGCCCATCAACTGGGACGCCAAGAACATGGAGCTGGGCGCAGGCAACATCGACTGCATCTGGAACGGCTTTACAATGACGGGCCGCGAAGGTGATTACCTTTGGACCTCGCCCTATGTTTCAAACGCACAGGTAGTTGTCGTAAATGAGAACTCGGGCATTGAATCGGAAGCGGACCTTGCGGGCAAGGTGCTTGCTCTTCAGCAGGGCTCCACGGCGGAGAACGCCCTCAATTCGAGAACCGACATTAAAGATTCCCTTGCCAACACCCTTTTCGTTGCCGATAACGTATCGGCCCTCAATGAGCTGAAGGTGGGCGGCGTTGACGCGGTTCTGGTAGACGAGGTTGTGGCCGATTACTACATGGCTCAGAATCCCGGACTCAAGACGGTGGCATCCCTTGCGCAGGAGACCTACGGCGTAGGTTTTGCTCTGGGCAACTCGGCCCTTCGCGACAAGGTTGAGACGACGCTTCAGGAAATGGCCGCGGACGGAACCATGAAGAAGATTTCTGAGGAGTGGTTCGGCAAGGACATCACCACTATCGGAAAAACAGCTGAGTAATAATTTCTGAATATATCGGAGGCAGGCTCAGGTCTGCCTCTGTTTTTCGGATGATATTTTGAAACGGAGCACTGATATATGTATTACAGCCTTATAACCATGAGAGTGGCAATGAAGGATCTTCCCGGCATAGTCAGGCAGTTGGCCGAGGGCTACGGCGACGCCATGACGATTTTTTTCCTCACTCTTTTAATATCCCTGCCTCTGGGCCTTATCGTGGCCTTCGGCAGGATGTCGAAACATAAGATAATAAGCCTCCCCGTAGAGTTTTACATATCGGTAATGAGGGGAACGCCCCTTATGCTTCAGCTTATCGGCGTATATTTCGGACCCGCGCTGATAATCCAGTTTTTGGGCGAGGTATTCCATATAGTTTCAATGCAGACCTTTGCCGTACCGTCCAATTACCGTTTTGCGGCGGTGATAATAGCTTTCGGCATCAACTACGCAGCTTATTTTGCGGAGATATACCGCGGCGGAATCGAGGCCGTGCCGAAGGGACAGTATGAGGCAGGCGAGGTTCTGGGCTTTTCCAGAACACAGATTTTCTTTAAAATCGTGTTCCCCCAGATGGTGAAAAACATTCTCCCCGCAGCCACCAACGAGATAATAACCCTTGTCAAGGATACCTCCCTTGCTTTCGCGATCTCCTATGTGGAGATGTTCACCATAGCGAAAATGCTGGTAAATTCCACTTCTTCCCTTATTCCTCTGGTAATCGGCGGAGCGTTCTATTACATCACGAATCTGTTTATCGCTTTCGTGATGAAAAAAGTGGAAAAGCGCATGAGCTATTTTAACTGATCGGAGGCTTTTAAGATGAGTGTTTTGGAAATCAAAAATATAAGCAAAGCCTTCGGTGAATTGGAAGTGCTCAGGGATATCTCCATGAACGTTGAGAAAGGCGAGGTAGTGGCCGTTATAGGACCTTCAGGTTCGGGAAAATCCACCCTTCTCAGATGCGCGACCCTCCTTGAGAAAGCCGACGGCGGCGAGATAATATACGAGGACGGCGGAAAGATGTTCTGGGAGGATGACGAGAAAATCAGGTACGCCTCCAAAAAGGAGCTTAAAAAGATACGCGCCTGCTTCGGCCTTGTGTTCCAGAACTTCAATCTGTTCAGGAACATGACGGTGCTCAAAAATATCATCGAGGCTCCCGTCTCCACGGGAATGATGAAAAAAGCCGAGGCCAAGAAAAAGGCGGCGGAGCTCCTTAAAAAAATGGACCTTGAGGATAAGGCGGGATATTATCCGTGCCAGCTTTCAGGCGGTCAGCAGCAGCGCGTCGCCATAGCCAGAGCCCTTATACTCAACCCCTCGGTGCTCTTTTTCGACGAGCCCACCTCGGCCCTTGACCCGGAGCTTACGGGGGAAATACTCAAGGTAATCAAGGAGCTTGCTCTCGAGCACATGACCATGGTCATCGTCACCCACGAAATGGGATTTGCAAGAGACGTTGCCGATAAGATCATATTTATGGACGGCGGCGTCATAGTGGAGCAGGGTACCCCCGATGAGGTAATCAACCATCCTCAGAATGAGAGAACGAAGGCGTTCCTCGGAAAATTTTTGGACTGAGCCGCTGAAGCACAGACAAAAGTAAATATTTTTCGCGATACTCTTAGTTTGTCAAAAAAATTAAAGAACACAGCCTTAAAATCCCGAAAGACCTTCGGGATTTTATTTTTTTGGTGTCTTTAGACGTGGAAATAAACCCCCAGTTCTACTGGGGGAAGACAAAAACTTTAGTAAACAAAACCTCCTTGTTGTAAAATAGTAGTGGTTTGGCGACCGCATTACTAAAACAACAAGGAGGTTTTAAACAAATGAAGAATGAAATAAAGAGTACGGCACATTCAA
>CASDTR010000037.1 GCA_949283785.1 uncultured Oscillospiraceae bacterium
AATAATTTCCTTCCTGATGCTTCTCACAGTCATGCTCGGCGGCATATCACACATCGTCTCGCCTAAGGACAACCGCTATATGCACAACACAACGGCCAACGGCTTCCTGGGAGAAAAGCCGAATTCCATCGACGTTCTCATTTTAGGCGACAGCGAAAGCTTTACCTCCTTCTCCCCCATGCAGATCTGGCGCGACTACGGACATACCGCCTACGTCTGCGGAACCTCCCGCCAGTATGTTCAGGACACATATACCTTCCTCGAAAACTTCACTCAGTCCCAAAAGCCGAAGGTCGTAGTTTTGGAGGCAAATCTCCTTTACCGCGCGGAAGGCCGCCTGAGCGACGTTTTCCGAGTAGCCCAAAACACCGTTTTCAAGCTCCTTCCGGTTTTTGAATACCATAACCGCTGGAAAATGCTGGGAATAGGCGACCTTTACAATTCAAAGCATTACTCCTGGCGAGACGAACTGAAGGGCTTTAGAATAAACGGCAAGATCGTGCCCTATGAAGGTCCCGAACAATATATGAAGTATACCGATAAGGCAAAGCGAATGCCTCCCGTATGCACCTTCTATTTCAAAAAAATCGCTGAGCTCTGCAAAGAAAACGGCGCTCAGCTTCTCATTGTAAGCACTGCCGCTCCCGCCAACTGGTCCTATGAAAAGCACAACGGCGTTGAAAGGCTGGCAAAGGAATACGGCCTTACATATGTAGACATGAACCTCTTGACCGCTCAGCTGAAAATTGACTGGAAAAGAGATACCTACGACAAGGGTGATCATCTCAACTTCTACGGAGCGCAAAAAGTTACAGCGTATCTCGGCAAATACATAAATGATAATTTTGACATTGCAGACAACCGCGGTAAAGAAGAATTCAAACACTGGGACGACGATTTGAAGGTTTATGAAAAAAACTCCTTAAAGCTTTAAATACATCCTTTTTTTATACTGCAAACAGGCACCAAAGAATAAAAACCATAGTTCGAACATAAATTGAACTATGGTTTTTATCTTTTAAGAGCTGATTCAGTTTTCTGCCGCAATGTCGGAAATTTTTTCAAGCTTTGCTATACAGTCCGCACAAACTTTTTTTCCGTGGTATTCAACGGTAGTGTCAGCACTTCCGCAAAAAATACATGAAGGATTATATTTCTTAAGCACTACGCTGTCTCCGTCAATGAAAATTTCCACCTGCTTTAAATCCAACTGATTTCTTATCTTCTTCGGAAGCACCAGACGTCCTACTTCATCGATTGTACTTACTATTCCCGTGGCTTTCATATTCTCACTCCTTTTCTTCTCTTTGCTTCTACTAAAATATACCAATTTGTGGCAAAAATGTCAATATCTGAAACGTAAACTGTCGTAAAAAGTCGCAGCGTTTTTTTCAGCATAATGTAGAATTTGCAGCTCTTATTTCCCTGCAAGAACTTTCAGAAGAGGTAATAGGCTATGATGAACATAATCTGGCCCGCAATAATCATCTTTTCCTTTTTTGCCGCGGCGGCTCTCGGCAATATGTCCGACGTTTCGGCGGCCCTCATTGAAGCGGGAAACAGCGGAGTGCAGCTGGGAATAAAGCTCCTCGGCATGCTGTGCCTTTGGAGCGGACTTATGAGGATCGCCTCATATTCTGGTCTTACGGAAAAAATCGGTTCACTTATGTATCCCGTGCTCAAGCTCATCTTTCCGAAGCTCAGGAAAAACTCAGAAGTGGCGGGAGCCGTTTCCATGAACCTTACGGCAAATATTTTAGGTCTCGGAAACGCCGCCACTCCCCTGGGCATAAAAGCCATGAAGCTTATGAATCAGGAAAACAAAAACCCCCTTACAGCCACGGACGACATGATTTTCTTTGTAGTTATGAATACGGCGGCCATGCACATAATCCCCACAACGGTCGCTATGCTTCGCAGTCAATACGGCAGCACCGATCCCATGGAAATAATGCCCGCCGCCTGGTTCAATTCCTTCGCAGCCCTCGCCGCAGGAATTACCGCCGCTAAAATATTATCCCTCTGCCTGCGGAAAAAAGGAGAAAAAACAAAATGACCTTTACGGACTGGATCTTACCCGTTACGGCGGTATTCATAATTGTCTACGGCCTCATCAAAGGCGCTCCCGTTATGGACTGCTTTCTGGACGGAGCCAAGGAAGGCTTTGATACTTTTCTGAACATTCTCCCCTCACTCATAGCCCTTATTACCGCCGTGTCGGTACTTAAAGCCTCAGGGGGCCTCGACGTTATACTCTGGTTTATGAAGCCCTTCGCCTCCCTTACGGGTATCCCCTCAGACGTTCTGCCCCTTGTGCTTTTAAGCCCCGTTTCGGGCAGCGGTTCACTCACAATGTATGAAGAGCTCCTGAAAGCCGCAGGTCCTGACTCCTTTTCCGGCAGAGTGGCCTCGGTCATCATGGGCTCGACGGAAACTACCTTTTACGCCGTTACTGTATATTACGGAGCCGTAGGCGTAAAAAGGACCCGCTTCACCTTGGCGGCCGCCCTTCTCGCCGACTGCGTCTCATTTTTGCTAGCTCCAGTTTCCGTGGCCATGTTTCTCGGCAAATAAGACAATCGCTTTATGAAATCAGCCTCCCTTGACAAAAGCCTAAATTCTATATATTCTATTAATGTCTTTTTCGAATATAAAATTTAAAGGACCTTATGACATGAATAGAATTTGTCCCAACTGCAAAAGCCCCGTTCCCGAGGAGGCCAATTTTTGCCTTAACTGCTGCTGCGGAAACATCAGAAATGTAGACGAGATACACAAAACACAGCTTATGCTGTTTCTAAGAGAAAACGGATGTTCGGGCAAAGGCAAAAAACGCCGTTAGGCCGAACTCCTTCACAGCGGCATACAATCAAAAGAAAAGACCCGCACCGCTTTGAAAGCATGTGCAGGTCTTCTCTTTTTACAATGTATTTCAGCAAGCTCTCGTTAAAGTAAGCTTAATGAACATCTCGCCCATAGTCCTCGCGTTAAGCTCAATGTAATCCTCCGCCTTCACTTTTCGCGGATATGACAGAAGACGGAAGCGATTTCCGAATATACTGACCTTTACTCCTGTATCTGACATGGAGTTTTTCAGATAAAATCTGATTCTCTTCACACGCTGAGCCTGATTTCGTGCTTTCGCGTTTTCCTCCTCAGCCAAAAGCATCACCCTTTTGCCGCTGTATCGGCCGAAAAGCATTTTCAGCGCCTCGCTTCCGAGACCTGCCCCGCGTCTGCTTTCGCTTACCGCAAAGTAATCCACCAGCACCGGGTCTGCCGTGAAAAGCGTCACGGCAAAACCCGCAAACCTTCCCTCCTCCGAAAAAACAAGGATTTCCGATTCACCCGTGCTGGCTTTCGCCAAAATCATGAAAAACGTTTTTCTCTCCGCTGTGGGGAACGCCTTGCGGTAAAGCTTTTTCACATCCTTTAAATCCGAATAGTCATCTATTCTTATCTGCAACGAATACTTACTCCTTTCACAGTCTGTTTACGGTCCAGATCTCACTTTTAAAGTCGCCGCCGAAATCCCTTTCGAGCCCCGCATGCATCAGATATGAACCGCTTTTCTCCGTACTTTCGCCGCCGATCTCAACACGGTATCTGCTTTTTTCATCAAGGCCTCTGAGCCTGATTTTAAAGCTGCGGTGAAGATGCTTTGTATTGACCGCAGCGGCAAAGACAATGGCTCTGTTCTCCTTTTCAGTTACGAACTCTACGGCGTTTAGACCATGATCCTCTAAATTCATAAGGCAGTATCGGTCGCCGAACTGTATTACCTCGCGGTACTTCTTATAGAGGGAGACGTATTCCTTCATGACATCAAGGTCATCCTCGCTGCACTCGAACAGATTCATGCCGAGACCCAGGGAGCCTTGCATGGCGATGTTGAACTTAAATGACCAGGGCGCATCGGAGCTGTCCGTCACCCACGCCCTCATTGCCTTGGTGGGATTTATCAGGGAATACCCGTTTTGTATATCTATTCTGTCAACGGGCTTTGTGTTGTCGCTGGTCCAGATTTCATCAAAATGGCCGAAGGCTCCGTAATCGCATCTGCCTCCTCCCGAGGCGCAGGCCTCAAACTGGGTTTCGGGATATTTTGCCTTGAGGGAGTCCACGATATCGTAAACCGCCTGAGTATGCCTGAACCACAGCTCCCTGGAGTTTTCGAGATTGTCGGCCCCCGGCTCCGAAATGGGACGGTTCATATCCCATTTTATGTATTTTATATTGTTTTCGGAAAGGAGCTTATCAATGAAGCCGAAAACAAATTCCTTGACCTGCGGCTTTGTGAGATTGAGCACAAGCTGATTTCTCATCCTGCTCGGAGTCCTCGTTTTGAAATGATATACCCAGTCGGGATGTTCACTGTAAAGGTCGCTGTCGGGATTTACCATTTCAGGCTCTACCCAAAGGCCGAAGTCCATTCCGAGAGCGTTCACATGGTCTATAAGCTCCGAAAGGCCCTTGGGGAATTTCTCCCTGTTCACATACCAATCTCCGAGACCCGCAAAATCATCTTTTCTCTCTCCGAACCAGCCGTCGTCCATTACAAAAACCTCTACCCCCGTTTTCGCCGCCTTATCCGCAAGCTCCTTCTGGCTTTCGGCTGTCACGTTAAAGCCTGTTGCCTCCCAGGAATTATATAACACGGGAAGGGGCTTTTCTCTGAACTGCTCGGGGAAAACGTGCTTTAAAGCAAAGCGGTTCATTATGCGGGAAACCTCATCGGCGCACTGAGCGCTGCCGAAATACACCCAGGGAGCCGAAAATTTCTCACCCTTTTTGAGAGTTACTCCGAAGTCGAAATCATTTACTCCCAAAAGCGCACGGGTGACATTGAAGCTGTCGCGGCTCACCGACACCTTGAAGCTTCCGCTGTAGGCAAGAGCCGCAAAGAGGATTTTTCCGCCGTCTCTGAGTGACGGCTCCGCTATGAAAAACGGGGCATTGCAGTGAGCTGAGGTGCCTTTGCGGCTCTCGAAGGAAAGGCTTCCCCCCGAAAGACGCTCCCTGACTATCTGGTATTCTCCCCACCAGGTCCCGTTTGTGTTTATGACTTCATATTCGCATTTCTCGGGGAAGCTCAGCTCCGCCGACATTATTTTTTCACATTCTATTCTGTCCTCGCCCACATTGCGTATGACTGTTTTTCTTCCCATTACTCCGCAGCCGTCGTACACTTTATAGATAAGCTCCGCTTCAAGGCCGTAACGGATATCCCTGAGAATGAGCTTAAGGGTATCCTCCGAAATCACATAGTCCTCAAAGACAAGGACCGCGTCTCTCACACCGTCTGAAAACTCGCATTTAAAAGCGCAGTCACGAAACAGCTTTCCGCCGAAGGAGGAATATTCCTCGCATATGGTATCCCGATAGGAGTGGTTCGAGTTTATGTCGTCAAATACCCTTACCTCAAAATCGTCGGGGCTGACTTTGTCGCCCCAGTGAAGGTGACGGACCGTTCCGTCTGCGCCCACACCCATAACATACTGAAAACTTTCGTTTTCAAGGACAAAAATATTTTCTCCGACTCTGAAAACCGCCATAAAACAACCTCTTCTTTTAAAATTTATTTCCAGTTTATTTTAAGCCCTTTTATCTCCCTGCCGTTATCGGTGGGATACCATTTCTCGCCCAGCATTATTTCGCCTTCACCCCTTAAAACATTGACCGCCGTGAGCTCAGAACAGCTGAAAAAGGCGTACTCGTCTATTTTCTCAACGCTTTCGGGTATCGTTACATCGGTGACCAGCGAACAATAGGCGAAGGCATCTTTTCCGATTGTCACAAGAGAATCGGGCAGATTTATCTCCTTTAAAGCGCTGCACCGGTGAAAGGCCTTTTCCTCGATCGTCTTTACCGTGTCGGGTATCACTATCTCCTCCACATAGTAGCACTTATAAAAAGCCTTTGTCCTTACGGTCTCCACTCCCTCGGGGATAACGTATCTTGTCATTTCCTTAGCCGCGCCCAAGGCGCTGAATTCTATCCCTTTCGCGGGAGGATAGTAGATCAGGGTTTTCATATCCTTCGAGAAAAGCACACCGTCAACAGCGGTAAAATACGGGTTTTCTTCGTCTACCTCGAAGGCTTTGAGCTTCTGTTCGTTGGTCATGGCCCAGCCGCCTATTTCCCGAACGTTTTTGCCTATTACTATTTTTTCCGCCGATTCGGCATTGAAAAGCCCGAAATCGGCTATTGCCGTAACGGGGACGCCGTCTATTTCATCGGGAATAACTATCTCCCTTCTCGTTGTGGTATCGGTATAGCCCACGACTGCCGCAGCGCCGTTTTCGATTTTATATTCTATGCCGTCAGCGGTCTTTGAAGCGGAACATCCCGAAAGAAAAATCAGCGCAAGAACTGCGGAAATAAGGAGCAGCAGAAATTTAAGCTTCTTCATATCACTTCACCGCCTCCGCCGTAACAGCATTCTCCGCCGTTTCGCGGAGCCTTATCTCCTCAATGCACTTTTCATGTTGGGCTTTCGTAAAATTATAGAAGAGATAGGGTATCGTAGAAATAATAAGCCCGCCGATTGTAAGGAAAACATAGACGTACATGACGTTATAGAAAATAGATGTATCAAAGAGCACGTCCCAGTCGGAGGTGTATCCGAATTTTCCCAGAAGCCAGGGAGACACAAGGCCCAGAACCGTAGCGACGGGAGTTGTAAACCATGCGAATATGGACTGCATATTATCCGCTCTCTCACCTGTTTTCCACTGGTGATAATCCAGCACGTCGGCGCCCATATTTGCGGTGATCCCGTTGCAGGCTGCCGAAATTGCCGCACGGATGAAAATTATCACCATGAGCATGACTACGCTCCTGAGATTCAAGGCTACGGGATAGAGAGCTATCATGACTATCCAGACGCTTCTCATTATGAGTATACAGGTACGCTTTTCAAATCTCTTTATAAGCCACGGCGTCAGAATATTTCCAGCGGCGCTGGTGACGTTGATAACGGAAATTATTCCCACTATCCACTCCATACGCAGCTGATAGATGAATATGTAATTTATGACGCCGTCGGCAAGGGCGTTCCAAAGAGCAAAGGTATTGGCAAGGTTTATTATCCAGAAATACCTGTTTTCAAAAAGGGATTTGGCGCTCCTTTTGAAATCTATTTTGGGAGCTTCAACCTGATTTACCGCCACTCTTTCCTTTACTTTAACAAAAGTCAGGCCAATTAGCAAGCTTATAACAGAAAGAACGGGAATAAAAACTCTGTACGATTCCACTGCCAGATATCCTCCCGTGGAAACAATGAGAAGAGGGAATATTATTCTGAAAATCGAACGCAGATTTCCCGTAAAAATCCCGCCGATAGAATAATACTTTTGCCTCTCAACCATGTTGGGAGTTATGAGAGCCACAATGGCCGTGGGGTTGTCGCAGTAAACGGAAGTGAATCTGCCCCTGAGAGTAAAGAGAAAATGGAGGAGCACAAGCTTCACCGTATAATCGAGAGTGGTGGGTACAAAGGTTATGGCTATGGTGATGAGGGTTACGGGTATTCCGTAAATCATCATAAAGGGCTTGTATCTGACGTACTTTTTGCACAGCTTCCCTCTCAAATACCAGTTTACAAGTCCGCCCGCGCCCATTACCGTAAGAGTGTTTCCGATGATTCCCGGGAGACCTTTGATAATGAATTCAAAGGGAGCCGACGGCACAAAGTAAAAGGCGATACCCGCAAGGGTGCATATTATGTAAGCAGCGGCGGCCTTTTTTGCCTTGGCGCTTTCCAAATGCCCGAGGTTTTCGAATAGGTCATATTCACCGACTCAATGTAAAGGGTAGCATACTTTACAACAAGGGCGATAAAAGTGATGACTGTAAAATCCATTAGCTTTATTTCCATTATTGAACCGCAGAAATATCCCGCCGTAAACGCCACCATTTCGCTGCACACAAAGGTAAAGCCGCATATGCCGAGAGTACCTACACAGTAGGACATGAATTCTTTCAGAGTCGTCATTTCTCCCGGAGCGGGAACCGACCAGCGCAGCTTTACATAGTTCGCTCCCTTTTTTATCTTTTCTGATATCCGCAAATTTCATCATCTCCAAAATATTTTTATCCGACTTAATCAGTTAAAACATACCTCTTGGGAAATTGCAGAGGGCTTCCCCTTATAAAGACGCGCTATGCGCAGATAATGGGTTTTATTTTCGTCGAGGCTCACGGCGATTTTATCCTTTTTTATCCTGGCGCCGTAAGGATCCCCGCCGTAGGAATAGGGGTTTTCCTCAAACTTCTCGGAAACATCCGTATATTCGCCGCTTTTTTCGCCCCAGATTATCCTGTAAGAATAATTTGGGGAATGCTTTGCCTCAAAGGAGAGCTGCGCCATACCGCAGCCCCTTGTCAAATCCGTCTTAAATTCAGGGACTTTTCCTAAGGCAGCATTTATTTTTTCGAGAGCCTGAAGATCCTTCCCCGTCGGCGTAAGCTGTTTTTCGGAAATTTTCGGGAATACCGAGATCTTAAGTCTTGTAAAGGCGGTGGGAATAAGATATTTTTCATACTCCTTCCCGTCTGTAAAGGCCCACTGTATTGTTCCCGCCTTATTGCCGCAGAGCTTCCAGTTTTCCGCCCGCTCGGCTTTGAAAGTTATTTTCCCGGGAATATTCTCAGGTGAAGAAGGCAAAGAAAAGCTGTATTCGCCGTTTTCCTCATATGCCATTTCCGTATTTTTTCTGAAAGTAAAATTCCACGGTCCCGCGGGGTATATCTCATAGTTTTCGGTGCTTCCTCTTCCGCCGTATTTTATTCCTCTGAAATCAAAGTCCGTAATCCTGCGCCAATCCTCATCGACGGGCAAACAGTATATGACGGCGCCCTTCCTGACATACATCGTGTTAAGATGAAAGTCCTTTACCTCGATTTCGCTTCTGAAATTTATTTCTATTTCATCACCGGGTGAAAATTCACGCTCCGTCACTGCATAGCCTTCAAGAACTCTGAAGGACATATCCTTACCGCAGACCGAAATACGGGTTTCTCGGCTCCAATCGGGTATGCGCATTTTAAGCTTTAAAAAGGCTTTTTCGCCTTTATAAATAAGTTTTACGTTGTCCCTGTAGGGATAGTCCGTAATTTCCTCAAATACTGTTTTCTTGCCGTTTATTTCCGTCTCCAGCACATTGGCGCCGTAGGAAGTGAGGACGAGAGTATCGTCCTGCATCAGCCACATATTCTGAACAAACTTCGGATAGCCCATATGGAGATTGCTCAAGCAGCACTCGAAGCCGCTTATGCCGAGGGCATTGCTGTCGCCGTGGTCGTTACAGAAGCCGTGCTGGCCATGGCTCATTAGCACGCTGTTTTCGAGCTGGAAATAATTATAGGCCGAAATATCGTAGTCAAAGCAGTTGGGAAGATTATTATAACAGTAGCTTTCGAGAAGGTCATAGAGATAGCTTTCCCCTGTTATCTCTCCCGCAAGCTCAAAGGACATCATCCCCTCAACAACAGCGCAGGTCTCCGTGCCGTTAGTGGCTCTGTTATCCTTGGCCCCCTCGTCAGCGTTGGGCAGATTATCTATCCTGCCGTGGTCCGAGCCGATTCTTTCAAGTCCCGTTTTTAAGCTGCCCAGATACTTTTTATCCCCCGTAAACAGATATTTGTAAAAGGGATATTTAAAGCCCTGTACAGTGTTTACAACGTGTTCCCTTGTATTGGTTTTCTCAAAGGACTCGGCCCAGTCAAAGCTCTGCCTGAGAAGGGTTCCTGCAAGGTCCAGAAGCCAATCCGTCTCGTGGGGCGCCATGCCCTTTTCGA
>CASDTR010000038.1 GCA_949283785.1 uncultured Oscillospiraceae bacterium
ACCAGAATTCACGCTTATAGAGAGATTCCTCCATAATCTTTGCCGTAAAATATTCCGCCTGCTCGGTAACTGAGTCAAAAATCCTGATTTTCTCACTACACTGTGGCGGGATAATATCAGAAAAGGACTCAAAAATCTCAGCAGGGATAACCATTTTGAGAATGATATCATCTTTTCCGCCGGGCATAAGGCTATGGACAAGGTCAGGATAAACAATACACGCCTGTTTTTCCTTTAAAACACATTCTGAGTCCTGAGAATCGATATGCTGGATGCATTTGCCCCTATGAACACAGATGAGCTCATAAAAATTATGGCTGTGAAAATAAGGCTTCTGAGTGGAAGTGTGCTTTTTAATATAAAACTTATCGCTTTTCCGTATGGGGATAACAGGCCAGCGGGACGGGAATTCACTCATTGTAAAGAAATCAACGGCATGCGCGGAATTTGAACTGAGTAATTCCAAAAGCTCCTGTGCATTCTCAAATTCATTCATCATACGGGTGATGATATCCTCTTCGCAGAAAATATATTTTTCATCCTCTTTTTCATGGAATCTGAGTATTTTTTCAAATTCTTTGCCCACTTCTTCTGCTCCTTTATAAGTGAATTTGCCAGTAATGGCAGGTGGATTTTTTGTTTCATGCCTTCGGTTCAGATTTAACGTTCCCGCAGGTGCGGCAGCTGCTTTTTACTGATAGTCAGCGGAGAAAATTGGCGCAGCGTCACGCTGCCAGGCTCAGCTTGTTTAAACAAAATGCCTGCGAATAGGTTTTACCTTATACGCAGGCACTTGTAGTTATTTTTTACTGTGAGTCGGTGTGCGGATTATGTGCAGATTTAATCTGCTTTCTCGGCTACAAAATCAACTCTGATATCGTCAAAGCCAGGTGACTTGATTGTGACAACGCCTTTGCCGCTTTGTCCCTTTGTCTTTACCCAGAAAGCGATGTCTCCGCCGATAAGGGATAGCTCCTTGGGTCCGATTACCTCAACCGCTCCCTTGACGGAAAGAGTCATTGCGTTACTCGCAAATGCAAGGCGGTTGCCGTTCTGGTCAACGGCGGTAATCTGTACCCTTGCGACGTCATAGGTCTCATCCTCGCGGAGTGTGAGCTTATCCGCATCGACTTTCAGCTTCTCCTTTGTAACGGCTGTCTTGATAACGGTCTTTACCAGCATTCCGTCCTTATATCCCTCGAAACGGTAGGAAACCTGCTCGTCGCCCCAGTCGCCTACATACTTTTCAATTATATTAACAAGCCTGCCTATACCTATACCGCCCGCAACCATTCCGAGACCTGCAAGGGCAAAATACTGAACGGGAATACCCATTCCCTTTTTGCATCCTTCAATAAGAGCGGGCTTAATGAGCTTGACGGCAGCCTTATTGAGCTTTTCATCCTTTTCGAGGACGTCTCCGATAAAGTCATCGGCGAAAATAGGCGGATGGGGAAGATTGGGGAAACGCTTGTGATTTGGGTAAGCGGTGCTTACATATGCTCCGTTTTTATAGAGCTTTACATAATCGCAGTTTGTAAAAACGTATATCTGGCCTTTCTGACTGGCGGGATGCTCTCCGATATCCATTGAAGAGGATACCTCCATTACGGTGCGCTCATCCTGCTGTGAAGCGTAGACGGCCGCCGCAAGCTTCGGGACACGGAACATATCCGTTACGCCGTGATAACAGATTCTGTCGCCGCTGCCGAAGTCCTTATGGGTGTTGTAGTCGGCCATGCACCAGCCGATTGCGCCCGAGGTTCTGCCGCTGCCGTAGGCTTTATTGAGAACTCTCGCATGGCGAAGAGCGTGCTCAACTCTCACGTCCTCTTTATCGAAGCTCTTTGTGGGATACATATGGCCGTTGTGCTCCGTCACAAGATAGGGAGCCGAGAAGCCCGCAACGATTTCGGGAGGCAGAAGCACCACTTTTCCGCCGCTGTGGATAAAGTCGTTATATGTATATACGTCTTCGAGCAGGTGGCTTCTGGGGAAATTCCTTACGCCGCCCGTCTGACGGGTATTGTCCAGGGAATGTGCAAGGGCGTTCGTCTGAGTGTAGAGCTCGTCGCAGTCCTGACCCTCGTTGACTCTTACGCCCCAGAGGATAACGCTGGGATGGTTTCTGTCGCGAAGTATCATGCTCCGGATGTTGTTGAGACAGTTTTCACGCCACTCGCCTTCGCCCGTAAACTGCCAGCTGGGCATTTCGGTGAAAACCAGAAGTCCGATTTCATCGCAGCGGTTGAGGAAGTGAACGGAATCGGGATAATGTGAGGTTCTCACAAGATTACAGCCCAGTTTGTATTTAAGGAGCTCTGCGTCGCTCTCCTGGGCGGACTTTGGCATGGCATAGCCCACATAAGGATAGCTCTGATGGCGGTTGAGTCCTCTTATCTTTATTTTCTTTCCGTTGAGATAGAAGCCGTCTTTGCGGAACTGGGCCTCACGGAATCCGAAACGGACCGAAGTTTCATCCTCGCCGCCGTTAAGTACGATTTTTAACGTATAAAGCTTCGGATTGTCAATATCCCACGGGGTAACGTTTTCCGCACGCCATTTGATTTTTATAACCTTGCCCTCAAAGGCGAATTTCTTTGTCTTGACGGTTTCACCGCCGTTCAGAAGGAAAAGCTCCATGACGCCCTTTGTACTCTTTGAAAAGGTGATGTCGGCGTCGATGAGCTTATTCGGCATATCCGCATACTTTGTGCGGACAAATACGTTTTCAATGTAAGTTTCGCTTACCTCTTCCAGCCAGACCTCTCTGTAAATTCCGCCGTAGCAAAGGTAGTCAACCACTCTTCCGAAGGGCGGGATTTCGGGGCGCTCCGTTGAATCCAGCTCAACGGTAATGAGATTTTCGCCCTTTACGGCAGTATCTGTAATATCAAATGTAAATGGAGTGTATCCGCCCTTATGCTCTCCGATAAACTTTCCGTTCAGATAAACCTTTGAATAGTTGGCGGCGCCCTCAAAGTGAAGCAAATATTTTTTGCCATCTTTGGGTTCAAGGGTAAAAGCCTTTTTGTAGCAGCTTACAAACTGGTAATCCCTTTCGTCAAAGTAGTTAAAGGGAAGCTCCTTGTTTGTGTGTGGAATCTGCACCGTCTCAAAGGATGAATAATCGTAATCGGGTTTGAGATATTCCTCTTTGAAATCAGGGGAATATTTCCAGTCAAAGTTCAAATGCCATACCTGTCTCATTATTTTGTCTCCTTCCTTTCCTTTACATAATAAAGTCTTGAATCGTTATCAAGGAGCAGTCTCGTATCCCTGCCGAAGCCGCTGAGAGTATAGCTCTGCTTGGGTCTGAAGCCCGCATACATAAGCCCCGCTCCGCTGACGGTAAACTCCTCCTTCTCCGTAGGCAGACGGAATCGGTCAACAATAAAGTCGTAGACCTTGCCCTCCTCAAGATCAAAGGTGAAAAGCGGCGTTCCGTTGAGTATCTCTCCGAGAGCCCTGAGATTAATTCCCTGTACCCTCGCCTTTAAATCATAGACGGCGTTCTCTTTAAGGGAGGCGAATTTCACAATATCCTGGCTGCCGTTTGGCTGTATCCTGTTCTGGAAGAATCCGAGAACCGCTTCGCTCTTATCCTCGGAGGTAACCTGCCAGCAGAATTTATTATCCCTGAAGCAGTCGCCTATTCTGGTAAATTCACCGAATTGCAGAAGTTTCCTGTTTTCCTTATAGAAAGCAATCTGCTTTTTGGCAACGGCTTTTTCAAAGGAGGTGAGGGCGGTTACGTCCATTTCATATCCCGTAAGACCGAAAGCCGCCACATTGAAGCGGTGCTCAAAGGACGCGGGACGCAGGCTCGCAAAACTGGGTGAACAGGAAACGTGCATCGTCATTACCGACTGCGGATATCCGTATGAGGTGCCGCTCTGAATGTGGAGACGGTCAAGAGCGTCGGTGTTGTCGCTTGTCCAGCACTGGGGCATATAGCAGAACATGCCGAGATCGAATCTGTTGCCGCCGCTCGAGCAGGATTCAAAAAGAATATGGGGGAATCTTCCCGTAAGGACCTCAAGTATCTCATAAAGGCCCAAAATGTAGCGGTGAAAATACTCGCCGTTATTAAAATTCTCGGTAAGTGAAAACACATCGGAAAAATGACGGTTCATATCCCATTTGATATACTGGATATTTCCCATTTTGAATACGTCCGTCATGGCGTCTATGACAAAATCTCTGACGTCGCGGCGGGTAAGGTCCAGATAATACTGGTTTCTTCCCTCGCTGGGCTCGTATTTTGCGGTCTGCATGGCCCAATCGGGATGAGCTCTGAAGAGGTCGCTGTCACGGCTTATCATCTCGGGTTCCACCCAAAGGCCGAACATAAGGCCTAAATCGTTTACCTTTTTCGCAAGTCCTTCTATGCCCGAGGGAAGCTTCTTTTTATTCACATACCAGTCGCCCAGAGAGGATTTATCGCTGCTGCGCTTGCCGAACCAGCCGTCGTCAAGGACAAAAAGCTCCGCACCGATTTCCTTTGCGGACTTTGCAATTGACAGGATTTTCTTTTCGTTGAAGAAGAAATAAGTTGCCTCCCAGTTATTTACAAGGACGGGACGTTCCTTATACTTCCACTCTCCTCTTACGATATTCTCCCTGACGAAATGATGCATATTGCGGCTCATGCCGTTAAGTCCCTCGCAGCTGTAGGTAATAACGGATTCGGGAGCATCAAAGCTTTCATTGGGAGCGATTTCCCAGCGAAATTCAAAGGGATTTATACCGTTTTGAACCCTCAGAATACCGTGGGGAGAAACCTCCGCCCTTGCAATATGATTGCCCGAATAGACGAGGTTAAAGCCGTAGCATTCGCCCGCGTCTTCGGTGCAGTCATCTTTCTTGATAATAAAGAAGGGATTATGCCTGTTGGAGCTTCCGCCCGTAATTGAACCTACTGAAAATTCTCCCTGGCTGAGCTTTTTCTCATGCTTATATCGTTCTCTCGCCCATGTGCCGTCGAAAGTCACCATGGTGTAATCAGCGGGAGGCAAATCTATCTGAGCGCTCATAATATTTGTGAGCGTCACCTTTTCACTGCCCGAGTTCACAACCCTTACGCTTCTTGTAATTATGTCGCTCTCCTCAAAGACAGTATAGAAGAGGTTGAGAAAAACACCGATCGCTTTATCCTCAAGCACCACGGTCAGGGTCTGCGATTCGCCGTAGGAGGAGGGAAGTGAGTTAAGAGCAGGCTTTACGTTTGTGACATCCGCCTTGACGAATTTAAAATCCGTCGTAAAGCATCCGTCGGGAGTTGTCATCGAAATTGCGGGGTAACGATAATCGCCCTTGCCGTAGGACGAATACTCAAGAGCTATATGGTCAAGAGAGAAGTTTCCCGTCTCCTTGGAATAGGCGGTGGAATTGCTGTAACCCGTTGCATGCTTATCATATATAAACGAGTAGTCCTCGCACGGCGGGATTTTCCTGCCATAATAAAGGGACTCAAGGTGTCCCGATTCAAGCACTCTCAAAAGATAGCTTGTCCTGTTTGTGGAAAGGTGAAATACATTGTTTTGCGTAACCTTAATCATATGTGCCTCCGAAATTTAAATTCTTAAATTTTAAGACGGGTCTTAAGCTCGTCTTTTAGCTTATGCAATTTTCACTAATGAGATTATAACATTTGAGGAAATGTTGTCAACAAATACAGCAATTGTTGATTGTATATCTAAAACTATATGATACATATTAATTTTTGTCCTCAGACTTTTGAAATTTCTTCTACAAATCATACTTTTGCTTTCTCTGATGGGCACAGCCGCAGGCAGGCTGTGCCTGCCTATGCCACAGTCTTAAAAAACTCCTCCGAAGTTTTGCCGTGAGCGCGGTTAAATCTGCCGAGTGAATAAAGACTGCTTTCGTCTCTCTCAATATAATTGACCTTTTCGCGGCAGGTAAATACAGCCTTAAAGCCCATGTCTTTTACTATCTCGACGGTTTCAGCACTGAAAGCGCCGAAGGGAAATACCATTGTATCAGGTCTTCTGCCCGTGTGCTCGTAAAGGAGTTCCTGAAGCTTTTCTATATCCGTCTCAATGACCGCTTCGTAATGCTGAAGGCTTTCGCCCGACTTTCTCATACATCCCTTTCGTCCGTTGTCGCTTGTGTGCAGGTCATAGGTGTGGTTTTGAAGCTCTACTCTGGGATTTTTACTCAGCTGCTCAATTTGCGGCCAGCTCAAATGAGAATAATCGAGATGATGATCCTCTACATTTGTAAAAAGATCCGCCGCAGAGCCTATTATGGCAAGGACCGCGCACATATCGTATTTTTCGAGCAGCGGCTCAACGATCGTCAAAAAACTTTCGTATCCGTCGTCAAAGGACAAAATTATGGGCTTTTCGGGCAGTTCCCCCTTTCCCTCACAATAAGCTATCAGCTGCGCCATTGTTACGGCGGTGTATCCTTTGTCCTTTATATACTTAAAATCCGATTCCAGCTGCGCAGAGCTTATTGCATACTTTCCCCAGAGCTTTGAGTTATCGGTTATCTGATGATACATTATTATGGGAAGCTCAATTTTATTTAAAGCGTTTGCAGCAGTATATTCGGACGTATCGGCTCTCTCAATGAGGCCGGCGGCAAATATGGACGCCAATATCAAAACAAGGCTCAGCATAACTGCCGAAAATCTACTTTTAACCACTAAAACCATAAAAATCCCTCCGTATAGATTGTATGCCGAAGGGACTTTTAAAATGTGTCTATTCCTCTGCGTTAATTAAATCATATGCCTTTTCTGGATTATCGGTTATTATAGCGTCGGCTCCGCGGTTGTTGAGGGTCTTTATGTCCTCTTCGTCGTTTATGGTCCAGTACTGAACGGCAACGTTAAGGCTGTGGGCACGATTTATTATATCCTGAGTCCCGAGATTGAAAATAAAGGCCTTGTAGGGAATCTGCAAAGCGTCATACTTTATATCCTCAGCATCTAATTCAATGCCGAAGACCGATGAAAAATAAAATTTCAGCACCTCAGCTATACTCGCAGACCTGAGCATATCGTCGTACTTTTCATCAAAATATTCCGTTATCTCTCCGTTAAAGGTACCCGCTATCACACGGTCTAAAATATCGTGCTCTTTCAGTATCCGATACAGCTCATCAGCCGCTCTGCGGCCTATATCGCCTGAGTCCTTTATCTCAATTATAAAGCTGTATTCCTTCTCCTGACTGAGAATATAGTCGAGAATATCCTCAAGGCGCACCACCTTTAAATCCTGAGGGATATCTTCTCCTCTTAGACCACGGTAGGGATACGTTCCGTCGGGAGCCTGAAAATTTTCGCCTAAATTCAGTCCCTGAAGCTCATCAAAATTTTTCTCCGACGGCTCAACGCCCTCTTCCCCGAAAAATTCCTCCGAATTACTTGTTCGGTCAAAATTATCGTCGTGAAGCAAAATGAGCACGTTATCCTTCGTAAGATGAATGTCAAACTCAAAGATATCCGTCTCAAAGGTTTCACTGGTCACGCAGTCCTTAAAGGCAAGAAAAGTATTTTCTGGGAAAAGACCTCCCCCCGAACGGTGAGCCGAAACGAGAGCGCCAGTGTACGTTATGTAAGGGTTTGTAGCGCCATAGTCCTCCACCGAAACGGTATCGTCGGAGCCGATAATCAGAAAAAACGAGAAGACGGCCGCAACGACCAGCAGAACTGCCGCTGACGAAACAATGATTCTTTTCTTTTTCATAATTTTTCCTCCTGCATAAAAATCATAAATTTTAGAATGCTAAAATATTCGCATAACGAAGTTTAACCGCATCCTGATTCACAGGAACAGAAACCCCTTACAGGTTTCTGCGGTAATTATAGCATTATTCGACATAAAATTCTATACAAGCCTAGTTTTTTTGAGATATTTTTCATTCTCTTTCTCCCTTATCGGATTTTTTAAAATTGTTTAACAGCCTAAAAATAAATATGAAAAAAAGTTTTAAAAAATTTGCAGATTGCTATTGCATTTTGTCCTCAAGTGTGGTATTATTGTCAACGTTGCAGTAAGCAACATCCGGGTGTGGCGCAGTTGGGAGCGCGCTTGACTGGGGGTCAAGAGGCCGTGAGTTCAAGTCTCGCCACTCGGACCAAAGAAAAAGCACAGCATTGTGGAGTTAAACAGCAACTCTCGTGTTGTGCTTTTTTTAATAAGTTGATAATATATTTGTACGGGAGGACGTAACAATGAAAAAAGAATATTCAGCTGTTCCGGCGTCGATGCAGGAAATGGAAACCTATGGATTTTCATGGATGGATTTTGTTACAGCGATCCCTTCACCTTTATTTGTAATGACAACATACAAATCTAATGGAAAACCCAACGCCTGTTTACAATCATGGAGCTGTTTTAATGGTGATCCTAATGGGTTCTATGCAATTCTATCAAGCGTTAATAAGTCAGGTCATTTTTATCAAAGTATTAGAGAAAAAAAGGAAGCGGTTATTAATTTTCCAAATGACAAGTGTTATGATAAGTGCATAGCCACTATTAGTAACAATGGATTTGAAAATGATGAAATAACTATGTCCGGACTTACTGCTGAGCACGCATCAAAAGTTGATGCCCCTTTGATTAAGGAATGCTTTCTCAATTTAGAATGTCGTTATCTTTGGGAAAAAGAGATCAAGGAAGGCAGTACACATGTTTTAATGTGTTTAGAAGTAGTTAATGTTTGCATTGATGAAAATCATTTGGATGAAAGCGAAAATGGGCGATATGGAGCAGATGGATATTTATATAATATTCACTATCCGATAAATCCAGAAAAGTTTAATGGAAAATCCCATGATTGGATTGCGATTTTAACCAAACAACGTGATATGGGAGAATATTAAAATAAAATTGCTTTTTAAATAAAATGACAACATATGCGATAAATCATTTCCCGTTTTTTCTTAAATTTGGGTTTACCTCAAAAACCGCTGGTTCATTATAGTGTTCTGTTTTTTATTGGTAATCCGTTTTTATTCGGTCTTACAAATGTGTGCTTTTTTAGTCCCTATTTACAAAGAAAAACCGCATTGTATTGCAGAAATGTTGATATGATGCGTTTTTTTGTTTTGCTTTGCGTTCACTATGTGCTAAAATCATATTACCGTTAAAACATATCTCAAAGGGGTGTGCAGCCATAAAATGATTACGGAAGAAAATCGCAGGCTTCACAGAGAAAAAGGAGAGCTGACGGCTGAGAAATTAACCACTGTTCAGGCCGCTTCACAGCTTCTTCACACGTCAAGGGCTCTGCCTAAATACGGAATTAAAAAATACAACTGGTGGAACGAAAGCCTCCACGGCGTAGCAAGGGCGGGAATAGCCACTGTTTTCCCCCAGGCCATAGCCATGGCCGCCACTTTCAGCGACGATATACTTTTCCGAGTGGCGCAGATGATTTCCACCGAAGCCAGAGCTAAATTCAATTATAGCCAGAGTCATGGCGATTTCGGAATTTACAAGGGCCTTACCATGTGGTCGCCCAACATCAATATCTACCGTGACCCCCGCTTGGGAAGAGGCCATGAAACCTACGGCGAGGATCCCTATCTTACCTCGATTTTAGGCGTTGCCTTCATAAAGGGGCTTCAGGGTGACGACGAAAAATACATAAAGACCTCCGCCTGCGCAAAACATTTTGCCGTACACAGCGGTCCGGAACCCGAACGGCACACATTTAACGCAGAAGTGTCAAAAAAGGATATGTTTGAAACATATCTCCCCGCCTTTGAAAAAGCGGTCAGAGAGGCAAAGGTCAGCGGCGTTATGGGCGCTTATAACCGTACTAACGGAGAGCCCTGCTGTGCCTCCCCTACACTCATGGAAAAGCTCCTGCGCAAAAAGTGGGGCTTTGACGGATATTATGTATCGGACTGCGGCGCCATACTTGATATTGTTTTCAGACACCGCTACGAAAAAAATCCACTTAAAGGAGCTGCCCTCGCCCTCAACACAGGCTGTGACCTTGAGTGCGGCGCCCTTTACAGGCTTATTCCCTTAGCCTGCGCTTTAGGATACACCAACAAGGAAACGATCAGGAAAGCGGCCGCAAGACTTATTTACATAAGAAGCCTTTTAGGCATGTTTGATCCCGAGTGTTCTTTCAACAAAATCGGCACCGAGGAAATAGCAAGCAGCGAGCATGAGAGCTTTGCCGTGGAGGTTGCGGAAAAAGGCATTGTAATGCTCAAAAACAACGGTATTCTGCCTCTTAAAAAAAACGCTCAGAAAATATTCCTCACAGGCTACAACTCCGAAAATGAACTTGCATACTTAGGCAACTACGCAGGAAGCCCTTCAAGCTATATAAAGATGCATGAAGCCATTCTCTCATGCAACAAAGACACCGTTTACGACCAAGGCATACATCTTTACAGCGAAAAAGAGAGCCCCTACCTTGACGCTGCGGTGAAAAAGGCCGAGGACTGTGACGTTATCATATTCTGCACGGGACTCGATTCATCAATCGAGGGCGAAGAGTCTGGCGGCGCCCTTAACGGAGGCGGCGGAAACATCGGAAAGCAGGGCGACAGGATCACCCTTGAGCTTCCCGAAATCCAGCAGCAGCTTTTAGATAAGCTCTTAAAGCTCGGCAAAAGAATAATTCTTCTCAACTTCTCGGGAGGATGCATCAGCTTCGGCAAATATGCGGAAAAGGTTGACGCGATTTTACAGTGCTGGTATCCGGGAGCCAAGGGCGGAAAAGCTATCGGCAATATCCTTTTCGGCAAGGTTTCTCCCTCAGGCAAGCTTCCGATAACCTTTTACCGCGATATAAATGAAGTCCCCGATTTCAGGGATTACAGCATGGAAAACCGTACTTACAAATATTTCCTAGGAAAAGTTGACTATCCCTTCGGCTACGGTCTCACCTACACGAACTTTAAGCTTACAGAAAAGAATTTTGACGGCGAAAGCCTCTCCCTTTCCGTTAAAGTCAGGAATACGGGAAACACGGACTGCGACGAGGTTTTGCAGCTTTATGTATCCTATCCGAAAACTCCTTACAGAAATCCCGTAAAATCTCTCATCGCCGTAAAGCGTTTCGGCACTAAGGCGGGAGAGGAAAAGGAGACAGAGTTTATCCTCAAAGAGTCTGATTTTTATTCAGTAGATGACTGTGGAAACAAGGTATTTCTCAAAGGAGATTTTACCCTCTCTCTTTTCGACGGTCAGAACATTTCAGAAAACGCGGGAACATTCACTAATGAAAAAGATACTCGGATAATTGAAAAATGTCCCATCTGATTTGCTTTATTTAAAAGAAAACATCAATATGCCGCCGCAGACTTAAAGTTTGCGGCGGCTCTTCTTTTGCAGCACAAGCCGACTTGCTGCTGATACTTTAACCCTTTATCCCTGCCGTTCTTTTCTTATGATGCCGTATTCCGCTATATCCAAAAATTCTCCGCTGTTTGATTTGAATTTTTCCCTTTTGATTCCTTCCAACGTCAAACCACATTTTTGAGCCACTTTCCCTGATCCCGGATTTTTAACGACATGGCGTATTTCAACTCGGTTTACTCCTACCTCGGTGAAAAGATAACCAATAACAGCTTTTGCAGCTTCGGTCATAATGCCTTTATTCCAGCAGTCAAAACCGATACAGTATCCAATTTCGGCATCTTCGCTTCTCTCATTTATTTTTACAACACTGATGCCGCCTATGGGTTTACCTTCATACTCAATTGCCCAGTTATATGTATTTGATTTTCTGTATCCCATACACCACTTTCTCAAAAGCTTTTTTGTTTCTTTTGGTGATGTATGCGGAAACCATGACATAAACCTGGTAACCCTTTCATCATTTGCCCAGTTTTCAAACATGGCCTGAGCGTCCGACACATAAAATCTTCTGAGAATAAGTCTTTCTGTCTTTATGGTTTGCGTTCCTTTATGGTTAAGCATAATTTATTCCTCCAATCTGTATTCCATTCTGATTTCGCGCTCCGTCATGGAGCAGCTCCTGTAAAAGGAAATTGCATCTTTATTGAATGCCCAAACGCCGAGATCCACCATTTTACATTTTTGCTCTCGTGCTTCCATTTTGCACCGTTCAAAAAGAAGCGTCCCTATCCCCTGTCTCTGATATGCTTTCAGCACGCAAATATCATCAATATAGAAACGGTCGAAATCCACATATACGCAGTGGTTTCGGTAAGAGACAACCCAGGCAAAAGCGTACCCGACTATATCTCCATTATCTGTTTCGGCAATAAAAACAAAATGCTTCGGGTCGCTGAGTATTTCTTCAAAAGCTTCTCTTGCAAAATAACGCGGTTCATTTTTAAAAAGATCGGGTCTGCCGTCATGATGCAGCTGCGCTATTTCCTTCTGAATAGGACGGATATTTTCGCAGTCCGCCGAAACAGCCCTGCGTATATTAATATTCATATTTTTATTCCTTTCTGAAAATATCTAGGGTATGAAATGAGTACCCAATCAGATCCTTCCTTTCGCATACGGAGAGATGATACTTTAAATACATCTCGTATATTGAACTATCCATTTTATCAACTGTGTCGCACAAAAGCTCTGTCAGACCGTCCGCTGAAACAAAATGAAGCCGTGTCACATTAAAATTGCTTCTCAGCTCATCTATATCCTCTTTTCGGCAAAGCTCAAATATATCTCCCGGATTTGAATGAGTATCAAAGGTTTCCGTGTTTATCATAGACTTTTCAATCAGATTGAAAATTTCACCTTTCACAAATCCGAAATTGATTACGCTGGGATCTACCATACAGTAAGCGACAAAAACAATTCCGCCTTTCTTTGTGACCCGGATCGCCTCCGACAAGGCTTTCAGCTTATCCTCCTGATTAAACAGATGATACATGGGGCCGAGAAGCAAAGTGATATCATAAGTGTCGTTTTTAAATTCTGCCAAATCGACAGCGTTGCCCTGTGTGATTGTGACGTCCTCGCCCTTTTTGGTATTTTTGATGAATATTTCAATATTGTGCTCTGTAAGTTCCACGGCGTCCACGCGATAGCCCTTCCTTGCCAAAGCATGGCTGTATCTGCCTGTGGCAGCTCCGATTTCCAGAATCCGCATATCGGGCTTCAAATATTTCTCTATATATTTCATAGTTGTGATATACTCTACCATCCCGTGCTTTGAAAGTAGCCTATTGTCCTCGTCGTAATTTTCATAATAGTTTTTTACATACTCTTGCGCTTTCATTTTAAAACCTCCTCTAAATAAAAAAACAGCGCAGGCTATAAATTATAGCTTGCACTGTGTATATCTTATCAATATAAATTTGGTCTATTTACACCGATAAGGGTACAACAATGTAAGCCTGCTTTTCTGCCAATACACGACAGCTGCAAACTGCATAGGGAACATATAAAATTTATGTCCGAATCGGTTGAGCATTGTTGCACCTCCTTACTGTTTTGCATCACTATAAACCTAAATATAACGGTTGTCAAGGGCTGTTATGAATAAAATTTTAAAAACACGGATTTTTTATTATCTCACTGCCGAAATAACGGTGTGAAAAATGAAAGCAAGGGGTATATTAAAGTCTTTGCTTACTCGACGGAAACCACTTCATATCCCGCGTCGGTTACAGCCTTGGCGAGAGCTTCGTCGCTTACATCCTGCGTGAGAGTTACAAACGCTGTTTTCTTCTCAAGGTCAACCTTCGCGCTTACTCCCTCAAGGTCGTTAAGAGCCTTTTCCACTCTCGCGCTGCAATGACCGCAGGCCATTCCTTCAATAATCATTTTCTTTTCCATTTTTATTTTTCCTCCTTTAAGCTTTATATCTACGGACGAAACAGCCGCTTTCGGCTTTTCGCCGCTGATTTTATTGCCGCCCGGCAATATTTTACTGTTTTTAAAGAATTTGAGCCTTAAAGCGTTTGTGACAACGCACACTGAGCTTAAACTCATGGCTCCCGCCGCTATCATGGGATTGAGCTTTAATCCGAATACATTATAAAACAATCCTGCCGCTACAGGAATACATACGGCGTTATAAATCAGCGCCCAGAAAAGGTTTTCCTTGATATTCCTGATGACCGCTTTGCTGAGCTTTACCGCTGCAACAGCTTCATTAAGATCGCCTTTCATAAGCACGATATCCGCCGACTCTATGGCGATGTCAGTACCCGCTCCGATTGCGATTCCCACATCTGCCGCGGCAAGGGCGGGGGCGTCGTTGATTCCGTCGCCTATCATGGCGGTGACGCCTTTTTCTTTAAGTGAGCTTACTACCCTTTCCTTATCCTGAGGCAGCACTCCCGCTGAAAACTCAGTGACACCCGCCTGTGAAGCTATGGCCTTTGCCGTTACTTCATTATCGCCGGTAAGCATCATTGTACTGATGCCCATTGACTTAAACTCCTCAATTGCTGCCGGACTTGTGGGCTTTATGGTATCGGATACTGCAATTATACCTATTACCGTATTGTCATCGGCAAAGAAAAGTGGTGTTTTTCCCATTTCGGCAAGGCTCTGCGCTTTGGCTTTTGAAACTTCCTCAAAAACGCCAAGCTCCTCCATATAAGCTCCGTTGCCGCCGTAAATCCTTCTGCCGTCTACAAGAGCGGAAATTCCACGTCCTGCTTTTTGGGTATACCCTTCTGCTTCGGGGATTGCAATATTCCTTTCCTTCGCCTCCTCGAGCACTGCACCCGCCAGAGGATGCTCCGAAAGCTTCTCCACTGCGGCGCAGATTCCGAGAAAGTCATCGGCATCAGCTTGGGGGTTTGAATTGATTATAATATCCGTTACAACAGGTTTACCTTCTGTGATTGTGCCGGTTTTATCGAGAGCTATATTCTTTATGCTGTGAGCGGTTTCCAAAGCTTCGGCACTCTTAATGAGAATACCCAGCTCCGCACCTTTTCCCGTACCTACCATAATCGCCGTAGGTGTTGCAAGTCCCAGAGCACAGGGACAGGAAATTACAAGTACCGATATACCAATGGACATTGCAAATTCAAATTCGGCTCCCGAAAGAAGCCATGCTATAACCGAAACAATGGCAACAGCAATAACTGCCGGAACGAAAATCCTGCTGACTTTATCGGCAAGCTTCGCAATGGGCGCTTTCGATGACGACGCCTCTTCCACAAGCTTTATTATCTGCGAAAGTGCTGTATCCTCGCCCACATTTGATGCTTTCATTTTAAAGTATCCACTCTTATTTATAGTGGCTCCTGTGACTTTATCTCCGGGCTCCTTATCTGCCGGCATACTCTCGCCTGTTATGGCGGATTCATCCACTGATCCGTTTCCGATGATTATAACTCCGTCGGCGGGGATTGTCTCTCCCGAACGGACTATGAGTATATCTCCCACAGCTATTTCATCGGCGGAAATTATCTTTTCCTCACCGTCACGCTCAACACATGCTGTTTTCGGCGCAAGGGAAATAAGCCTTGAAATCGCCTGACTGGTCTTGCCCTTGGCTCTCGCTTCGAGAAGCTTTCCCAGGGAAATAAGAGTCAGAATCATTGCAGCCGATTCAAAATACAAATCCATTGAATACTGCTCGATTATGCCGTAATCCGAAACGGAAAAGCCGTAGGATATTTTATATATTGCGTAAATCCCGTAAAGGACGGAAGCGCCCGAACCTATCGCGATAAGTGAATCCATATTGGGCGCCCCTTTAAACAGGGACTTGAATCCGTTTTTAAAGTAATGGAAATTTACAAACACCACAGGAATACACAAAATGAACTGAGTAAAGGTAAAGGTCATAGCGTTATTGACCGAGTGGAAAAATGACGGCAAAGGAAAACCCATCATATGACCCATGGAAATATAGAAAAGCGGAACGGTAAATATTATGGATATAATAAGCCGCTTTTTCATATCGGAAATATGCTTTTCAACCTCTGAAATTCCCTTTTCGGCAGAAACACTTTTGCTCTTTTCGCCGCTGCTCTGAGGAGTGGCTCCGTATCCGCCGCTCTCAACCGCTTTCACAATTTCACCGCTGCCTGTTTTGCTCTCATCATAAGTTACGGTCATTGAATTAGTAAGGAGATTTACCTCCGCCTTTTCTACTCCCTCAACACCGCACACGCTCTTTTCAACATGAGCGCTGCAAGCTGAACAGGTCATGCCCGTTACCGTATATTTTTCAGTTTTCATATTATCACCTGCCGTTATGCTTTTATTTTATTTTCATAATACGCTTTATACGCTTTTGCCTGCGGCAATAAAGCGATTTCGTTTTATGCAATTCTCACATACACTTTTGCAAATCTCAATTTTCCGACACATTTATTATTTCAATTCTTTTACATACAATCGGTCTGTTCCGTTTCCGTAATTGGTTATATCCTTTAAATATCGGTATCCGAATTTCTCATATAAACCCACATGTTCCGACGGAATATAGGTTCTTGTAAATCCACATTCTTTGGCATATTCATTTGCAAAATCAATAAGCTTTTCGCTGATTCTATTGCCGCGATAATCCTCCGCCACAAAGACACTCGATATCCACGGATATATTTCGGGCAAGGGATAATAATCCGTCTTCATTATGGTGGCCATTCCCACTACCTGACCGTTTATTTCCGCCGCAAAGGGAGCTTCCCAATCGGTAAACTCCCATGTTCGCAGTATTCGGAGCATATGTTCCTTTACTTCTTCCCATGAAAAATTTTCCACAAAATAAATCAGTCTGTCCGCCAAGTCCGTGTTTTTATCTACCTTTTTAATCTCCAACTCATCCATGCTTAAATTCTTACAGGTCATTCCTGTTTCCATATTATCACCTGCCGTTTCGTTTATTTATAACCGAAGCGGCACATAAGTCTGCGCCGCCTCAAAACATTTTTTCAGTTTAAGGGACACTCATGCCTTCCTTTCATAGACCCTTACATAGTCCACAAGGAATTCATAGGAGGTGTTTTTGTCATTTCCGTCAAGACTGCCGCTCCAGGCTGTGACAAGCTCTCCTTCGTCATTAAATTCCTGACCCGGATAGACCTTGCCGTCTTTCGCTGTGCCCGATACCTCGCATGAAAGTATTATGTACTCTGCCACATGGGAAACATTATTATACACCTTTGAGGAATCCTCTTTATCGGGCGTTTCGCTGACTCTCCATGTCTCAATTCCGTCAATGTAGAAGATATACTCGTTCTCATTCCACTCCAAGCCGTAGGTGTGATATGTATCATATAAATCCTCCATTGAAAAATGCTTTGAACCGAGGCTCTTGAGATTATCGCCGTAGCCGTCGATATGTACGGCATGGGTAACACTGTTCTGGTAATCAGTATCCTCCATATACATATACATGGACTCGAAAATGTCTATTTCGCTTCCGTCTGCACCGCTGCCCGGTACATCATCCTTAAAATTATTGACGGGCATCAGCCAGAAGGCCGCCCATGCGCCGCAGATTTTCGGCACCTTGCACCTTGCTTCAAAATATCCGTACTTCCGGGAAAAGCCCGTGGCTCCGCTTTCCGACGCAGTAGATTCGATCGCTCCCGTATACCAGCCTGCTCCGAGCTCGCCGTCCTCACGGTACTCGACCGCTATGCGCAGATTGGAGTCCTTTACGCTTACGGCGTCGTCAATCCAGTAGCCGCCCCTTCTGAGGCCTCCTTCGTCGCAATAGGTCCATACCTTTGTGTCAAGAGTGTCGCCGCCGAAATCATCCTCAAAAACAAGCTCGTATCCAGAAAGGTCAATTTTATTGCTCTCAAGCTCCTTCATGTATACAAGATTCTCATCTGCACCGCACCCCGAAAACAGCACCGCCGCCGCGCATGTGCAGGCCGCCGCGGAAAATGCCGCTTTGAAAGCTTTCTTTCTGTTCATACTTATCCTCCGATTTTTAAGCCGATACCGACATTTTTTTCTTTCGGCAATAAATTTTCCCGTTGTTTTTTAATATTATAACACGGATTCAATTATAAACAAGTTAGTCCTGACAAATTCATTAATTTTTCTAAAAAATAAGCAGGTTTTCTGTAAAACTAAAAAATTTGTTATTGAATGAATCAGAAAATGTGATAAAATTTATCTTGTAAGTTCAATTTGCTTTTTGGAGGTATTTATTTATGGAACTTAATCTTCGTCCAAAAGAAGAATGTATGTTTGACGAGATATCTCTCGGTGAAATTATGCTCAGACTTGACCCGGGCGACGCGAGAATCAAAACTGCCCGCAGCTTCAGAGTCTGGGAAGGCGGCGGAGAATACAACGTTGCAAGAGGTCTGAGAAGATGCTTCGGACTTAAAACCTCTGTTGTAACGGCTCTGGCTGACAATGAGGTGGGCAGACTTGTTGAGGATTTCGTTTTACAGGGCGGCGTTGACGCTTCCCTCATCAAGTGGAGCAAATACGACGGAATCGGCAGAACCGTGAGAAACGGCCTCAACTTTACGGAAAGAGGCTACGGCATCAGAGGAGCCGTCGGCGTTTCAGACAGAGGCAATACCGCCGCTTCTCAGCTCAAGCCCGGCGACATCGACTGGGACTATATTTTCGGAACCCTCGGCGCAAGATGGCTTCATACAGGCGGAATTTTCGCCGCTCTTTCAGAGACGACGACCCAGGTTGTAATCGAGGCCGTAAAGGCCGCCAAGAAATACGGCACGATCGTTTCCTACGACCTTAACTATCGTCCCTCCCTTTGGAACGACATCGGCGGCATCGAAAAGGCAAGAGAAGTCAACAAGGAAATCGCAAAGTACATAGACGTTATGATAGGCAACGAAGAGGATTTCACCGCCTGCCTCGGATTTGAAATCGAAGGCAACGACGAAAACCTCAAGGAGCTGAATATCGACGGATATTTCAAGATGATTGAAAAAGCCGTCAGGGTATATCCCAATTTCAAGGCCGTTGCCACCACTCTCAGAACAGTTAAGACCGCGACGGTAAACGACTGGAGCGCAATCTGTTGGGCAGACGGCAAGATCTACAAAGGCCTTGAGCTTCCCGGACTTGAAATTTACGACAGAGTCGGCGGCGGCGACTCCTTTGCCTCAGGTCTCATCTACGGCCTCATGGAGACAGGCGACGCTCAGAAGGCCGTCAACTACGGTGTTGCGCACGGCGCCCTCGCCATGACAACACCCGGTGACACCTCCATGGCAAGCCTTAAAGAGGTTGAGAGAATAGTCGGCGGCGCAGGCGCAAGAGTTCAGAGATAACCAAACTCAATAAAAGGAGATATATACAATGGATAAAGAGAAAGTAATTACCAGAATACTTGACGCAGGTATCGTCGCAGTTGTAAGAGCCGATTCGACAGACACTGCAAAGCGCATCACAGAAGCCTGCATCGAAGGCGGCGTTGCTGCAATCGAGCTTACATTCACAGTTCCCGGAGCTCAGAGAGTTATCGAGGAGCTTGCAGCTACATATTCCCCCGAGGACATCATCCTCGGAGCTGGCACTGTCATGGACAGCGCAACGGCAAGAATCGCCATGCTTTCAGGCGCCGAGTACATCGTAAGCCCCTATCTTGACCTTGATACCGTTAAGATGTGCAACCGCTACCGCGTGCCTGTAATGCCCGGCGTTATGAGCGTAAAAGAGTGCGTAACCGCTATGGAAGCGGGAGCCGACATCCTCAAGGTATTCCCTGGAGACCTTTTCGGACCGAAGATCATCAAGGCAATTCACGGACCTATCCCCTACGCCAAGATGATGCCCACAGGCGGCGTTGACGTTGACAACGTTGCACAGTGGATTAAGGCCGGCGCCGTTGCAGTAGGTGCGGGAAGTTCCCTTACAGCTGGCGCAAAGGAAGGCAACTACAAGAAGATTACCGAGACAGGCAAGCTTTTCGTAGAGCGCATCAAGCTTGCAAGAGCCGAAATGGCAGGCAAATAAGAATAACCAAAACCTCCATGTGCAAAAACGCATGGAGGCTTTTTAGTTGCAAAGCATATAAAGCCCAAAGCCTGTATGATAAAAATACCGCAGTCAAATTAAGATTTAACGGTGATAAAATTAGAAACATGGAAAATAAACACTTAGGAATTGAAGTTAAACCGGAGCTGCACAGAAAACTCCACTATATCGCAAAATATGAGGGACGCTCGGCCAACGGACAGATACTGTATTTAATCCGTCAGTGCATACGGGAATTTGAATAGAAGAACGGTCCCATTGAAAATGATGCCGAAATAAAATAGTCAATTATCAAAAGCAAAACCCGCCTGACTTTCAGGCGGGTTTCATTTTTTGCATAAAATTGGTATTAGTATAACTGATTACTTTATAACTCTTACTCTGAGAACACCGTCAACGGCGCTGATAGCTGCAATGACGTCGTCTGTGACGTCGCCGTCGGTATCAATTGCGGTGTAAGCATAAGCCTTTCTTGACTTATTTACCATATTGTCGATGTTTACGTTCTCTGCGGTAATTGCGGCTGTGATCTGGCTGATCATCGTGGGAACATTGCGGTGGATGACGCAGATTCTCGTTCCGTTTACCGCGCCCAGCTCAACAGCGGGCATATTGACGGAGTTTTTTATTTCGCCTCTCTCAAGATATGCCTTAACTTCATCGGCTGCCATTCTCGCACAGTTGTCCTCAGATTCAGGAGTCGAAGCGCCCAGGTGCGGAATTGCGATAACTCCGTTTACTCCGATAATATCGTCGGATGGGAAGTCTACAACATAGGCCGCTACCTTTCCCGTGCCGATAGCTTCAATGAGGTCAGCGTTATTTACAAGTCCGCCTCTTGCGAAGTTGAGGATCCTTACGCCGTCCTTCATCTTTTTGAGGGTTTCGGCGCAGACAAGGTTCTTTGTCTCGTCTGTAAGGGGAACGTGAATCGTAATGTAATCGCAGTTTTCATATATCTCGTCAAGAGTTTTTGCATGGTGGATTGAGCGTGAAAGATTCCATGCGGCGTCAACCGAAAGATAGGGGTCATAACCGTAAACCTCCATGCCCAGGCTCTTTGCAGCGTTAGCTACAAGGATACCGATTGCGCCAAGGCCGATAACGCCCAGCTTCTTGCCGCTGATTTCGGGTCCCGCAAAAGCAGACTTACCTTTTTCAACGAGCTTGCCCACTGCGTCACCCTCGCCTTTGAGGGTCTTGCACCAGTCGATTGCGGGAACGATCTTTCTTGAGGAAAGAAGCAGTCCGCATATTACGATTTCCTTAACGGCGTTTGCGTTTGCACCGGGTGTGTTGAAAACAACAACTCCCTTTTCGCTGCAAGCGTCAATGGGAATATTGTTAACTCCTGCGCCTGCTCTCGCGATTGCGACAGTCTTTTCGGAAAGCTCCATTTCATGCATGGACGCCGAACGAACCATAATTGCATCGGGGTTTTCCATCTCATTTGCATAGTTGTAAGTTGCAGGGTCAAGGCGGCCGAGGCCTACCTGTGAAATCTTATTCAAAGTCAGAATATTGTACATTTCAATCACACTTTCTGTATTGTTAAATTAAAAATCAGGAATTTTCCTCTTCAAACTTCTTCATGAAAGCTACAAGCTTCTCAACACCCTCGATGGGCATCGCGTTGTAGATTGAAGCTCTCATTCCGCCGACGGTTCTGTGACCCTTAAGGTTTACAAAGCCCTGAGCCTCAGCCTCTTTGATGAACTTGGCGTTAAGCTCGTCGCTGTCCGTTACGAAGGGTACGTTCATAAGTGAGCGGTCCTCGGGAACAACGGTGCCTCTGAACATCTTGCTGGAATCGAGGAAATCGTAAAGAATCTTTGCCTTCTTCTCGTTTCTCTCCTTCATCTTCTCAAGGCCGCCGAGAGATTTGATCCACTCGAGAACAAGCTTACAGATATAGATTGTGTAGCAGGGAGGAGTGTTATAAAGAGAATCGTTATCTGCCTGAATCTTGTAATTCATCATTGTGGGAGTGATGTCTCTCTCCTGACCGAGCATATCCTCGCGGATAATAGCGATTACAAGTCCTGCGGGAGCTACGTTCTTCTGGGCTCCGCCGTAAACCATGGCGAACTTTGAAACGTCAAGGGGCTCCGAAAGGAAGCAGGATGAAATATCGGCAATGAGCGGAACGTCGCCCGTATCGGGAAGCTCATGGTAAACGGTGCCGTAAATTGTGTTGTTCATGCATATGTATGCATAGTCTGCCTCGGGGTCAAAATCCTCTCGCTTTGTCTTGGGGATATATGAGAAGGTCTTATCCTTTGAGGAAGCTACCACTCTCGCCTCTCCGTATTTACAGGCCTCCTTGTAAGCCTTGTTTGCCCACTGGCCTGTGATGATGTAATCAGCCTTGCCGTTTTTATTCATAAAGTTGAGGGGAATGGCTGAGAACTGAGCAGAAGCGCCGCCCTGAAGGAAAAGCACCTTGTAATTATCGGGGATATTCATAAGCTCTCTGAGAAGAGCCTCCGCGTCCTTGATAATCTTGTCAAACACCTTTGAACGGTGCGACATCTCCATTACGGACTGGCCGCTGCCCTCGTAATCGAGCATTTCGGAAGCTGCTTTTTTAAGCACCTCCTCGGGAAGCATTGAAGGACCCGCAGAGAAATTGTAAACTCTTGACATAGTGTAAAACCTCCGGTTTTAATAATTGTTTCGCAAACATATAATATGCGACTTAAAGAATAATGTTTTGCGCGTTGGATTTATTATAGGCTTTTTCGTTTGCCAAAGTCAATAGATTGTTAAATTATTAACATCAAAATTTGAATTTTTTTAAATTTTTCGATATACTTGTTTATGTTTTTAACGATCTTTAGCGGTGCCGCCTTATATTTTTTCTTTTTCAGCAAAATATTCGCCGTTTTATTTTCTCTTACCTTTCATAATTTGTATTGTTTTCTGTCAAAAGGCAAAAATGCCGATGCTCGTTTTTGCATAAAAAGATTGTAAATCTTATTTTTTTATTATACAATATATTCAAAATAATTTTATCCTTTTAACTCAAAAGCGGAGGTAAATATATGACAGTTGATAAAATAAGAGAACTCCTTTCGGCACAGGTAATCTGCGGTGAAGAAAGCCTTGGTCACGACGTACACACCGCCTGCGGCAGCGATATGATGAGCGACGTTTTGGCATTCGTCAAAGATCAGGCCGTACTGCTTACGGGTCTTGTGAACCCACAGGTTGTAAGGACTGCGGAAATGATGGATATGTGCTGCATCGTGTTCGTAAGAGGCAAAAAGCCAGATGACTCAATAATCAAGCTTGCCCGTGAAAGGGATATAGTGCTTTTGTGCACGACCTATGAGATGTTTACCTCCTGCGGCATCCTCTACCTTAACGGTTTAAGAGGAGGCAGCGGAAAATAATGAATTCGGTAAAGCTTCACTATGACGTGCCCGGAGACGATTTTACCCGCGCAGGCGAAGCCTCGGGCTGCGTTAAAAAAATGCTCAAAGAGATAGGCTTTGAGCCTGATATTATCAGAAACGTTTCCATTGCCATGTATGAGGCTGAAATCAACATGGTTATCCACGCAGGCGGCGGACGCGCCGACGTCGAAATAACGCCCGATTACATAGAGGTTATCCTCTCCGATGACGGCCCCGGCATAAAGGACGTTGAGCTCGCCATGCAGGAGGGCTATTCAACCGCCCCCGACAACGTCCGTTCACTGGGCTTCGGCGCAGGCATGGGTCTGCCTAATATCAAAAAGTACAGCGACGAAATGAAAATAGATACCGAAATAAACGTGGGCACCACTATTACTCTAAGGTTCTATCTTCATTGACTCTACGGAGGTATAAAATGGACCAGTTTTTCCACTCGGTCCGCCTTGACGCGGATAAGTGCAAGGGCTGCACCAACTGCATAAAGCGATGCCCTACGGAAGCTATCAGGGTGCGTGCGGGAAAGGCAAGCATAATTTCCGAAAGGTGCATCGACTGCGGCGAGTGCATAAGGATTTGTCCCCACCATGCAAAGCGCGCTCAGACGGATCCCTTTAACACGATTCTCGAATATAAATACAGGATAGCTCTCCCCGCCCCTACCCTCTACGGTCAATTCAACAACCTTGAGGATGTGGATTATGTGCTCACTGCCATGAAGTCCCTGGGCTTTGACGACGCCTTTGAGGTATCGGCGGGCGCAGAGCTTATAAGCGAAGCCACAAGGGTGATGATGAACAGCGGAGAGCTCAAGCGCCCAGTTATTTCCTCGGCCTGCCCCGCCGTGTGCAGGCTTATCAGGGTGCGCTTTCCGAAGCTGATTTCCCATGTGCTGCCCCTTACCTCCCCTATGGAGGAGGCGGGAAGAATAGCAAGGGAAGAGGCTGTTAAGAAAACAGGACTAAAACCTGAAGAAATCGGAGTATTTTTCATAACGCCCTGTCCGGCAAAAATAACGGCTTCAAAATCTCCCATATGCCTCGACAAATCCAACATAAACGGCGCTTTTGCAATTAAAGACCTTTATCCCGTGCTCTTCCAGATCATGGATAAAATCGAAGAGCCTGAGCCCATGAAAAAATCGGGACTCATAGGCGTGAGCTGGGCGGGCAGCGGCGGAGAATCCGCCGCACTAATAAGGGAGCAGTACCTTGCCGCCGACGGAATAGAGAACGTCATAAAGGTTTTGGAGCAGGTTGAGGACGAAAAGCTCAACGACCTTGACTTCATCGAACTCAACGCATGTTCGGGCGGCTGCGTGGGAGGTCCACTAACCGTTGAAAACCCGTATGTGGCGAAAGCAAGAATTCAGAAGCTGAGAAAATATCTGCCAGTTTCCTGCAATCATCTGGAAAACGGCGAAGTGCCCGACGAGATGAGGTGGAGCAAGCCCCTTGAGGGCCTTTCGGTGCTGCGCCTTGCAGATAACGTAATTGAAGCCATGACAAGGCTCAACGAGCTCAACGAAATACACGCTTCCCTGCCCGGCCTCGACTGCGGAACCTGCGGCGCCCCTTCATGCCGTGCTTTGGCGGAAGATATAGTAAGAGGTACCGCCAGCATAAACGACTGCGTTTTCAGAATGGGCGAAAACATGGATAAAGCGGAGCGGGACAGCTTTATGCCCGCGCCGTTCAGGAGCAACACACAGGAGGAATGAAAATGACCGTAAGAGAACTGGCTGAAAGACTTGATTATACAATTTTAACGGAAGGCAGAGGCCTTGAGAACGAGGTCACGGGCTGCTACTGCGGCGACCTTTTGAGCTGGGTCATGGCAAAAGCTCAAAGCGGCGACGTATGGCTCACGGTAATGGGCAACGTAAACAGCATTGCCGTGGCAATGCTCACCGACTGCGCCTGCATTGTGCTAACGGAGCTTGCCCCCCTTGACACCGACGCACGCCTTAAAGCGGAAAGCCACGGCATAACGATTCTTACAACCCACAAAAACTCCTGCGAGGGAGCAGTTGAAATCTGCTCCTTTCTCAAAAACGAGCCATGAGTATTTTCTACGACTTTCACCTTCACTCCTGCCTCTCCCCCTGCGGCGACGACGAAATGACGCCTTTCAATCTTGTAAATATGGCGGCTCTTTTAGGCTATGACGCCGTAGCCCTTACCGACCACAATTCTGCCCTTAACTGTCCCGCCGCCCTAAAGGCGGGAGAAAAGGCGGGGATAACGGTCATACCGGGAATGGAACTGTGTACCTGTGAGGAAATTCACACGATCTGCCTTTTTGAGACACTTGAAGGCGCAATTGAGTTTTCCGATTACGTTCACACCACCATGCCGCAAATAGAAAACAGGCCCGAAATTTTCGGCAATCAGATTGTGACGGACTCTGAGGATAACCCCATTTCCGAGGAAAAGCTGCTGCTTACGACGGCTTCTTCAATTTCCATAGGAGAGGTTTCGGATTCAGTAAAGGAATACGGCGGAATATGCTATCCCGCCCATATTGACAGAGCTTCTTACAGCATTATTTCCGCTTTGGGAGATTTTCCGCCCGAATACGGCTTCAAGTTTGCGGAGATAACCGAAAAGGGAGATAAAAATGAATTCCGCGAAAAGTATCACGCCCTTAAAAACACGGAATTTATAGTTTCGTCGGACTCACACTATCTTGAAAATATGCCCGACCCGAAATACAAACTCCCCTGCGGAAATTCCGCAAGGGAGATAATTGAGTATTTCAGGGGAAGGTAAAGTTATTTGGAATTAAAGAACTTTTAATTTACATATTCGAATAAATCTTGACTTATTGATACAGAAACTCATCAGCATTTTCTAATTACCGACAATAAATACAGCAATTTCTCGAACATCCATGCGAAATGTTATGTGAACTAATAAACTGCAATATTAAAGTAGTTTTGTAACAGGGAAGTGTTGGCATGAAATATCAAATAGATGTATCTGAAAAAATTAATGTAAAAAATAATGATTATTACATAAGAATACGCACCAAAGATGAAAACAATCCCGTTGTTTTATTTTTGCACGGAGGTTGTGGTGCAGCAGACCGTCCGTTTATTATGAAATGGAACTCTCAACTTGCAGATGTGGCAACACTTGTATGCTGGGATCAGCGAGGTGCAGGTATTGCATATAACAGCAAAACTGCGAAATATGAAGTTTTAACCAAAGAATTATACGTTGATGATTTAAATAATGTTATTCAGTATCTCAAAGAAAGATTTCATAAAGATAAAATAATTCTTGTCGGACATTCGTTCGGATCTGAACTTGGTGTTTGGTATGTTCAAAAGCATCCCGAAAATGTTGAAAGCTATGTTGGAATCGGTCAAGTAGTTGATGCTGTTAAAAATGAACAAATGTCTTTTGATTACACTTTGCGTGAAGCAAAAAGAAAAAATGATAAAAAGGCAATTAAAGTTTTACTTGAAATAGGGCCTCCCATTAACGGTTTTTACAAGGATGATAAAATGCTGGTCCAGCGTAATTACCTTAATAAATTTGGAGGAATTCTTTATGGTAAATATGGCAACAGTATTATAAACACTTTGCCTAAAATTCCATGTATGTTCAAAGAATATTCGCTTATGACCATGCTTAATTACGTGAAAGCAAACGTCTATTGCCTTTTACAACCGATCGGACAAGAAAAAGTTGATTTTTTTAAAGATGTAAAATCACTTGATGTCCCTGTTTATCTTTTTATGGGCAAATTCGACTATAATACTGTACATGATTTAGCAAAAGAGTGGCTTGACGGTCTCAATGTACCGTATAAAAAATTCATCAGTTTTGATAAATCTGGACATACACCTCAATGGGAAGAATCAGAAAAATTCAATTTGATATTTGCAAAAGAAGTATTAAAAGCTGAACTTAAATTTTGAATTTTGTCAGGTCAATAAGTTAAATAACATAAAAATTGCAGTTATCAGACTTAAATTCGCCTGTTAAAAAGGGCTGCCCATGTGGCTTTGACATCTAAACAAAATCATTGAATTAATTAAACTGTGCAGCCATATCGGTTATGCTGTTTTTATGCTTATTTTCGGGTGTATCGTTATCTTTTATTATGCAGCATTTAGTGTGTAACCCATTATGACACTTTCAGCTTTATGGCTGCAAAGTGCCAGTTGGCTCTGAGGTTCGATTGCTGCTGAGATTTTGCTTGTTCAGTAAACCGGAATTTATCTCTACTTATCAAATTCAATAAATTCTTCTTTTAGCAGTCCTGTTATACATTCATCAGTATATTCATTTGTTGCCAAGCATAAATACTTTTTTCTTCTTATTCCTTCATCTTTATATCCTAATTTATGTTGCATAGATTTAGACTTTTCATTACCAGTAAAATATCCATTTTCCATTCTACGTAGTCCTAAAACTTCAAAAGCATATTTTATTCTTGCACTAAATGCTTCTGTTCCATATCCATTTTTTTGATATTTTTCATTTAACCATATACCACCACCTGCTGTTTTATCTTTCTTATTGATAGATTCTATTGAAGTTCCACCAATAACTTTATTATTTTCTTTTAAAACTATTGCTAACATAATGTCTTTGGAATTTTCATTTAATTGTTTTGCATAAGAAATAAAATTTTCTGCATCTTCTTTTGTATATGGATATGGAACACCTGCTAACCATTTTGAAACACTTATATTATTTAATCCTTCCAATAAATCATCTATATCTTCATCTTTCCAACTTCGTAAAATTATTCTTTTGCTCTCAATGATCATAAATAAATGCCTCCATAAATATCAATTTGTCTCACAGATATAAAATGATTATACCGTAGATTTGTGAAAATACAACTGCATAGATAGGAAAAAGAAGCTGTATGAGTAATACCATACAGCTTCAAAAATGTGTTATGAGTAAATTATGTCTGTATCGGCAGACCGCTATACCAACAGTAAGGATAAGCTGCTTCTTTATGTAGGCTCTCAGTTCGGACAGCTTTCTTTTACTATGCAAAAACAGGGAAAAGCAAATGCTTTTCCCTATCGCTTAATATTTAAAATTATTCAGCGTCTGTTGCCTCTTCTGCTGCTTCCTCAGCGGGAGCCACAGCCTCTTTCATTGAAAGGCTTACGCGCTTCTTGTCAAAGTCGATGTTTGTAATCTTAACCTTAACAATGTCGCCGCCCTTAACAACATCCTGGGGCTTCTCAACATGCTCTGTTGAAAGCTGAGAAATATGGATAAGTCCGTCAATGCCGGGGATTACCTGTGCGAATGCGCCGAAAGCTGTGATGCCGACGATCTTAGCGTCAACAATTGAGCCAACGGGATAGTCACGGCGAAGGATCTCCCAGGGATTGTCCTCAACCTTTCTGTAACCGAGAGAAATCTTCTTGTTCTCTCTGTCAAGAGCCTTGATGTAAACCTCAACTGTATCGCCCACATTTACAACCTCTGAGGGATGCTTGATGCGGCCCCATGAAAGCTCGGAGATGTGGATCATTCCGTCAACGCCGCCGATGTCTACGAATGCGCCGTAGGATGTAAGGGACTTAACTGTACCTGTATATTTGCGTCCCTCTTCGGCGTCTGCCCAGAAAGCTTCCTCGGCAGCCTTGCGCTCTTCCTTGAGGACAGCTCTGATTGAGCCGACGGCACGTCTGCGCTGCTTGTTTACCTCGATTACCTTGAAGCGTACCTTTGTCTTGAGAAGGTTCTCAAGGGGCTCGCCTCTGGAAGCGGTTGCAAGAGATGCGGGAACAAATACGCGAAGGGCTCCTGTTACAACAAGAACGCCGCCCTTAATTACGTCAGTTACCGTACCCTCGAGGATTGTGCCCTCTTCGCTTGCCTTTACAACATCGTCCCAGGCCTTTATAGCGTCATAGCGGCGCTTTGAAAGCATCACGGTGCCCTCTGCGTCGTTTGTCTTCATGATGATAAGGTCGATAACGTCGCCGACCTTTACAACATCCTCAGGTGAAAGGCTGGGGTCGTTTGTAAGCTCGCTGAGGGGAACATATCCGGCATGCTTTCTGCCGATGTCAACCTGTACCTCGTTGGGAGAGATTCCGACAACTTCACCCTTAACGGTCTGGTCGGTTGTAAGATTCTTCAGGGACTCTTCAAGAGCCTCAGAAAAACTCATCTCATCCATTGATACGGCTTCCTCCTTTTTATTTTCAGCATCTGCTTCGATGACTTCTTTGTTTTCTACGATTTCGGACATGGTTTGAAGTACCTCCTTTATAATGCACGCAGGTGTGGATGCACCCGCAGTAACGCCGATTTTTTCAAATCCCGCAAAGTCCAGCGACTTTAATTCATCAGCGGTTTCAACGTGATATGTTTTGCAGTTCGCCGAACACACTTTTACAAGCTTCGCCGTGTTTGAGCTGGCTCTTCCGCCGACTACCACCATCAGGTCGCACTCCTTGGAAAGCTCCGCGGCTTCAGCCTGCCTTTCTTCAGTCGCATTACATATTGTATCAAAAACAACGGCATTTGTATATACCAATTTTATTTTTTTTACGCATTTTTGCCATTCTTTAACACTAAAAGTGGTTTGAGATACCACGGAAACCGCTTTTTCGGCAAATTCCGGATGCGCTTCCATTATTTTATCAAGGTGCTTGCAGTCGCTGAACACAAAAGATTCTGAAACGCAGTGCCCCTTTATTCCCTCAACCTCGGGATGCTTGTCGTCTCCCGCAATGAGAACCACGTTGCCCTTTTCGCTTTCGCTCTTTACGATTTTATGGATTTTCTGCACAAAGGGACAGGTGGCGTTTACATATCCTCCCGAACACTTTTCGGCACGCTTTATTATATCCTCGCCGACGCCGTGGGTCCTTATCACGAGAGTGCAGCCCTCGGGGACCTCCTCGGGAGAAGAGCATATAACGGCTCCCTTGCTTTTAAGGTCGTTTACAACGCTGTCGTTGTGGATAATGGGGCCGAGTGTTGCAACCTTTTTGCCCTCTGCAAGCATTTTATATATCATATCAACCGCTCTGTTGACTCCGAAACAGAAGCCTGCGGTCTTTGCAACCTTTATTTGCAATATCCTTCCTCCCAAAGCTCGGTTATCTTTGCCATAATTTTTCTTGTAGCTTCACGAAGCTCTGAGGATGTTCCCTTTGTAAGACCTAAATCCTCATACTTAATTACCTCGCCGAAGCGTACAACAACCTTGGTTTTAAAGGGAGAAAGCTTCTTTTCTCCGCTGTAAATGGCAACGGGTATGACATCCGCCCCCGTAGCCTTTGAAATAAGGGCGACGCCCGCCTTGCCCTGACCGGGTCTATAATCCTTTGACCTTGTGCCCTCGGGGAAAATTCCGATATTCTCCCCCTGCTTTACGCAGTCTATTGCGTACTCCACGGCCGACTTATCGCTCTGACCTCTCTTTACGGGGAAAGCGTTGAGATGCACAAGAAGCCATCCGAGAACGGGCTTTTCAAAAAGCTCCGCCTTGCCCATGCAGTGGATTCTTCTCACTCCGCTCGCTCCGATAATGACCGGGTCGAAAAAGCTGATGTGATTGCTCGCAACCACATATCCGCCCTCTTTGGGAACGTTTTCAAGACCTATGTACTTTACCCCGTACATCGCCTTTACCACTATCTTGGCCAAGGGCATAAGAAAGGGGTAAAGCTTATAGTTGTTCACCTTGGAATAATCAAACTTTTTCATTGCTGCTCCTGCCTTGCTTGTATTTTTTCTTTGATAATATCAATAACAGCCTGTACGGAACCGTCAAAATCAAGATCATCCGTCACGACAAGCACCGCATCCTCAGCCTGTTTAAGAGGGGCAGTCTCACGGTGGGAATCGTCGTAATCTCTCTTGATAATGTCTGACAAAATGTTCTCGTAAGGCTCGTCGATACCTTTTTCCTTGAGCTGCTTCTGTCTTCTCTCGGCTCTCACCTCGGGGGAGGCCGTAAGGAATATCTTTACGTCGGCATTGGGAAGCACCACGGTGCCTATATCCCTGCCGTCCATAAGGCAATTGTTTTCTGCTGCGATGTTTCGCTGCAAATCAAAAAGAAAGGCACGGACCTCTGGAATTGCCGAAACCCCCGACGCCGCCATTGAAACCTCGGGAAGCCTTATATCCTCGGAGACGTCCTCTCCGTTTAAAAATACTCTCTGCTCACCGTCCGCATAGCGAAGCTCAACTTTGATAAAATCAAGCATGGGCACAACCTTGCCGCTGTCCTTGGAGTCGAAGCCGCTGCGCACCGCCGCGAGTCCCACTGTACGGTACAAAGCGCCCGTATCAACATACACATAGCCCAACTTTGAGGCAATTTGTTTTGCAATGGAGCTTTTCCCCGCTCCGCTGGGGCCGTCTATGGCAACGTTTATCATTTTCTTCTCTCACTTTCTCACACTGATTTTCCCGCAAGGGCGCCCGTCGAAAACGCTATTTGCAGGTTGTAGCCGCCCGTATAGGCGTCCACATCTATTATTTCGCCGGCAAAGAAAAGTCCCGGCTGTATTTTCGATTCCATTGTCTTGGGATTTATCTCTTTAACGCTGACGCCCCCCGAGGTGACTATGGCCTCCCTTATGGGACGAAAACCCGTAACGGTGAGCTTTAAATCCTTAATGAGGGACACAAGCTCCCCTCTCTGCTCCCTTGTTATCTGATTGATTTTAAGGGACGGCTTTATGCCGCTGAGCTTTACTATAACGGGAATGAGCTTTCTCGGAAGCAGAGCTCCCAGAGAATTTATAAAATCCCTGTTGAGGTTCTCGGAAAAATCACGGAGTATTCTCGCATCAAGCTGTTCATGGGTAAGGCCCGGCTTTAAGTCGATATGGATTTCATATCGGCCCTTTTCCATTTCTCGCATATGAGAGCTGGCGCTTAAAATCAGCGGTCCCGACACGCCGTAATGGGTGAAAAGCATCTCCCCGAGACCCGAAAATATCTCTTTGAATTTTTTATTATCGTAGACGGTGACCGAAGAATTCCTCAGGGAAAGTCCCTGCAAATCTGAGCACCAGCCCTCGTGTACATTGAGCGGCACAAGGGAAGGCTTCGGCTCTACAACGGTATGGCCGAAGGATTTCGCAATTTCGTATCCGTCGCCCGTTGAGCCCGTCTGAGGATAGGAGACTCCGCCTGTGGCTAAAATCACCTTAGCGGCGGTGAATTTGTCTCCCCTTTCGGAATAAAGGGAAAATTCTCCGTTATCACAAGTAACAGCAAGTATTCTTTCGTTTATAATTCTCACGCCTTTTGAAAGGACAAGGCTTCTCATGGCGTCAACTATATCTGAGGCTTTATCGGAAACGGGAAATACCCTGTTTCCTCTCTCTATTTTAAGGGGTACACCCAGTTCCTCAAACATATCCATAACGTCATAAGGCATGAGCCTTGAAAGAGCACCGAACATAAACCTGCCGTTTACGGGTATGTTTGAAATAATTTCGCTTATCTCTCCGCAGGCGTTGGTGACGTTGCACCTGCCCTTGCCCGTTATCATCAGCTTTCTGCCCACTTTTTCATTGCGCTCGAATAAAATTACTTTTTCATGGCTGTCTGCGGCACAGGCGGCCGCAAGCATTCCCGCAGGTCCCGCGCCGATTACTGCTGCAATATCATTCATTGGGCACGCTCTCCTCAGTGGTATCGTAGACTTTATACTGTTCCCAGATTTCCTCAAGCTCATCGAAATTTTTGGCAACCTCCTCGCGGCGGCTCAGTGAGACCGCCACAATAAGGGCATTTATAAGGCTCAGGGGAGCTACCAGGGAATCCACCACGGACGCTATATTGCTCTTTGCAATAAGCAGATTTGTGGCGTAGGGAGCCATGGGGGAATGGCTGCTGTCGGTTATGGCGATAACCTTGGCGCCTCTGTCGGAAATAAATTTAATTGCGTTTATAATCTGCCTCGAATATCTCGGAAAGCTGATTGCTATGCACACATCCCCTTCGCCTATGCGGAAGGTCTGCTCGAAAATCTCGCTTTCGCTGGTGGTATCAACAATTACCACATTATCGAATATCAGATTGAAATAATAGGCCAGGAAGCTTGCAAGGGGTGCGGAGCTTCTCACACCTAAAATATAGATTTTCTTAGCCTTATTTATATTCTCAACGGCTTTGTTAAAATCCTCATGGGAGGTCTGCTCAATTGTATCCCTTATCATTTCCGCATCGCTCAAAAGCTCGTTGGTGAGGATATCGTCGCCTATCCTTATGGCGGTAACGTCCATTCGCTGAACGGCGGTGAGCTTGCTGCGTATCATCTCCTGAATGGCCTTCTGAAGCTCAGGATAACCGTTAAAGCCCAGCTCCGTTGCAAAGCGAACTACGGTGGATTCGCTTATACCCACTGTTTCGCCCAGCTTTGACGCAGTCATGAAGGCCGCCCTGTCATAGTGCTCCGCAATATACTTAGCTACTCTTTTATGTCCTTTTGAAAGGCCCTGATATTCCTCTTCTATTTTTCTCAAAAGTGAGTGTGACATTTATATTCATCCTGCCTTCGCCTTTGAAATTGCAGTCTTAAAATACCGTTTTTTGTCCGTTAATACGGAAACAAAGACATACACATAATATTTTATCGCATCAAATCGCCCTAAGTCAAGGATTATTCGCAGCCGAAAACCCTTTTGGCGTACTCGACGCTGGCCATTGCGTCCTTGCCGTAAAAATCAGCTCCTATGGAATCGGCGTACTCCTGAGTGAGCACCGCTCCTCCCACCATCACCTTGCACCAAGGGCATTTTTCATTGAGAAGCTTTATTGTCTCCTCCATGTACGGCACAGTGGTGGTCATAAGGGCGCTGAGTCCCGCAAGCTCAATTTTATTTTCATATACATAATCAGCAATGGTTTCGGGCGGTACGTTTTTGCCCAGATCCATAACCTCAAAGCCGTAATTGTCCAGCATTACCCTGACTATATTTTTACCTATATCGTGGTTGTCGCCCTTTACGGTGGCAATTACGATTTTTCCGTTTTTCTTTCTCTCTCCGCCCTTCTCCTTATAGTATTCGCTTATGGCGTCAAAAGCTTTTTCCGCCGCTCTGGCACAGGCCATAAGCTGGGGAAGAAAGATTTTCAGAGTATCAAAGCGCTTGCCCGCTTCGTCGAGAGCAGGGGCAAGGTGCTCCTTTATAACGTCCTCGGGAGCCTTTGATTTAAGCTCCTCTTTCGCCGCTTCATAGGCTTTATCCTCAACGCCGCCCAAAATGAGGTCATAAAGCTTTGCTTTCTTTTCCTCTTTAGGCTTATTCTCACTGCCCGTAAGAGCCGCGATATAATCGGCGCAGTTTTCGTCAAAGCCATTCAAAGCGCACCACGAAAGATATGCGTTCATCATGGCCTCCGATTTGGGATTTATGATGCAGCAGTCAAGACCCGCTCCGAGAGCGAGAGTGAAGAAAGCGGAATTTATTACCTCTCTGCCCGGCAGTCCGAAGGAGACGTTTGAAACGCCTAAAATCGTCGAAACACCCAGTCTTTCCTTAATCATTTTAAGGGCTTCCAATGTGATTTTCGCAGCGTCCGCCGAGGAGCTTACGGTCATGGTCAGAGCGTCCACAACTATATCTTTACGGCTTATGCCGTACTTCTCGGCTGTGAGTACGATTTTTTCCGCAATTTTAAAGCGTTCCTCGGGGGTATCGGGTATGCCCTTATCGTCAAGGGTAAGGGCAACTAAAACGCCGCCGTATTTCTTTACCAGCGGAAAAACCGCTTCCATTATCTCCTCTTTGCCGTTGACGGAGTTTACCATGGGCTTGCCGTTATAAAGGCGCATGGCCTTTTCCAGAACCTGCGGATCGGCGGAATCTATCTGCAAGGGAAGAGCAATTGAGGACTGGAGGGTTTCTATGGCCTTTGCCATCATCTCTTTTTCGTCTATTCCCGGAAGTCCCACATTTACATCGAGAACGTGTGAACCTTTCTCCGCCTGTGTAAGTCCTTCTGAAAGGATGTAGCCCATATCCGAATCTATGAGAGCCTGTTTAAAAAGCTTTTTGCCTGTGGGATTTATCCTTTCGCCGATTATAACGGGCTTATCCCCTATAATCTGAGCCTTTGCGTAGGATGAAACTACGGTAATGCCCTTATCGGTTAAGGGCCTCGGTGCTATTTTCCCGCAAAGAGCGGTGAGCTTTGCTATATGCTCGGGGGTGGTGCCGCAGCATCCGCCCATTACTGCCGCGCCGTTTTCCGCAAAGAATCTGCATTTTTCGGCAAAGTCATCGGGGGAAACGTTATAGACGGTATTACCGTCAACTAAAACGGGAAGGCCCGCATTGGGATTTATGACAATAGGAAGGGATGCATATTTCGCGTACTGCAAAAACACCTCTCTCATTTCCTCGGGACCCGTTGAGCAGTTTATGCCGAGGGCATCAACACCCAGTCCCTCAAGAAGAGCTATTGCAGCAAGGGAATCGGCTCCTGTGAGAAGCTTTCCCTTATCGTCGAAGGAGCAGGTGGCGAAAACAGGAAGGGAGGTGTTTTCCTTTGCCGCCAATACAGCCGCTTTAAGCTCATAGGTATCGGTAAAGGTTTCAAGCAGAATCAAATCCGCTCCCGCCTTTTCCCCCGCTATGGCGATTTCTCTGAAAATCTCATAGGCCTCCTCAAAGGAGGTATCCCCGTTGGGTTTAAGAAGCTTTCCCGTAGGGCCTATATCGAGAGCGGCATATTTTTCCCTGTCGCCTCCAAACTCCTTTATGGCAGCTTTTGCACATTTTATTCCCGCAGCGGCAATCTCACCCGCCGTATAGCCCAGAGGCTCCATTTTGCAGCGGTTTCCGCCGAAAGTGTTGGAAGTGAGTATATCGGCTCCCGCCTTCAAATATTCAAGATGAATTTTCTTTATTTCATCGGGCTTTTCAATGCACCATGGCTCAGGCTGCGCCCCTGCGGCAATTCCTCTCTTCTGAAGCAGGGAGCCCATTGCGCCGTCAAAAAACAGCAGCTCATTACCGAGTTTTTCCATATTAAACATCTTTTTCCTCCGAGTTTATGTTAATCGTTAAATCTGCCGCAGTGGATTACTTGAGAATCTCCGAAAGGCTCTCCATAATCTGCCGCGCTACTTCGGGCTTGTTCATTGTGTAAATATGTATTCCCTTTACGCCGTTGGCGATAAGATCCACAATCTGATCTATGGCGTAGGCAATCCCCGCCTGCTTTAACGCAGCGTCGTTATCGCCGAATTTGTCGAGTATCATTCTGAATTTGGGAGTCAGCGAAGTACCCGACAGCTCGGTTATGCGCTTTATCTGACGTGAATTTGTAACGGGCATAACCCCCGCAAGCACGGGAACATCTATTCCCTTGGCAAGGGCGCGGTACAGGAAGCTGTAAAGGACGCTGTTGTCAAAGAACATCTGAGTTGTAAGGTAATCGCAGCCGCAGTCAACCTTGGATTTCAGATAGTCAAGATCGCGGCTCTGGCTCTCGCACTCAACGTGTCCTTCGGGATAACAGGCGGCTCCGATGCTGAATCCGCCTCTCTCTTTAAGCTCTTCAACAAGCTGATAGGCGTATTTATAATATCCCGCTCCCGGGAAAGTACCCTCCTTCGGCAGGTCGCCCCTGAGGGCAAGCACATTTTCTATCTTCGCTTCCTTCATCTCGTCGATAAGCTGTGATATTTCCTGCCTCGAGGATGAAACGCAGCTCAGATGCGCCAGTGCGCTTGTTCCAAGCTCATCCTGTATATAGGAAGCTATTTTAATGGTATTCTTCGACGTTCCGCCTCCAGCGCCGTATGTGACGCTTATAAAATCAGGCGAAAGTTCGGAGAGCTCCTTAATGGCCATTTTCGTGCTCTCAAATGCATCGGATTTCTTCGGAGGGAAAACCTCAAAGGATACCGTAACATCTTTGCTTCTAAGTCTTTCAGTAATATTCATAAAGCTTCATCCCTATCTTATGTCGTTTCATTTTTTCTATTATACATTTTTGCCCCTTTAATTACAACGAATTATGTGTTAAAATATATGGGCAGAAATTAAAAAGCGCATATTCTCCAAAAATCGCCGTAGTTTTGTTAAAAAAATCCTTGCATTTTTTGTAAGAATATGATAGCATAGTTACGTTATTCTGTTAGTCACACCAGAAGGAGGTGCCTAAAAATGGCAAAATGTCAGTTCTGCGGTAAAGATGTTTCTTTCGGCATCAAGGTTTCCCACTCACACAGACGTTCAAACAGAACATGGAAGCCCAACATCAAGCGCGTTAAGGCTGTTGTAAACGGCTCACCCTGCCGTGTTTATGCATGCACACGCTGCCTTCGTTCAGGTAAGGTTACACGTGCTGTCTAATCCTTCCTCAACGGTTTGAAAGAGGATAATAAATAAGAGGCTGCTCTTTTTAGCAGTCTCTTTTTATTTTGCAAATTAAGTTTACGCAGACGCCCCATAACAAACGGCGGCAGTCATTAAATATAAACGCCTCTACCGACAATCCCTCTGTCAAAGCTTCGCTTTGCCGCCTCCCTTTACATAAAGGAGGCTTTGACAAAGACGTTAGTTAATAAATAATAGTATAAAATAAAAAAGCCTGCAAACAGAGTTTAAATTAACCCTGAACGCAGGCCGATTTGCTTATTTTTTACTGTCCGTCAGTGTGCGAATTGAAAGCGGATATGTCCGCCGCAGGAACTTACAGCTGTTTCATTCCGCTGCTCAGTGTGCGACATGTATGCAAACTCAGTTTGCTGCTAATTCTTGCTTTTGTCTTCTCTTTCCCTTATGACAAAACGCACAGGTGTTCCCTCAAGGCCGAAAACCTCTCTGATCTGGTTTTCCAGATAACGCTGATAGCTGAAATGGAAAAGCTCCTTGCGGTTTACAAAAGAGACAAACGTCGGCGGCCTTGTGGATGCCTGAGTCATGTAGTAAATCTTAAGGCGCTTGCCCTTATCCGTGGGAGGCTGTACTCTCGCAGTAGCAGCCGCAAGGATGTCGTTGAGCTTACCTGTTGAAATCCTCATTGCGTTCTGGGAATCAACATACTTTATAAGCTCGTAAAGACGCTCTATCCTCTGACCCGTCTTTGCCGAGATGAATATAATGGGCGCATAGCTCATAAATGAAAAATCGTTCATAAGCTTTTTGCGGTATTTATCCATGGTGTTGCCGTCTTTTTCAACGGCATCCCACTTGTTAACTGCTATAATACACGCCTTGCCTAAATCATGGGCAATACCCGCAACCTTAGAATCCTGCTCCGTAAAGCCCTCTACGGCGTCAATCATTATAACACATACCTGTGCTCTTTCAACGGCCATGCGTGCTCTTATTACGCTGTATTTTTCGATAGCGTCGTCTACTTTGCTCTTTCTTCTCAGTCCCGCAGTATCAATGAACACAAACTTTCCGTGAGCATTCTCAACATAAGTATCCGTAGCGTCTCTTGTCGTACCTGCAATGTTTGAAACAATTGCCCTTTCCTCGCCCGAAATGGCGTTCACAAGGGAAGATTTGCCCACGTTCGGCTTTCCGATAATTGCAACGGAGGTTGTGTCATCCTCCTGCTCTTCGCTTTCATCGTCGGGGAGATATTTAAGCACTTCGTCGAGAAGGTCCCCCGTACCGTGTCCATGGACTGCGGAAACCGCTATGGGATCCCCTAAGCCGAGATTGTAAAACTCATAGAAATCCATGGGCAGATCGCCTATGCCGTCGCATTTATTGACACACAGGACAATAGGCTTTCCGCTTTTCTGAAGCATAGCGGCAACTTCGCTGTCGGTAGCCACAACGCCGCTTTTTACATCGGTCACAAGGATTATGACATCGGCACTGTCTATGGCAAGCTGCGCCTGACGTCTCATCTGTGAAAGGATCACATCATCCGACTGAGGCTCTATACCGCCTGTATCCACAAGCAGCAAATGATGTCCCAGCCACTCGCAGTCGCCGTAAATGCGGTCACGGGTGACGCCGGGGGTGTCGTCCACAATCGAAAGGCGCGTGCCCACAAGCTTATTGAAAAGGGTCGATTTTCCCACATTGGGCCTTCCTACAACCGCAACAATGGGTCTTGCCATTTTTTCACTCTCCTATCATTGCCGAAAGCAGCGCGTATCCGTCGTTGTCAACAGGTGTAACCTTTACTTTCAGCCTTTCTTCCAAATCCTTCGGGGACAAATCATCAAGGAAAATATCTCCCTCGCTTCTGAGCATTGCGGAAGGTATGAGCAGCTCCTCGCCTAAATCTTTGTCGTTAAGCTGATCTATAAGATCCGTTCCCGTAAGAAGCCCGGCAACGTTTATAGTCTCTCCGAAAAATTTATTTTTTATGGGTGTAACTTCAATATGAAGATTTTTAAACTTCTCCTGAGCCTTCTGAGCTAAGGAATCTATAAGAGGATAAGCGGAGGTTCCCGTAGCCATGGAGATTTTTCTCTCCCTGCCGTCTGGGCTTTGCTCTGTTTCCGAAAGAGCTTTTGCAAAAGAATCACGAAGATCCGCCCAGAGTCCTACGCCGTTTTCGAGCTGGGCAAACTCCTCATAATACTCTCCGTCGGGAATGGGTCTGCCCGCTTTGAGATAAAATTCATCCGCAGCAAAGGCAAGGCGCGTGCCGTGCTCCTTCTTAAACTCGTTTCCGAACTGCTCTATAATATCCACGGTTTCGGCTGCCTGCTCCCTTGTGTAGGGCTCAATATGACAGAGTCCCTCTCGGAATTTTGTTATTCCCACAGGCACCGCCGCAACGCTCTGTACGCTGGGATAAAGAGCCGCCAGCTCCTTCAGGCTGTATCTGAGCTCCTCGCCGTCATTGACTCCCGGGCAGAGGACAAGCTGGGTATTTATGGAAATTCCCGCCTCCGCAAGGCGCTTTACTATTTTCAGAGCCTCGCCCGCATGAGGATTCGCCATCATCCTGACTCTCAGCTCCGGATTCATTGTATGAACAGATATATTAACGGGGCTTATGTGCATTTCCATAATGCGCTGTACCTCACGTTCAGTAATGTTCGTAAGGGTAATATAGTTGCCGAAAAGGAATGAAAGCCTTGCATCGTCATCCTTAAAGTAAAGGCTTTCTCTGAGGCCTTTCGGAAGCTGGTCTATAAAGCAGAACATACACTTATTTTTGCAGCTTCTCCTTTTATCCATAAGGTAGGTTTCAAAAATAAGTCCTAAATCCTCGCCCTGTTCCTTCTTCACCTTTACCCTATGAGCTTTTCCGTTTTTGCAGCGGATTATATCCACCTTCAGCTCACTGTCATCAGCATAAAAGCTGTAATCGAGAACATCGGCTATGTCGTGGCCGTTTACAGAAACGAGAGTATCCCCGGGCTTTATCCGTTTTTTATCGGCAGACGAGCCTTTTGCAACATCACTGATTATTACCGACACCGAAAACGCACCTCCCCTGTTTTCTACATAATAAGCAAAAAAGGCAGAGAAGACCACTTCCCTACCTTTGCCTGTGTGTAAAGGACTTATGCTTCCTTGCTTATAACTGTCTTGCCGTTGTAGGAACCGCAGTTGCCACAAACTCTGTGAGGTCTCTTGTACTCACCGCAATTGGGACACTTTACAAGGGTGGGAGCCTCCAACTTCCAAACGTTGGAACGTCTCTTATCGCGTCTTGCCTTTGAAACTCTTCTCTTTGGTACCGCCATGTCAGCACCTCCTTAGATTAGTGAAAATAAACTGAAAACTAAATTATTTATCCAAAAGCTGCTTGAGCGCATCCCATCTGGGATCAATAGGCTTTTCGCAGCTACAGGAGCCTTCATTGAGATTCTTGCCGCACACGGCGCAAAGTCCCTTGCAGTCCTCCCTGCAAAGCAGCTTTGTGGGAAATGATAAAATCACTTCGCTGCGCACCAGCTCTTCAAAATCGAGCTGCATGTTTTCAGCAAGAATAAATTCGTCGTTATCTGAATCATTGAGCTCATACACGACAACGGAGGAAAGAACCACCGAATAATTTCTCTCAACATCCGCCGCACATCTGTCACAGGGAGCACAGTAGGTGTACTGCGCTTTCGCATTAAGAGTTACAACACCCGTCCTGTTTCGGATTTCACCCGTCACCTTAACGGGAGCGGCAACCGGATGCACGCCGGAAACCTCCACATCGGAGAAATCGTACTCAAAATCAAGGGGAAGAACCTCACCCTCATTCCGAAATATGTTTTCAAGATTAATAAGCATAGCTACACCCCTGATATTGTGCGGAAATTATTATACATTTTCCGAACCGCTTTGTCAACACATAGTGACATATTTTTTTGAAGGACACAAGATTTTGACCGGAGAGAAACCCTCCGGTCAAAATAAGCTGTTCATTTGAGCGGTTTTCAGATTTTCTGGCAGTACTCGTAAATTCTTTCGGGAAGAACTGACTCATCTGCGGAAATTGTAAAAGTGAACTTAGCGTCCGTAAGCTTCGAAAGGGCGTCAACCTTTTTAAGGAAGTCGGCGAGCTCTTCGTAATCTCTTGTTCCGATTCTCAGTGTGGCGTCTACAAGAATATCTGTAATGTCATGGTCGCCTGCACAGATTCCGCTGAGGAAGCCGTAAAAAGCGTCATAACCGTGAACATCAAAGTAATCAGCGGCAACAAGCCTTGCGCGGGAGTTAACGTCGTAAGTGAGCTTTGTCTCCTTCTCAACGCACACAACGTGTCCGTTGGACTTTTCAACAGCAGCGTTAACCTCTGCGATTAAATGCTTTGTTTTTCCTGAGCCTTTGCATCCGATAATAAGAGAAATCATTGCTATCTCCTCCTGTATATTTAATCTCCGCCAAAGCGGTTACATCCTTTTTCAGTTTGCTCCCAGTCTCTTTTCGAGAGCTTCCTTTTCGCTCTCATAGCTGGGCTTGCCGAGAAGGGCAAACATATTCTTCTTGTAGCTTTCAACGCCGGGCTGGTTGAAGGGATTTACTCCCAGCACATAACCTGAAACGGCGCAGGCCTTCTCAAAGAAGTAAATGAGGTATCCCAGCTCATACTCGTTCATTTCGGGAACCGAGAGCACAAGGTTCGGCACTCCGCCGTCGTTATGGGCAAGCACAGTGCCCTGGAAAGCCTTCTTGTTGACGTAATCCATGGTCTTTCCCGCGAGGAAGTTAAGGCCGTCAACGTTTTCGGGGTCTGTGCCGATAGTAATTTCATACTTGGGCTTATCGAAAGTCACAACCGTCTCAAAGAGAAGCCTCTCACCTTCCTGAATGTACTGGCCGAGAGAGTGGAGATCCGTTGAGAAAACGGCCGAGGTGGGGAAAAGTCCCTTTCCGTCTTTGCCCTCGCTCTCGCCGAAGAGCTGCTTGAACCACTCGTTCATCATTGTGAAGGAAGGCTCATAGCTTACAAGCATCTCCGTGCTCTTGCCCTTGCGGTAGAGAATGTTTCTGATAGCCGCGTACTTGTAGCAATCGTTTCCGTCAAACTCATCCCCTGCAAGAGCGTCCTGAGCAGCCTTTGCGCCGCTCATAAGAGCGTCGATATCGGCTCCGCTTACTGCGATGGGAAGAAGTCCCACTGCTGTGAGAACGGAATAACGTCCGCCTACATCGTCGGGAACTACGAAGGTTTCATAGCCCTCGCGGTCGGAAAGTGATTTCAGGGTACCCTTTTCCTTATCGGTGGTAACATAAATTCTTCCCGCTGCGCCCTCCTTGCCGTATTTCTTTTCAAGAAGCTCACGGAAGACTCTGAAAGCTACCGCAGGCTCAGTTGTTGTGCCTGACTTTGAAATAACGTTGATCGAAAAATCACGTCCGTCGCATATATCAACAAGCTCTTTAAGAGCGGTTGAACTGATGCTGTTTCCGGAGAAGTAAATGTCCGGAGTATCCTTTTTCATTGCGTTGTAGTTGGGTGACTTGATGAACTCGATAGCCGCTCTCGCTCCGAGATAGGAGCCGCCTATACCTATAACGATGAGAACCTCCGAGTCGGACTTGATTTTTGCAGCCGCCTTTTTGATTCTCGCAAACTCCTCTTTATCATAATCAGTGGGAAGAGTCAGCCAGCCGAGGAAATCATTTCCCTCTCCCGTCTTGCTCTCGAGAACCTGCGCCGCCTTTTTGACCTCGGGCGCGATTTTCTCAATGTCGGCAGGTGTTACAAGCTCGCCCACATATCTGTCGATAAGTTTTACGCTCATAATTGTATTCCTCCATTTTCAGACCCCGTTTGTGCAAAATATCTGTTTTAAACGTCTTTTGCCCATTCGGTTGTATATATCTTACCTTATAAACCGAATTTTTTCAATACAATATCACCATATTTAAAAATAATTTTCAGTCTGTTCTTATTTCGTCCAAGGTTAAGCCGCCGCCCTTAAAAGCATGGCGAGAGCGTCCAAAAATCCTATCTTCTTTACCGCCTCCGCCGCCGTCAAATTATATTCTCCTATTTTTTCCCCGTCCAGAGTAAAGGTGACCGTGCCTATTACCTGCCCCTTCTCAACGGGCGCCTCAACGTCCACGGGAATATTTATCTCCTGCTTTACGTTTTCCTGAGAGCCTTTCTTTATTATTGTACCCGAGGTTTCGGGAATTTCAGGGGTAATTGAGGATTTTATTCCGTGGATAACGTTTACGTCGGTAATGAGCTCACTGTTTATCTCAGGCTTATAGCTCACCATGTTGGAAAATCCCCAGTTGAGCATGGCTTTGGCTCCGTTAAAGCGGTCATCGCTGGTTTCACAGCCCAGCACAACGGCTATAAGATGCAACGAATCCCTTTGAGCTGACGCCGCAAGGCACTGGCCCGCCTTGGATGTGGTACCCGTCTTAAGCCCCGTCGTGCCCTTATAGAATCGCACAAGCTTGTTTGTGTTTACAAGCTCCGTCTTTCCTTCGCGAAGGGTATCCATCCAGACTGTGGTATAGTTCTGAATAAGGTCGTGTCTTAAAAGCTCCCTTCCCATAAGGGCTATGTCATAGGCGCTGGTGTAGTGATTCGTGACAGTATCGTCGAGTCCCGTACAGTTTTCAAAATTGGTGTTTTTCATGCCGAGCTCCTGCGCCCTTTCATTCATCATGGCCACAAAGCCCTCTTCGCTGCCTCCTATCCTCTCGGCAAACACCGCGCAGGCGTCGTTAGCGCTGGCTATGCACGCCGCTTTCAAAAGCTCGTCAACAGTCATGGTCTCCCCTTCCTTCAGCCATATCTGGGAGCCCCCTTTGGAGACCGCGTCCTTTGAAGCGGTGAGCTCTTCGGTAAGGGACAGCTCGCCTGCGTCTATGGCTTCGCATACAAGGAGCAGAGTCATTATCTTAGTGATAGAGGCAGGCGGGAGCCTTTCGTTTTCGTTATTTGCCATGAGCACTTTTCCCGTGGTTACATCCATTAAAACAGCCGCTTTCGCCTTTACCTCGACAGGCATCGTCTCAGACGCTGCTGCCTGAGTTTCCTGAGCCTGTACGTCTGTTTCCTCCGCTGCAAACACATGTCCCGAAAAGCTCACGCAGCAGAGCATGACGGCTCCTGCCGCTATAATAGCCGTAGTTCTTCTTATCTTTTTCATTTCAGGCACCTCCATATACTTAAATCTATGCCGAAAAATCCCAAAATACCACCTCATACAGCGGTTATTGATTTTTTGAACCCTTTGGAATATAATTTTCCCATACATTCAGAGAACGGAGAAAACAGATGAAAGCTGCTTTTTATACACTCGGCTGCAAGGTCAACCAGTATGAATCCCAGGCCATGGGCGAGTTTTTGAAGAGAAATGGGTTTGAAATAGTGCCGCATACCGAACAGGCCGATATATATATAATAAATTCCTGCACCGTAACGGGAACGGGAGACAAAAAAAGCCGTCAGACGGTAAGGCGCTTTAAGCGTCAGTGTCCCGACTGCATAACGGTTTTAACGGGCTGTATGCCCCAGGCGTACCCCGAAAAGGCAAAGGAGCTCACTCAGGCGGATATTGTTATGGGAAACCGCAACAACACGGAGCTTTTAAAGCTGATAGAGGAGTACGTCAGGCAGGGAAAGCGTATTTTTAATGTCCGCACTCATGAAATAGGTGAAAAATTCTCAGGGGATACCATCACCTCCTTCGAGGAACGGACAAGGGCCTTTCTCAAAATCCAGGACGGCTGCAACCGCCGATGTTCATACTGCATAATCCCCACCTCGAGAGGCTTTGTCCGCTCCAAGCCCATTGAGGAAATAAAGAAAGAGGCAAAAAATTTGGCAAAATCGGGGTACAGGGAGATAGTCCTTGTGGGAATAAACCTATCCTCATACGGAAGGGACCTTGAAAATGCGACCTTCCCCATGGCAGTAAAATCGGTATGCGAAACCGAAGGCATAGAGCGCGTGCGCTTAGGCTCCCTTGAGCCCGACCACATAACCGACGAGGTCATTGACGCTCTCGCTTCCCTCAAAAAATTCTGCCCTCAGTTCCATATTTCCCTTCAGAGCGGCTGCGACAAAACCCTCAAAGCCATGAACCGCCACTACACCGCTCAGGAATACTATGACCTTTGTCTAAAGCTTCGTGAAAAATTTAAAAATGCCTCTCTCACCACCGATCTTATGGTAGGCTTTCCCGGGGAAACCGATGAAGATTTTGAGGAATCCCTTCGCTTCTGCAAAAAGGTGGGCTTTGAAAAGGTTCACATTTTCCCCTATTCAAGACGTCCGGGCACAAAGGCTGACAAAATGGAAAATCAAATTGAGAAAAGCGAAAAGGAAAGAAGAGCCGCAAGGGCCATTGAGGAGTGCGAAAGAATAAGGGAAGAAAAAATCCGCAAAGCTCTCGGCACAACTCAAGAGGTGCTTTTCGAGTCGAGAACCCACGACGGATTTTCGGAAGGGTACACGGAAAACTACACTCCCGTAAGGGTAAAAGCCGATGAGAGCCTCATGGGAGAAATCGTAAAAGTAAAGCTCAACGAATACCGTGACGGGTTCTGCTGCGGTGAAATTGAGGAATAAAAACAGACCATAAAAAGCCCAAAATCGATCTGCACAAAGCTGATTGATTTTGGGCTTTTTCTATTCAGCACACTCTCTGTGATTTTCACCCCAAACACATAGCTGATCCAATATCTCCATAAGCGACTGCCCTTTTTCCGACAGGCTGTATTCCACCTTTGGGGGGATTTGCGGATATTCTTTGCGGACAATAAGCTTATCTCTCTCCAACTCTTTCAGGGAACTGCTGAGGGTTTTATGAGAAATAGATTTTATATATCGTTTAAGCTCATTATATCGAACCACCTTAAACTCCATCAAACAGTAAAGAATTACCATTTTATATTTTCCGCTGATCAAAGACAGTGTATAACTGAACCCTGTATCCTCAAAATTAGCTTTTTCAATATAATCCTTAAACATTATGTTACACTCTCCTTTCAGATAGTATCTAACAAAAATGTGCGTACTTTATTTTGATTATGCGTGTTGTTATAATTATACCATAATCTTAGGAGGTGCATAGTGTATGGGTAAAAAAATATGTATTTTAAACGGCAGTCCACGTCCAAACGGCAACACAAAGGAGCTCATAAAAAGCTTTATGAGAGGAGCAGATGCTCATGTGCCATAAAGTAACACACAAGAATTAGGTAGACAGCAGCCCCTCTATTCCGAACATTTAGCTACTTTTCAATTTATTACTTTGAGGTAAGTATCTTACGCTAAAGTGCGTACTTTACAAAGGTTTTCTATGGGACTATGATAAAATTATAGCTTTCAACAAGGAGGACGTTTCTATGGATTTTAAATGGTTAAATGAAGGGCAGATAAAAACAGACGGGAACAAAATAGAAATATTTGCTCCCGCACAAAGCGATTTTTTCTTTAACAACGGCGCAATCGGAGAAGAAGGAATTACACCAGAATCTTTGTGTAACGCTCCGTTTTATTACACAGAGATTACAGGCGATTTTGTAATGAGAGTAAAGGTATCACACGACTTTAAAGATACCTATGATTCTGCTTCCATTATGGTAATGCAGGACATGAAAAACTGGGCGAAAACGTGCTTTGAAATGACGGACTTTGGAACACACGCCGCAGTCAGCGTTATCGCACGAAATGGAGAATCAGACGACGCAAACGGGTGTAATATTGACGGTAACACAGCATGGTTGCAGGTGTGCAGATGTGGAAACTCTTTTGCGTTTCATTATTCCGTTGACGGAAAGAATTTTTACATGATGAGGTTCTTCAATCTTCCTGTGAGTGACACTGTAAAAGTAGGACTTCTTGCACAAGCGCCTGTTGGAAACGGAGGAAACCGAGTTTATTCAGACCTCACATTTGAGCAGAAAACAGTAAAAAATATCCGTATGGGCCAATAAATAATTATATGCCGCTATCACAAGCGAAAGGCAATGAAGAAGCAGACCGAAACCGTTTCAGATTTCAGTCTGCTTTTTACAATCTGTTTTCTTCTCCCCAATCGCACATTGTTTCCAGTATAGGAATAAGTGATTTTCCGCGTTCTGTAAGGCTGTATTCGACTTTTGGGGGAATTTGCGGATATTCTTCTCTATGGACTAATTTATCTGCTTCTAATTCTTTCAAGGTAGAGCTTAATGTTTTGTAGGAAATTTCATCAATGTATTTTTTCATCTCATTGAAACGTACAACTCCAAATTCGGCCAGAACATAGAGTATCGTCATTTTGTATTTTCCGTTAATCAAAGATAAAGTATAACTAAATCCCGTACTTCTAAAGCACTCATTTGAAATATTGCGTTCGCTCATTTTACACTTTCCTTTTCGTAAGTATATTACTCTGATTTTAGTATCGCACTTAATTGTGCGTACTTGATTTCTGTTTCATTCTTGTTATTATGATAATATCGAAAGAGGGAAAAGTCAATCCCGCTATCATAAGGAGGACAAATTTTATGAGCAAAAAAATTGTTGTAATCACAGGTAGCCCCCGCAAAAAAGGAAACAGTTTTGCAATGACAGAGGCTTTTATCCAGGCGGCGAAAAAAAAAGGGCATACGGTAAAGCGGTTTGACGCTGCTATGATGAATGTAAGCGGTTGTCATGCCTGCGAAACTTGCTTCAAGACAGGAAAAGCCTGTTCGTTTGATGATGATTTCAATGTGATTGCCCCAGCTATTCAGGAAGCCGACGCTGTTGTTTTTTCTATGCCGGTTTACTGGTACACGATTCCGTCACAGATAAAGGCGGTCATTGATAAGCTATTCTCATTCTATCATGCAGAAGTAGATATTTCTGGAAAAGAGTGTGCCATCATTACTTGTTGCGAGGAAGATGATAAATCTGTTATGGACGGTATTCGGAATCCTATTGAACGGTCTGCTGCATTATTGAAATGGAAAATGATTGGTGCAGTAATGATTCCAGCAGTTGTAAATACAGGCGATATTGACAAGACAGATGGGTGTGTGCAGGCGGCAGCTTTAGCTGATAAGTTTTAATATCATATGAGAAAAACTTTCTGCACTGTTCAGAAATAGCAAAGCCAGCCGAGCCAGTCAACGGTCAAGATGAACGGCGCATTGCGCCGTTGTGCACCTGCCGGAAATCGGCGTTACCGGCAACACGCATTTCCCGTTCAGCGATTTAAACAATGTGCAGATTGCCGACTTAACCGAAGCATGGCTCCACGAAAAAGACCTCGATAAATAAACCGATAACAAATCTCCAATATACGCAAAACGGCACAGCCATTACAGCTGTGCCGTTGTTATTCAGTTAAGCCAATATTAAAACAGTTCTTTTAAAATCATGGTCTGTTCGCGGTCGGGGCCTACGGAAACAATGCCTACTTCAACGCCTGCTACT
>CASDTR010000039.1 GCA_949283785.1 uncultured Oscillospiraceae bacterium
ATACCGCCGAACTTTACAAACAACGGCGCAAATACAAGAGCCACAATGGTCATAAGCTTAATAAGTATATTTATGGACGGTCCTGCGGTATCCTTGAAGGGATCTCCTACCGTATCCCCTACCACTGCCGCTTTATGGGCGTCGCAGCCTTTTCCCCCGTCCTGGCCTTCTTCAATATACTTTTTCGCATTGTCCCAGGCTCCACCCGCGTTAGACATAAATATCGCCATCATAACACCCGTAACAAGCGCTCCGGCGAGAAGTCCGCCCAAGGCCTCTGCTCCGAGAAGCAAGCCCATAAGAAGCGGCGCGGCAACAGCCATTATTCCCGGGACCAGCATTTCTTTTAAGGCCGCTGAGGTGGATATTTCAACGCATTTTTTGTAGTCGGGCTTGCCTGTACCCTCCATGATACCCGGTATGGCTTTAAACTGTCTGCGAACTTCTTCGATCATATGATTGGCCGCCTTGCCCACTGAGGACATGGTAAATGCCGAGAAAAGAAACGGAAGCATTCCACCCACAAAAAGTCCGCAGATAACGTCTGGGCTCAGGATACTGATTGTCCTGAGATGTACGGCTTCCGCATAGGAGGCAAAAAGGGCCAATGCGGTAAGCGCGGCAGAACCTATTGCGAAGCCCTTGCCTATTGCTGCAGTAGTGTTGCCCACTGCGTCAAGCTTGTCTGTTATCTCTCTCACGCTGTCATCAAGACCCGACATCTGGGCGATTCCGCCTGCGTTATCAGCTATAGGACCATAGGCATCGACCGCTATGGTGATTCCTGTTGTAGAGAGCATACCAACCGCCGAAAGAGCAATTCCGTAAAGGCCGAAGAACTTATACGAAATCAGAATGCCCAAGGCTATGCAGAAAATCGGAACGGCCGTTGACTTCATGCCGACGGACAAACCGCTTATAATGGTGGTAGCCGGACCTGTCTTTGACTGCTTTGCTATTTCCTTTACATACTTATAATCGGCAGAGGTATAAACCTCCGTGATCTCACCTATAAGTATTCCAACAACAAGACCTGCAGCAACGGCAAAAAAAGCTCTGAAATCATTAAACATAAACCAGCTTAAAACCGCCGAACCTGCAAGAACTGCCGCCGATGAGACATAGGTTCCTATCTTCAAAGCTCCGTGCGGATTAGCTCCGTCCTTTCCGCGAACAAAAAATGTAGATAAAATAGAGGCCACAACGCCTATTGCCGCAAGGGCAAGGGGGAATATTATTCCGCTAACTCCTACTGCCTCTCCTGTTATGGTTACTGCTACCGCTCCGAGAGTTATGGCGGAAATAATAGATCCGACATATGATTCGAACAAATCTGCTCCCATACCTGCAACGTCGCCTACATTATCGCCTACGTTATCGGCAATAACCGCAGGATTTCGCGGGTCATCCTCGGGTATTCCCGATTCTACCTTGCCCACAAGGTCAGCTCCCACATCGGCAGCCTTCGTATATATTCCTCCGCCCACACGGGCAAACAGAGCGATTGAGGAAGCTCCGAGACTGAAACCGGTCAAAACCGAAATATCTTTTGTGAAAATATATATAATGCTTATTCCGAGAAGGCCCAATCCCACAACGGACATACCCATTACGGCGCCGCCTGAGAAAGCAATGGAAAGAGCCTTGTTCATTCCCTTTTCCTTTGCGGCGTTTGCGGTTCTGACATTGGCCCTGGTGGCTACCGTCATACCGAAATATCCTGCAAGAGTCGAGAAGGATGCTCCGAGCAAAAAGCATACTGCCGTTATCCAGTTGCCTAATCCGAAACCTATAAGCAAAAACAGCACCGCCGCAAAAATTATAAGCACTTTATATTCCGCGCCTAAAAAGGCTTTTGCGCCGTCGCTTATCGCTGAAGCTATCTCCTGCATCTTCTCATTTCCCGGATTTTGCTTTTTGATTCTCAAGGAAGTTACTACTGCATAGAGAATTGCAAGCAAAGCCACGGCGGGCGCCATATAGAGCAATTTTTCCATAAATGAGCCTCCTTTTAATGCCGAATATGAATTTTACATATCGGTATTATTCAAGTATGTTATTATATTAACATTGCAAGACGACAATTGCAACAGTTTATTCTTCATGTCGCCTATTTTTTTGTATAAAAAGGCAGAGGCGTGCCCTGTAAGAATTAAAAATAAACCCAAAACTGGTAATTATAAATAATAAGAGCCATCTGATAACAGATAGCTCCAACATTTATTTCATATACTGCCGAGCGCCGCAGCAGAACGGGCAGATCCTTTGGCTGTACACTTTTCTATAAATTTGTCCATATAGCTGTCATATTCTTCTTTGGCTATATAATAGCTTCTGGCATGACGCGCCCCCTCGACCAAAAGCAGCTCTTTATCCCCTGAGTAAGACTCATAGAGCTCCTTTCCCATATATGTAGGGACAAATGTATCTTCCGTGCCATGCACAAATAAAATCGGTACTGAAGAGTTTTTCAGGAACTCTCTCGGGGATGCATCTTTAAAAGAATAGCCTGCTTTCAGTTTGCACACAAGGCTTGCTCCGTTTCTGACAACAGAGAGCTTCATTTTCGTCATGTCCTTTATATTGCATTGGATCTCTTCATTCATATCGTTATATCCGCAATCCTCAATTACGCCTTTGATCTGACTCGGTGCCTTTTCGCTCCCGCCTGTCATCATAACCGTCGCTGCGCCCATTGAAATTCCGTGCAGCATTATTTCGATATCCTCACCGAAAGTTTTAATAAGATAATCGCACCAGCTTAAAATATCAAAGTGATCAAGATATCCAAAACCAATGTATTTGCCCTCACTTTTGCCATGGGCTCTGTCATCCGGAATAAGACAGGCAAAACCTAAATCGTCATAATAATGCCTTGCAAGATGGCTCATTTCATCTCGCCCGTTGCATCTGTATCCGTGTACAAGAACGGCAAATTTTTTATCTGAGCCGCCATGTGTAAGCAGAAGAGCCTTTAGCTTTAACCCGTCAAAGGAAACTATCTCCTTCTGCGTCGGATGCTTCGAAATAATATATTCATTATTGATATTTCTTATATGCTGGCGATTCTTCTCATCATCGTTTGTGGGCAGGTTCGGTGTTTTCGGACGAACTATTATAAACCTGAACGTACACACACAAACCACGATCAGCAATATGACCATAAGACAAACCGCTGCGGCAATAACCGAAATAAGGATATCCATATTTTCACCTCGAAATTTAATAGGTACATTTTACCATAAAAGTGAAATATAGTCTATAAAAATAGGTGAAAATGTAAAAATAAGTCGTTTTAAAATGTCAGTCATTTACGCTGTACTTTCTCAGTGAGAATATGCCAATAATCCTGTCCTTCAAATCCACAGCTGCGATACAAAGCTTCTGGATTTGACAAATTTGCCACTTTCCCCGAAACTGTTGAAAATTTTGCTTCTTCGGGACTCCGCAGCAAAAGCTGCTGCACAAGGAATTTCCCTATTCCTTGTCGCCTATATTCGGGAAGAACCTGAACCCATTCCAATATCATTTCCCTGCACTGCGGATCATAATCCCCTATTGCGCATCCGACCTTCTCGCCTGTATTCGGTTCAGCCGCAAAGATCCATAAACTCGGCATATATGCAGGAGTTTTTATAAGTGATTCAAGATATTTTCTGTCCACCTTAATGTCATCATAGCATCTGTTGATTATATCAGCTATTTTTTCAATGTCTTTCTTATCAGACGAGGCCGTAATAATATACACATTTGCTTGTGTAATGTCCTGTATATTTTGGAGTCTGTGAATAAGGCGAAAATACACTTCATCGTCATATTTTCTGAGAAGCTCCTCGGAAAATTCCCTTTGATGCAAAATTTTCATATTGTCAGGCAGCGTAATTTGCAACGCCTTCCAATAAGGAATCGACAGGCTGCCGCAAGGGTCTCGCAAATAATCACTTACCGAAATCATATGTCGGCCCTCCCTGAAAACTCAATATTGTGCTTTGTATCGGTTATTTTACATTAAAGATTTTCTAAGTTAAATTATAACCGCGGAAATTTGCATATCAACTAAGTATGCTATAAACGAATAGCAGTTTCGAGTGCAATTCTTAAAATCTTCTCACGCATGGTATCAGGCATCTGCCCGAGTATTCTTTTATTCCAAACAGATTCATCAAGACAATCTGCCGCATACAGGAACTGATATACTTCTATATCTCTGAATTGTCCCACGGCCATGACGGAAGCACATTCCATTTCTACTACCATACAGCCGTCTTTTTTTCGCTCCTCTGTTTTTTTCTTTGTTTCACGATAAAAGCTGTCTGTGGTCCATGTTTTCGTTTTTATATAAGGAACTTGCAATAAACTGAAAATTCCACCTAACTTCTCCGCAGATAAAATTTTTATATAATCACCGGCAGGTGCATAGTGATAACTGGTGCCTTCATCTCTATACGCTTCCATCGGAATGATAAGATGTCCGGCAACAATCTCCTTATCTAAAGCGCCGCATGAACCGAAAAACAAAACTTTCTTTCCGCCCTTTGCAATAATTTCCTCCAGCAAGGCGCCTGATGCAGAACCGCCTAATAACGTATGATAAAAACCTATCTCTTTACCGCAATAAGTAAACTTATAAATCGGTATTTTTCTGCCGCCCGACATTTCGTCTATCTGATTTGCTTCAACCGAATCAAGCAGCAAATCGTTAAATTTTTGAGAAAAAAACGAAATTATAACTTCAGGAAAGTTTTTAATCTCAGGTATTACTTCCTTTGGACAGACTATCTCATCACTAAAGTTATCAAAAGCACATTTAATTCCCATAAAACACCACTCTTTTCACATATAAAGCAAAAGAAGCCGACTGACAGAATCGACTTCTTTTAATAAACTGGTCGGAGTGACGGGACTTGAACCCATGGCCTCTTGGTCCCGAACCAAGCGCGATACCAAACTTCGCCACACCCCGATGATAGCTATAATATTATATAATGAGAAGTGGAAAAAATCAAGAGAAAACGGCGATTATTTTATTTTTATACGACACTCTCAGGCTGCAAACAGCTTTTGAATATTATTAAATTTTATCCGTCCACACGCAATAACACACAATAAAGCATGCATCAAACTCATAATATTTTCTGATACACAAAATCTGCATCGAACTCCAGCTTATCGAAAAAGTTGTTAAATTCTGAAATGATTTTTGAATTGCTGTTTTACATGGCTGAGCAGGCACAATAAAACACAGAAAACTTTTTTCGATGCTTTTTCAATACCCTCATATGTCAAAAATGTGTTATGATATCGGCCTTTACACTGAATGAGACTTGGTGAGCGGTAAATTTAAATTTTCGTCAGCGCAAATTCATACCGAAATTTTATTATCTTCCATATTTTAATATCATTTTGCTGCCTTTCGCTTGATTGCACATTCATAATAATATATAATATCTTTCTGAAAATCAAATTTATAAGAGGTGAAATTATGTACAATATGAATCCCGATTTAGAAAAAATAGCCGAAGTCATTGAGCGAGGTCCCTATAAGGACACATGGGAGTCGCTTTCAAAGTATACTGTACCCTCATGGTATAAAAACGCCAAATTCGGAATTTTTATCCACTGGGGAGTTTACAGCGTTCCTGCCTTTGCAAACGAATGGTATTCACGGTCCATGTACTGCAAAGGCAGCGACGAATTCAAGCACCATATTGAAACCTACGGACCGCAGAAAGATTTCGGTTACAAGGATTTTATCCCAATGTTTAAGGCGGAAAAGTTTGACGCGCAAAAATGGGCTGATCTGTTTAAGGAAGCAGGTGCAAAATACGTCGTTCCCGTTGCTGAGCATCACGACGGATTTCAGATGTATAAAAGCAAAATATCACACTGGAACGCCTATGAAATGGGTCCGCAAAGAGATGTCTTAGGCGAACTTGAAGCCGCTTGCAAAAACAACGGACTCGCTCTCGGTGCCTCCTCTCACCGAGCGGAGCACTGGTTTTTCATGGGTCACGGCAAGGAATTTGACAGCGACATCAAAGAGCCTCTTGTAAGAGGAGATTTTTACTGGCCCGCAATGCCTGAGCCTAAAAACCACCATGACCTTTTCAGTGAACCTTCTCCCAGCGACGAATATTTACAGGATTGGCTTATTCGCACCTGTGAAATAATAGATGAATATAAGCCGAAAATCATTTATTTCGACTGGTGGATTCAGCATAGCTCTTTCAGGCCGTACATAAAAAAGCTTGCCGCCTACTACTACAACAGGGCCTACGACTGGGGTCAGGGCGTGGTAATAAATTATAAGCACGACGCATTTCTTTTCGGCACCGCCGTACCGGACGTTGAGCGCGGACAGTTTGCCGACGTCCAGCCCTATTACTGGCAGACGGATACGGCCATTGCCCTTAACTCATGGTGTTACACGGAAAACAACAACTTCAGAAACCCTGTCGATATTGTCTGTGATATGGTGGATATTGTGAGCAAAAACGGAAATCTGCTGCTCAATGTAGGCCCCAAAGCCGACGGAACGATTTCAGATGAAGATACCGCCGTCCTTAAAGGTATCGGAAGCTGGCTGAAAGTCAACGGAGAGGCGGTTTACAATTCATCTGTTTTCCGTAAATACGGCGAAGGCCCCGCTAAAATTACCGAAGGACAATTTTCCGACGGAATCAAAAAGCATTTCACAAGCAAGGATATACGTTTTACGGTTGCAAACGGATGCGTCTACGCAATCGTCCTTAAATGCAATAAAAAAGGCAAATACTGCATTAAAACCCTCGGTAAAAAGGATGCGTCAAAGGTTGCAAATTTCAGCGGCATTATAAAAGACATTTCCGTTCTGGGTTATGACAAAAAGCCGACGTGGAACCGAAAAGAGGAAGGACTTTACATCGAATGTGATTACAAAACGGAATACCCCATTACTTTTAAAATCACTCTCGCGTAAAAAGTGCAGAAAAAATGCTGCACCGCACCTTTGCATTCTGCATGAATTGCTCTGAAAAAATTATTAAAGCTTATTATAAAATGATTTTTATAATCATAAAGGCGGAGAAAGGGCTAAAACTTTTTCTCCGCTTTTTATGTTATTGAAGAGTAAAATATACAAATTCAAGTTACACTTTTAGAGCTGTTTCTGAGTTTTGAGCTGTGCTTGGTGCATCCTGTAATAATCGCCCTTTTTAGCCATAAGCTCTTCATGGGTCCCTCTCTCCACTATCTCTCCTTGCTTCATCATCAAAATCATATCAGCGTTTCTTATTGTCGACAAGCGATGTGCAATAGCTACAATAGTATGGGTTCCGGCGATCTGATTTATCGCCTCCTGGATCTGTCTCTCTGTTTCCATATCCACGGAGGCAGCGGCTTCATCTAAAACAATTATAGGCGATTTCCTGAGTATCGCTCTGGCAATTGCGACACGCTGTTTCTGTCCGCCTGAAAGCCGCAGTCCCCTTTCGCCTACTTTTGTCTCATACTGTTCGGGCATATTGAGAATATCCTTGTGTATGTTGGCCGCTTTTGCCGCGTCAATGATTTCCTCACGGGATGCATTTTGTCTCGCATAGCCGATGTTTTCCGCTATGGTGCCGTTAAACAAAAAAGTATCCTGCAAAACCGGAGATATATTGCGGCGCAGGCTCTCCACGGTTATGCTCCTGATATCCTGTCCGTCTATCAGTATCTTTCCCTCCACCGGCTCATAAAACCGTGATATAAGCTGGGTGATAGTAGTTTTTCCCTCTCCTGTAGGCCCCACCAGGGCAATCATCATCCCCAGCTTGCAGTCAAAGGATATGTTTTTCAGAACAGGCACGCCGTTGCTGTAATGGAAGCTCACATTTTCAAAAGCAATGGAGCCCTGAGCGATGCCGATATCCTTGGCGTCCTCAGCATCCCGAATGGCCGAAGGGGTATCTAAAATCAGCGCAATACGCTCCGCGCCCGCCTGGGACTGCTGCAAATTTTCAAGAAGATTTGCCATATTTGACACGGGAGCGTAAAACATTGAGAGATAAAGCATGAAAGCTACGATATCCGCAACGGATAAGTTATCTCTGTACGCGAAAAGTCCTCCGAAAAACACTACAAGTACCGTACCTGCCGACGAGAGAAACTCCACTCCGGGATGAAACAAAGCGCTGGCACGAAGAGCCCGCAGCATTGCTTTGACCTGATTAAAATTCTTTTCGTTAATCTGCTCGGATTCCAGTTTTTCCTGACCGAAAGACTGTATTTCGTGAAGTCCCGACAGATTGTCCTGTAATTTTGCATTCAATTCGCCCATGCTTTTCTGGGAAAGTCTGAAAAATGAGCGTACTTTTTTACGAAAAAGATACCCGCTGCAAATATTACGGGAATCGGACAGCATGTAATTAGGGCCAGCTTCCAGTTGACCGTAAGCAGAATCAGCAATACGCCTACAAAGGTCACCACGTTTGTGATAAGCTCAGGAATAATACTAGCATAGAGACGCTCAAAGTCCCTTGTATCATTTACAATACGGCTCATTAAATCGCCGGTCTGCTTATCGTGAAAGAATCCCAGATCAAGACTTTGCAGCTTGTTATACAATCTGATACGAAGGTCACCGACCAAATTCCAGGCGGCTTTATGGGCCGGATAGCTGCTGCAAAAGCGAAACAATACCCTGACACAATAAAGCGCCAGAAGAACAAAAGCCAGCATTCCTATAATTTTGCGGTTCTCTTCATCCACCCCCTGCTCAACTATGCCGGTCATTGACGACAGCACCTTGGGCGCGGTAAGATTTACCGCAGTGAGCAGAAAAGTGGATAAAATCGCCGCCGCATACATTGCTTTATACCGTGCGGCTTCCTTTGTCAAAGTCCACCACGTTTTCACAGTCTGTTCCCCCTTCATCGTGTCAATCCGCAATCATAAACAGGATTTTCCAAAAGCCCTTATTCCCCTGCATGTTGCTTCTCTTTACCTAATTATCATAAACTTTCCGTTAAAAAAAACGCAAGAGAACAAATAATTCGAAATCACAATTTTTATCTATAAAAACTCAAATACATATATTTAAAAATCATGCTTTCGGCCGCTGAGATAAAAACCTCCCGTGAGAAGCAACGCTTCCGACGGGAGGATTAATTAAATTTATTTAATTCTGAGATTCACAGATAAGTCTTCTGCGCAAAATGCGAGCTTTCCCTTTTTATGGATTTATGCGCCTGCCTGAGACGACTTTAAATCAGCAGATCTTTTGGAACTGACATGCTCAAGGATCGGCTTGCCGTTTCCGCTGACGCACTCCTTGGTGATTATCACCCTTTTTATTGTATTATCCGAAGGAATTGAATACATAAAAGGCAGAAGGATCTTTTCCATAATGGACCTGAGTCCTCTTGCGCCCGTTTCGTTTTCAATGGTCTTATCCGCAACCGCAGCCAAAGCGTCATCTTCAAATACCAGCTCAACGTCATCCATATGGAACAGTGACTGATACTGGCGGAGTATCGCATTCTTAGGCTCCTTCAAAATGCGTATAAGGGCGTCCCTGTCAAGGCTCTTGAGCGCTGTTATAACGGGAATACGGCCCACAAGCTCGGGAATAATACCGAATTTCACAAGGTCCTGATGAATGACCTTGCTCATGATATTGTTTTTATCGAGCTCCTGCTTGCTGCTGATTTTTGCTCCGAAGCCCATAGCGGAGCTGCTCATTCTCTTCTCTACAATCTTTTCTATTCCGTCAAATGCGCCTCCGCATATGAACAGAATATTAGTTGTGTCAATTTGAATAAACTCCTGCTGGGGGTGCTTTCTTCCGCCCTGGGGAGGAACGTTTGAAACAGTTCCCTCAAGAATCTTCAAAAGGGCCTGCTGCACTCCCTCGCCGCTTACGTCTCTTGTGATTGAGCGGTTTTCGGAGCGTCTTGCGATCTTGTCGATTTCATCAACATAGATTATGCCGTGCTCCGCCCTTTCAATGTCGAAATCAGCGGCCTGGATAAGCTTAAGCAGAATGTTTTCAACATCCTCGCCGACATATCCCGCCTCGGTGAGAGTAGTGGCGTCAGCTATTGCAAAAGGAACATTAAGAGTCTTAGCAAGCGTCTGAGCCAGCATTGTTTTGCCCACTCCCGTTGGGCCCAGAAGAAGGATATTGCTCTTCTGAATCTCCACGTCGCTTTTTTCAGCAAGGAAAATCCTCTTATAATGGTTATATACCGCAACGCTTAAAGCAATCTTTGCTTCATCCTGACCTATGACGTATTCATCAAGAGTCTTCTTTATTTCGCTGGGTTTCGGAAGCACGATCTCTTCCTTTTTTGCCTTCGACTTGCGGCGCTGGAACGGTTCGTCATCCTCGGCTGAAATCAGGCTCTGACAAAGCTCAACACATTCGTCACAGATAAAAACTCCCGGACCTGCGATTATTCTGTCAACCTCATCCTGAGTTTTGTTGCAGAAAGAACAGCGTACCGTCTTATTGCCGTTGTCTTTTTCTTTCGGCATCAGATTACCTCCAAAGCATCATAAATGTTATCTCTTTTCAATTACCTTATCCACAAGTCCGTATTCCAGAGCTTCCGCAGCTGTCATAAAGTTATCTCGCTCGGTATCTCTCGCTATTTCCTCAATTGATTTGCCCGTGTTCTCGGCAAGTATTTTATTGAGGGTCGCCTTCGTCCTTAAAATATGGTCCGCAACAATTTTAATATCCGTCGCCTGACCCTGGGCGCCGCCTGACGGCTGGTGAATCATGATTTCACTGTGGGGAAGGGCAAAGCGCTTTCCCTTGGCGCCGGAAGACAGCAGGAACGCTCCCATACTTGCGGCAAGGCCGATGCAAATAGTGGAAACATCGCACTTGATGTACTGCATCGTATCATAAATAGCCATGCCCGCAGTTACAGAACCGCCGGGGCTGTTGATGTAAAGGCTGATGTCCTTTTCGGAGTCCTGTCCTTCAAGATAGAGAAGCTGCGCTACGACAAGGCTTGCGGTAGCGTCGTTGACCTCATCTGACAAAACGATTATTCTGTCGTTGAGCAAACGTGAAAAAATATCGTAAGAGCGTTCTCCTCTGTTAGTCTGTTCGATTACATATGGTACCAATGCCATGCAAATGCACCTCCGTTTTTATTGAATAGTATTTTTCGGTACGGCCAATAAAAGCCGTACCGAAAAGTATATGCTTTATTATTGAACAACTTGTAAATATTTTATAACACCAAATTAAAATTTATTCGGCGCTTTCAGCTGTTTCCTCAGCTGCGGGCTGAGCGTCGGCCTCTTCGGCCTTCTTCTTGGGAGCGGCCTTTTTTCTTGTTGTCTTCTTTGCGGATTTCTCTTCCTCAACAACCGCTGTCTCCTTAATAAGGTCGATAGCCTTTGTGAAAGCAAGGTCGCGCTTGAGGCTGTCCTCGGGAACGGCCTTCTTTACTTCCTCAACCTTCATGCCGTAATTCTCGGCAAGCTTTGCATACTCGGCTTCAAGCTCTTCAGCAGTGGGAGCAATACCCTCAGCCTCAACGATCTTTTCAAGGGCAAGGTCTGTTCTTACCTGAAGGTCTGCCTGCTCACGGAAACCGTCGCGGAATGCGCCGATCTCCATGCCTGTATACTTAAGATACTGATCCATTGTAAGGCCCTGCATCTGAAGACGATAGTCCATGTTCTTGATGTTCTCATCAATGGCGTTTTCGATCATCATGTCGGGGATTTCAGCCTTGATTCCCTTTGCAACCTGCTCAACAAGCTGATGCTCAAGGTCGTGGTCTGCGTCATGCTCTTTTCTCTCCGCAAGCTTCTTCCTGATGTCCTCTTTGAGCTCGTCGAGAGTGTCAAATTCGCTTGTATCCTTGGCAAAATCGTCGTCTGCTTCGGGAAGCTCCTTGAACTTGATCTCGTGAAGCTTGATCTTAAAGGTTGCATCCTTGCCCGCAAGCTCAGCGGCATAATCCTCGGGGAAGGTTACGTTTACGTCAAACTCATCGCCTGTGTTGTGGCCGACAATCTGAGCCTCGAAGCCGGGGATAAACTGGTTTGAACCGAGAACAAGGTTATAGTTTTCGCCCTTTCCGCCCTCGAAAGCTTCGCCGTCAACAAAGCCCTCAAAGTCGATAACCGTAAGATCGCCGTCCTGGGCAGCTCTGTCCTCAACGGTTACCATTCTTGAATTCTGCTCAAGCCTGCGGTCAAGCTCAGCCTTTACATCGTCGTCGGTAACGGCTGTTGACTTCTTGGTGGCCTTGAGGCCCTTGTACTCGCCCAGCTCTACCTCGGGCTTTACGGTTACCTTGAGCTTGAGCTCAAGACCTTCGTCGCCTACGGAAACGACTTCTGCGTCGCTTGTTCCGATGAAATCAAGCTCAGCCTCTTTTATTGCAGACTCGACAGCCTCGGGATAAACCATCTCGATTGCCTCATCGTAGAAAACTTCCTTACCGTACATACGCTCAACAATGTTTTTGGGAGCCTTACCCTTACGGAAGCCGGGAACAGTGATGTTCTTTTTCTGCTTATTGTATGCCTTTGTAACTGCTTCCTGGAATTTTGCGGCGTCAACCGACACCTCAATTTCATAGACGTTTGTTTCAACCTTTGTTGAAGATTTTAAACTCATTGCCTTTTTCCTCCTGTTACTATGCAATATAACTGGGATATTATATCAGATATTGTATAATTTTTCCACTTGTTTTTTAAAAAATTTCATATTTGTTAAAATTTTTGGACAAGTTTAGGTGCAAATGCGAGAAAATCGCACGAAATCAGGGCAAATTCTATGCCGTCGCGGACGGAATTTACCGATCTTGTCATGGACGGGCCGTGAAGATGGCCGTAATAGCACCGCCTGACGCCTGTTTCAAGAAGGACGTTATATATCTCTTCGCACACCATATTCTGCGTGACGGGCGGATAATGAAGAAATACAATCGGCTCCAGCCCCGTTTCCTTTGCAAGGTCAATGGAGGTACGCAGCCTGCCCGCTTCCCTTAAAAGCACTTTTTTATCCGCAGACTCCTCAGCGTCAAAGAACCAGCCTCTCGAACCGCACACGGCGACGTCTCCCACAGTCACCGTGTTATTATGGAGAAACGAAATGGTTTTTATCCCGTTTTCGGAAAGGAATGTCTCCATTTTTCTCCTTGTGGTCCACCAGTAGTCGTGGTTGCCTTTAAGGATTATTTTCTGCCCCGGCAGAGCATCGATAAACCGAAAATCCTCGAGAGCGCCCTCAAGGCTCATGCCCCAGGAAATATCGCCCGCGATTACAACGGTATCGGAATCCGTGACCGAAGCCTCCCAGTTTTCCTTCAGCCTCTCAACGTATCCGCTCCAGCCCTTGAAGATATCCATAGGCTTGTCCGTTCCCAGGGACAGATGTGTATCTGCAATTGCAAAAAGAGACATAACTCACCTCCCCTTTTAAAAAGCCGCCCGCTCCGTTGAGAAGCAGGCGGCCGCTCATTTACAGGATTGCTCAGATATTGTCAAAACCCTAAAAAATCAGATGCCGAGCATTTTATAGACTTCGTCTATCATCTGAGACTTTTCGCACACGCCGTCAAAGCGCACAGCCTTTTCACTCAAATTGGCAAGCTGGGGCGGAACGGGTTCGCTTGTAGCGACGGAAAGCTCCGATACCACGCTGAACTCGCTGCCCGAAGAACGCTCGCCCGTTACGGCCTCGAGAACGTCTGCCGAGAACTTATAGGGATTTGCCGTTGAAGCGATAACCGTATCTGTTTCGTCGGCCGTCTTATCCTTATAATTCTTATAGACATTCACCGCCACAGCCGTATGAGTGTCGCAAAGATACTCGTCGGATTCAAATACGCTCTTTATTGTTGCCTTTGTGGCGTCGTCGTCACAGAAGCCCGCTTTAAAGATGCTCTTAATCTTGGCAAATACATCATCCGTAACAGTGTACTTACCGTCGCGTGACAGAGCGTTCATCCAGCCCCTTACAAGCTCATCGTTAAAGTCCGTAAGGTCAAAGAGAAGGCGCTCAAGGTTGCTTGAAATAAGGATATCCATTGAAGGAGAAGCGGTCATGTAGAAATCACGGTTTCTGTCGTAGGTTCCGCTTGTAAGGAAATCTGTGAGAACGTTGTTTGCGTTTGAAGCACAGATAAGCTTTTTAATGGGAAGTCCCATTTTCTTTGCGTAATATGCGGCGAGAATGTTTCCGAAGTTTCCTGTGGGAACGACTACGTTTATCTCCTTGCCCGGCTCAATGCTGCCGTCGCTTATCATATCGCAGTAGGCTGAGAAATAATAGACAACCTGGGGAACAAGTCTGCCCCAGTTGATTGAGTTGGCGGAGGAGAACATCATATTGTGAGAAGCAAGCTTTTCCCTGACGGCAGGGTCGGTGAAAATCTTCTTGACACCGCTCTGAGCATCGTCAAAATTACCCTTGATTGCGCACACGCCTACGTTTTCGCCTTCCTGAGTCATCATCTGAAGCTTCTGCATGGGGCTTACTCCGTCCTCGGGATAGAAAACAAGTACCTTTGTGTTCTTAACATCCTTAAAGCCCTCAAGTGCAGCCTTGCCCGTATCGCCTGAGGTTGCGACGAGAATTACAATCTCCTTGCCTCCCGCAGTCTTTGAAGCGGCAACGGTGAGAAGATAGGGCAGAATCTGGAGAGCCATATCCTTAAAGGCGCATGTGGGTCCTCTCCACAGCTCAAGGACATGGGTGTTGGGCTCTATTTCCACTAAGGGAGCGATTTTCGCAGAGCTGAATTTGCTCGCTTCATAAGCTCCGTTTACGCAGTAATCAAGCTCCTCATCGGTAAAATCGGTGAGGTAAAAAGAGAGAATCTTCTTTGCTCTTGTAATATAGTCGGCGTGTGAAAGCTCGATAATCTCGTCCATGGAAACAGCGGGAACCGAAACGGGCACAAAAAGTCCCCCGTCCTCGGAAATTCCCTGTGCTATTGCCTGAGCGGCGCTCACACGGATATTTTTATTTCTCGTACTTGTGTATTCCATTTTTGATTCTCCTTATTCCAAGTATACTTCGTTATTCTATCACATATTTTCAGCTGTGTAAAACATTAAAGAAAAAATTTCTTGCATTTCCATAAAAGCAACTATTAAGAGTATCACAAGGTATACCGTTTTTGTTGAGATATTCCCATAAAGCGGGGATTTTATCAATTCCCGCAAGCTCATCTGCGATTTCGCAGCCGTCAAAATCGGAGCCCATTGCGGCTGTTTTTTCCCCGCCCCGCTCCAAAATATGATAAAGATGACGCAGTACTCCGTCAAAGGCTTTTTCGTTATCATCCGAAAGAAAGCTTTTGTAAAAGTTTACGCCTATGAGCCCGTTACGCCTTATTATCTCATCTATCTGCTCATCGGTAAGGTTTCGCTTATGAGGGTAAACTCTGCCGCAGTCGGAATGGCTGGCTATAAAAGGAAAATCAATTTCCTGAGCGGTATCGTAAAAGCCTTTCTCGCTTAAATGGGAGACATCGGGCACAATTCCCGCAGAGGAAAGCTCTCTGACAGCGTTTTTTCCGAAAAATGTCAGGCCCTTATCCTCTTTATCCATACAGCCGCTGCCAAGCTCGTTTTCGCCGTTCCAGGTAAGGGTGAGTATCTTTACTCCCCTCTCCTTTAAAAGGCTTATTCTGTCAATGTCGCCGCACAGGACGCTGCCGCCCTCAACAGCCAAAATGCAGGCGGCTTTGTTCTCCCTTTCTGCTTTTGCAAGGTCATCGGCACTGATACACGGCAAAAGCACATCGGCGTTTTTTTCGGTTTCCCTTAAATAATAGTCGTAAACCTTGTCAAAATAATCCGCCGCCACTTTCCCGCGCTTTTCGTCGGGCATCCAAATTGCGAATACCTGCACCCATTTTTCGAGACATTCTCCCTTTTCCAGGGAAATGTGAAGCTCATTTTCCCTTAAAGGCAAATTCCTGTTTGCGCACTCGCCTATTGTGTCGCAGTGAAGATCAAAAAAATTCAAAACCCGCTCACCCCTTCAAAGGCGTTTTCAATATGGTTTATCCTTTTAAGCTTCCCTTCCTTTGTGTATACCTCTATTACGTCAAATCTCGGCTGGAGAGAGGTAACGTTCTGCATGAGATATATCTGAGCAGTCTTTACAAGCCGCTGTATTTTTTTATATGTGACCGCTTCCGCAGGAGTGTAAAAGGAGTTTTCGTCCCTTGTCTTTACCTCGGCGAAAATCAGGAATCCGTCCTTTTCGGCAATGATATCTATTTCACCGAAGCGGCAGCGGTAATTTGATCCCACAATATTATATCCTTTTTTTCTCAGATACCTTGCCGCCTCATATTCGCCGTAGGCTCCTTTTCCGCCTTTCACTTCTTCTTTCCTTCCTGCCACTTTTTCAGAAAGGTCTGACGGTGTACGGGAGACGGGCCGTACTCGTCGAGGCACTGATAGTGGAGCTTTGTACCGTAGCCCTTATGCTTTGAAAAACAGTACTGCGGATAGACCTTATCTATATTCATCATGTACCTGTCCCTTGTAACCTTGGCAAGAACAGAAGCCGCAGCAACGCTTGCACTGCGCGCATCCCCCTTAACAACAGCCTCCTGTTCAATTGGCAGTCCAGGAGTCTTGTTGCCGTCAATAAGTGCATAGTCGGGCGAAACTTTGGTCAACCCCTCAAAAGCTCTGCGCATGGCAAGAAAGGTGGCCTGAAGGATATTTATTTCGTCTATTTCCCGCTCCGACGCCATGGCGATGGAGTAATCCACCGCTTTTTCGGTTATCTCTTTAAAAAGAGCCTCTCTCTTTTTTTCGGTAAGCTTTTTGGAGTCGTTGAGCCCCTCTATCATTTCCCCGTCACGCAGCACTACGCATGCGGCGCATACAGGTCCCGCAAGAGGTCCTCTGCCCGCTTCGTCTATACCGCAAACGGTTTTAAAGCCCTTGGCCTTCGCGGCGTTTTCAAATTCAAACCAGTCCAAATTTAACATTCCTTACAGTATTTTCTTTATCTGTTCTTTTATAATTTCCTCACTGAGGTTTTCTATAAGGCAGCCGTAGCCTGCGACGCAAAGTCCTCCCAGCACGTTTCCGTATGCGGCACATTCGCACACGTCCATGTCGTTATACAGTCCGTAAAGGAAGCCTGTCATAAAGGCGTCTCCCGCTCCCGTCGAATCCACACGGGTGATTCCGGGCAGGGGCTCTATAACGGTGCTCACGCCGTTATGCTTTACGAGAGTGCCGCTCTTATCGAGCTTTACAATAACGTATTCAAAATAATCTGAAAGAATGTCAGCCGCCTTTTCAACATTGTCGGCTCCCGTGATTTTAAGGGCTTCCTTTGTGTTGGGAGTGTAAAAATCCGCAACCTCGAGACATTCCCTGTATTTTTCCAGAGTCATTTCGCCGTCCCAGCCCGTATCGAATACAAGCTTTGTTCCCTCGGCCTTGGCTCTCCTGTATGCGTCGATAAAATTGGCGTCCATATCGGCAACCTTGGCGCCGTGTATTACTGAATAAACGTCATCCATAATCTTACCGTCAATTTCGGCTCCGTCCGTATAAGAGACAAAGGCTCTGTCGTTGGCTGTGATTATGGCGCTTGTAAGGGTTATGGGCATTCCGTCACCTGAATAGAGGTTTCTGTAATCAACCCCCGTCTCCCTTATCTTCTCCTCGGCAAATTTTGAAAAGAAGTCGTGGCCCGTAAAGCTGCCGAGACGAACGGGTACTCCCAGTCTTCCGAGATTTATCATCGTCGCCGGAACTCCTCCGCCCAGCTTCATATTGAAATCACGGGCATATATCTCTTCGCTCTCCTGAGGTATGGCGGGCATTCCTCCGTAAAGCAAATCAACGTTGGCAAATCCTACTCCTGCTGCAAAACTCATTATTTCCACTCTCCGCTGTAATTTTTATTTATTTCAAGATATTCCTTTACCAGATCCCTTGCAAGGGAATATGAATTTACAAGAGGATGCACCATAAGACTGTCAACTGCCGCGTCTATGCTCTGCTCCCTTATGGCCTTTGAGGCAAGCCTTTCATAAAGCTTTACCCTTCTTATAAGCTCAAGGTTAATTTCGCTCAATTCCCCGAACTTATGGGGGACACATTCTCCGTTTACCAAATCGCAGGTAACTTCGATTACGTCGTCGTCCCTGAGCTCTTTTACGGCTCCGTTATTGGGAACGCATAAAATCATCCGGGCATCCCTGCCGCTGCGCACCGACTTAATGTATTTAAGAGCCACTCCCGCGTATCCGCCTTCATCAGCCGAATATATGTCAAATTTAAAGGGCGGCTTATCGTTTGCGACTCCCGTTTCGTTGGCCATATATGCCCCTTCGCGCTTGCCGTACCATTTTTCAAATACTTTAAGGCAGGCGTCAAAATCGTTTTCGATATCCATTCCCGAAAGCTCTTTGGTCATCTCCCTGTTTATTTCGCAGATGATTTCGCCCCTCGTCTTTCCCGCTTTCAGTATATTCTCTACGGCCTTTTCACGGTAATAAAAATAGTAGAGGTATTCGTTTAAAATGCATCCCTGCTTTTTTACAAGCTCAGGCTCGAAAAAGCGCATTTCCGTTTTATGATATATCCTTTCATCCTCAATGAGCTCAGGCATTATTTCCCTTCCGCAAAGCTTTATGCTGCTGAAAAATGAAAGATGATTTAGGCCGTAGCATTCTCCCGTGATTTCATCCTGACTTTTACCGTACAGGGCCGCAAAATCATGGAGCAAGCTGCTGGGAGCGTCGCATATGCCGTATGTAAAGTCATAGCCCATATCACGGAGAGTCTGTGAGACAACTCCCGCAGGGTTTGTGAAGTTGAACACCTTTACATCGGGCTTTGAGTATTTCTTTATAAGCTCACAGTATTCTTTCAGCGCGGGAACTGAGCGCATGGCAAAGGAAAAACCTGCGGCTCCCGTGGTCTCCTGACCGAGAATGCCTCTGTCAAGGGCAGTTCTCTCATCTCTGACGCGCATTTCGTCCTCTCCGACCCTTATGGTTGTGATAACGTAGGAGGCATCCTTTACCGCCTCCACGGCGTCGGCAGTGAGAGTAAATTTTACGCCTTCGTTTATTCTCTTTGCCACCTGCTGCGCCATTGCGCCGTAAATTCGCAGCTTAGTCTCGTTGTTATCCATAAAGACAATTTCGTTTATCCCCGTACTCTCGGCGCTCTGCACCAGGCTTTTGGCGAGGAACATGGACCGCACGCCTCCGCCGCCTATTACCGCAAGCTTCATTTATACCTCTCCTTTTCCCTTTTCTGCTAAGAAACAGTATAAACCACAAAAATACTTTTTACAACAAAATTATATACGGATTAAGGCTCACAAATTAAAAGGCCGAAGCAGTTTACTATCCCGCTTCGGCAAAAACAAATTAAATTAATTATTTATTCTACTCTTTTTCCTTCAGCGAGGAAACCGCCAGAGCCGCAAGACCTATTCCCAGCATGATCAGAGCACTTTTCCCGTCCGCTTCACCGAGAAATGTCAGGACTGTTACGGCAACGCCCATGGCTGCGGCAATTCCTTTTAATGAAAGACTTATTATCTCCTTTGTGATTTTCTTCTTTTCAGGCATTGGTTCGGTTTTTATCTGCAAAAGCTCATCGGCGGAAGTATGGAGCGCTTTTGCCAATTGCGGAAAAGAATTTATATCGGGACAGGATAAGTCCCTCTCCCATTTTGAAACCGCTTTGTCGGTTACTCCCATCAAATCGGCAAGCTCAAGCTGCGTCATTCCCTGCTCTTTTCTGAGCCTTGCGATTGTCTTTCCCAAGGTTTCCGTTTTCATACTTTTCCCCCCCTTAAAATCACAATAACACATAAGTCTTTTATACTCAACCGACCTGCGGTTGAATATAGTAATCCGTCAGTTTACTCTAAAAAATCGGAAATTTTTGAAACTTCAAGCTGAAAGATGCTGAAAAAATCTCAAAAGCGCATACCACGCAAACTTCGGCATCAAAAAAACCCCGTCATGCAAATTACATAACGAGGCAATAATCTGGCTGGGATGGCTGGATTTGAACCAGCGAATGACGGAGTCAAAGTCCGTTGCCTTACCCCTTGGCTACACCCCAATATTTCCGATTATATTAAAATACGCAAAGCAAAGAATTGCTTTGCGTAATGTGGGGTGGATAATCGGATTCGAACCGACGACCTCCAGGGCCACAACCTGGCACTCTAACCAGCTGAGCTATATCCACCATATGGCGCGCTTGAAGGGACTCGAACCCCTGACCCACTGCTTAGAAGGCAGTTGCTCTATCCACCTGAGCTACAAGCGCACAAAAAAATGGAGCGGGTGATGGGAATCGAACCCACACAACCAGCTTGGAAGGCTGGGATTCTACCATTGAACTACACCCGCATCTGCGACGCTAATAATAATATCAAATTGTCATCGCAAAGTCAATAGGTATTTTGAAATTTTTTCAATTTTTATTTAAGCGCAAATCCTGACGCATATTGGCTCTGAGAAGAAAACATTTCGGACCGCAGAAAATCAGATTTTTTCCGCGGCGCCGACTGCTCATTCCTTTGACGCTTGAGAGGCAAGGAGCCTTATCTGAGATGAAGTAAATTTATATGCGCTCTTGCAGAAGTCACAGGATATTTCTGTTTCCTCGTCCCTTGCAAGATCTTCCAGCTCCTTTTTGCCCAAACTTATGAGGGCACGTTCCATACGCTCACGGCTGCATGTGCATTTATATGAAGCGTCGCTTTCATCGAGAATATCAAGGTCAAAGCCCTTCATAACATGGCGGCATATCCCCTCAGGATTCAAGCCGTCGGTGAGCATCTGCGTAACGGGCTCAAGGCCCGATATGGCCTTTTCCAGCTTATCCAGCACACTGTCATCGGCAAAGGGCAGAACGTTAATTAAAAAGCCTCCTGCGGCCTTTACGGTCAAATCAGGATTCACCAGCACTCCCAATGCGCAGACTGTGGGTATCTGCTCGCTTACGGCGTAATAGCTCGTAATATCCTCGGCAATCTCACCCGAAACAATGGGTACCTGTCCCACATAAGGCTCCTTCATGCCCATGTCCTTTATGACCGTAAGATAACCGTCGCGACCGACAGTTCCCGCAACGTCCAGCTTTCCCCTGCTGTTGAGTGGAATTTCCACAATCGGGTTCTCAATATATCCGCGTACATTTCCGCTGCTGTCGGAAACCGCAACAAGCTGCCCCGCAGGGCCTGAGCCATTGAGGCGAAGAGTGAGGCTGTCATCACGGTTTTTAAGCATATCTCCCATAAGAGACGCACCTGTAAGGAGCCTTCCCAATGCCGCGGTATTCACAGCCGAGGTTTTGTGTATACGCTCCATTTCCGAAACTATATCCGTGCTGTCCGTCGCCATACAGGCAACGGAACCGTCAACGGTTATGCATCTTACTATTTTTCCCATTTATATGTCCTTCCTTGCAACGTAAAACACCCGTTCCTCCTTGTCGGACGGGGCGTCTTTACTAAGTTCTCCGTATGTTTTTATATCTGAAAATCCCGATTCCTTCAAAAGCCTTCTTATGGCTTCATCGGAAAATGCCCTTTCCGCAAAGTATTCGCTGCTTCTGCGGTAAAGTCCGTCTTCCTCTTCAAAAAAATCGAGAAAAATCTCAACTGTCCCGCTTTCATCATCGTACTCGTTCTGCCACACGCAGTATACGTCATCATTGTCATAGACAAAGGTGTTGTCGCCTAAAACGTATTTATGCTTGTACTGTGTATTGACATCGAAAATAAACAATCCTCCGGGTACCGTAAACAGTGATACCCCTTTAAAGGCGGCAAGGAGCTCCTCTTCGCTTTCAAGATGATTGAGACTGTCAAGGAGACAGAGAGTACACTCAACGGTCCCGTAAAGGTCTATACTGCACATATCCTGGCAGAGGAAAAGTATATCCTCTCCCGCTTCATAAGCCTTTTCACGGGCTTCACTGAGCATCTCAGGAGAATTATCTATGCCTATTACATCGTATCCTCTTTTTGCCATTTCGGCACTCATCGTACCAGTACCGCAGGCAAGGTCCAGAAGGATGCCTTCCTTTATTCCGTTTTCGCAGAGTATATCCGAAACGTATTCGGCAGTTTCATCATAGGACACATTAGAAGTAAGGGAATCGTAATATTCCGCAAAGACTCCGTATCTGCTCACTTGTTTTTCAGCCTCTCAAAAACACATTCGTAGCCGTCGTTTCCGTAATTGAGAGAGCGGTTCACCCTGCTTATGGTGGCCGTGCTCGCTCCCGTCTCCTTGACTATATCGCTGTATACGCGCTTTTCGCTGAGCATATGGGCTACAACGATTCTCTGAGAAATGGATTTGAGCTCCGTTATCGTACACAGATCTTCAAAAAAATCATAACACTCATCCATTGTTTTAAGTTCAAGTATGGCCTTAAAGAGAAAGTCGATATTAGGGTCTTTTAATTTTGAATTCATGAAAAAACCTCCTATATTTTAAGCGCTTTCAAACTTTTAAGTATTAAAGTTTAACTCTGTAAAATTTTAGCACACTAAAACTTAAAAGTAAATATAGGAAACAGATAAAATTTTGCGGCAAATTTCTGCAGCTGAATTCAGCTTCTATAGAAAAAAGCAGCACAGATTTATCTGTGCTGCCGCAAATCTATTCGGTTTCGGCCAATCAGCCTTCCATTCCCTCAAAGATGCTTTCATCGTAATAGCAATGCTCATCTTTGTCATGAAGCGGATACCAAACCTGAGCGAAGAAGGGGTTAACCTTCGCGATCTCGGAATAGTTCCAGGGAGCGGGGAGGCAATCGGGGCACCAGTGACCGCCGCGGAGAACGAGGTTGGGAGTCATCTCAAACTCGTGACCGAATGCGCACTTCCACTTGAGGGGCTTGTAAACGCTCTCCATTGTGTCGGAGAGGCACTCGCCGCCGCGGAAGGCCGCTGCCTTCTTCATATCTTCGATTGTAAGCTCCTCGAAGGGCTTTGTCTCATCATAACCATGATCAAGATATGTAACTTCCTCAGAAGGATGAACAATCTTGAAGTCATCCCATGTACCGATGTTCTTCCACTTCTCATAGCTTCCGTAGTAAGCTGTGATTCTGGGAGTGATGTTGTTCTTAATCCATGTCATTGTACCGTACTTAGCCTTGTTTGCCATGGGCTCCATGCCGAGCTTCTTGATAAGCGCGGGAGGAATAATCTTGGCAAGCTTATAGTATGAAGGTACGGTCTGAGCAAGCTGCTCAAAGTACTTGTCAACAGGAATGTTAGCTCTGAAGTGGAGATAGCTCTCAAGAAGATCAGAGTCAGCATACCACTGGCCGTGGAAGTTCTGAAGAGTGAACCAGTTGCAGTCGAAAATCTTCTTGGGAGAAGAAAGTCCGATTGCCTTAAGGAGATACTCCTCGAACTCGTAGTTTGTGATTCTGTAGGATGCACCGCTGCCGATGTTGTAGAATCTTCTCCAGAACTCTTCGGGAACATCGTCACCGCAGACATTTGCAAGAAGACGTCCTGAATCCTCAACTGTTGCCCACTCAAGAACGCCGTTGATCGGAACGTGGAACATGATGGGGTCGTAATTCTTAAGAATTGCAGGATAAAGGATACCGGACTGGCGAAGTGATACCCAGTGCTTGAGTCCTGACTCAGCTACGATGCTCTCAGCAATTGTCTTACTGATTGCGTAGTGGTCATAAACGCTGATGTTGATGGGGTCACCTGTTCTTGCCCAGTGGATGGGAGGATTACGGTCACCTGTCTGAGCAACCGTACCGATGTAAACAAGCTTAACAGCGTCGGGATCGGGCTGAGCCTTGATAGCTGCAACAATGTTCTTAACAGCCGTTGTGTTAGTCTTCATTGTGCGCTTGGGATAATAGTCAGCAGCGGGAGAAACCATGCCGCCGACATGAAGAACATAATCAGCGCCTGTTACGCACTTGAGAACATCCTCATAATTCATGAGGTCGCCCCATACAAGCTTAACGCTTGGGTCGTTCTCATACTCTTTGAACTTTTCCTTGTTCTTTTCGCTTCCGCGGTTCAAGAGAACGATATCATACATATCTCTCTTAGCATAGAGCTCTTTAAAACCCTGGAAGCCCATTGTTCCTGAGGAACCTGTAAGAAATACAACTTTTTTAGCCAAGGTATTCCCTCCTGTAAATTTTTTCTTCATAATATTAGCATAATTGCCTATAAAATGCAACTAAAGCAATTTAAAATCAAGAAAAATTTAATAAATTAAGTTAATTAACGCCGAAAAATTATAAGAAATCATTATTTCTGTCATTAAAAAATTAATAAATTTAAAAAAATCGATTAAATCTCCCGATTCAGCGGCCGTTTGTTCTTTAACGGCCGCTGAAATTTCAGGAAATATTAAATTAACCGAGCTTCGCTGCAAAGCTTCTCTTTATGACGTTGGCATTAAAGGGAGCTGCGGCGATTTCACCGGCGGGAAGCTCAGCAGCTTCACCGCAGTCGGTAGGCACAAGTACGGGACTTGCGGAAACAGGCCAGTAGATGCTGTGCTTTCCGCAGCATACGCACTTGGAAGCGCCTGCAAAACCTTCAACGTTCTTACAGATATCATTAAATACTTGGAAGTCATTCTCAAATGCAAAGCCCTTGGCGTCCCCTGCAAGCTTGCGGATAATTGTAAGATTATCTGCGCCGCAGAGAGGTTCGACAGCCTTATTTACCTTATTGAGCTTTCTGTCAGCCGATACAAAAGTACCGCTGCTCTCGGCAAAGGTTGAAGCGGGAAGAACTACGTCGGCTTTCTCGGCGGAAGCGCTCATGAGAACCTCCTGAACTGCAAGGAACTCGGGCTTTTCGGCACCGTCGGGCATTACTTCGCCGAATACGAACATCGCCTTTACCTTTGAAGCGTCAATTTCGCTGTAAGGCTTGACTCCGAGAATATCAAGTCCCTGAGAGTTTGCGCCCATTTTCAGCTGGATAAGTCCGTTGTGAGCCTTGCCTATATGACCGCTCTTCTTTGCAAGAAGGGCTGCCGCCTTTGCACAGTCATAGGATACCATGTTGGGCTGCATAACGATCATAGCGTTCTTAGCGTTCATGTAAAGCTCTGCAAACTCCTTGACATCTGCATCCCCTGCATCCTCACCCGCTATAACTTTATAGGCATCCGTAAGGAATGAAACGTCGTTTGCGGAATACTTTCTGTATGCCCACTCGTCTGCCTGTGTATCCTTATTGCCGATTACAACAAGCTTTGCTCCGCCTTCGACAGCCTTCTTTATCTTCATTCCCGCGATAAGGCCCGAGCCTATAACGTCGGCTCCGATAAGGACAATGAGATTTGTCTTCTGGAACTCATCGAGGGTATTGTAAGAAGCGTTTACTCCCAGAACATCTTTTACTCCGCTCTTAACGGCAGCAAATGAAAATACGTTATCAGTTCCGAGGACTTCGTTCGCGTATTTCTTAATCATATAAGCTTCCTCAAGGGTATATCTCTCGGAAACGGAAACGGCGATTTCATCGGGAGCATATTTCCTGAGAGCGTCCTTTACTGCCTCGACAGCTTCATCGAGAGCCGCTTTTTCGAGAACGCCGTTCTTTCTTACAAGAGCGCTCTTGACTCTCTTATCGGACTGGGTTTCGCCGTAGCCGAAACGTCCGCCGCCGCAGAGAAGTCCGTCATCGCCTGCGGGAATCGCTCTGAAGAGCGTATTGCCCTTTGAGGTAAGGTCTATCTGGCAGCCCACTGAGCAGAAGGAGCAGGTTGTCCTTGTAACTTCCTCGGCAACGGGAACAGATTTTTTAACGGGAAGAATTTCACGAAGCGCGCCTGTGGGACACAGGTTTACGCACTGGCCGCATGACACGCAGTCGCTCTTTTCAAGAGGCACATTAAATGCAGGAGCAACAACTGTGTCAAATCCTCTGCCTACAAGGCCGAGAGCTGTTCTGCCCATTACCTCATCGCAGACTCTTACGCAAAGTCCGCAAAGAATACATTTATCCTCATTTCTCTCAATGAAGGGATGAGTCTGTGCGTGCTTGCGGATATGCTTTTCACCAACAAAACGCTGGGGAACAACATCATAATCGTTTGCGTATTTTACAAGCTTACACTCATGAACGTCGTGGCATCCGCACTCGAGGCATCTTGAAGCCTCCTGCTTTGCCATTTCCTCCGTATAACCCTTTACTATCTCCTCAAAGTTGTGCTTGCGCTCATCGGGAGAAAGATGAGGCATCTGAGGTCTGTGCATCTTCTTTCTGTCGGCAAACTCCTCAGCGGTTACTGTGCGCTCTACATAGAAGGGTTTCTTATACTCAATATCAACTCCGCAAAGATATGCGCTGATAACTGTTGAAGCCTTCTGTGCCTCGCCGATTGCCTCAATAGCGATGCTTGCGCCCTTATTGGTTGCGTCACCGGCTGCAAAGACGCCCTCCATTGAGGTTCTGAATGTCTTTTCGTCTGCGGCGATAGTGCCTTTTCTTGTAAGCTCAAGCTCTTCAAAGCCCTTGGCATTGATGCCCTGACCGATAGCCATAATAACGGTATCAACGTCAAGCTCCTCGTATGCGCCTTCAATAGGCATGGGCCTTCTGCGTCCGCCGGCATCAGGCTCGCCAAGCTCCATTTTCTGAAGTTTAATCTTGCTTACTTTGCCGTCCTTGTCAATTATCTCAACGGGATTTGTAAGGAACTTGAAGATTACTCCCTCTTCCTGCGCCTCTGTGATTTCAATATCCTCAGCGGGCATCTCATCCCTTGTACGTCTGTAAATTACATATACTTCCTCGGCTCCGAGACGTACCGCCGTGCGGCAGGCGTCCATAGCGGTGTTACCGCCGCCGACAACGGCTACCTTCTTGCCGATATCGGCAGGCTGACCGAGAATAACATCACGAAGGAAGTCGATTCCGCCGAGAACACCTTCAATATCTTCGCCCTTAACGCCCATGAAGCTTGCGCTCCATGCGCCGATTGTAACGAGTACTGCGTCGTATTCGGCTCTTATTGAAGCGAAGGTGCCGTCTTTGCCGATTTCAAAGTTGTTTACAAGCTTAACGCCCATATCCTCAATGGACTTTACCTCAAGGTCGAGGACCTCTTTGGGAAGTCTGTACTGAGGAATACCGTAGCGGAGCATACCGCCCATCTTAGGCATTTTATCAAACACTGTTACAGCGTGTCCGTTTACCGTAAGGAAATACGCAGCTGTAAGACCCGCAGGGCCGCCGCCGATTACGGCAACCTTCTTTCCCGTTGAAGGAGCGATTTCGGGCGTATATTTATCGTCTGATTTAAGGTCCTTATCCGCTACAAAGCTCTTGAGCCATGCAATTGAAACAGGCTCTTCAACAAGCTGTCTGCGGCAGGCGGTCTCACAGGGGTGAGGACAGATGCGGCCGATTGACGCGGGAAGAGGAAGCTTTTCTTTAATAAGCTTTACCGCCTCTTTATACTCACCGTTACCGATAAGTCCCACATAGCCCTGGCAGTCGGTTCCCGCAGGACATGCAAGCGAGCAGGGACCCATGCAATCGCCGTCGTGGTCTGTTATGAGAAGCTCGAGGGCAACCTTTCTGGAACCCTTTACCCTTTCCGTGTCGGTGTGGATAACCATTCCGTCGCTTACCTTTGAGGAGCAGGCTCTGAGAAGCTTGGGAGATCCCTCCGCCTCAACGGTACACAGACCGCAGGCTCCGTAAAGGGCGACTCTCTTGTCGTAGCAGAGGGTGGGAATTTTTATCCCTGCCGCTTCGGCAGCTTCAAGAATGGTGCTGCCGGCAGGTACGGATACTTCATATCCGTCTATATTAACTGTGACAAATGACATTTGCTTCTCCTCCTTTAATCAACATCAACAGCGCCGAAGCGGCAAACGCTCTTACACTGTCCGCACTTGATACATGCCTCGGGGTCAATCTTGTGTGCTGATTTGAGCTCACCTGAAATAGCTCCCACGGGGCACTTCCTGGCGCAGAGGGTGCAGCCTTTACATTTGTCGGCGTCAATTGAATATGTGAGAAGAGAAACGCACTCGTGTGAGGGACATTTTTTCTCTTCGATGTGTGCTTCGTACTCGCTGCGGAAATACTTGATAGCGGTCAGAACGGGGTTGGGAGCGGTCTGTCCGAGTCCGCACAGAGCGCCGTCCTTGATGCTGTAGCAAAGCTCTTCAAGCAGCTCTACGTCGCCCTGCTTGCCTTCGCCGTTGACTATTCTTGTGAGAATTTCAAGCATTCTCTTCGTGCCGAGACGGCAGTGAACGCACTTTCCGCAGGACTCCTTGGCAGTGAAGTCAAGGAAGAACTTGGCCATACCTACCATACAGGTGCTTTCGTCCATAACGACCATTCCGCCTGAGCCCATGATTGCGCCCGTTGCGGCAAGCTCGCGGTAGTCGATAACCGTATCGAGAAGCGATGCGGGAATACATCCGCCTGAGGGGCCGCCCATCTGGACCGCCTTAAACTCCTTACCGTCGCGGATTCCTCCGCCGATATCAAAGATTACGTCACGGAGGGTTTTACCCATGGGGATTTCGACAAGTCCGCCTCTGTTGATTTTACCTGTAAGTGCGAAAACCTTTGTACCCTTGCTGCCAGGAGTTCCCATTGCCGCAAAAGCGCTTCCGCCGTTAATTATAATCCAGGCAACATTCGCAAAGGTTTCAACGTTGTTGATATTTGAAGGCTTGTGCCAATATCCGCTTTCTGCGGGGAAGGGAGGCTTGAGTCGTGGCATACCTCTCTGTCCCTCAAGGGATTCGATAAGAGCGGTTTCCTCGCCGCAGACGAAAGCGCCTGCGCCTGCCTTAATTCTCATATCACAGGAGAAGCCCGTACCGAGGATATTCTGTCCAAGATAACCCTTAGCCCTCGCCTGCTCCATGGCGTTTTCAAGACGCTTAATAGCAAGAGGATACTCTGCGCGGACGTATACAACCGCTTCGCTTGCGCCTATTGCATAGGCGGCAATAAGCATACCTTCAATAAGGTTGTGGGGGTCGCCCTCGATGACGGCTCTGTCCATGAACGCGCCCGGGTCGCCCTCGTCGGCGTTACAGATAAGATATTTCTTATCTCCCTTTGAGTTTCTTGCGGCGTTCCATTTAAACCATGTGGGGAAGCCTGCGCCGCCGCGTCCCGCAAGACCTGAAACCTTGATTTCCTCAATAACCTCTTCTGGCGTCATTTCGCAAACTACTTTTTTAAGACCCTGATAGCCGTCGTCGCCGATATAATCGTCGATGTCCTCGGGGTTGATAACACCGCAGTGGCGAAGGGCGATTCTCGTCTGCTTATCGAGGAACGCCTTGTCGTCATCGGTGATGGCGATATCCGCGACAGCTGAGAAATCACCTGACTGGGCGGCGTCTACGAGAGCTTCCGCCTTTGAAGCGTCAACCTTTACAAAGCGGTGAAGCGTTCCGTTATCCTCGTAAATATCCACAATGGGCTCAAGGTAGCACATACCTATGCAGCCCGTTATAGTAAGCTTCGCGGAGCTGTTTTTTTCTTTTATTGCGTTTTCAAGAGCCTCGTAAACTTTACCTGCTCCCGCCGCGATACCACAGCTTCCCTGTCCTACAACTATTTTCATTCCTCTTCCCCCTTCGCTTTCAGCTCGGCAAGAATCTTCCTTACCTTTTCAGGAGTAAGAGTACCGTATGTTTCGTCGTTAATCATCATTACCGGAGAAAGGCTGCAGCAGCCGAGACAGGCAACGTTTTTAAGAGTAAACAATCCGTCCTTTGTGGTTTCGCCGTCTTTAATGCCAAGCTCTTGTTCAATGGTCTGAGCAATTCGCTCTGAACCGTTAACGTGGCAGGCGGTTCCCTGACAAAGCATGATAAGATATTTGCCCACCGGTTCAAATCTGAATTGAGCATAAAATGTGGCGACGCCCACAATCTTTGCGGGCTTGATTTTAGTTTCTTTCGAAATGAGCATTATTATCTCAGCCGGGAGATAACCGTAGATGTCCTGAGTCTTTTGCAGAATTGTAATAAGACTTCCGGGCACCTCCTTGTAATGATCCAGGACAGCCTGAAGCTGCTGCATCTTTACATCGTTTGTTCCGTTGCAGTTACAAGGCATCCGAAAAAACCTCCTTATCCTTTTTTATAGAACTCATATGCAATAAACATTATACAATATAGTCTTTTTTACTTCAAGGAAAATCATCTAAAAGGACTTGACAATATTTTATAAAATAAATTACCTATTAAGGGCACAACTGTCTGAAAGGCAAAAAAATGCGCAGGACAAGGGAGCTTTATATCCTGCGCTCAATGGTGTTATGATTAAATTTTAAGCTATCCGCCGTATGTATACTGCTTGCTCTCCGACTCACAAACCTCTGTTACGGAACCATAATACGCAGTGGTTGTCGCCTTTACACGGTAAGTCCCCTTTGAAGGAAGTTTGTAGTAGTAAGCCTTGATTTCCGCATAATGACCGGGAGCGAGGGTATGCCATTCGTAATCGGTATTTACCCACCAGAAAAGAACTTTCTTCTGAAGATATACATCTATACCCATCTTGGTAGTTACGCCTTCATATCCCGTTGAATATACGAAACAATTGACTTTACCGTCGCCTACATATTCTATTCTTGTAAGTACGGACTGAATATAGCTGAAGCGTGGCTGTACTTCCACCACCTCGTCCGTGTCAAGATCTGCCGCAAAAGCGATAGTGTTAAAAGACATGAACATTACAAGACACATTACAATACAAAGTATTTTTTTCAGCATTTTTATCCCTCTTTTACTTTTGCTAAATCATTTTCCACTCCCCATTTATTATAACGAAATAAATTACTTCAATGTGACAAATTTACTACAAAATCTGCAAAAAAAATCCGTATAAGCAAGTAAATGCTTACACGGAATTACAAATTTATACTTTAAATACACCTGCGGCGCTTTTACATTACAAGTAACCCACAGACTCAAATTTAATCATACAGCGAGCCGGCAATTTTAATCATTTCTTCAACGGGAATATTGCTTTCCATTAAGTAATAGGAAGAACCGTATTGCCAATAAAGACAATTATAATGTTTTGTATAGTAGAAAGCGTTGCTTCCGAAAAGATCCACTTTATTTATCTCACAATCTTCGGTATCTAATACTATAACGCCTCCGAGCACTTGCTTCTGATGGATTTTTATATAATTTCCTTCTCCGTCGGTGTACTCGTGATAGAAAAATTGCGCACTGTAGTTATATACAGTTTGCTCAAAGCCCGAAGGTATATAGGCAAAGTTGGTTTTCTCAAAAGCCATATACGGATTATAAGAAGGATCATCTATAGGATAAATAACAGTAGCAACATCGTCACTGTTATATTCCTTCAGCAGACCGAAAAAACTTTCTCTCAAAGCCGTCACACTGAATAACGCAATCACTATAAACATCACCGAAGCAACCAGCAGAGATGTAATCCGTCTGACAGTTGGTGTAAAATGCAGGATTCTTGTCTCCTTGCCGTTCTCGGAAGGACAGACAAAATATTTTTTCATTTTAGCTTCAAACGCTTCGGAAAAGGCTATATATTCAAGTTCTCTTTCGTCAGGAAGAGATTTCATCCAATCATCCTGATATATTGTCAGAGCGTTCTTCAGTTTTTCTTCATATTTTAAATCACAATACATTAACTTCTCCTTCTTCCCCAAGTATAAGCGCCAGCTTTTCTTTCGCTCTCTGCAATCTTTTTCTTACTGCGGTCGGACTTATACCGAGCAGATCTCCAATCTCGGCATCCTTATACTGATGTACATACTTCAAAACAAGCGCATCTCTGTAAATTTCGGGAAGTTTGCCTATGGCATCCGCTATGATGTGCGTATCTAAGCTATCATAATCCGGCGGCTCAACAACCATTTCCTGCTCATTGTCATCTATACTTAACGTTGCTTCCCTTTTACGCTTAACATACATATCTTTAGATACGCTTTCAGTAATTATAACGACGAAACTTTTAGTTTTGTGACAATTAACCTCGTCTATTCTGTCAATGTATTTTATCAGCTTTAAAAAAGCGTTATGTACGGCATCTTCCGCAAGAGAATCGTCACGAAGAATATTATAGGCAACATATTTCATAAGTTTGCCGTATTTTTTGTAAATCTCTTCAAATTTTTTACGCTCTTCCTGTGTGTCAAGCGCACTTAGATAAAATAACAGCATTCTTCTGATCTCCCCAAATTTTTTCAGCCTGTACAGATAAAATATGACTTTTTCGCTTTATACTGTTAATAGTATAAAACAACTAAACTGTTTTCTCAACCGAAATCTTTTTCGTAAATCTATTTAATTTTAAAATATCATAATTGATATAGTGAAATTGTACCTAATGATTAATTTTTCATCGGCAATATGTGTGTAAAGCTTAAAATATGAAAACGCAAAAACCCATCTGAAACAACAGACAGGTTTTATTTGGAAACCTATTCCGTTCAATGCCTAAGTTTGAACGTTTTCGGCGCCAGTCTGTAAGCTATGGTAAAAGACACGCACACATATACAAGACTGAAAACACAAACGCATATTCCGAAAATCACAATCGGTATCTTTTTATCCATGACATAATAACATATAAAATAAGTTATCGTGTTTACAATTGCGTAAGCGGCATTCTTCATCTCCATATTTTCATTATACGGCTGCAAAAGATAATAGAGCACCATGGTATGCACCGAAAAGAAAAGAGACATGGCTATTATCGTAAAAAATATAAGAGGGTACAAAGCCCCGTTTTCCGTTCCGCCGCTGAGGAAAAGCAGCAGCGGGATACCCGCTGCTATTACGCAGGCAGGCATTAAATTTACAATAATGATATACTTCAGTCTCTGTATAAACAAATTGAGAATCGCTGCAGGCTGACGATAAAAACGGTATGCGAGCATACTGTGGTCACAGTTTACAAACATGGCCTGGGTCATTGTGCGTCCCCTGTTTATAAAATACATTATAATAAGCAAAACAGAAAGATTATTTAAAATAAACCCATTGATGCTTACACTCGCATCAGGAATAAAATAATTTGCTCCTATCAAAACAACGAATACTGCCAGCAGCACAGCTGTTATTTTCTTTGCAGATTTTGTAAGTATCTTAGAATGGCGCTTCATAAATATCTCGTTGAAATATTTATAGCCCGATTTTCTGCTGGTTATATTTACATCGGTACCTATTTTATTTTGGAACATGCTCTGAGTCCTTTGGGTCTCGACGCTTTTATTCATGGCAAGGTTTTGAGGATTCAAAACAAAAAGCTGTATGGTGCGGTAATTTTTAAAATTGACGATATAAGAAAAAGCAAAAGCAGACGCAGCCAAAAGCAAAACAGTTGCAATCAAAACTGCAAGCCCCGGAATAGCCGCACCTAAGAGGACGGGAACATACGCTCCCGCAATAAACACGGCGTCAACTGCCGTCACGGCGGAATAGGGAAAGCCCTCGTGCTTCAAATGGGTTATGTGCCGTGAATCGTACAAAAGGCTCAGGCATGTAAATATCGGTTTTACCGCACATACCGTAAACGGGATAACGGCGCAGTAAAGCAGATTTGCCCCGCATAAAGCTCCGAAGAGAAGAACCATTCCGACGAAGCCGACAAAAGTTTTCAAAATGTAATAGACATAATTCGATACAGTATAATCTCTTGCGTCAAGACGCATTATGAACATGGCATAATACTTATCGCGGGACGGGTCAAACATGCCGTTATTGGTGATACCCCCTGCAAGAGTAAGGAAAAACAGGATGTTTAAAAAGGCTCTGCCCGGGTCCTTCATCTGACTTGCGGGAAGATAAACCATCAATCCTATGTAAATTGCCTTTCCGAGAAATATCATTATAAACTGCCATACGGCACTTATAACGACGGCAAATTTTTTAAGACCGGAACTCGAATAAAGGCTGTCGGGCAGCAGACGCTTTATAATAGGCAACGACTTTAAGGAAAAAATTACGGTGTTGACCTTGTAGGCATTGGCAAGGCGGAAAGAATGTTTAAAAGTTTTAAGCATCCTCGTCACCTCTCAGAGCAGAGATTATCTTATCCTTGAGCTCTTCATTATCAAGATGCTCTTTTTCTATTCCCTCAAGAACTCCATTGTTTAAAATAACGATCTCGTCGCACAAATCAAGGGCCAGCTCCAATATATGAGTGGAAAAAATTATAATATGCTCCTCCTTGAGGCTTTTCAGAAGCTGCTTCATCTCATCGGCCACAACTACGTCAAAGGAGGTGAGCGGCTCATCAAGAAGAAGTATGGCAGGATCGGCAATAAAGTTCACAAGCATCTGCATTTTGTTTTTCATACCGTGAGAATAATCCTTCATAAGCTTATTCCTGTCCTCGGGAGCTATTTTCATCAGGTCAAAATATTTTTCCATCTCCTGAGGATTTGACTTTTCAGGCTTGTTTATATCAAGAAAGAACTTCAAAAACTCTCCCGCGGTTAAAAACTCAGGCACTACGGGCGTAGAAAGCACATATCCGATATCGGCGGAATTTACACCTCTTTCCTTACCGTTTTCCTCAACAGTTATCTTTCCGCTATCTGCCTTTATGTCTTCGCTTATACAATTAAAAAGAGTGGTCTTGCCCGCTCCGTTTCTTCCGAGAAGTCCGTAAATTTTGCCTTTTTCAAAAGAAAAATTTATTCCCTTCAGAACTTCCTTTTCAGAAAAATTCTTTTTTACATCATTCAGTATAAGACGCATTGTTTACCTCCGAAACAGCATTTTGTAGGCTCTCGCAATGCTATTTTATCATATTTTGTAACAATTTCAACAATTTTTTACGTTTTTCAGATATAATAATTGAAACCCCAACACTGTTCATCAGTATACTGAATTTTAAAAAGGCAGAAAAAATTTTCCGCCTTTTTATTATCAAATACTATTTTGTTGCATTTACAGCTTATTTATCGCTTTTCTCTCTCAAACTCCTGCATATCTTCAAAAGAAATACTGCGCGGGCACTTTGGGCAGTAAAAATAAAAAGTCCTGAGTTCTCCCATTCCCGCTCCTTCCGGAAAACCAAATTTCTTTGCCTCCGGTGATTCCAAATTCAAAAGTCTTCCTATACACCTCATTTGTACCCTGCTTCCGCACTTTGAACAAGTATGCCTTTTAAAATGCTTATAGCAAAAGCTAACCTTTTCAGTATATCTGACTGTTCTTTTCATATTGAAATCCTCTCCAAGCAAAAAGTTTTCAAAACCTGCTTCCCGGTTAAGAAATCCAGACACAACTATCTTACTGCATATGTAAATTCATAATTCGCCCATTGAGAAGCATAGTACCTCCTGGCTCTGATATGCACCTCATTATCAAAGACATATATCTGCACACCGAGTCCTGCATCGTTATTTGCGTAATCATCACTTTCGTCAGTGCAGCGGGGCAGATTTATGCTGTATGAATCCTCGTCAAGAGTTTCAAAATTCACTTTAGTAGTATGAGTATGTCCGCCCAAATAGAAAACATTCCTATGCTGTGTAAGTATCCTTTCAAGTTCTGCCGCATTGGCCGTGACGGCAAGATAATTATACGGATGGTGATTAAACACAAACACTGGACGTCCCGTTTCGTCGTTAGAATTCAAAAGTACTTCAAGCCATTCAAGCTGTTCCTGTGAAACAAACGAACTGTTTACGTTATCCTGCTCAGAACCGAGAAAAATAAACAGATACCCATTTACTTCTCTGTAGTAATAGGGCTTATCTGATACGCTTTCTCCCGTGAAATCCTTATAATAGCTCCAGAAACGCTCGGAAAGCTCGGCATACTTATTTATTCCGTTGCCCGTGTCATGGTTACCCATGGCTGTATAAATTTTTTCGGCAGGATCAATCAGACTTATAAATCCGTAAAAAAACAAGTTTTCGATTTCCTGACCGTTCATGGTATTATCACCGAGAAAAACAACTGCGTTGCTTTGAACATTATTCTTTATATCTTTAAGTATCTTTGAAAACATTTTAAATGTCTTCGTGTTATTTCCTTCCATATGGACATCTGAAAGAACCGTAAAATTCAAATTATAGTTTTCTGTATTTTGAACATTCTCATTACCTCCTCCGAAAAGAGTTCCGCTCCACATCAATACAAAAAAAGAAAGGACAATTGCCGTAATTTTTCTCAAAATAGATATGACAAGCATAAAATCCCCTCCAAAATAATAGTTCGGTATTATTTTAGCAATAAAATACCGAACTTTCAATTATAAAACTGTTTAAATTGTACAATTATTTTTTGTGGGAATTTACAAAATGTTTATTTTCTTAATTTCTGCTTTATTATTTCATTTAAATTACTCACTTTTCAGCCATTATAAATACTGCTCCGTTGACTGAATCAATCATTTTGATTTTTTTAAATCCCCCGTTTTCAAGAGCCTGTGTTTCATGGTCTGCTGTAAGAGGTATATCAAAATGTACAAACGAATCTTCCGCCACAGAGCTTTCAGCGCGTTTTCTGAGATATTCTGCAAAAAGTATCTGCTCCTCTTCATCACAGCAGGCTATGTAATCGCACTCCATAAAAATTCCGCCGTCTTTTAAAGTGTCATATACTTTTTGGTACAGTATCCTTTTTTGTTCAAAAGTAAAATGATGCAGACTTTTAAAGGAAACAACGAGGTCATATCGCTCTGTTCCCAAATCAGCGGCAAAGTAGTCTGCACAGATAAGCTCAATATCTTTATCCCCGTGCTTTTCCCTGAGCCTGTCAAGCATGGCGGAACACAAATCAATTCCCGTCACGCTGACGCTCGGGTAAATCTTGAAAATCTCATCAAGCTCGAGACCCGTTCCGCAGCCGAGGTCCAGAATTCTCTGAGCGTCGGCGGGTATCATCTGAGCCATTTTCCCGTATGCGTCCTTCCACTCAGACATATGCTCTTCGTAACCCCCGAGACGTCTTTCGAAAAAACTGCTCATTTCCTCAAGGGGAGTATTCTTTTCCTTTAGCAGCCACGCTTTCAGCTCATCCATATACAGCTTTTCGTCGCTGCGTATTTTTATCTCCATGGCTATCAGTCTTTCTGCTTTTTAAAAATTAAAAACTTACTCAAAACATAATTTACAATGACTACCACAACCGCAAGCACAAGCTTTACTATCATAACTCCGCTTATTCCGAATATCTTCTTCTCGCCGACTTTGAGTATATCAACAAAAAGCAGCAGTCCCGCCTCTTCAAAAAAGAAGGAAGCAAGTCTCGCGCTGAAAAACGACGGTATCTCCTTTGCAATGATTTTAAAAGCCCATGACTTGCTTTCAAATACAAAGAGCTTATTGGTGACATAGGCAAAGGCCGCAGAAAGAACGAAAGCTATCGCATTTATAAGCAGGTGATAAGCCTCTCCGAGAATCTCTATTCCCGCCCAGAAAACCGCATAGTTTACCGCAGTGGTAAGTACTCCGAATATTATATAGCTTATGGTTTCCTTGTTAAAAAGCGCCTTAAACACCTTTTCTATGATTTTTTTCATTTTATTCACCTTCGCCTTCCGTCTTGTCGGGACGCTCAAGAGTGAGCTTTCCGAATTTTCCGCCCTTGTATTCGTCAAGTATCATATTAGCCGCACGGAGAGTATCTATCTCTCCTCCGCTTATAAGCATTCCCCTTTTTCTTCCCACAAGCTCAAGAATCTCATAATTCTCCATTTGCAAAATATCAAACTTCTCAAGCTTATACCGCTGGGAAAACTGGGCTTTATAATCCTTCGCCAAGACGTCAATAAGCCTTAAAGCAAGGGTCTCAGGGTCAAAAACCTCGTTTTTGACCGAACCGATAAACGCAAGCTTATCGCCTACCGACGGGTCCTCAAATTTAGGCCAAAGCACGCCGGGAGTGTCGAGAAGCTCCATACCGTCTCCTATGGCAAACCACTGGTTCTGCCTGGTCACACCTGGTTTATCGGCAACCTTAGCCCTGTTTTTTCCCGCCATTTTATTTATAAAAGATGATTTTCCCGTGTTTGGTATTCCCACCACCATAATGCGCAATGGTCTGCCCGCCATTCCCTTTTCGGCGTTGGACTTTATTTTCTCTGCAAGGGCCTGCTTTACGCTTTCACGGTATACACCCAGTCCGTTTCCGCTTTTGCAGTCCGCCGCAACGGCCCTGACTCCCTTTGACCTGTAAAAACTCAGCCACTGCTTTGTGGCCTCTTTATCGGCAAGGTCGCTTTTATTTAAAAGGAGTATAAGGGGCTTATCCCCTATCATCTCCGCGAGCTCAGGATTACGGCTGCTTTCGGGTATTCTGGCGTCCACGATCTCAGTAACGGCGTCCACAAGGGAAAGACTCTCCTTTATGAGCCTTCGCGTCTTGGCCATATGTCCCGGAAACCACTGCACAATCTGTTTTTGCTGCATTTCTCCCATAATGCTATGCCTCCATATAAAGAAAATATCCGCAAAATATCTGCGGATATCTTGTGTTTACTCTACTTTAAAATCCCCCAAGGGGAAAAGACGCGCCGACACTTCGCCCAGTATGTACCTTTCATCAATGAAGCCGACGTCCGACGAACGGCTGTCCGTTGAATGATTTCGGTTATCCCCCATTACAAATACATGTCCCTCGGGAACGGTAACCGGAAATTCAACATTGCTCTCCGTATCATCTGTTGTAGGCTCGTTGATATAGGGCTCATCGAGGAGCTGACCGTCTACATAGACTGCTCCCTTTGAATAATCAATATCAACGGTCTGTCCCTGCGTTGCTATTATTCGCTTTACGATGGGTTCGTTAAAAATATTCGGCTGCGTTATTATTACAACGTCTCCCGCCTCAGGCTCATAACTGCTGCTTGAAACAATCAGCCAGTCTCCCTCGTGCAAAGTAGGAACCATGGAATCTCCTACAACGCCGACTACTCGGAACAGAAAAACAAAAATAATAAATATTACCGTAACAGCGGAGACCGCTATGTCGGCTATATCATAGACGTTATCCACAAAGAGCTCTTTTGACTTATCTGTCATGGAATCGTTCTCATTCACTAAAATCGCCCCCGGTTGCACAGATGATTTTTACAAAGATATGTTACATTATAACATACCGACACCGTTTAAGATTCCTGATTTTAAAACCGCACTTTCTCAATCCGAAAGGTTTTCAAAGGGAAACGCTTTTATCAGAGCCTTTCCCAAAATATATTGCTCGTCAATAAGACCTATCTTGGAGGAACGGCTGTCCAAAGAATCGTTCCTGTTATCCCCCATTACAAAGACATATCCCTCAGGTACTACAAGCGGAAACTCAACGTCATAGCTCAATGATGTAGGCTCATTGATATAAGGCTCATCCAAAACTTCTCCGTTTACGGAAACGGTGTGGGTCACAAAATCAATATCAACCGTATCTCCGCCCATTCCTATAACCCTCTTTACAATAGGCTTAGGATAATTAGGCTGAGCCGAAATTATTATGTCTCCCCGCTCTATCTCATCATTGAAAGAGCCAATTATTACCCAATTCCCGTCCTGCAAAGTCGGAACCATGGAAGGCCCTTCAACACCGGCAATCCTGAAAAAGAAAAGGAATACAAGCATGAGCACCACGAGGGCTATGACAACAGAGTCCGTCCACTCATAAAGCAAAGACGCCACTACAGGCTTTTTAGTTTTTTCCGGCGGTTCGCCGAAATATACTTCGTAGTCAACTACTTTTCGCATTGAGCGCACTTCCCTTACAGATATGAAAACAAACCGATAGTAAAAAAAGGGACATATCGTCCCTTTTTAAGAAATTCAGATATTGATCAGCCGAGCTGCTCCTTAAGCTTGGCAGCCTTACCGACTCTGTCGCGAAGATAATAGAGCTTGCTTCTGCGAACCTTACCGCTTCTGACAACCTCAACCTTGGCAACGTTGGGTGAATGTACAGGGAACACTCTCTCAACGCCTACGCCGTAGGATACGCGGCGAACGGTAAATGTTGAGGAAACTCCGCTGCCCTTCTTGGCAATAACTGTTCCTTCAAAGACCTGAATTCTCTCTCTCTCGCCTTCACGGATCTTAACGTGAACCTTCACGGTGTCACCGATTTTGAATACGGGAGCGTCAGCTTTGAGCTGGCCTTCTGTGATTGTCTTCAATGCATCCATTCTGAAATCCTCCTGTAATTTACAGACGTTCATAACACTTACAGTGAAAGAGGACCGTCAACTTTAATGTCTGGCACTTTCATGCCGGCATCAAACCACGTCTTGGAAAACGACGGTTTACAAATGCTTTAATATAATATCACATCACAATTAAATGTGCAATAGTTTTATAAATAAAAAAATTTATGCAAAATCTTTTTTATCTGCCGTCATAAGTCTTTTGCGAAGTATCGAACAGCTTTCGGCGCCGAGATCTTCTATTTTTTCGGCAGTACACAGAAGCGACGGATTTATATTGACCGTATTGCCTGCTGGAAGCGTAATGGTCAAAACCGCACTGCAATCCGTAAACGCACACGAAAAGGAATCAATGTTATCAAGGAGATTTATCTCCTTTTCCACCTTTTTCCTTCCCGATTTGCCTGTTTTCTTTACAATGAGCTCGTCTCCCGAAAGTATATCCGTAAGCCTTTGGGAAAACTCCTCGGGATTGTCACAGAAAAATTCTATCTCATATTCGCCTAAAGCGATTTCCGACGGCTTCATCTGCGGCTCCGTGACGGCCGTTATCTCTATTCCCTCAGGCATGGATGAGGAAAGCCTTTCCATTATTTCGCCGTTGCTCATTTCCCCCTCAATGCGTATATCCATAGACTCGCATTTGCTCTCCGTTCCCAGAGAAAGAGGCAGGGCAAATGTCATATATGGATGCGGATTAAAGCCCTCAGTATACCAGAGCGGTATACCCGCCCTTCTTACGGCGCGGGACATAAACCTCATAAGGTCAAGGTGAGAGATGTATTTTGCTCTGGAATATTTTGAAAACCAGATTCTAACGGAGCGCATCGCACTTACCTCCGTTCAGTTTATTTGCGCCGCAGGCGTTGCACTTTTCGCGGCAATGAGGAGTTGTGACACTCTGATAAGCCTTTTCAGCCTCTTTTTGGAAGAATTTCTTTCCTATTCCGTAATCCATGTGATCCCAGGGAAGGATTTCGTCATAGCTTCTCTTTCGGCTCGTGTAGAAATACGGATCAACTCCGCACTCCTCAAAAGCCTCCATCCATTTTTCAAAGCTGAAGCACTCATCCCAGCTGTCAAAGCGGCAGCCCTTTCGCCATGCTGTCTCCATAACGCCGCAGAGCCTTCGGTCTCCTCTCGCGAAAACTCCCTCAAGGAAGCTTGTCCTTGCGTCGTGATAGCTGACGCTTATCTTACGGCTTTTTACAGATTCAAGTAGCAGATGCTGTTTCTCTTTAAGCTGCTCCATGGTATCCTGAGCTTCCCATTGGAAAGGGGTAAAGGGTTTCGGCACAAAGCAGGAAACGCTGATGCTTACATTTACTCCCTTGCCCTTGGGCTTATCGGGATTTTTATAGAACTCATCCACCACCTTCTGGGCAAGGTCGGCTATGCCGACGACGTCCTCGTTGGTTTCAGTGGGCAGACCCATCATAAAATAGAGCTTAACGTTTGTCCAGCCTCCCGAAAAGGCTTTTCTCGAGGTCTCTATAACCTCCCGCTCGGTGACGTTCTTATTAATCGCGTCTCTCAGACGCTGCGTGCCCGCCTCAGGCGCAAAGGTAAGGCCGCTTTTTCTCACCTTCTGAAGCTTTTCCATAAGCTCATCGGAGAAATTGTCAACTCTCAGGGACGGAAGGGATACGCTTACCTTTTCATCCTCGCTCCACGAAAATATCCCCTCAAGAAGCGGCTGAAGCTGAGTATAGTCGCTGGTACTCAGCGAAGAAAGGGAAATTTCATCGTAGCCCGTTGTATCACAGAGAGAGCGGCACTGCTTATTTACGGTATCTGAGCTTTTCTCCCTTATGGGTCTGTAAAGAAAGCCCGCCTGACAGAAACGGCAGCCTCTTATGCAGCCTCTGAAAATTTCTTCAACGGCTCTGTCATGGACTATGTCTATAAAGGGAACCACGAAGCTTTCGGGATAAAAGACTGTATCGAGATCCGAGATAATGCGCTTTTTAACACGTTCGGGAGCTCCGTTGGACACAGTCATGCTTTTGATAGTATTGTCGTCATTATAGCTGAACTCATAAAACGAAGGGACATATACCCCCTCGATTTTTGCGGCGGCTTTGAGAAACTCCTCTTTGTCCGCTCCCCTTTTCTTACATTCCTTAAAAATGTCCATAAGCTCATTGAGGACCTCTTCTCCCTCGCCCGGAAGGGTAAGGTCAAAGAAATCGGCTATAGGCTCGGCATTGCAGACGCAGGGACCTCCGCCTATCACAAGAGGAGTGAGACTTTTTCTGTCGGCAGAGCGCACGGGCACTCCCGCCAGGTCCAGCATATTGAGCACATTTGTATAGCAGAGCTCATACTGGAGGGTAAAGCCTATTACGTCGAAATCCTTTATTTCGTCGGAGCTTTCCAGAGCGAAAAGAGGCACGTCATTTTTGCGCATAAGCTCTTCCATATCCACCCAGGGGGCAAACACGCGCTCGCACCAAGTGTCCTCCCGCTTATTGAGAAGGCTGTATAAAATCTTCATTCCCAGATGCGACATTCCGATTTCATAGGTGTCTGGAAAACAAAAGGCAAATCGTATATCCACATCCTTCGGATTTTTTATAACGCTGTTGAGTTCTCCGCCCGTATAGCGTCCCGGCTTTTGAACCAGCGGCAGCAGTTTTTCGGCTTTTCTATTCAAAACAATTCTCTCCCAATAATTTTATAGAGCTATTTTACAGTATTTTTTTATCTTTTTCAATCGGCAGCACGGACAAAACCGAATATTACAAGATATGCGCAGGTGACTAAAAGAGAGAAATTACCGCCTTCGCGCATAATAATGAGAAAACCGAAAAATAAAATAATCAGAAGAAAAATCGCAGACACGGCGCTCGATATGATACGGCAGCTTTTGTCGCACATGCGCATATGCAGCAGAGCGGAGAGTATCCTGCCGCCGTCCAGCGTACTTACGGGTAGAATATTAAAAAATCCCATTCCGAGGTTTACGGCAAGAGGAAGCATAAAAATTTCGGATTTTGTAAAAGAGAGAAGTCCTGCCATAATGAGTGCAAGGATGAAATTCACCGCAGGACCCCCAAAGGCGGCAAACGCTTCCCCTTTCAGCGACAACCCGCTTTCTCCCTCCAAGGTTATCCTTCCTCCAAAGGCTCCGAAGTCAATATTTTTAATTTTCCCTCCTGATTTTTTTATGGCCGCAAGATGCCCCAGCTCATGAAAAAAGGCGCTGACAACAGAAATCAGCGCCGCCTCCTTCATGGAGGTTACCGTTAATAAAGTGATCGCCGCGGGAAAGAGAAAGCTTATTTTTACGGAAACCGAAAACATTTTAAAGGTCATCGAAAAAATCTCCGAGGACAAAAATCGGATTGTATCTTACGCCGTCACGCCGTATTTCAAAATGGAGATGAGGGCCCGTCGAAAGTCCTGTCGAACCGACTGCGGCAATGGTTTCCCCCGCTCTGACTACGGTGTCTTTCTCCACATAAACCACGCTGCAATGAGCGTACAGGGCGGAAAATCCGTCACGGTGAGAGATTATCACATAATTCCCGTATTCGTCATCCGTTCCCGTCTCCGCAACCTTGCCGTAAAACGCTGCCGCAATATTTTCTCCTTCATCAGCTCCTATATCGAGTCCCGAATGAAAACCGATTTTTTCGGTAAAGGGGTCAATTCTAAAACCATATCGTGAGGTGATCCTCCCCTTAACGGGACACGCCGCCTTTACGGTAACGGTAAATGGCGATACCGACGAGTTTGCAGGCACTGCGGCGGCGGAAGAAGCTCCCGCTCCGTAAAATGTCGGCTCGGTATCGCTTTCAGCTTCATAAGGCATTTCGTCTGTCTCTTCATCCGGGTCAGCGGAAAATATAAATTCGCGAAATTCCTTAAAAGCCTCGGCGGCCTCCCCGATGGTGATATCTTTGCCCATGATATAGGAAAGCTCGCTTTTCAGATCCTCAAAAAGCTTTCCTCCGCTTTTCATTATGAGAAGTGAAGCTATTATTACCGCAGCGCAGACAACGGTCTGCACAATCATTACCGTGAGCATGGAATCCTTCGATTCCCTCTTTTCTTCTCCCGCTCTGTGGCGCTTTCGTACCGTATCCTTTTCCAGTTCCATAATATCACCTTATCCTTTTTAGAATAAATATGATATTAAAATCTTAAAAATGATACCGCAGACAAAATTCAGAAAAAATTGTTTTTATTGAGATTTTTTGATTTTTATCATGCACACCTCGAAGGGTTTTAAAGTGATTTTCACTGAATAATCAGAACTTATTTTGCATGTTGAAAACTCGGGGACGCTTTGCTCTTTAAGGAGTCTTATCTGCTCCCTCGATGGAGATTCGGAAGCACCCATTTTTATCCAGTTATGAAGGGCGGAAGTTTCTTTATTGAGCATATAAATTTCCGCAGAATACTCTCCCTCCAGAGGAATATTCAGCGCAAAAAATTCATCCTTTTCTTTAAATACTCTGTCTCTGTCTGTGAGTGTCAGGGCGCTTCTGTCCCCTTGTGCAAATTCATCCCTGTAGTAACAGAAATTCCACAGAATAACCGTATATCCGTCGTCGGTCCTTGAAATAATTTTTCTGCTGTCTGCTTCCAGTATCTCATCGCCCAGCTGCGATAGAAAACGATAAGCGTAATATGAAGGCTTTTTTATTCCGCTGTGATTTATGAGCCCAAAGCCGCCGTGAAATTCCGATTTGCCGGGTCCGTTTTCCTCGAATATATCCGTAAAGGTCCAGAAGGCCAAAGAGTCAACCTTGCCGAAATTCTGAGAAATATTATAAAGGATAAAGGGAGCCATAAAGGGAGTATCGTGGATTAAATCTCTGGGGCCGGGAGAAGAATTCCACTCGGTAAGATGAATTTGAGCCTCGGAATATACCGACGAGTCAACAATTTTTCTTATATTGTCAAGGTGCTCAATTGTTGACGTTTCAGCCATATACCCCATTTTTTCGTTTCCGTTTGTATCAAGAGGCCAGTAGGTGGGATATGGATGAGCGGAAAAAAAGTCAACGGGCAGCTTGTTTTCGCTGCAAAAGCCGATAAAGGCTTTAAGATGATTCAAATCATCCCTGAAATCGGCTCCGCTCGTGGATGGGCCTCCCACTTTAAGCTCGGGGTCAACGGATTTAACGGCTTTGACGCTGCTGCGGTAGAGCTCAAAATACTCTGCCTGTGTGCCGTGCCAGAAGGAATCGAGATTCGGCTCGTTCCACACCTCAAAAAACCATGTCCTGACTTCATCAAGGCCGTAGCGAGCAACGGAGTGCTTAACGGTTTCACTGACAAGAAGGGACCATTTCTCATAGTTTTTGGGAGGACAGGTATGGCCTCTCCACCAAAATACAGTTCCGTCATTTGAGGCCAGCTTTTCAGGCATGAATCCCAATTCTAAAATCGGCTTTAAGCCCACATCCAAAATGAAGTCTAAAAGCTTATCGAAATATCCGAAGAAAAATATCGGTCTGCCGTTTTCGCCCTCATCGTAAACGGCCATATCGTCGTGAAAGATTCCGTGAAAGCGAATATATTCAAAACCTATCTCAGACTGAACTGTTTTCAGCTGCTCCTGCCAGTCGGCACGCAGTCCCTCGCCTGCTCTGCCTGCGGTTATACATCTCGTGTAATATCTGTTGTTTTTCATTATTTCGCTCCCGTCGCAGCAAGCTTGCGATTGTGGTTATTTATCATCCACATCAGTTATTAAAATACATAGAATAATCAAATTTTTAATTCACTTTAAAATCTGTTTTATAACTTACTGCATTAAGTTTTTGAAATTAATAATCCCTGTTTTCACGCCAGAAGTCAAGCACCATCTGATACCTTTCAACTGGCATCCCCTTAAAGGGAACATTGCTTGTGCAGAAAATATAGCCTCCTCCGGGCTTTCCGTTCTCCATGGCGTAGCGGCAGCTTTCGAGCACCTGCTCGTCCGTTCCTGTCTGCAAATACGCGCAGTGAACATTTCCGCAAAGGGCAACCTTATCTCCGACCAGACGCTTTACCTCTTTTATATCAACCCCTGCCATGGGGTCGAGGGAATGGAGGGCGTGGGGACGGCAGTCAACGAGATTTTGCAGAATCGGCATTATATTTCCGTCGGTATGCTTTATTGCATACGCTCCGTCCCGCCTTATGGAATCTATTATGTCATAAAGATAAGGCTGTATAAATTCTTCAAACATGGCGGGAGAAAGAAACGGACCTGAATTAAAGCAGTAATCAGAACAGAGGATAAAGCTGTCGATACCCGCTTCTCTCATTCGCTTATTTTTTTCCTTGGTGAAGTATGCCATAAAGGCTGCATTGTTTTTTACATCTTCGGGATCATCGGCGATTCTGTATACAAAATCAAGCATACCGTCTCCGTCGGGAATGGCAAAAGTTCCGTCACCGTGAACCGTAAGCAAAAACTCGTTATTTGTTATACTGTTTATATGCTTTGCAGTATCCATAATATGCTCGTCGGAGAGATAATGAATGGGGATTATTGAATATCCAAGTTCAGAATAAACCCGAACCATATATTCGGCGTTTTCTTTTACGGCGAATTCCTTTTCTTTTTCAGAGAGATTTTTTAAATCGTCTTCTGTGAGAAAATCCTTGCCGAACACTTTATCTGCAAGCTGATATTCCAGCTCAAAGGTAGGCACATAATCAGGCTGCTGCAACGTAAGCGCCGCCGTCGCTCTTTCACGGTGTGTCACAATCTATTCCTCCCGCCCGCCAACAGGCTCTTATTTTCTTTGACTTTAATAAATGCTTTTCATCAGCTTTCCTCTGTCTTTATGATAGCAGCTCGGCCGTTCAGGTCAATGTAAAATTTTATTCTTTTTTGTAATATCGCATACATTTCCTTGCTTATGATAAAAGGTTTAACGCCTTCCTATTTCATTAAAGGGAATTTGTTTAAAATCGGGGTTTTCCTTGAGTATTTCTGAATCCTCCTTAAATACATAAACACCGTTGTCGGCATCCTCAAATTCTTTAAGCGCCTTTCTGAGCTTATATACTCCGTTTCCGCTCGTATCGGAATATTCATTAACGCTGTCGGCTATAAAACCTATTTTTCCTTTTTTACTTATAATTATGTTGTTCTTCACAACTGAACCCGACGGGTTTACGGCAAAGCCCGCGTCCTCCTCACGGCTGTAATCCTGATGCATTTTATCTATGCCCTCATATTTATGATCCCATTTTTCGTTGAGTTCCTTAGCCTCCTCATACAGCTGCCACAGTCTGCTGTCGGGGGCCTTACAGTTTTTGGCATACCAGCCGTCGTTATGATATCCGTCATAAGCCCTGTCGTCATAGTTTAAGACATTACCGGAATTTATGACAAGGTTGTTTGTTATCGTATTATCCCTTCCGCCGCCTACAAGTATCGCGTATCCGGGGATATTGACAAGCACGTTCCCGTAAGCGGTCTGACCTGAGGAATTATCGTCAAAATATATACCGTTCGGAGTAAACTCTCCTGAACCGATATTATAAATGCAGTTATATCGAACAACGTTTCCGTATGTGCTCAAGCTGCATCCCGTATAAATCGCTCCCGCATCCGAAGATTGAAGAACTACGTCATGAATATTGTTATACTCCATAATATTTTCGTTACCCGTATAATAAATTCCCATGTGAGGAGCATTACATATTTCATTATGTGAGGCCAAATTGCCTACTCCGCTTATATTCACGCCAGCTATATAAGTTTTCTGCACCTGCCCGAAATCGTGAAGATAACAGTTCTCAACGATATTTTCACCCGGAATCAATGTTTCTCTGTCTCCGCCTGAAAGTATAACGGCATCTTTGCCGACACCTTTAACCTCGCAGTCCGCAATCCTGTTCCCGTTTCCTGATACGCTTATTCCGCAGCCTGCCGCATTTTTTACCGTACAGTATTCTGCACTGCACCCTTTACCCGAGACTGTTATGCCGTCGCCTCTCGTACTCTCAACAGTTATACCCTTAAGGTTTATATATGAAGCCTTTTCCGTAATCTCAATGACGCTTTCCGTCGTCACCGAAAGGTTTATGTCGCTGCCCTCCGGATCATCCGGAGGATATAGATATAAAATCCCGTTTTCACGATCAATATAATATTCCCCTGGAGCATCAAGCTCCTCAAACACATTATAAAAATAATAGTCACAGCCTTCCTTAAATCCATAGGGGCTGCAATATTTTGTTGTAAGGCTCTTTGTATCATCATTTATACTTTGTATGGGGGTGGACATATCCGCCCAGTCCCAGTAAAAATATCCGAAGGCCCATACGTCATCGAGGGTTTTCCAGCTCTTCACCCTTTCATAAGTGTCATTGTCCAGAACAAAGGTTCCGCCCCTCTGATTTCGTCTCTGAGCCCAGGTTTCGTCTATAGGAGCGGGAGCGTTCGGTTCCTGAGCGTCGCCTATATCGAGAACTTCACCCGTTTTCAAATTACCTTCATTCGGATACCTTGCCAGAGTAAGCCGTGTATCATTGAAAAACAGCTCACATTGATTCGGGCCCGTAGTGTCGCCGTCGTAATATTCAGCGGTATTATAGGCTCCCAGTGCATACAAATTACCGTAATCCTCTCTCGTCAAACCGTATTTTGACAAGTCGATCATTCTCACATTTTTGCAGGCCTCATCTGAAAGTCGACACGCATCATCTCCGCTGATGCTTTCAAAGTCTTCTGCTTTCAATTTAATTCCACCGCTGATCACAACCTCGCCGTCTCCGTAGGCACAATAATTTATCGGACTGCTTTCGGTACCCGAATCTCTTTCGTCAAAAGCGAGATTATACTCGCTGTAATTGCCTGCCATTATCGAAACCGTTATACCGTCCTCCGGAATTGCTTTCTTTGCAATCTGTTCACGTACAGCACGCTGAGCTCTCGAAACAGTCGCGAAAGCTTCTTCGGGACTTATGCCGCTGTTATTGTCGTCTCCCTTTGGAGATACATAATAATCGCCATATGTTTTTACCCGCGCTTTATCCTTTTTTACGGAAAGATTTGAAGGAGTCTGGAGTAAGCTATAATTCTTTCCGCAGCCTGAGAAAATGTTTATTATCAAAACCGTCAGGATGATCAAAGCCAATATTCGGATAATTTTCATAAAAAACACCGCTTTCTTTTTAGAAATCAAAAACATCAAAAGTTCTCTTTTGTTAAGGAATTATAACATTCTTTAAGAAATGAAAACAGATAAAAATATCATAGTTTTTATCTTTATTTTATTAAATAATACATCATTTCAGGATATTGATCAGATCCAATGCTCAAGTCATGACCACCCCTCAGAGGGGTGGCATGACGAGCGGCCTATAAGGCCTTAACAAAAGCCAGCGCCTAAATGACGCTGGCTTTCACTTTGTTCAAGCCTCGGTGGTATGATTACTTGCTACCCTTGAAAGGGTCTACATACTCTTTTCTGCTCAAA
>CASDTR010000040.1 GCA_949283785.1 uncultured Oscillospiraceae bacterium
AGTCTAAAAGGCTGATATATCACCCTCACAGCATAAACGCTTTACTACCGACGAATTCTTTTCTCCGGCCGTCGGTTTGGCTCTGCCAGCGTCCGCAGGTTCACCGACGGCAGCTTGGAGGGCTTTATCTATCACCCTCAAAAGTGTAAACGTTTCACTGCCAACGAACACTTTTTTCCGGCCGTCGGTTTGGCTATGCCAGCGTCCGCAGGTTCACCGACGGCAGCTTGGAGGGCTTTATTTTATCACCTTCAAAGTGTAAACGTTTCACTGCCAACGAACACTTTTTTCCGGCCGTCGGGTGATATTTGTTGTAATTGGCGTATTTTTCTTTACACTTTGGCTTGTTCAATCGCAGGCGGTTATAGTTGTTCACTGCTGCCAGACGGTGTGCGTCTTGCGTGCAGGCTCAGCCTGCTGCCTGTTCGTAAAAAGAAAAAAAGCCTGTATGAAATCATACAGGCTTTTGGTGGACGTTAACGGACTTGAACCGCTGACCCTTTGCACGTCAAGCAAATGCTCTTCCAACTGAGCTAAACGTCCATCGCACAAATGCAAGAGAAATTATAACCTGAGAAAAGCAAAAAGTCAAGAGTATTTTTTTAAAACACAACCTCATTAAAATATTTTTTTATGATTTCGGGAAGAACCTCTGCCCTCACATACCTGCGGTACGCTTTTTCTTCTTCGCAGATATTATCCGAAAAAAGGGATTTCTTTAAAAGCACATTGTCGGAAACCTGCATAAGGGCAGCCGCCGATATACCCGCCGCCTTCGCACTTCCGAAAAAGGCTGCCGATTCCATATCGACACTGTTGCAGCCGTGCTTTATCATTTTTTCAATATATCCCCCTTGGGCTGCTATGGTATCTGCGCAAAATGTTTCTCCGAAATGGCATTTTACACTTGCGCTGCGGCAGCAGTTTTCGGTAACGGCGGCCAATCTCTTAAATGCGCCGCTGTTCGGATACGTTTTTTCCCCGAACACGTCCGCCAAGTCCCTTTCGGAAGAAATATATCTGCTTGCCCCGTCGCCGCAGACACAGTATCGGGGAATTAAAATATCGCCTATTCCGAATTTTTCAGACAGAGCCCCCACGGAGCTGAGAAAGAGAATATTTTTACATTCTGTCATGCCCAGCAGCAGTACTGCGTCGAGGACTACGGACGCACCGTATCCCGTTTTCACATATGTTATTTTTGAATTGCCGCAGGGGATATTCCATACTTTAAATCCGAACAGAGGACTCGACTTCGCTATCTTCTCCCCTCTGTCCATACCGAATACCCTCCCGGGATTCCAGCCGGGAGATATTACTGCGTTTTCGCATATCTTTTCTTTCGGAATACCAAAGGCTCTTTCAAAAATCTTTTCGGTAGTATTCCCGTTTTCCGTTATATAAGTTAAAAAGCTGCCGTATTCCACCGTGTTTCCCCCTGCTGCCGAGCATATTATCAGACAGCAAAAGTATATCACACAAGCGCAGGCCGCCGCAAATCATCGGATAAAAAAGCAGCCTGCCGCCTCAGGCGGCAGGTCAACTTACTGTTCGGCAAAAGCATTTACACAAACAAGACTCCCATAAGAGGGAAACAGTACATCGCAATTGCGCTTGTGATAAAGGTTATGCCGTATGTGTTAAGGTATGCTCCTGCATAAATGATTGCGTAAAGAGGAGCGGCGATGATTTTGATAAAGATGTTTTTATCGCTGCCGTAAACGCCCTCCCACATGGCCATGGCGTCGTCGATAAGAGGGAACAGGTTTGTAAGGAAGGATATTCCAAGCCACAGCAGCACATAGTGATACCACTGCTCGCCGCCTGTAAAGAAGATCCTTATTACTGCGGGGATGCCTATGGCGAAACCTAAAAAGAGGTTAAAGAGCATTGGGAAAAAGCAGAAAAGGAACTGCCTTGCCGCCGTAGGCATAAATTCGTGGTCAACGTGGCCGCACATTTCTCCTCGGCTGAAATAATGGTTGTCGTCAACGGGACAGTCGTATGTCCTGCACATGATGTGCTCCCAGTATCCGTGAAGGTAAGCTCCCGGGAAAGTGAGTATTTTAATTATAAATCCTACCATGTTCAATCGAGCTCGCCTCCGTCCTCAAGAAATATCTGTTCAAGGGTTGTTTTACCCGCTTTGAAGTTTGTAACATCCGTAAGATATTCGTAGCCGTAGTTTTCCAGGAACTCCTGAGTTTCGGCGTACTTTTCATCGTCGCCGTTGAGGATATAGCAGATTCCCAGAAGATTCGTGCTGTCAACGGACCGGTAAGTGTTCTGGGATTTTTCAGCGTACTCTATACCCTCGTCGGTCTTACCCGCAAGGAGACATGCCACGCTGTGCTGACGGTAAATCTCACCCAGAGCGTAAGTGTTTGTCACTCCGTCGCCGCCCTCGCTGCCGTTAAAGATTTTCGCTGCCGCCTCAGCCTCGTCAATGGCCTTCTCGTAATCCTTGTTCATTCTGGCGTTATATATCCTTATGATATATGCGTCGGCCGATTCCTTATCGAGTTCAAGCATCCTGTCACAAATCTCCAGAGCACCCTCGGAATCTCCCGCTCCAACCTTGAGAGTGGCGAGTTTCGGCAGGAACAGCCACGGATATTCGTTTATATAATCCTCGTTTTCGGAGATTATGGCAACAAGCTCGTCGTTGCTCTTTGATGCACGAGCAGCCGCATAGTAACGGTAATACTGTATGATGGCGGGATCGTAATCCTCGCTTTCGGCAAGCTCGCCGAGAGCGGCAGCCGCTGCATCGTAATCAACATTTCCGTCGTCATCGGTTGCGTCGTCCACCGCCTGAGCGGCATATGTGGAGGTGAGGTTGAGCTTCTCGCTCTTTTTGTACAGCTTCTCAAGATATGAATTCACGGGCTTGCTCAGAGTGTCCTCATCATATCCCATCTGAGCGAGCATCTGAGAGGTGTACATTATCATTTCGCCCTTTTCATAGCATTTAAACAGATTCTTGACCACATATCCTCTGTCGTTCCCCGTGGAAACGGCAAGATAATAGGCATCCATGGCCGAGGTATATTTTCTGTCCATTCTCAGTGCGTCAGCTTCCAGAACGGTCTTAAAACTGTCTGATGATTCAGCGAAATCGCGGCCTGCAAAAATCATTACCGCAACGGCGATAGCAAAAAGCAGTGTGCCCAGCCATCTCACATGGGTTTTAAGGCGCGCACTCTCACATTCCTCGCAGTAATCGCTTACATATTCGCCGTTTTCATCGGTCCTGCGCTCATTCTTTCCGCAGCGGATACAAAGAGACTCATCAAGCTCCTCCGCCTCGCCCTTGCTTTCAGGCCCTTTTTCGGCGGTGTCACTCTCCTGTTCTGCTTTGTCTGAACGTTCAGGAGCTTTCACTCCCTCAACTGCCGCGCCTACCGTTGCAAGATTATCCCAGTCGGAAATGGAGCCGCTTTTCTCCGTCTGCGCCTTTGCTTTGTCGAGCTCCTTCTGGAACAGGGCTGCCAGCTCCTCGAGTTCCTCCTTTTCGCTCTTGGACTCTTTCGGCTCAGAGCTATCGGAAGATACGGACTCCGTTCCCTCAGGAGAATCGGCCTTTACGTCCTGCTCCTCCTCGGGCAGCCCTTCGCCCTTTTCTTTTTCTTTAAAATCTGACAAGGAAATACCTCCCTTAATTGGATTGTGTTTACAAATTTAAATTAATCGCTTTTACATTTTATCACGGGAAAGAGCCGATTTCAAACTTTTCGTCCATTGTTTACAAACTCACAACAAAATTCACAAATTCAAAACAACTTCCACAGGGCAGTGGTCGGAGCCGAAAATCTCGGGATGTATGGAGGCTGAAACAAGATGCTCCTTCATGCTCTCGGAAACACAGAAATAGTCGATGCGCCATCCCGCATTGTTCTTTCGGGCGTTGAACATGTAGGACCACCATGAATAGGCCCCTTCAAGGTCGGGATAGAAATATCTGAAGGAATCCGTAAATCCCGCCTCAAGGAATTTTGTAAACTTCTCCCTTTCCTCGTCGGAAAAACCCGCGTTACCTCTGTTGGTCTTGGGATTTTTTAAATCTATCTCATTGTGGGCAACGTTCATATCCCCGCACACCACAACTCCCTTTTTCTCCGCAAGCCCCGCCGCATACATGCGGAAAGCGTCGTCCCACTTCATTCTGTAATCGAGCCTTGCCAGCTCCCGCTGTGCGTTGGGTGTATATACATTTATAAGATAATACTCAGGAAACTCCAAGGTTATTACTCGGCCTTCATTGTCCGTAAGGAGCTCTCCAAGTCCGCAGTTTACGGAAATCGGTTCCTCCTTTGTGAATACAGCCGTACCCGAGTACCCCTTTTTCTCGGCGTAATTCCAGAAGCGGAAATATCCGTCCTCGGGCATTCGTAGCTGTCCCTCCTGCAATTTGGTCTCCTGTATGCATATGACGTCCGGATCCAGAGAAGCCATGGCCTCGAAAAATCCTTTGCCCGCACAGGCTCTCAGTCCGTTTACGTTCCACGATATAAGCTTTTTCATAAAATTCTCCTTTCGTTGGATTTATTGATATTTTACCATAAAATGCTCCCGAACAAAAGGCGGATGCACGCTTTGTGCCAAATGAATGTGCCCGAACGCCCGAAACAAGGAAAGCGCGAAGATAAACATCCCTTTATTTTCGGCCGATATAAATATGAATACGCATACCTTCGGACACGGTTGCGGCGGAAAGCGCGAAGGCATCGGCAAACGACAGTCAAAACAGCAAAACAGCGGCAGAAACTCAAAGTTTCATGCCGCTGCTATTTTTTGTCCGTAAGCCCCAATATGAAGTCAGTCGAGACTTTGTAATATTTGCTGAGTTTAATAAGGTACTCTATGGGGAGTCCTCTTTTGCCGTTTTCATACATTCCGTAAGCCTGCTTGGTGATGTTCAAAACGGCGGCAACATCTTCCTGCCTGAGATCGTGGTCAATTCTCAGATCATAGAGTCTTTTTGTATAGTTCACTTTCATTCCGCCCTTCGGGACTAATGATACAATAAATTATTTCCCCACAACTTGACAGTAAACAATTTGTTTATTATAATCGGTTTAGTAAACATATTGTTTACTAGGCCTGTATATTTTAAAAAAGAAATATTTAAGGAGGATGAAAATGAGAGCAAGAAAAGCAAAAACAAAACGTATTTTATCGCTCCTTCTGGCGCTGATGATGATAATATCTGCGGCGCCTGTGAGCGGAATGAATGCCTTTGCGGCAGAAAGCGGGGATTATGAGTATCAGGTTTCCGAGGACAGTGTAGCTCAGACCGATGAGCCCGCAATAACGCAGGACGCGGCGTATGAGGATGATGCTCAGGAAAGCGCTGCGCGAACGGAAAGCGGGAATTTCGAGTACGAAATCCTCTATGACGGTACGGCGGAGATAACAGGATATAACGGCACCGCCTCAGACCTTGTAATCCCGTCGGAAATTGACGGGTATAAGGTTACGAGTATAGGATACTATGCGTTTAGGGATAATATGAACATAGTAAACGCAGAAATAGCTGAAGGTATAACAAAAATTGGTGAACACGCCTTCAGCGGCTGCGCAAATTTGAAAAACATTTCCGTTCCTGAAAGCGTAACTGATATAGAAATGTATGCTTTCGAAAATTGTACTTCTCTTGAAAGCATAACTATTCCGCACAGTGTTACCGAACTGAGCTTTTATGCTTTTGATGGATGCACCGCTCTTACAGCCATAACGGTGGATTCACAAAACACAAAATACGTTGATATTGACGGAGTGGTATTCAGCAAGGATATAACAAAGCTCATTATTTTCCCTGAGGGAAAAGGCGGTAATTATTCTGTTCCGAACGGTACTGTATATATAGTTGATTCTGTTTTTAATGACAATATCAATTTGGAAAGGATAAGCATTCCTGCAACTGTCGCCGACTTGGGCAGTACCCCCTTCAGCGGATGTTCAGCTTTGGAATACATAAGTGTTGACGCTGCCAATACAAATTACAGCAGCGACAACGGAGCCTTACTAACAAAGGATAAGACAATTATAATTGATTATCCGGACGCAAAGTCAGGTTCTTATAATATTCCCAACACCGTAAAGAGGATAGAAAGCTATGCCTTTGAGAACGCCGTATTAAGCAAAGCAGTCATTCCCGAAAGCGTTAGAGAAATAGGCCGCCGTGCATTTGCTTATTGTTCATCTTTGGCGGATGTCGACATTGCTGATAATGTTGAATCCATTGAAGCAAAAGCTTTTTACAAGACGGCTTGTTATGCGAATCAGAATAACTGGGAAAACGGGATTTTTTATTTAGGAAATTACTTATTAGATGTCCAGGATTATACTATTGGTTCTATTGAGACTTATTCTATGTGCGGTCGTATTTCCGCACCGATAAATATCAAAGACGGCACAAAACTAATTGCCGATTCAGCGTTTGACTTTACAATAATCGACAGTGATTCGGATGTTGATATAGTTATTCCGGACAGTGTAGTTACAATAGGCGACCGAGCTTTTGCTTCGCTTTTTATGTCTTCAAATCTTTTGATTAACGTTACCGTACCGGCAAGCGTAAAAAACATGGGTGATGATGTTTTTACAGGAAACATTAAATTACAGGATATATCATCTGGACTTGGAGCTATAATTGGCTCCATATTAGAAGATATGGACTCATCCCTTGGCAGCATCACTTTTTTAGGCGATGTGGGAAACATTGATTCAGGAATGTTCTATAAGTGCAATTCTCTTAAATCAATTGATTTTAAAGGAAATGTGGGCAATATAACTGACTCCGCATTTTCATCTTTATCATCTCTTGAAACGGTTTCATTTTCCGGAACGGCTGAGGAGATAGGTTCGGTATTCAGCGGATGTACATCCCTCAAAAATGTAGTGCTTCCGTATAACTTAACTTCTGTTCCCGACTATATGTTTAACGGCTGCACTTCTCTGGAAACAATAACGATTCCGTCGGGCGTTGAAAAAATCGGAGATTATGCATTCACAGATTGTTCTTCATTGTCCGACATAACCTTACCCGACGGAGTTACATATATCGGAAAGGCAGTTTTGGATAATACGGCGTATTATAACGAGCCGTCCAACTGGCAGGACGGAGAGCTGTATGTCGGTAATTATTTAATCAAGGTTTCAAATGAGCTGTCCGGTAAATATGAGGTAAAGGACAGCGTAAAGGCAATTGCGGCAGATGTATTTACGGGCTGTGCAAATCTTACAGAGATAGTACTTCCGCAGAGTATGCTTGTCATCCCCGACAGCTTTTTTTACGGATGCTCTTCTCTGAAAAGCGTATCCATTCCCGAAAGCGTAACCCAAATAAACGGACTGGCTTTTGCCAATTGCTCATCGCTTAAAGAAATCCATATTCCGAACGGCGTTTCTTATATAGGTTCGTATGCCTTCAGCGGATGTTCTGCTTTAGCTGATTTTGAAATCCCTGAAAGCGTAACTTACCTGGGAAGCGACGTATTTATCGGTACAGCTTATTATAATGACCCGTCAAACTGGAATGACGGAATACTTTATATTGACAATTGCCTTGTTTCCGTTTCGGAAAATTTTGAGGGCATATGCAGTATTAATAATAACATCAAGGTAATAGCTGACGGAGTGTTTTCATACAATGACAAAATCACGGGAGTAGAGCTTCCCGATAATATAAAAACTATTCCCGACTATATGTTTGTCGGATGTGATTCTTTAAAGACAGTCAGCATCCCCGAAGGCGTTAAGGAGATAGGAGAGGAAGCTTTTGACGGCTGTTCTGTTCTTGAATCAATTATCCTGCCGGACAGTGTGGAGAATATCGGAGCTTTGGCCTTTGCAAACTGCGAGGCTGTCGTGTCGGTTATGATACCCGATTCTGTTACTAACATAGATTATTGCGCGTTCGGATATACGGGAAATCCGGCAAAGGGCACAGACCCTGTCCCCGGCTTTAAGATCTACGGCTACGCAGGCACGGCCGCCGAAACCTATGCAAAGGAAAACGGCTTTGAATTCATAGCCCTTGATAAAAAAGTCGACAGCGCCACGGGCATTTCCGTTGCCGAAAAGGAGCTGAACATTCTCCCCGACGGAGCGCAGCTCAAAGCCGAGCAGCTTTCAGCCGACGATAACAAAATCGTCTTTGACATTTCACTCGTAAAGGACGGCGCCCAGGTTCAGCCGAACGGCGAGGTCACGGTGAAAATCCCCGTCCCCGAAGGAATGGACGGTTCTCTTCTTAAAGTCTACCGCGAAGAGGCGAACGGAACCTACACTAACATGAACGCATATTTTACAGACGGATATATGGTATTCACGACTGACCATTTCAGCAAGTACATCCTTACAACCGAAGAACCTGCCGCCGTCCTCAAAGGCGATGTAAACGGCGACGGAGCTGTTGACGCAGCCGACGCGGTTCTCGTACAGAGATACGACGCGGGAATGATAACCCTCAGCGAAACACAGCTTAAAGCAGCCGACGTCAATTCCGACGGCACCGTCGATGCGGCCGACGCCGTTCTGATAATGCGCCTTGACGCGGGACTTATTGACAGGCTGTAAAAATAAACATATATAAAGAAAGGAATTTCAAAATGAAAAAGAAAATCTTCACAGCGGCTTTAGCGGTTTTGACCGTTATGGCAATAGTAATAAGCGGCATTGCCGTATATGCGGCGGACAAGCCCACATACAAGGTAAATTCAGCTGCCGCCGACGGCAAGCTCACCGTATCCGTAACCCTTCCCGGCGACGCAGGCGCGGCAGGCGGAAACTTTACCCTTAAATATAACAGTGAAAACCTTCAGTTCGACCACGTTGAGGGCAGCGCTGTGGGACAGTTCAACCCCGCTTACGGCGAGGACGCCATGCGCCTTTCCTTTGCTTCTGCGCTGCCGTACACCGAGGATACCGTACTTGTCACAATTGTTTTTAATATCAAAAACGGCAAGGTTTCCGCAGACGATATTTCACTTACAGCCTATAAGCTCTATGATGAAAACGCCTCACTTATAAACAGCCAGGACGGCGGAGAAGCCGACTGTACCTTTACATGCAGCCACGAATTCGGCGACTGGGTAATTACAAAGGAGCCCACCGAGAATGAGGAGGGACTCAAAGAAAGAGTTTGCTCCGTATGCGGCGAGGCAGAGACACAGGTTATAGAGACCCTTGAACCTTCCGAAACAGAGCCTTCCGAGACAGAGCCCTCCGAGACTGAGCCTTCCGAGACTGAGCCTTCCGAGACTGAGCCCTCTGAGACAGAGCCTTCCGAAACTGAGCCTTCCGAGACAGAGCCTTCCGAGACTGAGCCTTCCGAGACTGAGCCTTCCGAGACAGAGCCTTCCGAAACTGAGCCCTCTGAGACTGAGCCTTCCGAGACTGAGCCCTCTGAGACTGAGCCTTCTGAGACTGAGCCCTCTGAGACTGAGCCTTCTGAGACTGAGCCCTCTGAAACAGAACCTTCCGAAACTGAGCCTTCCGAAACCGAGTCCGATACATCCGCACCCGAAGCACCCGAAAATCCCTCAACAGGCTCCGCTTCTCTTGCAGGCGTCGCACTGCTTGCCGTAGTCGCGGCAACGGGCGTTGTTTTCCTGAGAAAAAAGAAGGAAAACTGATTTCCGAGTTGCTTTAAATTACTTTAATATAATTTAACCACGCTCTCTGAAGCTGCGGCGCGGGATTTTTCTTCCCGCGCCGCGGCCCTTTTTAATCATCCCATTATCTTTTCTCCGCCATTTATAAACATTTATCAGCAGTTCCTTTACTCTTCAGTGCTTTCGCCTTTTTTCCGCTCTTCGTCCCGCAGCTCTGCCGCAAATATTACATTTTCTCTTACTCATCGTTTTTTGTGGACTTTTTTCCCGCTTTGTTATATAATCTTGTTGTAAATCGCCTTTTGGAGGATGGCTTAACTATGAAAAAAATATCAGCATCAATAGGAATTCTTATTGTCCTTGTTCTTTTATTCTCCTCCTGCAGCCTTCCCGTGGGAAAGGTAATCACCGTGGGCAGCGTTGAGGTGGACAAAGAGGTTTATATCTATTATCTTGACAATGCGATCGCCTCTTCGGAAGGCACGCCGGAAAGCACGGCCGCAATGAAGGAGGCAGCGGAAAACTGTGTGCGCTATATCGCTGTGAATACGGTTTTCGCTCAGATGAGTCTCTCACTTTCTGACACAAAAAAGAGTGAGGTCTCCCAGACCGTCAACGACCTTTGGCGCCTTTACGGAAATTATTATGAAAAGATAGGCGTTTCAAAGCAGGCTCTTACAAAAGTCTATGAAAGCAAGGCGTATGAAAACGCCATATTCCTTGCATATTATGATACCGACGGCATTACGCCCATACCTGAGGAAACAGTTGAGAAATACTTCAGCGATAACTATGCCATAATTAAATCCATAAACGGCTTCCTTACGGATCTGGATGAAAACGGCAACACCGTCCCCATGGACGACGAAAGCCGTCAGAAAACCGTGGAGACCTTTGAGGGCTTTGTGACTAAGATAAACTCCGGCACGCTCATTGATGACATATACTCAGACTATGTGGGTCAGGAAGGCTCCACCGTCCAGGCGACGGTAATAAGCAGAGATTCCTCACTTTATCCCGAATCATTTTTTGAATCGGTAAAGGCAATTGAGGAAGATTCGGCAGACGTTGTAACTCTCGGGGACTATATTTTCGCCGTACAGCATCTCCCCGCCGACAGCGACTCCAACATCTACTATCAGCTTAACCGTGAAAGCTGCCTGCTGGACCTTAAGGAGGAAGAGTTTGAAACCCTCGTGGCTCAATGGACAGGCACCTACTCCTTCGAAGTCAATCAGCGCGCCGCCAAGGCTTGCTACAAAAATATAGCGGCCAACTCAAGCGCCTTCGACGCTTTCGAAAATGAGACCATAACCGAAACCGAAACTCAGTAATCGCCCCGAAAGGATGACAAAATGAAACGATTTTCCTATTTAAAGACCATGCCGAAAACGGAGCTTGTACTCTGGACCCTTATGAGACTGTGCATAGCCGTCTGGTTCTTCTATGAGCTTTTCAGCGGCGAGGGAAAGGATTCCTTGCAAGCTCTGTTTTCCCTGATATTCACATTTCTTTGGGATATGTTCCAGATTTTCGGCGGCAATTCATTTATTAAAAACGTAAGCAGCCACGCTCAGACAGCTTTGACCATATTCATTTTTCTCGGCTCTTTCCTTTCTAAGACCTTCGGTCTGTTCTTCGTATTCGAGTGGTACGACATCCTCCTCCACATCGTCTCTGGAGCCATATGCGCATGGTTCGGATACGATTTCGCCGTAATCGTCCAGGGAAAGAACAAGCCCCTTGCCCCCACCCTTGCAGCCCTGTTTTCCATCGGCTTTTCTTTCTTCATAGCGGTAGGCTGGGAGTTTTACGAGTTTTCCATGGACAGGATTCACGGGACCTTCCTCCAGTGCTCCCTCCCCAACTCCGATTCGGGTCTTATCGACACCATGACGGATCTTATCGCAGGAGCTGTGGGAACAATTCCCGCAACGATAATTACCGCTTTGCAGCGAAACGGATATATCGGCAGAAACCGCAGGGAACGCCGCGAAAAAATTAAAAAGGAACAGGAAATTTGGAAAAAGAGCATTGAAACAGCTCAGAAGCTCAAAGAGGAAGAAGATAAAAAATAAGGATTATAATAAAATATAATCAGTCCGTATACAAAACACCCGCGCTTTTTAAGCGTGGGTGTTTCAGACTGTAGAAAAAACTGAAATCAGGCGGCAAAACACATCTCCCTTGTGTAAAGGGAGCTGTCAAAGCGCAGCTTTGACTGAGGGATTGTGGGCTGAGCCAATTTATTCTGCACATTTAATACAGGCACACAGAAAATATATTTTCCTGCGGGAAGGTTCTCTCGGCAGAGAAAGCACATCGAAAAGACTCTGATGCTGCGCTGTATCGGACTTCTCTTTAAATGGTACAACAGCAATTAGAAAATCATTTAAGCATGAAAACAACATTACGGATAAGCTACAGCACCCGCGCTTAAAAAGTGCGGGTGTTATTTTCATCCGTATTGCGGACCGTATTTCGGAAAAGCGACGGTGAACACCGCGCCTTTCGGCGGGGAATCAGGGTCATCGGGGTCCTGAGCTTCTCGGTTCTCTCCCGTGAGAGAACAGCCCATATACTCGGCGGCACTTTTCGCCGCTGACAGGCCGAGACCCGAATGTCCCGTTTTGCCCACATAGTACCTTACGAAGAGATACTTCATGTCCTCCTCGCTCAGGCCCTTTCCGTCGTCTGAAACTCTGATGCAGGTAGCCGCATCAGTATCGTAAACGCTGATTTCCACAGTGCTCTTTGCGTAGCGAATGGCGTTTGAAAGAAGATTTGAGATGATTGTCGAGAGAAGCTGACTGTCCGCAAGGACCAAGGCCTCCTCCTTTTCAAAATCGCACTTTATCTCCACCGACATCTGCATGGCGTAGCCCTCTATCCTCTCGATCTCCTCGTTTATGAACTCGCACAGGTCCGTAGGCGTCATGTCTATTGGCTGATTGAGGGTATCCAGCTCCGAGAGGATGAGCAGCTTTTCCACAACCTCCGTAAGCCTTCTGCTCTCCCTTATTATCACGTCCGCCGCGTCGTCGGGATTGTCGATGACACCGTATTTTATGGCCTCCGCATAGCCGTTTATGGACATGAGAGGCGTTCTCAGGTCATGGGAAAGGTTCTGCATGGAAATCGTATGGGCGTCGTTATAGGCTTCGAGCCTTGCCAGCATCTCGTTTATGCTCACGGTAAGCTTGTGGAGCTCCGCGGAATTTTCGCTTACGGCCACGGGGGTAAAGTCGCCGTCGCCGATGACCTCCATGTGGTCGCTCAGCTCCTTAATGGGCTTTGAAATATTATCGGCTATTATATGGGAAGCCAGGAAAAAGCACAGGAAGGAAAATACAATAAGCACCGCAAGGGCCTGATTGCTCGAGCGAAGAGTTCCCAAAAGACTGCGCAGAGAGGCGTAGACGCAGCATCGCTCCCCGTCTTCAAGGCCGATATCAACAATCTTAAAGACCACCATGTCGTCCCTTGTAATTGCCGAAAAGGTATTTCTGTCGGATTTTCCCGAATTTATAACTACGGCCTCGGAAATTTCCTGCTCCTCCTCGTCGTAAAAGCTGGCTGCCGAATAGAGCACCTCTCCGTTACGGGAAATGATTATCATGTTTGTCTGGTAGGACACCGCCCTGCGTTCCACCTCGGCACGGTAGAGCTTTCCCAGCTCCCTGACGCTTAAATCCTGATCGTCCGCCGCCGAATATATCTGCTCTATGGTGCCCGCAAAGGAATTCAAATCGTTTATGGTTCCCGAATAGAGCATGAGCATTATAACGAAATTGAAGAAAATAAACATGACAACGCTTATCACCGTAGTGGCTATCAGAAGAGGGTTAAATACGGTCTTTCTCAGGGTTTTAAGCTTCTTTTTTTCGTTTTTTCTAGCGATTTTTCTCAGCTGCTCAGGCTTTTTATACTCGTTCACCATTTTTCTCACCCTATCCTGAAGCCGAAGCCGCGCACCGTTTCTATCTTTACCTCGCTGCCGCAGTCGTTAAGCTTCCTGCGAAGGCGCTTCATGGCGTCGTCCGTAGCTCTCGTATCCACATCCCCGCGACCGAAATCCCAAAGCTTTTCGAGAAGCTCATTCCTCGAAACAGCTCTCGAGCTGTTCATCGCAAGATAACAGATAAGGTTGAATTCGTTGGGAGTAAGGTCAACAGTCCTGCCGTCCTTTGTCACCTCTCGCCTCGCCTTGTCTATTTTCAGATCCCCGCAGTTTATGATGTCGGCATCGGCCCTGTCTGGGCGCATCATCTCCATGCGTCGGAAAATGGCCTGCACCCTCGCCACAAGCTCTATGGGCGAAAAAGGCTTTGCCATATAGTCGTCGCAGCCCATTGTGATGCCCGCCACCCGCTCCATATCAGAGCCCTTGGCTGACACGATTATAATGGGCACGCTGCTCTCCTTCCTCATGGAAGCACACAGGGACAGCCCGTCTGTCCCCGGCATCATTATGTCAAGGATAACAAGATCGGCAGGCTCTTTTTTGAATTTATCGTAAAGCAGGTCTCCGTTTTCAAAAGAAAAAACTTTATATCCGCTTTTTTCCAGAAACGCCTCTTCAAGATTTCTGATATTCGGATCATCTTCCGCGATATATATAATCTTTTCCATTTTTCCTCCTGAATAAATGTTTTTTATAATCTAATTATAAATTATAGCAAATAGGTTGTAAAGAAAGCTTTTTGCCGCAAAACTGCCGCAATTCGACCTTTGAATTGACTGAGCAAAGCAGGTAAAATATAACAAGTCAAAACCCTTAACGGGAGAGTAGTCAATGAAAATAGTTTTGGTAATAGATCAGTACGATATAGGAAATAACGGAACCACCATGTCGGCGCGCAACCTTGTGAACGCCCTGCGCGAAAGAGGCCATGAGGTACGCATTGCGGGCATGGGAGCCGAGGGAAAGGACAAATATGTGCTCCCCGAGCTCAAGGTCCCCGTGGCGACGCCGGTGGCCCACAAGCAGGGCATGTCCTTTGCAAAGCCCGTTGAGTCAACTCTCAGAGAAGCTTTCGAGGGAGCGGACGTAGTCCATTTTTATATGCCCTTCCTTCCCCTTGCGGTCAAGGGAAAGAGGATCGCCGAAGAAATGGGGATACCCGTTACGGGAGCTTTTCACGTTCAGCCCGAAAACATAACCTACAACTGCGGGCTGGCTCATTCGAAGCTGGCTCCCGAAATCGTATACCGGTTTTTCAGGAACCGTTTTTATGACGGCTATACCCACCTGCACTGTCCCAGCCCCTTCATCGCGGGCGAGCTTAAAAAACACGGCTATTCGGCAAAGCTTCACGTTATTTCAAACGGAGTGGACAACTGCTTCACTTATTCAAAGGGAGAAAAGCCCGACGAAATAAAGGATAAATTTTCTGTTCTTATGGTGGGCAGGCTCTCAAATGAAAAACGGCAGGATCTGCTTATCGAGGCCGCGGCGCTTTCGCGGCACAGCGGTGAGATACAGCTTTTCTTTGCGGGCAGGGGACCGAAGGAAAAGAAATATGTAAAAATGGGGAAAAAGCTCAAAAACCCGCCTTCATTTGGGTTTTACACAAAGGAAGAGCTCAAAGCCCTCATGTCGGTATGCGACCTTTACGTCCACCCCGCCGACGCGGAAATAGAGGCCATTTCCTGCATAGAGGCCTTTTCAAGCGGACTTGTGCCCATTATATCAAACAGCGAAAAATCGGCCACAGGCGGCTTTGCCCTGGACAGACGCAGCCTGTTCACGGCGGGAAGCGCTAAAAACCTGGCTGAAAAAATAGATTACTGGATCGAGCATCCCGAAGAGCGCAGAAAAATGGAGATAAAGTACAGCGAACACGGCAGGCAATACGCTTTATCCCACTGCGCCGCCATGATGGAAAAGATGTTCGCTCAAGCCATAGAGGAGAGCAAAAATGGAAAACACTAACGACTTAAAGCTGGCGGAGGAAGTTAAGCCCGATGAGGAACACGTCGTAAAGATGTGGACCCCTTACAATATAAAGGTTGACGAAAATTATAAATTCATATCAGAAAGCCCCGTATTCAACGCGGTCTCGGGAGGCTTGAAGGCCTTCGCCCTGCCCGCTTTGGGTGTACTTAACAAGCTTATATTTAAGCTTGAGATCTCGGGAAAGAAAAACCTCGAGCCCCTTGAGGGAAAAGGCTATATAACCGTGTGCAATCACGTTAATCTTTTGGACTGCGGCATGATAGCCACTGCCGTTGGAAGGCGCGACATCACCTTTACCACCATAAAAGAAAATTTTGAAATACCCGTTGTGAGAATACTCGTAAAGCTTTTGGGGGGCATCCCCATTCCCCGCTCCCAAAAAGCCATGGTAAAATTCTCCGAAGCTGTTTCGGCTCTCCTTGACGGGGGCCATGTAGTCCACTTCTATCCCGAGGCGGTGCTCTTCCCCTACTATAACGGCATCAGAGGCTTCAGAAGAGGCGCTTTCGCCTACGCGGTAAAAAACAACGTCCCCGTGGCGCCGATGATAATCACCTTCCATGAGCCTGAGTCAAAGCTCAGGAAAAAGCCCACCGCCAAAATACACGTTCTTGAGCCTGTCTATCCCGACTCCTCTCTCCCCGAAAGAGAGGCCATAAAGGAGATGAAGGACAAGGTCACGGTGAGCATGCAGACCGCCTTTGACAATTCAGGCAGCCTTAAGGACAATACGGCGGTCCTTGCAAAATATAAAAAATGACAACATCTTTTTATCCCTCCATAAAACACTCGAAAAAACCCGCTTATCCTGTTATGGGACAAGCGGGTTTTTTCTGTGCAAAAGCTTATTCAAAACTGAAAAGCTCTGAGTTCCTCTCTTTGAACAGGGCGAAAATTTTCTCAACGGTTCCGAAATCCTCCACTACCTCGAAGGACACATCCTCGTCGTCCTCGCCGCAGACAAGAAGTATCAGCACTTCCTGCCTTTCATCCTCCTCAACTCCCTCCGATACGGGAAGCAGCGCTGCGTATTCGCTGCCCTCGTAGTCGATTATGTCAAGAAGCTGAAAGTCGATGTCGTTTCCCTCCTCGTCGGTGAGGGTTATTATTCCGTCCTTTTCGTTCAAGGGGTTTCCTCCTTACTCGGTTAAAAGTGAGCACACAAGGTCGGCGTACTCTGTGGGATTTTCAAGGGAGAAGCCTGCAATGAGCAGGGCCTGAGAGTAAAGGAGCTTCGTGAGCTTCGCGGCCTTTTCCTTATCCTGCCCGTAGGCCTCCTGCAAAGCCCTGAACATCTTATGGCCGCCGTTGAGCTCCAGCACCTTCTGAGCCTTCATGGCTCCCTCCGTCTTCATTTTAGCAAAATATTTCTCCATTTCAAGGGTTATTCCGCCTTCGCTTGTGAGAAATACGGGATGATTTTTAAGCTTGTTTGAAATCTTCACCTTTACGACCTCGCCGCCGAGGGTTTCCTTCATAAAGTCGAAGAGCTCCCTGTTTTCCTCATCGGCCTTTTCCGCCTTCTCCTTATCGCTCTCGTCGGCGATATCGTCGTCGTTTACCGACTTTATCTCCTTGCCGTTTACGTCGCGGAGCATCTGCATGACGAACTCGTCAACCTCATCGGTGAGATAGAGTATCTCGTATCCCTTTTCGCGGACGTATTCCGTCTGGGGCAGGGCGGCGATTTTGGCGACGGATTCGCCGCAGGCATAGTAAACATATTTCTGCTCGCTCTTCATGCGCTCCTCATACTCTGAGAGCGTGACGGGCTTATCGCTTTCGGAGGAACGGAAGATAAGCAAATCGCGCAGCAGCTCCTTATTGGCCCCGAAATCGTTCACAACGCCGTATTTAAGCTGCAGGCCGAAGCTCTCGAAGAACTTCTCGTATTTCTCCCTGTCGTCCTTCATGAGCTTCAGGAGCTCCCTCTTTATCTTCTTCTCGATATTTGAGGCAATGGCTTTGAGCTGTCTGTCCTGCTGGAGCATCTCTCTTGAAATGTTGAGAGAAAGGTCCTGGGAATCCACTACGCCCTTTACAAAGCGGAAGTGCTCGGGCAGCAAATCGGCGCATTTCTCCATTATCATAACGCCGCTCGAATAAAGCCTCAGGCCCTTTTCGTAGTCCTTTGTATAATAGTCGAAGGGGGTTCTCGAGGGCACAAAAAGCAGCGCCTCATAGGACACCACGCCTTCGGTCTTTACGCTGATTGTAAGGAGCGGGTCCTCGTAATCCATGAACATATCCTTATAAAAGCTGCTGTACTCCTCCTGAGTTACCTCGCTCTTATTCTTATGCCACAAAGGCACCATGCTGTTGAGGGTTTCGGTCTCGGTATATGTCTCGTATTCGGGCTCACCGTCCTTATCCTCATCACCCTCGGCCTTCTCGACGGGACGGCTCTTTGTCACATCCATTTTAATGGGGAAATGGATATAATCCGAATATTTCTTTACAAGGGAGCGGAGAGTGTATTCCTCAAGGAATTCGGAATATTTGTCCTCTTCGCCGTCCTCCTTTATATGCATTATGACGTCGGTGCCGACGGTGTCCTTTTCACACTCGGTGACAGTGTATCCGTCCTCGCCCTCGGACTCCCAGCAGTAAGCCTTGTCGCTGCCGTAGGCGCGGCTGATGACGGTGACCTTATCGCTCACCATGAACGCCGAGTAAAAGCCCACGCCGAACTGGCCGATTATATCCACATTGTCGGCGCTGTTTTCCTCGCCCGAGTGTTCCTGCTTAAACTGCAGGGAACCGCTCTTTGCGATAACGCCCAGATTGTCCTCAAGGGACTGCTTGTCCATGCCCACGCCGTTATCGGAAACGGTGAGGGTGCGGCTTTCCTTATCGGCGGTGATCCTGATTTCAAAATCATCCCTCGTCATGCCCACCTTTTCGTCGGTGAGGGCAAGGTAGCAGAGCTTGTCCTCCGCGTCGCTGGCGTTGGAGATAAGCTCCCTGAGAAAGATCTCGCGGTTTGTATATATGGAGTGAATCATCAAATCCAACAGGCGCTTCGACTCCGCCTTAAACTGTTGTTTTTCCATTGTGACGTCCCCTTTGTAAATGTAAATTAGCACTCTTAATCTCAGAGTGCTAATTTATCATACAACTATTTTTATGCTATTTCAATTAACAAATTGTAAATATTGCCTTTTCGTTTGAATAATATAAGCCGCACGGCTGCACAGCGGTACGGCTCAGACTTATTCGTAAGGCTTATTTAATCCAGAACTGTTCCTTCGGAGCCTTCAATGTGATTTCCTGCGTCTCTCCCGACATAGCATATACCTTATCGGCAAAATACATGTCGTGAAGGGCAATTCCGATATTGTAGGCGATTATTCTTTCGCTGTCGCTTTCACGGCCGGGCACAGCGCCCTTGACCACGTCCGCAACCTCGGCAAAGGACCTGAAACGGTCGAAATTCTTAAAGCCTCTCACATGGTTTACGTCATCGGCAAAGACTTTATCGAAAAACAAATCGCAGTTTGTAAAGCCTCTGGTGTGGATGGGAACAAGCAGACAGCCCTCTTCAAAGCAGTCGTCCTCGCATACGTCCTGCTCGAATACGGTAACGGCTGAAACCACAACGTCGCTTCCCTTGACAAGCTCACGGCAGGTATCGCAGATTTCAAATTTAAGATTATCGCAGCCGCTGAAAACCACCTTAAATTCCTCATGCTGGTTTTTATATCTTAAAAGCTTTACGGTCATCTCCCTTTCGGGGAACAGAGCGGTAAGCACCTTCATGGCAGCGCGGGCTGTGTTGCCGAGGCCCATAAAACCCAGGGTCTTAAAATCGCTCTTTGCAAGGAGCTTTATGGAATGGGCGGCTACGGCTCCCGTCCTCATGGCGGTGATATAGGTGCCGTCCATAATCGCCAGCAGCTCTCCGTTTTCAAGGTTATACAAAAGTATCTCGCTCTCAAGGCTGGGATTTCTTTCCGGATACCTTGTGACCACCTTCACTCCCACCCTTTTTTCGCTTAAAATCACCGTGGGCATGACATTGTAGAAAACTCCGTTCATGGGCTTCATGCTTATTTTAGCGGGCAGAATCGCCTCATCCTTTTTGGCAAGCATGTCGCTGACCCATTCATAGCACTGCATGGGCGTTATGCCCATATTGCTGATTGCTTCAAAATCGATAACCTTCATAACTCTTCTCCTCTTGATATATTACTCGTCGTCGAGCTTGAGAACCGCCATAAACGCCTCCTGGGGAACCTCTACGGTGCCGAAGTGACGCATACGCTTTTTGCCTTCCTTCTGCTTTTCAAGGAGCTTCTTCTTTCTGGTGATGTCGCCGCCGTAGCACTTTGCAAGAACGTCCTTGCGCATTGCCTTTACGGTCTCTCTGGCGATGACCTTGCCGCCTACGGCAAGCTGTATGGGTATTTCAAACATCTGACGGGGTATATTCTCCTTGAGCTTTTCGGCTATCTTTCTCGCCCTCGAATAAGCTTTATCGGAATGGATAATAAACGAAAGGGCGTCAACCATATCTCCGTTTAAAAGCACGTCCAGCTTTACAAGCTGCGAACGGTTATAGCTGTCTATTTCATAGTCGAAGGACGCGTATCCTCTGGTGCGGGATTTGAGCACGTCGAAGAAATCATAGATGATCTCGTTAAGGGGCAGCTCATAGTGTATATCCACCCTGTCGGGGGCAAGATAGGTCATATCCTTGAATATGCCTCTCCTGTCCTGACACAGGTCCATTATGGATCCCACATAATCGGGCGGGGAATAGATGTGGGCGTTTGTCATCGGCTCTTCACAGCAGTCTATGACTGCGGGGTCGGGATAGTGGGTGGGATTGTCAACGCTCACAACGGTGCCGTCGGTGAGATGCACGCGGTAGACAACGCTGGGTATCGTAGTCACCAGATCAAGGTTATATTCCCTTTCGAGGCGCTCCTGAATTATCTCAAGGTGAAGAAGCCCCAAAAATCCGCATCTGAAACCGAAGCCCAGGGCTCCCGACGTCTCGGGCTCATAGGAGAGGGAAGCGTCGTTGAGCTGGAGCTTTTCAAGGGCGTCGCGGAGATTTTCGTAATCGGCTCCGTCGGCGGGATAAACTCCGCAGAACACCATGGGGTTTACCTGGCGGTATCCCGGAAGGGGCTCGGCGGCGGGATTTGAAGCAAGGGTCACCGTATCGCCCACTCTCGCGTCGCTGACGGTCTTAATGGAAGCAGTGATATATCCTACGTCTCCCGCTCTGAGCTCATCCATGGGCTCCATGCTGGTGGCCCTCATGCAGCCTACCTCCACAACGGTGAACCGGGCTCCCGTGGCCATCATGCGCATGGTGTCCCCCGCTTTTATTCTGCCGTCCTTAATGCGGACATATACTATTACTCCGCGGTAGCTGTCGTAAACGGAATCGAACACCAGAGCCTTGAGGGGTTTGTCGTCGTCCCCCACAGGTGCGGGAATATCGGAGACAATTCTCTCAAGAACCTGCTCTATATTCTCCCCCGTCTTTGCCGACACTCTGGGGGCGTCGAGGCAGGGTATTCCGATAATATCCTCAACCTCATGGGCAACCCTTTCGGGGTCCGCGGCAGGAAGGTCGATTTTATTTATCACGGGCACTATTTCAAGGTCGTGGTCAAGGGCCAGATAGGTGTTCGCCAAAGTCTGTGCCTCGATGCCCTGAGAGGCGTCGATAATGAGCACCGCCCCCTCGCAGGCCGCAAGAGATCTGGAAACCTCATAGTTAAAGTCAACGTGGCCGGGAGTGTCGATGAGGTTGAGCTCATATTCCTCCCCGTCTTTCGCCTTGTAGTTGAGCTTTACCGCATGGGCCTTTATGGTTATTCCCCTCTCGCGCTCTAGGTCCATATTGTCTAAAAGCTGAGCCGTCATATCCCTTAAAGCCACTGAGTCCGTAGCTTCAAGGAGCCTGTCCGCAAGGGTGGACTTGCCGTGGTCTATATGGGCGATTATGGAAAAGTTTCTGATGTTGCTTCTGGGTATTGCCAAAACCGTTCACCTCTGAATAAATACGCGCCTGCTCAAAACATAGGCGCAGAAAGTAACATAATATATTTATTTTATCATAAACCTGTTAATATGTGCAAGAAAATAGTATGTGTTCTCTGCTATCTTCACGACATAGATTTGGTAAATATGACAAAAACCATAAGAAAATTTTTAATGTTAATCTTCTAAATGATTTATAAATATGTAGACTTTTATTAAAAATATGTATATAATTATTATAAATTAATTATTGGAGGGTTATGCATGAGTAAAATATGCAGTAAATGCGGAACAGTAGCTGATGATAATGTTGTCTTTTGCGCAAATTGCGGAGAGATGTTTTCTACAACAAATACAAATTATCAACAGTTTACACCTAGCTATGACCACACGGCCGAATTTGATCCAAAAGATATTTCAGATAATAAAGTTATTGCTATGATGCTATATTTAATGAGCTTTTTTGGCATCTTTGTCGCTTTGCTTATGGGAAGTACTTCACCATATGTATCATTTCATCTTCGTCAGGCCTTAAAGTTTGTTGTAGCTGAAACTTTATTAAGTATCTGTATTCTTTTGTTATGTTGGACCATTATTGTGCCTATTGCCGGACTCATACTTTATATTGCATTTGGTATAATCAAAATAGTTTGTTTTTTCCAGATTTGCAAAGGCAAGGCAATCGAACCTGCAATCATTCGCGATCTTAATTTCCTTAAATAAAACTAATTGTTGAATTGTAAGACAGACTTCATATTTACAAAACGTCTGAATTTTTTCAGCTGTTTTATTCTAAAAATATTTTCAGCTAATAAGTACATAATCAAAACTTATTTAGCGGTTCTACTGATTGTTAAATGCGAAAACTTCAGATATAATTTCTTTGATTGACTTTTTAACAATCAAGGAGGTTCACTTATGAGTAAATTTTGTAATTCCTGCGGCAGCCAGTTAGATGATTCCGCTCTTTTCTGCCCCGTATGCGGAACTAATTTGGCCCAGCCTCAACCCCAACCGCAGCCTCAACCCCAACCGCAGCCTCAGCCCCAGTCAGACTTACCGCCTAAGCAGCCCCCATTTGACGGCTATGACATGCAGGCTGATATAGCCGCAAATAAAGCCCTCGCCGCATTGGAGTATGTCGGACTGCTCGTCATCGCTCTGGTAGCGGCTCCGAATTCCAGGTTTATCCGCTTCCACGCAAATCAGGCCCTGCTCCTGGGATTGTTTTCAATTCCTGCAGCGATCCCATTCATCGGCTGGATCTGGGGTGTATTCTGTGTCATATGCCTCATTATGGGTATTATGAACGCCGTAAACGGACAGTTCAAGGAGCTGCCCCTTATCGGTAAATTCAGGATAATCAACTGAATTTAATTTTTTTTGAGATATTTAAAAGCGGCGTTTTAAACGCCGCTTTTTCATTTTGCAAAGATTTTTTCGTTGTCTCTCTGACTGTCCCTCATTTTTATCCAGTTGACAAAGCCGTAAATATCGTTGGCCAGGAACATGATAAAACAGACGGTCACCGATATATAGGAGGTGTCGGTCAGGGAGGCCAGAGTCCAGAGCACGATTAGCACCACGTCGTTGGCGGCATAGGCAAGGGCAAAATACGGCGTCCTTCTGAAAGTGAGATATACCGCCGCGAAGCTGGTGGCCACGGAAAAAGTGCTCACAAGGAGATTGGCCGTATTAAAAAATTTCAAAATAAAGTAAAAAACTGCGGTAACTGCTGCGGTCAGGAAAAGCATGAATGCAATTTCTCCCCACGTTACACTGTTAACCTTCACCTGAGATTTTTTGCCTTTATAAGGGTTTTTTATCCATGAAACAAAGGCGACAACGGCCATGGGCGCAGTCATGCCGAGATAGGTTATCATCTCGCCGTAATAAGCAAATCTGAATGAAATCACCCCGTAAATAACGCTGAAAATGACGATGAGGACCTGTCCCACAGGATTTCCTTTGGCGCAGAAAATAAGGGATGTGGCTCCTATGAGGGAGGCGGAGAGGGTAAGATAATTTCCCCTGTCAAAAATAACGAAGGATGCCATAATAAGAAGCACCGAAAATGACCACAGGATAATTTCGCCCTTTGAAAAATATCCGAGCGCAGCTTTCACTTTATTCATGCCGAAACCTCCAAAAAAATAAACACCCGTACGCATCTTCAAAGGCCTAACGATGCGTAAACGGATGCTGCTGCATCTGCTGCCCGGCGGCAGCTAACTTCTAAAGGATACTATATTTTCGCCGTAAAATCAATATTTTTCTGAAGCCTTTCAAAAAATTTAAGGCAAATTTCCGTGAGTTTCTCTCTTTGAGCATATTTTTCTTTTTTCGGCAAAGAATAGTCGTAAGTAATCAAAAACATGAAAGCACGGCTTATATTTAAAAATGACGTGCGGAAGGAACATGACGAAAAAATGATTTTTTTTAAAGCTTTTCTCATAGGCGGCCTCATATGCGCCATAGGACAGGTTTTGATTGACAGGACAAACCTTACCCCGGCGAAAATACTCGTCTCCTTCGTCGTGGCCGGAGTTGTTCTGGGAGGGCTCGGGATTTACCGGCCCCTTGCCGACTGGGCGGGGGCGGGAGCCATGACCCCCCTTACGGGATTCGGGAACCTTCTCGCCCAGGGCACGAAGCAGGCCATAGCCGAGGACGGACTCGTAGGTGTTATTACGGGTCCCCTCTCCGCGGGAGCCGCAGGCATAACCGCGGCCATGATTGGCGGGCTTGCCGTATCCCTCGTTACAAAGCCCAAGGATAAATAAAAACGCCGATCGGAAGAGGCCGAAAAATGAAGCTTATTGCGTAATTACTGCCGCAGTTTGCAAGAGGTCCTTTTTTGAGGTACGGCGTCCGCGGTGACGGGCTGAATGATGCGCCCATTTGCAGCCGCTGCATCTCCGCCTCAGCCGAAGCTCACCTTTGCAAATTTCCTTTTATTATTATAATAAACAAAGCCGAATTTTTTGCGGCATTTAAGTTTCGGCAATAACAAATTCCCCGCAGCCTTTTATCTGCAGGGAATTTCTGTTTTTATGCCGATTCAGATATATTTTAAAATTTAGTGCGGAGGAACACAAGAGCCTCGTTGTAATTCACTTTGCCTATTTCGGCAAGCACGAAAGCGTCTCCGTTCTCGTTGACGGCTATGCTGGAATAGCCCGCCGCTCCCGAATAGAGAAGCTTTTTGCTCCAGTTTCTGCCGTTGTCAAAGCTGACTGCGGCGGTAAGTCCGCACCTTGTGGTAAAGGAATCGGGATAGGAGATGCAGAACATTTCCGCGGCTCTGTCAAGAGAGGCCATACATATGGGGGAACGAAGCCGAGTTTTGAACATGGTCTCGTACCAGGTTTCGCCTCCGTCCGAAGAATATGAAAGACACTGGAACTGTTTGGGATGATACATGGTGCACACGGTGTTCTCACGCACCACCATGGCAAGGTCGCCGTTTTGGAGAAGGGCGGCTTCGCACTCGTTGCCGTCGCCCGCCTTTTCTCCTCTGTTCCAGTGCTTTCCGCCATCGTCGCTGTAAAGGACAAATGACTCCCCGTCGTTGCTGGCGGGGATAATAAGACGTCCCGCCTTGTCCCCTTCCTTTATCTGAACGCCCTTGCCCGGGCCCACCATAAGGGTGTCCTTGCGCACTCCGTCGGAGCCCGATTTCACTTTGCCCTGAAGCTTGGGAAGGGAGATATTCTTCTTATCCACCCAGTGGAGCTCAAAATCGGAGGTGAGGGTTCCTCGGTAGCAGTAGGTATCGTAATTGAATCCGCTCTCTTCGGTGGCGGTCATCAGTACAAAATTTATAAGTCCCGTGTTTTCGTCGGCTACGGGAGTGGGGTTTCCGTACTTGCCCACCTTTTCCCCGTATGTAAAGAGTACCTTGAGGGGCGTCCATGTTTTGCCGTTGTCGGCAGAGAATTTGCACACTATATCCACAACGCCTGTATCGCGGGCGGAATTCTTCCTTCCCTCGGCGCATGCCATGAGCACATCGGACTCAAAGCCCTGGTCCTTTATTGTCAAAAACTCTTTTTTAAGCCTTACAAGGGACGGGATTCTGAAGGTGGAATAGCCGCCCTCCCCGTTCTCAAAAATGAAGAATGGCTCCTCCTTGAGATTTTTGAAGCTCTGCCAGCCCTGTGCCTTTGCCCAGATAAGACCCCACAGCATCACGCACAAAAGTCCCAGCGAGGAGGCAAAGGAGACCGTGGCAAAGGAGGAAGAAAAAGAACATACCGCATTTGAAACAAGGGTGAGCACGGCACCTGCTGTCATGATTATCGTACCCTCCGTTGTAAGGGCAAGGGGCTGAAAGAGATCCGCTATAAGTCCCTTATAAACGATAAAGGCAAGCAAAAGGACGCTTAAAACAGTGACGATCGCGGAAAGGATTCTGAAATCGTTGCCTATCCAGAAGATGCCTGCATATACTCCGGGGAACACCAGCAGGGCGATAAGAGAAATTATTGAAAATCCCGCCGTACTGAAAAACAGTCCGTGATTTACTCTGATGAACAAAATGAAACCGGCAGTAAAAAGGAGGTAGAAAACTCCCGATAAAACAGCCGCAAATACCATTTGACTCGCCTCCGTTTGATTTTATTTTATGTGATATTGGGAATGTTTTAAGAACCTTCAGCTCCGCATATTTATATCCGAATTGTCCGATGCCCGCCGCTGCACCCTTTTGCAGACCGACGGGGCTTACTTTGCAGCGAATGCAATTACAGCTTTTTTCTCAAAACGGTAAAACAGTATATTATCGCCGCGCACACAAGCTGATATATCAGCAGAGAGTAGGTCTGAAGCTGCTGAAAACCGGAAAGAAAAGCCATAAGGGAGGTAAGTCCCACTCCGAAGGCGGCAAGTCCCGCCTGAACCGCAGCCGCTATGCCCTCTCCGTAATAAAGACTCGCTGCGGCGTTTACTGCGGCTAGCATGGATTTTACGCTTCCGTTGTGGATGATTTTCGCCTCGGCGTTGCGCTTTTTCAGACGCTCCTTTCGGTACATCTCTCCCGCCACGGCGCTTATTATCTTTACGGCGTTTTTGTGAAGGCCGAAAAAGTTTGATATGAGTTCCTCCGTTATATTAGCGTCGGAGGTTCTGACGAGAACGCTTATGCCCTTGCTCTCCATGAGCCTGAGGGACGCCTTTATTCCCGGGTTCGCCTTATAGCCCACCACGAACATGGCGGCAATTTTGCCCGAAACAGCCAGATACATTATCTGACGGTTGTCGTGCCTGTATTTCAGCTCGCTCTCCCTGTCGGGCGCTTCCACATTATGATTTATCAGCAGATCCCTGTTTCCCACAAACACCCGCCTTCCGTGTATCCATGCGGAAAGCCCCAGTTTATCCTCATAGACAAGATTTTCAACGGGAGGAAGAAGTTCCCTCTTTCCGAGGATAACTCTGTCAAACACCTCTCCGCTGGGTCCTCCTGCCTTTATGACAATGGCTGCAGTGTCGAGAATTGCCTCGTCAACCCGCATACCGTTATAGGTCTTTATACCGTAAATCGTGCATCCGCCCTCGCTGAAAATATCGGAGGAGTCAAGTACCACAGCATTTACGTCTCCGCATTCTCCGACGGCCTTATGCCCTGAGATCATGGCTCCCATATGTACCAGCTTTGAATCGGCCTTTTCAAGGGGCAGATTGGAGGCTATAAGGGCGCAGGACGGCATTCCGACGCATACCGCCGCAGTGAAGAGGGAAGCTCCGCCGAACCAATCCGATTTTACGGCTCCGTAAACAGCTCCTACAACAAGGCTGATAAGGAAAAACACCGGCATCATCACTTTTGCATATTTATTTGCCGGATCGGCTGCATATGTATTTTCAAGGAATTTTGACGGAAAGCTCGTAGGAATGGAGCAGCGTATGTCAGGGTCGCCCAGCAGAAGGCCTCTGCCTACCTCAAAGGCTGTTTCCTCATCCTCTATTTCCTGGATACTGAATTTTTTCCTCAGATGAGCAAGGAAACGAAGGTTTTTACAGGCTCTCGAAGCCACAAGATAGTGGCCTGCAAGATTGAACACGACCGCAGCCGCGGCAAGGCATCCGTAAAGAGGAACCATATCGCCGTAATGAACGCCGAAGGCCCAGATCCCCTGGACAGCGGCGGCAATAAGCACGGCAGTCACCACCGTATCCGCATTCGGCTTTCCCTTGATGAGATTTTCGGCGCCTTTTATTGCGCGAATACCTCCCGCCACTACGCAGGCGCAGATTACGGCAATGTTAAAGACTGTAAGCATCTCCACTCCCGCAGGACCACTTGACGAGCCTGCCGCAGAAAACATCAAGTACATAATGATGAAAAACAGACAAAGCGCAATGCCCCAAAGAGGGGTTATCATCTCTTTGCGAAGCATGGCGGCAATGCGGGGAGTATCCGAAGCTTTGCGCAGCTCCTCGGAGCCCTTCTGAGCTGAGATGTCCTTTGTTTTTTCTCTGCCTTTTCCCGAAGCCTCGTCCCTGCTTACCGAATCCTTTGAAGCTTTCTTCTTTTTATTCTCGGGAACGGGCTCTTTGTCGTCTTCTCCCGCGTCTATCTCTTCAATTTCTTCGTCATCCTCAATTTCGGCAAGATCCTCTATACCGAAAATCTTAAAACCCTTTACCTTTTCTCTTCTCTTATCTTTGAGCGCAGCCTCAGCCTCTTCCTCGTCTATCTTTTCCACTCTGTCGCTGTCGGCGTTTTCAAAAGCGTTAAAGTGTATCTGTCCCTCTATCTCACTGCGCTCCGCAGGCGCCTTTTCTGCCTTCGGACGGATAAAGCCGCTTACCCTTGTCTTTTCGCAGTTGTCCGCCTCCTCAGCCGTTATAATCGTGGGCAGAGGCGCCAGATCCGCCGTGGCTGACAGGGAACTGCGCTTCGTCACTATGCCCGGACGCTCTATCATCTCAGGCGGTCTGCTTTCGAATTTTTTTTGAAAATCGGCGGTCCGCTCTATTTTCTGCACTGGACGGTTTATGAATCTTCTTCTGTACTCGTCTGTCTCTATTGTTCCGCCTGCGCCTGCAATGGCCTTAGAATTTTTAAAGGCGCTGCCTGAATATTCGCTTTCGCTGAGCCCGCTTAAAACCTTCGTTTTTTCCTCAATGGGCTCAGCCTCGGTTTTCTTTGCCTTCTCAGTGGGAGAAGCCGTCCTTTCGCCCGCCGCCTCCAGCAGCTCGTCGGTTATTATGTCGCTGACCTCTATGCGCTTTCTAGGTTCCAGGAGCTTATCTATCTCCTCCATGGACCTTGAGGGCAGCACTTGGTCCTCGGAAGCGTCTTCAATCCTTCCGTCTCTTGCGGCACGCACCTCGGCAAGTATTTCATCTATCGAAAAATCGGAACCGTATCCGTTATTTTTATCGTCGTTCAACTCAAGTCCCCCCTTACAGACGCTGTTTCGCCACCTCATACATAAGAATTCCCGCCGCTACGGAAGCGTTCAGGGAGTTTATCTTTCCCCTCATTGGAAGGGACACGATAACGTCGCATTTTGACTTTACCAGCCTGCCCATTCCCGCTCCCTCGGAACCTATCACCAGCGCTGTCGCGCTCTTTCCGAAAGAGACCTTGTTCCACGGCTCTCCGTCCATATCGGCTCCGTAAAACCATATTCCACTTTTCTTAAGCTCATCTATGGTGCCCGGCAAATTGCTTACTCTCACAACGGGCACATATTCCAGCGCTCCCGCGGCAGTCTTGGCCACGGCAAAGCTCAAAGATGCGCTCCTTCTTTTGGGAATTATGACCCCGTGGGCTCCCGCCGCCTCTGCGGTTCTGATAATGGCGCCCAGATTGTGTGGATCCTCTATTTCATCGCAGACTATTATAAAGGGCTCTTCCTCCCTCTCTGCCGCAAGGGCGAATATATCCTCCATGGACGAATATTCATACGCCGCCGTAAAGGCCGCCACTCCCTGATGATTGCCGCCTGCGCAGATTTTATCCAGCTTTCTGCGGTCGACCTCTTTTATCACTACTCCCTTTTCACGGCACCGGGCTATTATCTTTCCCACGGAGCCGCCCCGCTCACCTGCGGAAACCATAAGGGTATCTATCTCTCTTCCCGCGCGTATCGCCTCGGCCACCGCGTTGCGTCCGATGACGAGATTGGGGTTTTCTTTTCCGCTGAAATTATCCATTAATATATCCTCCGGATGTCTCTGCCAAAATAACCTTAAAACAGCACAGATATTGCTATATTTATTAGAGTATACCATATTTTGCGTAAAAACAACAGAAAAATATACATCAAAATTTAAATATTGACAAATAAAGGCAATATGATTTTTCCGTTCCCGAGACAGGGAAGAGCGTCCCGCAGGATGCCGTTAGACGAAGGTTACCGCTGAGGAGAAAGCTTTCCGAAACAGAGAAAAAACTGTCCTCCTTATAGCCTCGCAGCTTTATATTCCCGCGCCGTCCTAATATACAATTGTATATCGGTTTATTCATATCCGTTTATTTTAAAAATATTAAAGCAGGCTGATCCCGGCAGCGTGACGCTGCACCCAATTCGCAGCAAGCTGAGCCTGCACGCAATCCGCACACCGAACGGCAGCGAAAAACGGCTGTAAGTGCCTGCGGGCAGGTTTAACCTGTGCCGCGGCATAGGCGGCGAAACCTTCTCCTTATCTTAGTGCGGGTAAGGAGTTAAAATTTTAAAGTAAAACTTCTATCAAAATCTGAGGAAACAAGAAATCAGTACATGTTTATTCGTACTTTTGTCCATAGCAACAAAAGTACCAAAAATGCATTTATTGCGCCTTGACGGTTTTCGCCCAGAGTTTATATGCCTTTAGAAGGTGTCTCGGTAAATCGTCGTCAAGGACCAATGCCGACGATTTACGGAAAAGCTTTGCTTTTCCGTTCCCTCGCTCTCCGATATGGTAAGCGTAACGCAAAAAGCCGCAAGGCGCCCGCACTGCCTCCTCTCATTTGTGTCGGGTGAGCAAGGAGTAAGTTTTTGTTTTTAAACAGAAAGTTTTGCTGTTTGTTTGCAGTCATTTTTCTTATATCACGGCTAAAACCAAAATTCAGCACTTACCCATGTCTCCCTTGTGCAAAGGGAGATGTCACGGCGTAAGACGTGACAGAGGGATTATATCTAAAAAAAACTTGATGCTGCGCCTTTTTCTGCGCCGTATCAGGTTCCCTCCGATAGTGCAAAACGGCAGTTCTGAAACTGTTCAAGCATAAAAGCAACTTTATCGGCAAGCTGAGCGCTCCGTCCAAAAGGACGAAGCGCTCTTACTTCAATATTCAGTTTTCGGGACTCTGACCTTTTTATTCCACCGTTACGCTCTTGGCCAAATTGCGGGGCTTATCAACGTCAAGGCCCTTGGCGCAGCTAACATAGTAGGCAAGCAGCTGAAGGGGGATCACCGAAAGGCTCACGGCAAAATTCGGGTCCGTCTTCGGCACATACACCGTAAAGCCAGCGGTGTCCTCAATACTGTAATTCCCGTAGGCGGTCATGCCCATGAGGAAGGCTCCCCTGCTCTTTGCCTCCACCAGATTGGAGACGGTCTTTTCATAGAGCTCCGGCTGAGTGAGCACTCCGACCACCAGGGTACCCTGCTCCACAAGGGAAATGGGACCGTGCTTCAGCTCTCCCGCCGCGAAGGCCTCCGAATGGATATAGCTTATTTCCTTGAACTTCAGGCTGCCCTCCAGAGCCACGGCGTAATCGAGGCCTCTGCCGATGAAAAAGGCGTCGTGGGCGTTGGCGTATTTGCTGGCAAACCATTGTATGCGCTCTTTGTCGGAGAGAGTCTTTTCGATTTTTTCGGGCAGCGTCTCAAGCTCTGATACCAGCTCCCGGCTTCTTTCCTCACTTAAAATTCCCCTCTTTTCGCCGAAATCGATTGCAAGCAGATAGCAGGCCGCAAGCTGGGTACTGTAAGCCTTGGTAGTGGCCACGGCGATTTCAGGGCCCGCCCAGGTGTAGAGGGTTGAATCAGCCTCGCGGGCTATGGATGAGCCAACCACGTTGACTATTCCCACGGTCTTTACGCCTTTTTCCCTGCACAGGCGAAGGGCCGCCAAGGTGTCGGCCGTCTCGCCGCTCTGGCTGATTATCAGCGCAAGGGAATCGGGCTCCAGAACGGGATTCCTGTAACGGAATTCGCTGGCCACATCCACCTCGACGGGCAGACGGGCAAGATTTTCGAACACATATCTCGCCGCCACTCCCACATGATAGGCGGAGCCGCAGCCGATAATATACACTCTCTTTATTCCCCTTACTGTTTCCTCATCCATTTCCAGCTCACTTAAATCCACACGGCCGTCCTTTATTCTGGGGCTTATGGTATCCCTTACGGCAGCGGGCTGCTCGTGTATCTCCTTCATCATGAAATGCTCATAGCCGCCCTTTTCGGCAGCCTCGGCGTCCCACTCTATTGTCACCGGCTCCTTTTCCACGGGCTCTCCGTCTATGCTGAAAAATTCAACGGAATCCGCCGTAAGCCGCGCTATTTCGAGATTGTCGATGTAGTAAACGGTACGGGTGTATTTGAGCAGCGCAGGAACGTCTGAAGCGATAAGATTGCCGTTTTCCGACTGTCCCACAATAAGGGGACTGTCTTTGCGCACTGCGTAAACGACCCCCGGCTGATCCTCAAAAAGTACGCCCAAAGCATAGGAGCCGCGCACATGCATCATCATGCTCGTAATGGCGGCGATAGGGTCTCCCGAAGCCTTGCCCGTATAGTAGTAGTCGATCATCTGGACAACCACTTCCGTATCAGTCTGAGAAGCGAAGGTGTAGCCCCTGTTTATCATTTTGTCTTTAAGCTCCTGATAGTTTTCGATTATGCCGTTGTGTACCACGGCGATGTTTTTATTTTTGCTGTAATGGGGGTGGGCGTTGGCCACGGAAGGCTCTCCGTGAGTTGCCCAGCGGGTATGGCCGATACCGCACTGACCGCCAACGGCCTTGCCGTTATCCGTCATCTCACTGAGGACTCTCAGACGTCCCTTGGCCTTCACCACCTCTATTTTTCCCAATTGGTTCTGTACGGCGAGACCCGCCGAATCATATCCTCTGTACTCCAGTTTTGCAAGACCGTCCAGCAGCACGGGCGCCGCCTGCACATGGCCTGTAAATCCGACTATTCCGCACATAGATATTCCTCCGTATTATTGTCTTGATATTTACAATTCCGCAAACACATTCAGCCAATAAAACAGTTCAAAGGCATTTTACCGAAATAAAATGCGCAGTACAAACACGTCCGCCGCAAAAGCGGGACCTGAACCCCTCACTCCGTCTCAGTCCACATCTTCTTTCCCTACTGAAAGCTTAAAGCGGAATCGCATATGGCTAAGGATAGCATGAAAATTCTCTTTGAGCAAGTTAAATCGGATTCTCACGCCCTTTCTTAGTTTAAATTAAAATTAGTAAACTAACCAATAGAAATTTAATTAAACGAATTAAAAAAGTGGCATTAATGCTTACGACCTTTTCCCGACATATCTTCGGTAATATTTACGCAGGGATTTTCCTTAAAATACACATCTTATTATAAGCACAAATCAAAAGATCCCGCCGTCCGCAAACACGGACGGCGGGATCGCGCTTAACTTTTAAAGAAGTCCTCAGCACGTTTCCCCTTAAAGGAGGAAAACGCTGGCAAGGGCAAAATAGATGATGAGAGTCACCGCATCTACTATGGTTGTTATCATTGGTCCCGCCATAAGGGCAGGGTCAAGGTGAACGAGCTTTGCAAGTATCGGCAGGGTGCAGCCGATAGCCTTGGCCACTACGACGGCAAAGAACATGGCGCCGCTTACAACAAGGAATACCGAAATCCCTCCCGCGCTGCCCACCACAAACATACGCGCGATGTTGGCGCAGGCAAGTATTCCGCCGCAGATAAGGCTGACTCTGAATTCCTTCCAGAGAACCTTGAGATAATCCTTTATTTCGATTTCACCCAAGGCAAGTCCTCTGATTACAAGGGTTGAGGTCTGGTTGCCCGAATTTCCGCCCGTATCCATGAGCATGGGTATGCAGGCCGTAAGGCCCGCTATGGCGGAAAGCATGTTTTCGTAATTTTCTATTATCTTTCCCGTAAAGGTGGCCGAAACCATGAGTATCAGCAGCCATATGATTCTGTTTTTGGCAAGGGCGAAAACTCCCGTTTTCAGATACTCGTTATCGGAGGGGTGCAGAAGGGCCATCTTTTCAAGGTCCTCGGTGTTCTCCTCCTCGATGATGTCAACAATATCGTCGATGGTGATGATTCCCACAAGCCTTTTCTCGTTATCCACCACAGGCACGCTCAGAAGGTCGTATTTACGGGCTATATCCGCAACCTCCTCCTGGTCCTCCAGGGTGTTGACGTAAATGAGCTGCTCGTCGTCATCCATTATATCCCGCACCTTATCGCTCCCCTTGCTGAGAATGAGCCTTCTCAGAGGGATCGTGCCTATAAGCTTGCGGTTGTCGTTTATGCAGTAGCAGGTATAGATTGTCTCCTTGTCAACTCCCGTTGCGCGTATTACCTTTATGGCCTCGTCAACGGTGAGCCTGTCGTGGAGCTCCACCATTTCGATTGTCATTATGCTTCCCGCCGAATTGTCGGGATACTGAAGAAAACTGTTGATAAGGGCTCTCGTCTGACTGTCCGTATGGGCCAGAACCCTCTTTACAACGTTTGCAGGAACTTCTTCAAGAAAATCAACGGCGTCGTCAAGATAAAGGTCGTCCACAAGGGAGGTAAGCTCCTTATCCGTCGCCGCGTTTACGATGTGGGTCTGGTTTTCCGAATCAAGATACGAAAACACATCCGCCGAAATATCCTTCGGAAGTATTCGGAAAATAAGCATCATTCTTTCCGGCTCGTTTTCCTCAAGAAATTCCGCAATATCTACTACGTTCATCTCGCTGAGCCTTCTTCTGAGCTCGGCAAGTTTGTTTTCGCTGAGCAAAGCGAAAAGCTCATCAAAAGCTTTTGTTTCCATAATAAAAAAACACCTCTTTCCCGGCTTTAAAAGTGCAGGGAAAGAGGCCGTTTGCTTTCAAGAGCTAAAAAACACAAACGGAGAACGAGCTTTCCTTTACACTTTTTACGCCGCACAATCGCACGGGTACAGTGGCATTGCCGCCGTCTTTACTGTCCAAAAAAGCTCACCTCCGACAAAATTCTCTGTGCTCTATTATTTTATTCCTGCGCAGGCGTTAAGTCAAGTGATAATGTGAAAATATGTGAAAAACGGACGCAATCTTTGTTTTTAGCCTAAAACAGATGATTTTAACCGTAAACGGGTGTTTTCAGTCCCTTTCGGGTGGCTTTTTTCCGTGCGAACCCTGTTTTGTCCCTTTCTTTTTATCCCTTTGTTTATCGGAAGTCGGATTCAAAAAATGACGGGGCAAATAAATTTTCGGAAATTTAAAATTATTTTTTCAAAAGTTGCACTCTTTTATGCAACCGAAGGCCTTTTTTGACCCTTTAGTGCGAGGTGATTCAATGACAAAAAGGCAAGGCCTTAACGAAAAGGAAAAGCTTTTCTGCCTTTATTTCTGCCGCACGAGAAACGTCAGGGAAGCAGCCGCCAAAGCGGGCTACGTCCTCTTCCCCGAAAGAAACGGCCAAAAGCTCATGGCCGACAAGCTGATAGCGGCGGAAATAAAAAGACTCGAAAAGCTTCAGGAGGTCTCGACGCAGGAGGCCGCCGCAGGTTATCGGAGGATCGCCTACGGCTCCGTCTGCGACGCCGTAAGGCTGCTTTTCTCCGATTCGCCTCCCGATCCCGACAGCCTTGAAAAGCTCGATCTTTTCTGTATTTCCGAAATCAAGCGTCCCAAAGGCGGGGGCATGGAAATCAAATTCTTCGACAGGCTCAAGGCTCTCGAAAAGCTTGCGGAGCTTTCCGACGCAGACGAAAGGGATCTTCCTCCCTTTTACGCCGCTCTGGAGGACGGCGCGAAAGCTCTCGCCGCATCGGAGGTGAAAAATGAGTAGCCCCTCATTTGCGCCTTTTTCAAAAAAACAGCTCACCGCCCTGACCTGGTGGTGTCCCTCAAGCCCTTATTCCTCCTTCGATGCGATCCTCTGCGACGGAGCCGTGAGAAGCGGAAAGACCCTGTGCATGTCCATTTCATTTACGGCCTGGGCATTTTCCGCCTTTTCCGACACCTCCTTCGCCCTGTGCGGAAAGACCGTCACCTCACTGAGAAGGAATCTGCTTTCTCCCCTTCTGCCGATCCTCTCTCAGCTGGGGTTCACCTGCCGCGAAAAGCTCTCCCGCAACTGCGTCGTCATCTCCCGAGGCTCCGTCACCAACACCTTTTACCTCTTCGGAGGCAGGGACGAATCCTCCGCCTCCCTCATTCAGGGAATCACCCTCGGCGGGGTCCTTCTGGACGAGGTGGCCCTTATGCCCCGCTCCTTCGTTGAGCAGGCTCTGGCAAGGTGCTCCCTGGACGGCTCAAAATTCTGGTTCAATTGCAACCCCGAAAATCCCGCCCACTGGTTTCACCGCGAATGGGTGCTCAAGGCCAAGGAGAAAAACTGCCTCTATCTCCATTTCGTAATGGAGGACAACCCTTCCCTCACACCGAAAATTATTGAAAGATACAAGTCCCTTTACAGCGGAGCTTTTTACGAGCGGTTCGTAGAGGGAAAATGGGTTGCCGCAGAAGGTCTCGTGTATCCCTTCTTCTCCGAAGCCAACATCGCTTCCCCTCAAAAGCCCTGTGACGAGTTCTATATTTCCTGTGACTACGGAACCGTCAATCCCGCCTCTTTCGGGCTTTGGGGCAGAAGCGGAAAAAGCTGGTACCGCCTCGACGAATACTATTTCGATTCCAGGCGCGAGAAGCAGCAGAAAACCGACGAAGAATATTACCGCGAGCTGGAAAAACTCGCAGGGGGAAGAAAAATCGAAGCGGTGATAATCGACCCCTCCGCCGCAAGCTTTATCGAGTGCGTTCGCAGGCACGGCAGATTCCGCGCAATCCCTGCCGTAAATGACGTTGCCGACGGAATACGCCTTGTGAGCGTCGCACTTAAAAACGCGGAAATCTTCATCTCCCCCTGCTGCCGCGACTCCGTAAGAGAGTTCGGTATCTACCGCTGGGACGACTCCCTCTCCAGAGACGCCCCTAAAAAGGAAAACGACCACGCCATGGACGACATCCGTTATTTTGTCTCCACCGTTCTCGCCCCCGCCGACGACGGCTTCTTCGCCCTGGCCATCGACCGTGTTTACTGAACCCACAGGGAAAAGGAGGTTATCAATGCCCCTGTTTAAGAAAAGAAAAAGGGAAGATCCGCCCTGCGCCTTTTCGGTGCAGACGGGGAATACGGATTATCCCTTTAAAGCTCTTGACCGCTACACGCCCCTTTCCCCGGGGGACGCGGTCCTTTACGAAACACTCAGGGAAGCCGTGCCTTTGATCGACTCGGCCATTTTCAAAATCATACGCCTTACGGGAGGCTTCAAGGTAAGCTGCCCGTCAAAAGCCGCCGAAGCTTCTCTCAATGAGTTTTTAAGCTCCGTGCCCGTCGGCGGCTGCCAAAGGGGAATAAGCTCTTTTATCTCCACATATTTCGAGCAGCTCCTCACCTACGGCAGCGCAGTAGGCGAAATGGTTCTCTCGGAGGGCAAACTCGCCGCCCTTTACAACGCCCCTCTTAAAAATCTCGAGGTGAGAAAGGACACCGGCTGCTCCGTGACAATGTGCGTTCGCTCATCGGCGGGAGAGGCGGTGCCCGTAAAATATCCGGAGCTTATTCTCTACTCCGTACTGAACCCTTCGCCGGGAGAGGTCGTGGGAAATTCACTTCTTAAGGGACTTCCCTTTGTAAGCTCTGTGCTTCTTAAAATCTACAACACCGTAGGGGTAAACTTCGAAAGAGTGGGCAACGTCCGCTTCGCCGTGACCTACAAGCCCCAAAACGATGCCATCGACAAAGCCTATGCCAAGGAGCGAGCGGCCCAGGTGGCCAAGGAATGGAGCAGCGCAATGCACGACCCCCATGCCGTAAGGGATTTCGTGGCTTTGGGCGACGTGGACATAAAGGTCATCGGCGCCGACAACCAAATCCTCGACAGTGAGATCCCCGTAAGGCAGATGCTTGAGCAGATAGTGGCGAAAACGGGCATACCGCCCTTTATGTTCGGCCTGTCCTGGTCCTCGACGGAGCGCATGTCGGCTCAGCAGGCCGATGTGCTCACAAGTGAGCTGGAGGCATACCGCCGAATACTCACTCCCGTTATCCTTAAAATCTCAAAGACGTTTTTGCGTCTTTCGGGCTTTGATGGGGATTGCTCCGTCATATGGGACGACATAACCTTACAGGATGAGGTGGAATCCGCAAAGGCCAGGCTCTACCTTGCTCAGGCGGAGGAGACCATTTCAAATCTCGGAGAAAAGGCAGGTGAAGAAGATGAATAAAACCTTCGGTGTGACGGCCCTGAAAAAAAGCGGAGACGACGCCGATATGGCCCTTATAAACGGCTATTCAAAGCGGGAGCTAAAACGGGATGAGGTGTATATTTTCAGCCTTGTTTTGTGCGACAACGAAATCGACAGGGATTTCGAACAGTTCTCTCAAGGCTCCCTTAAAGCTCTTGCGCAGATGTTCAAGGGCAAGAGCGGTATTTTCGACCACAATCCAAAGGCGGAATATCAGAGCGCAAGGATATTTGATACGTCGGTTACGGAACACAGGGATAAAAAGAATTCCGTGGGAGAGCCTTACTTTACCCTCAACGCCAAGGCATATATACCCGTTACGGAAAAGACACGTCCCCTCATTGAGGAGATAGAGACGGGCATCAAAAAGGAAGTGAGCGTAAGCTGCAGCGTATCCGAAAAGCTCTGCTCCGTTTGCGGCAGCGATATGCGCTCGTCAAAGTGCAGCCACGTTCCCGGAAAAACCTACGGCGGCAAAAAGTGCTACGGCATTCTCGAAAACCCCTCCGACGCCTATGAATGGTCCTTTGTGGCCGTACCCGCTCAGCCTGCCGCAGGGGTTATCAAGTCCTTTAACGACAGCAAGGAGGAAAAAGGAAAAATGAACGGCATCAAAGAAAAAATCTTTTTGACTGAAGGAGACATTATCCTCTCCGAAAAGGAGTCTGCCGCACTCAAAAAGGAATTTGAGCGCCTCGAAAAACTCTCCCGCTGGGGCGAGGAATACAGAAGTGCCCTCACTGAGGACACCGTAAAGCTCTGCGCCGTGACGGTGCCCGAGCTCTCACCCTCCACCCTGCGCTCCGTATGCGCTTCCATGGAGCCCGAAGAGCTCAAAAATTTCAGAAACGCCTTTGAGGCAAGGGCGAAAAAGGATATCCCCCTTTCGCCTCAGCTCGTCACCGACGCAGCCATTGACGGGCGCAAGTCCAACAGCCAGTTCAAAATTTAAAACAGGAGGATCTGCAAATGAAATTTTCTTATGAAGGAATCGGTACTCTCTGCGCCACCTTCGCCGCCGAGGGTAATATCGAAAAGAACACTCCCGTAAAAATCACGGGCAACGGCACCGTCGCCGCCTGCTCCGACGGAAACGCTTTCATCGGCGTTGTCTCCGCCTGCCGCGCAGGCGTTGCAACGGTTCAGCTCAAGGGCTTCGTATGCCTTCCCTATACGGGCACCGCTCCCACCCCCGGCCTCCAGAACCTTGTGGCCTCATCTGCGGGCGTCAAGACGGGCAGCGGCACAGATAAGGTGCTCATAACAAACGTTGACACCGCAAAAATGACAGTGGAGTTTATGCTCTGATTAGTTAAAGGAGGAAAAATATATGGCTGATTTTCAGAACATCAGACTGGAAAAGGGTATGTATCAGGTTCCCGGCGGCATCTGCGCCGCTCTCGAACAGGCGGACCCTTCGGAAAATTATAAAGGCACCTCTCTCGAGGGCCTCGACGCCTTCCAGCGTCAGCTCAAGCGCTTCGATATTAAGGTGATGGGCAGAAACAGCGACCCCGTGTCAAAGTTTTTCTCCACCTCCGATTCCTCGGTGCTTTTCCCCGAGTACATCTCTCGCACCGTGCGCACGGGTATGGAGGAGGCCGATATTCTAGGCAAGCTTGTGGCTACGGTCACAAAGATCGACTCCCTCGATTACAGAGCCCTCTGCCTCTTCCCCGACGACGATGAAAAAGAGCTCAAAACCGTAGGCGAGGGAGCTCAGCTCCCCTCGGCTTCAATCGTATCGGGAGAAAATCTCGTACAGCTCCATAAGAGAGGCCGCATCCTCTCCGCCTCCTATGAGGCAATCAAATACCAGAAGCTGGACGTCTTTACGATCATGCTCCGCCAGATAGGCGCCCACATCGCCCGTTCTCAGGCCAAGGACGCCATAGACGTACTCTCCTCCGTTGCCGCAGGCGTAGAGCCCGCAGGCCCGGACGAAATCACCTACGCCGACATGGTAAAGCTCTGGAACGCCCTTCACCCCTACAATATGACAACTCTCGTGGCAAGCGTTTCGGCGGCGGAAAAGCTGCTGGCTATCCCCGAATTCATGGATGCCGCGGCGGGACTCAACTTCCACGCAACGGGCAAGCTCATCACTCCTCTCGGCGCTGAGCTTGTAAAGTCCTTCAGCGCCCCCTCCGACAAGCTGATCGCCTTCGACAGAAGCTGCACCCTGGAAATGGTTCAGGCGGGGGACGTCACAACTGAGTTCGACAAGCTCATCGACCGTCAGCTTGAAAGGGCCGCCATCACCGTAACGGCAGGATTCTCTCCCCTTTCGCCCGATTCCTGCGCCGCGCTGAATATTTAACGAAAGGGAGCGGTGCCTGTGATAAATCCCGAAAAGGTGCTGAGGCGCCTTAAAATAATGACTGAAATAGACCTCGAAACTGAGGAAAAGGCACTGGCGCTCTGCTCCGAAGCCGCTTCTCAGCTTGAAAACAGGCTGAGAAGCCCCCTTTCGGGGGACGACCCGAGAGTCATTGCCGCCGCTGCCGCAATAGCCTACGCCGCGAAGGTCAGAAGCGACGCTTCGTCCTCGGACGGGATTTCCGCCTTTAAAGCGGGTGATGTAACCGTCGAAATGTCGTCGGGCAAAGATGAGCTTTCTCAGGTGATTTTAAAGGACGCCCTTGCCGCCGCAGCTCCCTGCCTTACGGACAGTGAATTTTTATTTCGGGAGGTATGAAAAATGGAGCTGGATTCAATTTTTAAGCGCTTCGGCCGCGACGTGAGAATAGCTGACGACGAGGGCTGGTCAACGGAAATTTTCAGAGCCTTCGTGCAGCCCATAAGGTACAAAAACAAAATGTATCTGGAGGGGGTCTACACCCCTGCGGGCCTGAGCGAAAAGGGCTATTACCTCTATATAGGGCCTCTCTCCCACGACCTGACGAAGCTTGAGGACACCTGGGTTTTCGCCGACGAGCTGAAGCTTAAAACAGAACGGGCCGAAAAAGTATATTTTCAGAACAAGGCTTGTTACGTCTGGGCCGTTCTCATGAGCGTGACGCAGGAGGAATGACATGGCAGTTTATGAATTTATCCGGAACATCCTGACCCTGCTCAGGGAGTCCGAAGCCCTCAGTGACATAACCTTTCTCTTTGCCTACCCTTCCTCTCAGAAGCCCGTCCCCATTAAAAAGATCACGGCGGCCCTGGGCGGGGAGGAAATCTCCGTCACCGCAGGAGCCCTTGGCGGAGTGTACGGCGGCGGCACGGGCAGGGATGCGGAAATCTCCCTGAGCCTTACAATTTACGCCCCGTATAAGTCGGGCGGGGAAGAGTGCATCAAGGCCTTTTGCAGAATATGCGAGGAAGCCGTTTTTTCGGAAAGTGCTTATGTAAAATCCTTCAAATGCTCGTCTGTTTCCTCAAACAGAGACGCCGATGCCTTTGTCCTTAAAGGGACTATGGTTTTCGGCGGAGAGATTACAAAGGAGGATGAGTAAATGACAAAGATAAAATTCACTCCTTCGGAAAACGGCGTAAAAGTCAAAATCAACGGCGTTCCCCTTTCCCACGTCATTTCCGCCGCAGTAAAATTCAGCTCCGAAACCCAAACCTCGGACTCGTCCCTCGAATACGGCGAAGAAGCGGTGAGTTCCGTTTTCGGCATAAAGGGGACCTGCGAGATACTGCGCTCAAAGCTCTTTTCGCAGGGCGCCGACTATGAAACCGAAATATCGGAGATCACCGTGGAAAAAGGCGGATACAGGTATGTCCTCACGGGATGCGCCCTTGTGTCCGTTGAGAGAAGCGCGGAGCTTGCAGACGGTGAAAGGGAAAAATGCACATACTCCGTATCGGAAGGAAAAAAGGTGAAAATATGAACGAAGAAAATTATTTTACCGACAGCCTCTCCAGCGAATACCCCGAACAGCTTTCAAAGCTCCTCGAACGGGACAGCAGACGCTATCCCAGAGATTTTTCCTATGAGGAGGGAAACAGCCGATGATACACGCCCTTTTGAGATACAAAAGCTTTCTCTTTGACAAAAACCCCGCTGAAATCTCCCTTAAAGGCGAAAAGCTTATAAACACCCAGACTTTTCCCTTTGCAGGCTCAGTTCTCACGGAAAGCGGGACAAAGCCCAAAGTTATAAAAAGCTCAGGGTCCTTCAGCGGTGAAAACCGTCTGAACCGCTCCCTTGAAATACAGCGGCTCTTCGACAATGGCGGAGAGGGAATGCTCTTTCTCTCCGACCTTCCTCCCGTAAACGCGGTCATGTCCTCCCTCTCGATCTACGAGAAAAACGGCAGCACCGATATTTTTTACGATATAGAATTCTGTGAGGTCCCGGCGGAAAACGAGGCGACGGGGGAAAAATACATAACCGCCCAAAGCGGCGATTCCCTCTGGTCGGTTTCCGCAGAGTACGGCGTTCCCATAGAAGCTCTCACTGAGCTCAACCCCCTGTGCATCGACCCCTGGGATGTTTCGGAAGGAGGGAGGATAAGAATAAGATGACCTGCATTATAACTGTTTCGGGAAGCGGCGATTCTTATATCCTCTCTCCGAAAAGCTTCGAGATACGCTCTTCAATGGATACCCCCGCCGATTCCTTTACGGGAATATTCCCTTTCGCCCCCACCCTTTCATTATCGGACAGGGTAGAGGTGACCTCTTCCGACGGGGAGCGTCTCTTTTACGGAACGGTGGAGGACCGCTCCACGGTCATTTCCTCCGACGGGGTATTTACGGAGATCTTCGCCAGAAGCCCCGCCGCCGCGCTCATGGACAACGAGGCGGTGCCGAAAACCTACAACTGCCCCTCCTTCGAGGACATTTACAGATACCACGCTCTGCCTTTGGGAATAACGGGCTTTTCGGGAGAGAACCTCAGGTGGCAGGGAGATTTTTCGGTGCTCAAAGGGGACAGTCACTGGGACGTAATAAAAAGATTCTGCCTGAGCGTAACGGGAAAGGAGCCTTTTATCTCCCACGACCTGACCCTTTACTCCGAAAGGCCCAAGGACTTTCTCTCGGGCAGGAGCCTGAGCGTTTCAAACACTCTGCACGACAGCGCCCGATTCTCAAACGCCGAGATAAGTGAAAGCTCCTACGGATTCGTCGGAAAAATCATATGCAAGGTTCAAAAGGAGGGCACCTACGCCCACAGCATACCGAACCCCTACATCGAAAACCCCGAAAAATACGCCGTGAGAGCGGTGGACCTTACAAATACGCCCCTCCGGGAAAGGCAGAGCAAAACTGACCGCGTTTTCAGGCTCTCTCTCGAAAACAGCCTCAGGATAGAAGCGATCCTCTTTGACCCGCCCACTGTCTTTACGGGTATGGATGCCTCCTTTTCCTCTCCTGCGGGAAAATACGAGGACGGCCTTATGGTTTTTCAGAGAGTTCTCCGCCTTACCTCAAAGGGATATTACTGCACGGTTATATTAAGAAAAAAGGAAGTTTGATTTTATGTGGCTCACGGACCTTTCATCAGCCAAAAAAAGCGAAAAGCTGCCCGAAGAGGGGGCGGTAGTGGAGACAGGGGAAAAATCCCTTTCCGCAAACGGCGCTTCCTTTGAAAAGGGGATCCCCGTCTACGCCCCCTACGGATTTGTCTCCCTTCCCCCGAAAAATACCGACGTGCTGCTGATCCCATGCAAAAACGGCACGGTCTGCGCCGGAGTAAGGGTGGACGGCTCCGAGATAGAGAGCGGGGAAGTGCTTATTTTCTCCCCACAGGGCGGTTCCGTCAAGCTGTGCCGAAACGGAGACGCCATAATCAACGGAGTCGTCATCGGCTCCGACGGCACCATATACGCCAAGGATTTTATAAAGGAGTGACGCCTTTGGACATGAAAATCGAAAACGGGAAAATAGCCCTTTCACACTCCGGCATACCCATAACCCTTTCAGGGGACGAACTTGCCCTCCAAAAAGCCGAGATCCGTCTCAAAGTACCAAAGGGCTCTTTCATTTTTGACGGTGATTTCGGCAGCCGCATACCGAAAATGAAGCCTTCCCAAAGGGAAAATCCCGACGCCCTGCTCTTTGAGTACGCCCTTGAGGAAACGGAAAAGATCCCCGGTGTAAAAATTACAGACACACACTATTCCCCTGAAGCCGCGGTCATCACCTTGGTCTCGGGAGAAAAAATCAAGGAGGTGACAGTGGAGCTCTGCTCCGAAATATGACAGAACAAATAACATATGACGGGCTCCTTTCACTTATGAAGGAGAAATACACCGAAATGACGGGAGTAAATCCCGAGGACAGCGGAGATATAGAAATAAGGATGAAGCTTCTCGCAGGGGAGCTCTATTCTCTCTTCTGCCGCATCAAGGGATTGGAGAGCCGCATTTTCCCCGACACGGCCGTGGGCATCGACCTTGACCGCCACGCGGCCCAGAGAGGAATTTACAGAAAGACCGCTTCCACCGCCGCGGGAGAAATCGAATTTATAATCGACGAAGCGGCGGAATTCGACATAGTGATACCTCAGAACACCGTCTGCGCCATTGCCGCCGACGACACCTGCCAGTATGTGACCGATCGGGAGGCGGTGCTCTCGGCGGGAGATGCAAGCATAACAGTGCCTGCGCATGCCACCATAGAGGGGCGGGACGGAAACTGCGCCGCCGAGAAAATCACCGTTATGATAACCCCGCCCGTAGGCATAAGCAGGGTGATAAACCCGAAGCCCTTTACGGGAGGGGGCAACAGCGAATCAGACGAATCTCTGAGAAAAAGGGTGCTGGAGAGCTGGTCATGCATACCAAACGGCAACAATGCCGCCACCTACACCGAAATTGCCCTCTCCTTTGAGGACGTGCTCAAGGCTAAAACAGTCCCCCTTAACAGAGGGGCAGGCACCGTGGACGTAATCGTAGTTACAAAGGACGGCAAATTTACCTCGTCGCTCCAGCTGGCAATTTCCGAAAAGCTCAGAAAATACTGTCCCTCAGGCATAAACCTTTATGTAAGGGAGGCCGGTGTCTATGAAGTCTCTGTCTCCTTGCTGGTAAAGGTGGGAGATAGCTTTGCGGAGGAAGAAGTCCTCGAGGCCTGCAAGGACAGGCTCCAGGATTATTTTGCCGATCTCGGAATCGGCGAGGAGATAAAACTCTGCGATCTGGGTATGGTACTCATGGGAGCAGACGGAGTGGAAAATTACCGTTTTCTCACCCCTGAAACGGACCTTGCCCCTCCTGCCGACTGCGAGGTAAGCCTTAAGGAAATCACCGTAAGCGGGAGGTTCGAGTAATGGGAGCTAAACAGCGAATGCAAGATGCCCTTCTCCCTCTCGGGATATACTCCTCGGACTGTAAAATACTCGAAGGCGAAACGGCCGCCTACGCCGCCGCAATAGACCTTGTGACGGCACAGTGCGACAGCATAAGGCGGGAGATGTTCGCGGTTACGGCGGAAAACGAAGGCCTTACACGCATGGAACGAATTTTAGGCCTTGAAGAAGCCGACCTTACAGTTCAGGAGCGAAGGGAACGGATACTTTTTCTCTGCTCCCTGGTTCCGGGAGAACCCGATACGGAGCTTTTCCTCGAAAGGCTTCTTGAGCTTCTGGACGGCAAATACACGGTGATGTTCGACTCTTCAAACTATTCCGTAAGTTTAAGGCACACAGGTGATTTTACCATGGAGGATCTCACCGAAGCGGCCGATTTTGCCGTTAAATACGGTCCTGCCTTTACACGGTTTGTCACCGATATGCCCATGTACACCTGGGCGCAGATAGAAGCCCTCGGAATGACCTTTTACGACATCAGGAAAAAAGGCATACCCTGGGGATTTTTCGACGAAACACTTTAAAGGAGGTAAGCAAATTGTCATCTTCAAGCCGAACGCCGAATCTCAGCTTAAACCAGTGGTCCCTTAACGATAAGCCCCAAATGGAAGACATGAACCGCGACAACCTTTTTATTGACGCTGTAGTCAGCGCACATATAGGCGATGAGGTGCCCCATCTCACTTTCGGAGAACATGAAAAATTAACTAAGCGCATAGTGTTTTCCGAATACTTCGGGACTAACGCCCCCTCAAACAGCTTTACCCTTGATATAAATCCCATTTTCGTAATCGTCTTTGCCGTAAGCCGTCCCCTGTGCGAGTATTCATCGGGGAATGTCATCTCTTATTTCAGCATGGCTTCCTCTACTACGGCGTCACCGGGTATTTCTATTTCCGGAAACACCGTGACGGTGAAAAACTCCGAGGATGTCTCCCCCGTTTCCCTCAACAAGGTCGGTATCACCTACTGCATAGCCGCTTTCGCATAAGAAGCGTATCTCTGTATAAAAATTCACAATTATTATTTTCCCATATCAAAATTCAACAAAAAGCACCTGTCAAATGTTCTATAATAATTTGTCGGGTGCTTGTCTGTTTTGCACAGTAAAGGAATATTTTTTACACATTTTCAACTATAAAATACGGCATTTTTTTCTAACAAATTTCACAAATAAATACCACATATTTGTATGCTATTTTGATTAAAATAGTCAAAAAGGCTATTGAAATGCTCTTTTCCTTTATGTTAGAATATAATCAGATAATTATAAAAGATAAAGGACGGTGTGTGAACGATGAATAAAAAAAGCCCCGACTACGAGGTTCCCCTTTACCTGTTCCACCAGGGCAACAATGCAAAGGCATACGAGTTTTTCGGGTGTCACCGTGCCGATGAAAACAGCTTTGTCTTTCGCGTATGGGCTCCCAACGCGCAGGCCGTGAGCGTTGTAGGCGATTTCAACTCCTGGAACTGCGCCGCTGATCCCATGAAAAAAATAAGCGACGAAGTCTGGGAGGCAATAATAGACGACCTTCAGCAATACGATATATATAAGTTTGCGATAACAGCCGAAAACGGAGAAGTTTTCATGAAGGCCGACCCCTACGGCTTCCACACTCAGACCCGCCCGGAAACAGCCAGCAAAATCTATGAAATTGACGGCTGCTACACATGGACGGATAAAAAATGGATGTCGGCAAGGGCTAAACAGTCCATCTACGAAAAACCCGTGAACATATACGAAGTCCACGCAGGCTCCTGGAAACAGTATGAGGACGGCAATTTCTTCTCATACCGTAAGCTTGCGGACGAGCTTGTACCTTATGTAAAGGAAATGGGATACACCCACATTGAGCTGATGCCTCTTGCCGAGCACCCCTTTGACGGCTCCTGGGGCTATCAGATAGTTGGCTACTATGCTGCGACATCCCGCTACGGCACCCCCGCTGACCTTATGTATTTCGTGGACACCTGCCACAACGCGGGAATAGGCGTTATTATGGACTGGGTTCCCGCCCACTTCCCCCGTGACGGAGCGGGACTTTTTGAATTTGACGGTAAGCCCCTCTATGAGTACCCGGACCCGAGAAAGGGCGAGCACAAGCAGTGGGGCACCAAGGTTTTTGACTTCGGCAGAACCGAGGTCCAGAGCTTCCTGATTTCCAATGCAGATTTCTGGATAGAGAAATATCATTTCGACGGCCTGAGAGTTGACGCCGTGGCCTCCATGCTCTACCTTGACTACGGCAGGAACGACGGCGAATGGATAGCAAACGTCAACGGCGGAAACGAAAACCTTGAAGCGGTTTCCTTCCTGCAAAAGCTTAACGAATCCATATTCCGCGAGCACGGCGACGTTATGATGATAGCTGAAGAAAGCACTGCCTGGCCCATGGTCTCGAAACCTACATACATGGGCGGACTGGGCTTTAACTTCAAGTGGAACATGGGCTGGATGAATGACATCCTGAGATATTTTTCCCTTGACGGATATTTCAGAAAGTACAATCATGACTGCCTCACCTTCTCCTTCTTCTACGCCTTCTCCGAAAACTTTATTCTCCCCATCTCCCATGACGAGGTGGTTCACGGCAAGTGCTCACTCATAGGCAAAATGCCGGGAGAATACGAACAGAAATTCGCGGGAGTGCGCTCATTCCTCGGCTACATGATGGCTCATCCGGGCAAAAAGCTCCTTTTCATGGGTCAGGAATTCGGCCAGTTCAAGGAGTGGGACTACAAGAGCGAGCTTGACTGGATGCTCCTCGACTACGACAAGCACAGGCAGCTCCAGCACTATACAAAGACGATCAACGACTTCTATAAAAAGAACGCTCCCTTCTGGGAAGTGGATTACAGCTGGGAGGGCTTCTCCTGGATTTCCAGCGATGACTACATAAACTCCGTCATCGCCTTCAGAAGGATGGATAAAAAAGGCAACGAGATCGTCGTTGTGTGCAACCTTACCTCCGTTGAGCGCTCCGATTACAGAATCGGCGTACCCGAAGCGACAGGCAAATATAAGGTCCTGCTCAACTCCGACGACGTGGAATTCGGCGGAGAGGGCAAGGGCACCAAAGAGAAGGTCAAAATTGAGAAAAAGCCCATGCACGGCTTTGAGCAGAGCATAAAGCTCGACCTTCCGGGACTTTCAACGATTTACCTTAAACATACCGCAAGGTAAAAATAAGGTTAACGAATATTATTACCATATATAAAGGAGGACATTTTATGGCCCGTAAACAGGAATGTATTGCCATGCTCCTTGCCGGCGGTCAGGGAAGCCGCTTGGGAATACTTACCCGCAAAATTGCCAAACCCGCCGTACCCTACGGAGGAAAGTACAGAATAATTGACTTTCCCCTTTCAAACTGTGTCAACTCAGGTATAAATACCGTAGGTGTGCTTACCCAGTACCAGCCCCTTGAACTCAACGATTACATCGGAAACGGTCAGACATGGGATCTTGACCGCGTAAACGGCGGAGTTCATGTGCTCTCACCATACCAGCAGATAGAGGGCACCCAGTGGTACAAAGGCACCGCAAACGCCATTTATCAGAACATAAGCTTTATCGACAGATATGACCCCGAATATGTACTTGTCCTTTCGGGCGACCACATATATAAAATGGATTACTCCAAAATGCTCGATTACCACAAGGAAAAGGGCGCTGCCTGCACCATAGCCTCCCTTGAGGTTCCGTGGGAAGAGGCCTCCCGCTTCGGACTCATGTTCACAAACGAGGACGGCTCCATTTACGAATTCAAGGAGAAGCCAAAAAACCCCACCTCAAACAAAGCTTCCATGGGTGTTTACATCTTCACCTGGAAGGTTCTCAGAAAGTACCTCATCGAGGACGAGAACAACCCCGAGTCAGGCAACGATTTCGGTCATGACGTTATCCCCGCTATGCACGAGAACCACGAAAAGCTCTTCGCCTATCCCTTCAGCGGATACTGGAAGGACGTGGGAACCATCGACAGTCTCTGGGAGGCAAACCTTGACCTGCTCAACCCCAGCGTTGACCTTGACCTTACGGACCCCTCCTGGAAAATCTACGCCAAGAACCCCGTGGCTCCTCCCCATTATGTCGGAGACAAGGCCTACGTTCAGAACTCCCTTATTTCAGAGGGCGGCGTAATCGAGGGAACGGTGGATTTCTCCATTCTCTTCCCCAACGTCGTAGTGGAGGAGGGCGCCAAGGTCCTCGACTCCATAATCATGCCCGGTACGGTCATTAAAAAGGGCGCCGTCGTCCAGTACGCAATAGTGGCCGAAAACGCCGTCATCGGTGAAAACGCCGTAGTCGGCAAGCGTCCCGAGGATATGGAAGACCTTGACCAGTGGGGCGTTGCAGTAGTCGGTTCAGGCGTCAATGTAGGCGCGGGAGCCGCAGTAGAGCCGAAAGCAATGGTCGGCGAAGATGTTGAGGGGGTGAAGTAAATGAAAGTAAACCACATTCTCGGAATTATATTTTCAAACGCTTATGACGAAGCCATAAGCGAGCTTACGGATTTAAGAACAATGGGCTCAGTACCCTTTGCAGGACGCTACAGGCTCATCGACTTTATGCTTTCAGGCATGGTAAACTGCGGAATAGATAAGGTCGGCGTTATCACAAACAGCAATTTCCAGTCCCTTATGGACCACCTGGGAACAGGCAAGCCCTGGGACCTTTCAAGAAAGACGGGAGGCATGTATCTGCTTCCGCCATTTAACAACGCTCAGGCCGGTACATACAAAAACCGCATAGACGCTCTCTTCAACGTGCTCGATTTCATCCACAAATCCGTTGAGGAATACGTGCTGGTTTCCGACTGCAACATAGTCTGCAACCCCGACTATGCCCAGCTTATGGAGCAGCACATAAACACAGGCGCGGACATCACCATAGCCTACTGCCACGGCACCGCTCCCGCACTCAAGAACCTGGCCACCTTCGATTTGGCTGAGGACGGCAGGATTACATGCGTCGGAGTAGGGGACACTCCCGAAGACAAAAACTACTCCACCAACATGATGATAATCAACAAACCCCTTTTTGAGGAGCTCATCAGAGACGCTGCGGTGCATAACCGTGAAAACGTCGAAAGAGACATCCTTCAGGCAAACGTCGATAAGCTCAAGATCTACGGCTATAAGGTTGACGGCTTTTGCATGCCCATAGATTCCATAGAGAGCTATTACAAGGCCAACATGGCCCTCCTGGACAAGGATAACTGCCGCAGCCTCTTCAATCCCGACAGGCCCGTCTACACAAAGATACGCGACGATATGCCCGCCCTCTACGGCCTCGGCTCAAACGTCAAGAACTCCCTTATCGCTGACGGCTGCGTAATCGAAGGCGAAGTCGAAAACAGCGTGCTGTTCAGAGGCGTCAAGGTCGAGAAAGGCGCAAAGGTCAAAAATTCAATCGTCATGCAGGGCGCCGACATCGGCGAAAACGCGGATATTAACTGCGTCATCCTCGACAAAAACGTATCGGTGCAGCCCGGCAAGAAGCTCACGGGTGACGAAAATTACCCGGTTTATGTAGCTAAAAACAAAACAATCTGATTGAATGTTTCTCCGGATTTCGAAGCCGCTTCGGCGGCTTCGGGCTCCGGTATATTTTAAATTTTTCCGTACAGGAGGGTATTTTAATGAAAGTTCTTTATGTTTCCAGCGAAGCCTTGCCCTTTATGGCCAGCGGCGGCCTGGGAGACGTGGCAGGCTCGCTTCCCCAAGCCCTACGCAAAAGGCTTATAGGCTGCCGTGTGGTCATGCCAATGTATGACGGCATTTCGCAGGAGCTTAAAAATACAATGAAGTTTTTGACAAGCCTTTCGGTCCCCGTCTCATGGCGCAGACAGTACTGCGGTATATTTGAGGCCAAGGTTGACGGAGTTATCTATTACCTGCTTGACAACCAGTACTATTTCAAGCGTGACAGCATCTACGGCTATTATGACGACGCAGAGAGATTTGCCTTCTTCGCAAGAGCCGTCCTTGAGATGCTTCCTTACATCGACTTTAAACCCGACATCATCCACTGCAACGACTGGCAGTCGGCCCTCACCCCCCTCTACTACAGCATCATGTACGCCCAGAGAGAGGGCTTCCAGGGCATCAAGACAGTGTTTACTATCCATAACATCCAGTATCAGGGAGTTTACGGAAAAGAGCTGCTCAACGACGTTTTGGGCATTCCCGAAAGCGCCTACAATCTCATTGAATACGACGGAAACACCAACTTCATGAAGGCAGCCATTGAGTGCGCCAACAGAGTCACCACCGTAAGCCCCACCTACGCTCAGGAGATTCTCGACCCATGGTACAGCCACGGCCTCGACACAATCCTCAACCAGCGCTCATGGAAGCTTTCGGGAATACTCAACGGTATCGATACCGACAACTACAACCCCGAAACCGATAAGGTTATCGCCGCCAACTACTCTGCGGAGCGTCCCGAGGACAAGGTCAAGAACAAAATCGACCTTCAGAAAGAATTCGGACTGCCCCAGAGAGAGGATGTGCCCGTTGTAGGCATGGTATCAAGGCTTGTATCCCATAAGGGTCTCGACCTTGTGGAAGCGGTCCTCGAGGAGTTTGTGGCCAACAACGACGTTCAGGTGATAGTTCTCGGCAGCGGCGACTGGCAGTATGAGAATTACTTCAAGGACCTCGCGGGAAGATATCCCGACAAGGTGGGCGCAAGGATAGGCTTCATCCCCGCCCTTTCGAGAAAAATCTACGCAGGCTCCGACATATTCCTCATGCCCTCCAAGAGCGAGCCCTGCGGCCTGTCCCAGATGATAGCCCTGCGCTACGGCTCAATCCCCATTGTCCGCGAAACGGGCGGCCTCAAGGACTCCATTACGGACAGCGGCGACGGCATGGGCAACGGCTTCACCTTCTCAAACTACAACGCCCACGACATGCTCCACACAATGTACAGAGCTCTTGAGGGCTACAAGAATACGGAAGGCTGGAAGATTCTCGTAAAGCGCGCCCTTGAATGTGATTTCAGCTGGGGACGCAGCGCCAACGAGTACATCAAGCTCTATAAAGCTCTGCTTAAAGAGTGATAAACAAATGCCTGCATTTGCGCTTTTCGGCAGTCCGACTTTCCCCGCTTTGCTGATTAAAAGCAATTTGTAAGGATAATGTATTTTTAAAAAACAAAAGCTTTAAAATGCGCCTTTCGGTCTTCATTTTAAGTGCGTTTAAAAAAAGGTTCTATAATAAATGTTGGGGTGAAGACCTCAACATTTATTTATTAGCAAAAAAATAGACATATCCCCCAAAAGCCAATACAATAAAGTTGCTCAAACCTAAAGAAAGGCAGGAAGGAATATGACCAAACAAGATATTATCAGAAAATTACTCGGATTACAAGATGTAATCGCCACAAAAATTGAAGAAACAGAAAAAGAAATTGAAATACACATAGATCTTGAGGCAAAAGAACACCGATGCCCTTGCTGCTGTGCAGACACAAAGCATATTAACGATTACAGAATACAAAGGGTTGCCGATATTCCGTACCGGTCAAAGGCTTTAACGCTCGTATAT
>CASDTR010000041.1 GCA_949283785.1 uncultured Oscillospiraceae bacterium
AAAAAGAATACTTTTTATGTTTGCCGACGCCGCTTAACATAAATTGAGCAGGCAAAAGTCTCCGACTTTCGCCTGCTCCCCTGCTCCTTTATTTATTGGCTACCCCAACATTTGACATAGAACCAAAAAATGTCCGCTTTAAAAGCAGACATTTTTTGAATACATTTTCGCGCATATTCAGTCAATAACCTTATTTTTAAGAATTTTCGGGAATCTGATTGCGAACACAATTGACGTAACCGTTGCGGCAATAATATCGGCAAAGGGCTCCGCCAGAAAAACGCCGAAAACTTTATCTACAAGGAAAAGCGGAAGAATATATACCAGCGGTATAAGCAGGATTATCTTCCTTAAAAGCGCCAGGAAAATTGAAACATTTGCCTGCCCGAGAGACACAAAGGTCTGCTGACAGGCGGTCTGCGCTCCGAGGGCAAATATTCCCGCCATATATATTCTCAGGGCCCAGGACGCCGTTTCCATAAGCTGTACATCGCTTGTGAAGATGCGTACCAGAAGCTGCGGCAAAAGCAAAACAAAAAGCCACATGACCACTGAATAAGAAAGCGAGATAGTTATAAATACTTTAAAGGCTTTCTTAACTCTTTCTTTATTGCCTGCGCCGTAGTTAAAGCTAATAATCGGCTGAGCGCCCTGAGCAAGCCCCTGCATGGGAAGGTAGACAAGCTGCATAATGCTGCTGATTATAGTCATGGCACCGACGGCAATATCCCCGCCATAGTTTTGCAGGGATGAATTAAGAGTAATTACAACGAGGCTTTCGGTACTCTGCATAATGAAGGGTGAAAGACCCAGCGCAAGAGCAGGGAGAATTATTTTTCTTTCAGGTTTGAAATTTGAAAACCTGATTTTAATTTTTGTCTTTTTGCCCGTCAGGAATATGAGCACCCAGATTGCGGATAATGTCTGCGAAAGGATAGTTGCAATTGCGGCACCCTTAACGCCCATATTAAAACCGTAAATGAATACGGGGTCAAGTACGATATTGGTAACAGCACCTATTAAAACAGTGGCCATGCTGATTGTTGCAAAGCCCTGAGTAGAAATAAATGAATTAAGTCCCAAGGAAAGCTGAACGGCAATGGTGCCTATGAGATAAATCTCCATATATTCCGACGCATAGCCGATTGTATTTTCGGAAGCGCCGAAGGCCATGAGAAGCGGTTCTTTGAAAATCATGAAAACAACAGTGAGCACTACCGATAATCCGATTAAAACGCTCGTGCAGTTTCCGAGGATTTTCTCTGCACCCTCATTGTCGCCTGCACCCATTTTTATCGCAGCTCTCGGGGCTCCTCCCATACCTATAAGCGCACTGAATGCGGATATGATCAAAATAAGCGGGAAAGTTACTCCGACGCCTGTAAGTGCATCGGAACCTATTACGTCAATATGCCCTATATAAATCCTATCTACTATGTTGTAGAGTGCGTTTACAAGCTGAGCTGCTATGGAAGGGACAGCAAGCCTTATTATTAGCCCTCCTATTTTATCGTTTCCCAAATCCGTTTGTTTTTTTGCCAAAATTAATTCACCTTGCTTTTTTTAATTCCTAAAACCATGCATATAAACGCAGCAATAATCAGAAGTGCTGCAAGAACAATCGCAACAATTTGCTGTGCGCCTATATTGTTTTTTCTTGAATCTTCATAATCTCTCTGCTGCGTTTCCTCCTGCGTAATAGTTGTAATTTCGGTAACGCCGTAGCTTTGAGAACTTTGAGAATAAGAACTGCCGCTGTTAGAATGGGTATAGTTCTTGCTGTACGAATAACCATCCGCATGTTCAGAAACAACAACTGTTTCTTCATCGGACACGGCAGTATGATCTCTGTCTTTGGCGGAAGAACTTTCTTCGGCATCAATATTATTTTCCGTCGGTTCGTCAACACTTAATAAAACGCATGAAATCTTTTCGCTGTAACGTCCGCAAGCGTCTATAAATTCCGCTTCCAAAATCAGATCTTCGCTGATCTTTTTATTGAAGATGATTTCAAAAGACATCTGTACGTTTGAATGACTGGAAAACGCATCTATTTCATTTAATGTGTTTCTCAGGGTGAAAAACGCATCATCGCTTAAGGTGAGTGAATCGGCATCTGCAAATACCTCACCCTTCTGCTCTCCGCAGATAACCGAAAACCTGATCCCCTGCTCTCCTTTGTAGGTATGAGCATCCATTACCTGAAACTCCAAAGAAAGCTTCTTTAAGTCCTCACTTAGCGAATAATTTACTCCGGCAAAGGTAATCGGTGAATCAACGTCGTTAATAAGAACTATGTAGTCTCCGTTTTGAACAGCGGAAAGCATTAAAGAACTTTTGACGAAAGAAATCAAAGCTAAAATAATCGCCGCAAAAATTATGCTCTTTTTAACCCTCATTGCAACACCGTCCCTCAAGGTGTTATCACAATTTAATAGTACACTTCCCAAACCTAAGAAGTGTACTTATCTAAACAAATTATGAAAACTTTTTTGCCATTTTTGATAATAAAGAGTAATAAGAGAAGTCATGCAATAATCATAAAGGACAAAAATCACGTTTCCCATTGCCAGCAGTATTAACGCAGAATACTCTCCGTATTTTTCCATTTCATCAAAGGGTATTCCAAAAACATAAATTATAACAGCATAAGCTGCAACCGCTGCTACGTTGAAAAGCAAAAGCTTCGCAAGCCATTCAAAAACCTTATTAAGCTTTTTCTCTATCGCTTCTTTTATTATTGGATAATAGCCGAAAAAAGCAACGAAAATCATTG
>CASDTR010000042.1 GCA_949283785.1 uncultured Oscillospiraceae bacterium
GGCTCGTCAGTTACGGGCTCAGTTGTGGGCTCGTCAGTTACGGGCTCAGTTGTGGGCTCGTCAGTTACGGGCTCAGTTGTGGGCTCGTCAGTTACGGGCTCGGTTGTGGGCTCGTCAGTTACGGGCTCAGTTGTGGGCTCGTCGGGCTCTGTGGGGAAATCGGGAAGAAGTCCGAGGTCGCAGTGCTCGATGAGCCAGTTGCGGTAGTAAACTTCAAGCTTCTTCTGCATTTCGCCGAGGATACCGTCCTGTCCCCAATGGATAGCAGCATCGGACCAGTTGACGAACATCTTGACGCAGTCAACAGTATGAGTGATGGGGCCGGGGTTATCGGCGTATACCCAGTAGATCTGATCGAGCATGGCCTTTACTTCTTCATCGGTCATTTTGCTGATATCGCCTACGATAATTCCGTTATCAATGGCGTTTTTAATAACCTCTGCAAGATGGTCGCTCTTTGTGCCGGTAACAATTACTCCGACAGTGCTTCCTACGAAGTCTGCAAAAGAGTCTGTTCCTCCGGGGAAGTAATTGTTGATGAGATCCTTAAGAGCCTCCGCATTAGGTGCCTGGATTTCTATTGCCTCTCTGGGTGCAGCTTTGGGTTCACTGTCAGCAGTTGCGAAAACGCTGATGCCGATAGCTGAAAGCGCAATGCAGAGAACGAGAACAACAGAAATAATCTTTTTACCCTTGGTCATTAATTGTCATCCTTTCTCCTTATTTTTACCAAAGATTTGGTACCTTCATTTTAGTATTTATTCTCATTTTTGTCAACTAAATTATTTTATAAATAATTGTCAAAAATCGAACATTGAAACAGTGCAAATTTGAATTTTTTTGTCTCTTATCTCTAAAAACCTCATAAAAGTTAATGAAAGAAGAGTTCACCGGAGACGAAAGTCTGCGCAAAGCTTCCCGTGATTCGGCAGGCGAAAGCGCTTATTCGTAATTGTCATATACCTGGCAGTAGGGGAGGGCTTCCTTGAGCCTGCTTATTTCTTCCTCGGAAAAACCGGGGCTGATTGTCAGGGACATGAGATTTGTCATGCTCATGAGAGCCTGAAGATTTTCCTCGCCCTTTACGTCGTTGCCCACAATGGAGAGCTGGGTGACGTTTTTAAGATTGGCAAGAGGGGTGATGTCGGTTATGTTGTTATATGAAATCCTGATGCTTTGAAGGTCGGTAAGACCTGCAAGGGCCGAGATGTCCTCGATATTGTTGTGAGAGGCGTCAAGAACCTCAAGCTTTGTCATTGACTCCAAAGCGGAGATGTCGGTTACGGAGTTTCTGGCCATATTGAAGCTTTCGAGCTCAGTGAGGGTTTTAAGGGAGGAGATGTCGGAGATATTATTTCCCGAGATGCTTAAAATTTTCAGCTCAGGCAGCGTTCCGATTACTGAAATATCCGTTATCTCGTTTTCGGAGACATCCAGGTTGAGGATGTTTGTCATACCCTTGAGGGGAGAGATATCCGTAAGGCCGTTGTTGCACACGGCTACCTTGTATGCGCTTGTAAACTCGGTTATGGGGGAAAGGTCCTCCACCTCGCTGAAGCACAGGGACAATTCGCCTGTGTCCTTATCGACGGACTGGTTTCCTATCTGAACTTTTCCGCCCGGAGAGCAGCCCGAGGCCGCCGCAAGAAGAAGAGCCGCCGTAATCAGGGCGATGATTTTTTTAGTCAAGAATTTTCATCCTTTCCTTATTATTGGAATTAAATTTAGTTATATTCTAATATTATGGATAAACCTTGTCAACACAAAAGTAAATTTTATGAAACATATACAAATAGTTATCAAAATATATTGACAGATGCCAAAATCCCCCGTTCGGATTTTGTCCGAACGGGGGAAGCCGTTTGAGGGGAAGGATTATTCCACCGCTTTAAGGGATTCGACCATGTTGACCTTCTTGAGCTTAAAATGCATGATGAAGTTTACGATTGCCGCGAATACAAGTGAAAGTATCGCTGCGTATACGAAGCTCAGAGGCTCAATGCTGCGGCCGAACATTACAACATCTACCTCGGCGACGGTTACCACATAGCTGTGGAGGAATATGCCGAGAATCAGTCCGAGAGCGGTTCCTATGATAGTCAGGATAATGTTTTCTCGGACGATGTAGGTGCTTACCTCGCCGTCACGGAAGCCGAGAACCTTGATGGTGGCAACTTCGCGGACTCGCTCGTTGAGGTTGATATTGGAAAGGTTATAGAGGACCACGAAGGAGAGGGCTCCTGCGGCTATGATGAAGATAGCCACGACGAGATTCAGGCTGTTGATGATCTGATCGAAGGTATCAATAGTCTGAGTGGTGTAGGCGACGGCGTCGATGCCGTTTACCTTCATGAGCTCCGTAGCGAGAGTTTCCTTCTGGGCGGCGTTCACGTTGTCGCTGAGGATAGCGGTCACATAGTTGAATTCAGGCTCTGTGCCGAAAGTCTCCTCATAGAAGGCGGATGACATATATACATAGTGGAAGGTGTAGTTTTCGACTATTCCCGAAACGGGGACCGAAACCTCCTTGCCGTCCGAAGTGATGATCGTTATATTGTCGCCGACCTTGGTATCGGTCTGATTTGCAAACTTTTCCGTGATGATTACGCCGTTATCTCCGAGAGTTACGCTTTCGCCGGTCTGCCTGTTGCTGAGCTTTACAAACTCTGAAAGGGAAGCGGCGTTTTCGGGTACGAGAAGGTTGATTTCGAGAACATCGTCAGTGCGGTCGGAGGTGCCGTCGATAACCTCCATCTGGGTCATCATGGACTTTTTGATTTCCGCTCTGTCCTCGATTTCCTCCATTACCTCCGGACGGCCTTCTGCAAGGGAGTGGCTCTCACTGAGGACTATCTGTACGTCGTAGTTGCAGATGCCGTTGTCGCCGAACTGGTTATCCATAATGGCTGTGATTGAGTCACCCAGTCCGAAACCTGTGAGCAGGAGGGCTGTGCAGCCTGCGACGCCGATAAGAGTGGTGATGAATCTCTTCTTGTTTCTGAAAAGGTTACGGGCTGTAACCTTGGAGGTGAAGTTAAGGTGCGACCAGATGAAGCCGATTTTCTCGAGAAGTATTCTCTTGCCCTTCTTGGGAGCCTTGGGTCTCATAAGTCTTGCGGGATTCTCCCTGAGCTCCTTGCGGCAGGCCAGGAAGGAGGCCGCTGTTGTGGCAAAGAGGGAGATTATCGTTCCTATTACCGCATAGGACCACTTGAACCTGATTACGCAGGGGGGCAGCTCATACATGATTCCGTAAGCGGCAAAAATGGCCTTGGGGAAGATGTAGAATCCGAGCAGAAGTCCGATTACCGAGCCGATGAGGCTGGCGGTGATTGAGTAAACGAGATATTTGCCCGCTATTGAGCCGCCTGAATAACCGAGTGCCTTGAGGGTACCCAGCTGTGTGCGCTCTTCCTCAACCATTCTCGTCATAGTTGTAAGGCAGACAAGGGCGGCTACAAGGAAGAAGAAAATCGGGAAAACCTGGGCGAAGGCCGCCATTCTGTCAGCGGTCTGGCCGTAGCCCGTGTATCCGGGCTGGTCGTCTCTGTCCTGAATCATCCATTCTGCGGTGTCAAGGCTTGCAAGAAGATCCTTTGCCTCGTTGAGGTCCATTCTCGCCTTTGCAAGCTCCTCGGCGGCAGCCGCTTTTTCCTGCTCGAATTTCTCATCGGCGGTTTCCGCGGCGGCCTGGGCGGCTGCAAGCTGAGTTTCCGCAAGCTGTATCTCACTCTGGAGCTGCTTCTGGCTCATTGAGAGCTCAAGCTCGCCCATCTGGATGTCAACGCCTGCGGAGTTGAGCTGCCTTTCGGCTTCTTTAAGCTCAACCTCGGCGGCGGTGAGGTCTGCCTGAGCGTCCAGATATTTCTGGTATTCCGAATAGGCTGCCTCGTATTCGGCATACTTTTTATCGTATTCCTCTCTTGCTGCGTCAAGCTCTTTCTGAGCATTTTCAAGAGCCTCTTTATTTTGGTTAAGAGTAGGCTGCATTATTGCAATAAGTTCTTCCGCCATGCCGGTTGCCGTAAAGGAATTGACTAAAGAAATATAATATTCGACCTGCTCGGCCGGAAGTCCGGATTGCTCGATTCTGTCTATAATTTCTTCCTTGGAAGCGTTTGAACTGTCCGTAAAGATATCTATTGCCATTTGAGTATTTGCAAGCGCTTCACTGGCAAAATCAACCGTATTCTGGGTGCTTTCAATTTGAGTTTTTGCCGCGTCAAGCTCTGATTTCGCGGCTGTAAGCTCTGTGTTGGCATTTGCATATTTTGCAAGTTCGATTTTGGTCTGATTGAATTCATCCTGCTTCTGGCGCCAGATGGCATACTGCTCGGCGTGCTCGTTGGAGCTGTCATAGAGCTCTTTCTGGGCGTCGGAAAGAGAGGCGTTGAACTGCTCCTTCATGGCGTCGATCTGAGCCTGTCCGTTGGCGGCCTGCTCTTTGAGCTCCTCTACTTCCTTCGCTCCGTTTGCGACCTTATCGTCGTACTCGGCCTGCTTTTCGGCAAGCTCGATTTCGCCGTCGGTGACCTTGGGCTCATACTCGGCTCTCACTTCTTCGATTCTGACGGGAAGTCTCTGAGAGGCGACCTCCTCGATCTTGTCGAGAATGGGGGCGATGAAATCGGTGTATTCCTCGGTATAGGGGCTGTAATTATCTGCGCCCGCCACAGTGAGGTAAGCTTCGGTGTAGTAATCGAAATTGAAAACCTCGTCGGAAACATAGATGAATGTTCCCAGTTTTCCGCTGCCGATATTTGTATTTCCTCTTTCAAAGGAAATATATGTAGGGGTCATGATGATACCCGTGATCTTGAATTCGGTAACGGTAAGCTTGTTTTCGATATTGGTTCCGTCTCCTGCAAGGGAGATGGTCTGGCCGATTTTGAATTCCTCGGGAGCCGAAAGGGCGCTGCCGTCAACGACGCATTCGCCGGGCTTGCTGGGCCACTGGCCCTCCACGAGGGTGACGCGGTTCATGTAATCGGAGGACGCCTGTCCGTTCTGGCTGTAATCAATAGCCGCGTCGAAGTCGAGGGAAATGGCGCGGCAGGTCATTTCGGAGCCGTCAATGTCTCCGATGCTCTTGCCGTCAACCTTGAGTATGCCGTCAACAAAACGGGACGGCATAACCGTATCGACGCCTTCGATTTCCTCAAGGGCCTTTATGTCGTCGTCGGTAAGTCCGACGGGGGAGATGACCCTTGCGTCCATCAAGTTTGCGTCGTTGAAATATATCTCCGCCGTTTCCTTCATATCCGGAGCGGTGGCCTTGGTTCCCGCGAAGAAGCTGATTCCCAAAGCCACAATGGCGATTATGGAAATGAAACGGGCCATGCTGCGGTTGATAGAACGGAGAGTCTCTTTAAACAGTGCTTTTTTCATTACCATTCTATCCTTTCAACGGGGACGGGATTTTCGTTAGTAGTGATGCTCTGCACACGGCCGCTGCGCATAGTTATTACACGGTCCGCCATGGGAGTGAGAGCCTGGTTATGGGTGATAACTACAACAGTCATACCTGTTTCGCGGCAGGTCTGCTGGAGAAGGGCAAGGATCTGTTTTCCTGTTTTGTAGTCAAGAGCGCCGGTGGGCTCATCGCACAGAAGAAGCTTCGGGTTTTTGGCCAGAGCTCTCGCTATGGCAACGCGCTGCTGCTCACCGCCGGAAAGCTGTGAGGGAAAATTGTCCATTCTGTCGCCAAGTCCTACGCGCTCAAGGACCTTGCTTGCGCTCAGGGATTTATCCACTATCTGCGTTGCAAGCTCGACGTTTTCAAGGGCGGTAAGATTCTGTACAAGGTTGTAGAACTGGAATACGAATCCGACGTCGAAGCGTCTGTATTCGATAAGGCGCTTTGAGTTATACTCGTTGACAAGGTCACCTGCGACTCTTATTTTTCCGTCATCGCAGTTATCCATACCTCCGAGCATGTTGAGAACGGTGGTTTTACCGGCACCGCTGGCGCCGACTACGATACAAAATTCACCCTGCTCGATATTGAAAGTAACGCCGTCGGCAGCGTTAATGACAATCTCGCCCATTTTGTACCTTTTGTAAACAGAATCGAATTCGATAAAGCTCACAATATCACTCCTTTTGCAGTATAAACATATTGATTGTCTGATTTTTTGCATACATCCGCATTGTATCTCTTTTTACATTAAAAGTCAACATAACCCTTATACATAATCGTAAAAAATATTGGAAGCAAAATACATTTGAATCAATTATATAAATTTCACATGCCTATGCAAGCTTATCATGGCGAAATGATGTTATTTAATAAGGGAAACAAGTGCTGCCGCATGGGGAGAAAAAGACGTATTCGACTGTTTAAAAAGTAGATATATATAAATGTATAACCCGGCATGCAGGTTTTACACCATAAAGGATGTAAACTTTGAGGCAAAAGAGGAGACGAAAAATATTGACTTTACGATTGAGAGGGTTTATAATAAATAAGGTTTTGCCGGCGTGGCGAAATCGGCAGACGCAAGGGACTTAAAATCCCTCGGTGGCAACACCGTACCGGTTCAAGTCCGGTCGCCGGCACCAGACTGAGTCCGAACGCACTTCGTGTTCGGGCTCTTTTTTTGCGGTTAATTCGTACGCGCCGAAGTAAAGTGAAAAAACGGACTTGCTTTTTGCAGACTGAGTCCGAACGCATTCCGTGTTCGTGCTCTTTTTTTGCTTTGCAGGCGTAGTTATTTCCGACGTGCGATGATTGGATGATTCTTGCGCTTCACAGGTGACTGAATGTATTCAACCCAAATTTACGTTGCTTTGCTCGGGTCTGATATGATAAGATAAAACAGGTGATTTACGATGAAATGTTCTTTGTATGAAAGATTTTTCGATTTTGAGTTTCACGATGCGGTAATTTATTTTAAGGACTGTGAAGGCGACTGCCTGAACATTACGGCGAAGTACCTTAACCTCCATAAAGACGCAAAGGAAAATCCCTATGGCTGTGATATGGAGATTGCGTCTGCCGATATTTGCCTGCGAAACTTTAAAATATGTTCATTTGAGCTTTTGAGAGCGTATCAGCGCGATGAAAACGGGAATATGTATACAAACGAGCCGCAGATTATTTTTAAGGGTGAAAAAGCATCGGAGAAGTTTGCAGAAGAGCTGAAAAGCGGAGTTATGCTGTATGATGCAGATATTATCAAAAACGATGAAACAGTGCTTTGGGAGCTTACCGCAGGCGGAAGGACAAATTTTATTGTCCGCGTCAAAGCCGATGATATTACCGCCGAATGGGATGAATACAGTCAGAAAGCCTGGTATGAATTGCAAAGTCACTGCGCTTGCGATAATGTTTCGCAAGCGCCTTCGCAGGAAGAAAAAACGTGATTCAAATTGTACGGATAATTAAAAGCAATCAATGATACCGCGGATAATTAACCAAGATATCAGGAAACTGATGAAGAGCAGCCGTGAAAGGCGGGGGTGATATAGCAATGACAAGTGCGGATATACGTTTTTGGAAATCCAATCACGAGTGGTACGATTATGATGAGAATGACGAGCCTTATCTCACGGAAAAAGCCCCGCCCGAGGCTCGTGAGAGCTTTGAAAAGCTTATGGAGTTTCTCAAAGAAGAGGAGCAAACGGGGATTCATATAATATAAAAAAACGCAGCGCTTTGCTGTTTGCTGCGGTGAAAAGGCGGATGCCGTGCTGCGGAAAAGGAGATGAATTTTATGAAGCTTTATGAATATGAAGGCCGCAAAGTCCGTCTTATTACCACAATAGGGAATGTTTTTGAAGGATACGTTTCAGACTTTATAGAAGCAGAGGATAATGAACCGCAAAGAGAGAGCTTGATTATCGGTGATTATGAAATATTCGAAGATGAAATAGAGAGCATCGAATTGCTTGATTAAACGGAGATAAAAATATGGAAAATGACAGCATGATGTTATGTCCGTTGGTTGACAGGCTTATAGATCCTGTTGACTGTATGGAAAACAGGGATATAAAAGATGAGTTTATACCTCAGGAGTACAAGAAAAAAGAAGATTGGAAAACGATTTGTGAGAATTGCCCATATCATAAATATTAACTGAATAATCCCTTTAAGCGCCTGTCTTCGGATATGCGCTTTTTTCATGTCCCTGCGTTTTTCGTATTCTGCCCTTGTCGGAGCGCTTTCCCGTTCTTTCACATTCCCTCCCTTCTTGCGAATTTGTTTCATTCATGTTATTATGGAAAAAAGCGGTGACGGAGGGATATTATGGCGGCTACGATAAAGCAGATAGCGGAAAAGGCGGGAGTGTCGCGGGGGACCGTTGACAGGGCCCTTAACCGCCGCGGACGCATAAATCCCGAGGTTGCCGAAAGGATACTTAAAATAGCCGATGAAATTGGCTATGTACCGAAGCACGGGAAATTATCCCGAAAGCTTGCCGGAGAGAAAGCTCAGGCGGATGTGCTGCGCATAGGGGTCGTTACCCAGCTTGCCCGTTCCTCCTTTATGCTTCAGGTCAATAAGGGCATACGCCACGCAGGCAAGGAACTGAAGGAAAAGGGGATAGAGATCATCGTCAAGGAAAACGAGACGGTGGACGAAGAGCAGCAGATGAAGGCTGTCACCGAGCTTGAGGAAATGGGTATAAACGCCCTTGCCGTAATGCCTGTTGACTGCGACGGCATAAGAGAAAAAATAAACGAGCTCATAGACGTTAAGAATATACCCGTCGTCACCTTCAATACGGATATAGTGGGCACAAAGAGGTGCTGTTTTGTGGGTCTTGACAACAGGCGAAGCGGCAGGACCGCGGCGGGGCTCATGGGTCTTATGACCCACGGAGCGGGGAAGGTGCTGGTAATAACAGGCTCCTTCTCAAACCTTGCGGGAAGCTGCCGAGTGGACGGCTTCGTGGAGGAGCTGAAAAATACATTTCCGCAAATGGAGCTCATAGGAGTGCAGAGCAGCTCTGACCAGAGCGACGAGGTTGCCAGAATAATCGTAAGTGCCATGACGGCCTATCCCGACCTTGACGGGATTTTTGTCGCCTCGGGGGGACAGAGCGGGGTAAGGCGGGCCTTCGAGCAGCTTCAGATAAAGAAGAGGCCCTATGTGATAATCTACGACCGAACCCCGTACAATGAGCGGGCCTTGAAGGAGGGGACCGTGGATTTCCTCATAGACCAGGAGGCCTACGAGCAGGGATACAGGGCCCTTGTGCTTCTTGCGAGGCTTCTCAAACAGGGGAAGGCTCCCGAGTCGGAGTATATGTATACCCAGATAAACATAAAAACCAAATACAATTTGAAATAAATATGAAGGAAAGCCGTGTGCGTTTTGCCGCGGCCTTCTTTTTTTGCGTGCGAAGGTACAGCACGCAAAAAGCACGCAAAACTCGATTGTAAAATTCATCTGAAAAACCGCTGCGGTTTGTTTGAAACATAGAAGTTTTGTAAAAATATAAAAAAATCTTGCGGCATAAAATTAAATGTGTTATTCTCTACATGGAAAAGTTTGCATAAAAAGCACGCGATTTAAAAAAGCACGCAAAAATAATACGGGAGGAATATTTAAATGAAGTACATTGAATTTGACGAGAGCAGACCCCTCGACCTGGTGCTTCTGGGACGTGTGGCAATCGACTTTAACCCCGCCTACAACGATCAGGTCAAGGAGGAGTTCAAGCCCCTGAAGAAGGTCCACATGTTTGAGATGTTTCTGGGCGGCTCACCCGCCAACATCACCGTAGGCGTCACCCGCCACGGACTCAAGGCGGGTTTTATCGGCAAGGTATCCGACGACCAGTTCGGCGAGTATGTGGTTGACTATTTCAACAACATCGGCGTCGATACGTCGCACATCACAAAGTGCAAAAACGGAGAGAAGCTGGGCCTTACCTTTACTGAGATGCTTTCTCCCTCTGAGAGCAGCATCCTTATGTACCGCAACTGCATTGCCGACTTGCAGCTCCACGTTGATGACATCGACGAGGACTACATAAAGAGCGCAAAGGCAATCCTCATTTCGGGCACGGCCCTTGCCCAGAGCCCCTCACGCGAGGCTGCCATGAAGGCGGTGCTCCTTGCAAAGCGCAACAACACCCGCATCATTTTCGATATAGACTACCGCGCCTATAACTGGGAAAACTCCGACACAATCTCAATTTACTATTCTGCAGTTGCTAAGGAAGCGGATATCATCATGGGCTCCCGCGAGGAATTCGACCTTACGGAAAAGCTCATAAAGCCCGGCATGACCGACGAGGAATCGGCGGCCCTCTGGCAGAGCTACCATGCAAAAATTGTTGTTATCAAGCACGGCATGAAGGGCTCTACGGCCTACACCTGCGACGGACAGCAGTTCTCAATCAAGCCCTTCCCCGTTGAGGCGAGAAAAGGCTTCGGCGGCGGCGACGGCTACGGCTCAGGCTTCCTTTACGGCCTTTACAGCGGCTGGGAGATTATCGACTGCCTCGAGTTCGGTTCAGCTGAGGCTTCCATGATGGTAAGGAGCAACAACTGCTCCGACTCCCTCCCCGGACCCGACGAAGTGCGTGAATTTATAAAAGAAGAAAAAGAGAAGTACGGCGAAATGATCGCCCGTGTTTAATTAGGAGAGATAGATATGGCTGATACTATTCGTTTAACTACAGCTCAGGCAATTGTCAAATTTCTCGACAATCAGTATGTCTCAATGGACGGTGTTGAGACAAAATTTGTAGAGGGCTTTTTCACTATTTTCGGCCACGGCATCGCCGTAGGACTCGGTGAGGCTCTTGACACAAACCCCGGCGACCTTCGTGTAATGCAAGGCAGAAACGAGCAGGGAATGTGCCACGCAGCAATCGCTTTTGCAAAGCAGAGCAACCGCAAGAGGATTATCGCCTGTGCTTCTTCAATAGGCCCCGGCGCCGCAAATATGGTTACCGCCTGTGCAACGGCAACGGTAAACAATATCCCCCTTCTGGTTTTCCCCTCGGATACCTTTGCCTCACGTCAGCCCGACCCGGTGCTCCAGCAGCTTGAGCAGAGCAACAGCCTTGCTACAACTACAAACGATGCATTTAAGCCCGTTTGCAAATACTGGGACCGTGTCTGCCGTCCCGAGCAGGTTATGACCGCCCTTATTAACGCAATGAGAGTGCTGACAGACCCTGCTGAAACAGGCGCCTGCTGTATAGCTCTTCCCCAGGACGTTGAGGGTGAATCTTACGATTATCCCGAATACTTCTTCAAAAAGCGTGTACACCGCATTACCCGTCCCGTAGCGGTAGACGAGGAGCTTGAGGATTTGGCCGAGGTACTTTCTCAGGCTAAAAAGCCCCTTGTTATCGTAGGCGGCGGCGTTAAATATTCTGAGGCTGGGGAGACAGTTGAAAACTTCTGCCAGGAGTTCCACATTCCCTTCGGCGAGAGCCAGGCAGGCAAAAGCGCATGTAAGTCCGGCCACCCCTATTGCCTTGGCGGTATAGGCGTTACAGGTACACTTGCCTCAAACGTAATCGCAAAGGATGCCGACGTTGTCCTTGCAATCGGTTCACGTCTTTCAGACTTTACTACAAGCTCAAAGCATCTGTTCCAGAACGAAAACGTTAAGTTCCTCACTATAAACAACAACCGTTACCACGCATATAAAATGGACGCCGTAAAAGCTGTGGGCGACGCGAAGGTAACTCTCGAAGCCCTCTCTGAAAAGCTCCGTGAGAGAATGTATGTTTCCTCTTACAGCGGAGAAATCGAGGCAGCTAAAAAAGCGTGGGACGAGGAGTGGGACCGCCTTTCTGAAATCGCTTACACAGGCGAGGACTTTGAGCCTATTGTAAAGGCCCGTGACCCCAGAACAATTCCGGAGTTCGTAAAGCTTACGGACGGCAAAATCACCCAGACGGCGGCTCTTGCGGCTATCAACAAGACGATAGATAAGAACGCCACAATTATTACGGCGGGAGGTTCACTGCCCAGCTGCATGCAGCGCATGTGGCGCACCGATAAGCGCGGCGGCTATCATGCAGAATACGGCTATTCCTGCATGGGCTACGAGGTTGCCGCAACTCTGGGCGTAAAGTTCGCCGAGCCCGACAACGAGGTTTACTGCGTAGTAGGCGACTCCAGCTTCCAGATGCTCCACAGCGAGATAATGACCATTATGCAGGAGCGCAAAAAGGTAAATATCCTCATTTTCGATAACTGCGGTTTCGGCTGCATCAACAACCTTGAAATGAATAACGGTATCGGAAGCCTTGCAACGGAGTTCCGCTACACCGACGGCAAGAAGCCCACGGGCGACCTTATCCCCGTTGACTACGCCAAAATCGGCGAGGGCTACGGCCTTAAAACCTACACCTGCAAGACTATCCCCGAGCTTGTGGCTGCTCTCGAGGACGCGAAGAAGCAGGATACAGCCTGTCTTTTCGACCTTAAAGTAATCCCCAAGACCATGACCGACGGCTATGAGTCATGGTGGAACGTGGGCATTGCCACCACCTCCGTAAAGGAGAGCGTGCGCGAGGCCTGCGAGGATGTTATGGCAGGCCGCAGAGAGTCAAGACAGTATTGATAAGGAGTAATTGAAATGGGTAAAGTATTCGGCTATCCTGAATTTGACGCAAACGGCGAGCAGATTCTGACAACCTATGACAATGAATATAAAGCTATGATGATGGACATTCGTGTCTATCGCATGAAAGCGGGGGAGAAGCGCAGCTTCTGCCGCGAGGGCGAAGAGATTGCGGTGCTGCTCCTTTCGGGCAAAATCACATATAAATGGGAGGATAACTCTCAGACAGTAAGCCGTAAGGACGTCTTTACGGAAGGCCCCTGGTGCGTACACGTCTGCACCGGCAAAGAGGTTACGGTAAAAGCTGAAAGCGACGCCGAAATCCTCGTTCAGTGTACTGAAAATGAAAAGGAATTTGAAAGCAGAATTTACTGTCCCGAGGACGCCCCCTGGGGTTATTCCTGCAAAGGAAAATTCGGCAACGTGGCAAAGCGCAGAGTAAACACGATTTTCGACCACGATATAGCGCCCTATTCCAATATGGTTTTAGGCGAGGTCCTCAACGACAGGGGCAACTGGTCGGGATACCTTCCCCACCGTCATCCCCAGCCCGAGACCTACTATTTCAAGTTTGACCACCCCGAGGGCTTCGGAGCGAGCTTTGTGGGAGATCAGGTTTTCAAGAGCACCGACGGCAGCTTTTCCGCCATTCCCGGCGGAGAGCTTCATCCCCAGGCTGTGGCCCCCGGCTATCAGATGTACACCTGCTGGATGATCCGTCACCTTGACGGCAATCCGTGGCTTCAGACGGACCGCTGTGAGGACGAACGCTACACATGGCTTCACGAAGCCAAATTTGACTGAGAGGCAGGAGAAAATAAATGGCAAGAGAATTTATTGTCCCGGGAAAAATAATTTCCGGTTCAGGAGCTTTGGAGGCAGCTGAGTCAGCTCTCAGTTCTTTCGGTAAAAAAGCACTTATAGTGACCGATAAGGTCATGATAGACCTGGGCAACTGTGCCAAGGTAGAGGCGGCCCTTAAAAATGAGGGAGTAGATTATGTTATCTACTCCGATATAACGGGAGAGCCCACCGACGTTATGATCGACGGCGGAGTAAAGGTATATAAAGAAAACGGCTGCGATTTTATTGTAGCTTTAGGCGGAGGCAGCCCCATTGACTCAATGAAGGCAATCGCATCCCTTATAGAAAACGGCGGAAGCATTTCCGATTATATGGGTAAGGTTATCGACGTTCCCGTGCCCCCCATGGTTGCGATTCCTACAACTGCCGGCACTGGCTCAGAGGCAACCCAGTTTACAATTATCACCGATACGAAAAAGGATATCAAAATGCTCCTTAAAGGCGCTGTGCTCATGCCAACTTTGGCAATCATCGACCCTCAGTTTACCATGACGGCGCCGCCCAAAATCACCGCCGCAACAGGTCTTGACGCTCTTTGCCACGCTGTTGAGGCCTACACCTCCCGCAAGGCTCAGACCCTTTCCGATACCTTTGCGGTTTCAGCTGTTAAGCGTATTTTTAAATTCCTTCCCGTTGCCTTTAAAGACGGCAAAAACGAAGAGGCGAGAGTTGAGATGTCCGTTGCCGCTCTTGAAGCAGGTATCGCCTTCAACAACGCTTCCGTAACAATTATCCACGGCATGAGCCGTCCCATAGGAGCTCTTTTCCATGTGGCTCACGGTCTTTCAAACGCAATGCTTATGAAAGAGTGCCTTAAATTCGCTCTTCCCGGCGCATATGACCGCTTTGCTTCCCTTGGCAGGGCAATCGGCGCCGCAAAGGATGGGGACAGCGACGAAGCTGCCGCCGAAAAGTTCCTCGCTGAAATTGAGAACATCACTAAAGTCCTTGAGACTCCCACTCTCGAGGAGTACGGAATCGACCGTGAGAAGTTCTTCAGTGTTATTGATAAAATGGCTTTTGACGCAATGGCAAGCGGAAGCCCTCAGAACACCATGCGCGACGTAAGGGAAGAGGACGTAAAGCAGATTTACAGAAACCTTTGGTGATTAAACCATAATATAAAGGAGAATGAAAAATGATTAAAGTAGGAATCATCGGCGCAGGCCGTATCGGTAAGGTACATATTACAAGTATCGCTACCAGAGTCAAGGACGCAGTTGTAAAATCAGTTGCCGACCCCTTTATGAACGACGAGACAGCCGCATGGGCAAAGGCCATGGGCGTTGAGGTTGTGACGAAGGATTACAAGGAGATCCTTGCAGACCCCGAAATCGCCGCAGTTCTCATCTGCTCTTCAACAGATACCCATTCACCTATCTCCGTCGAGGCTATCAAGGCGGGCAAGCACGTTTTCTGCGAAAAGCCCATCGACCACGACATCGAGAAGATTCAGCAGGTTATCGACGCTCTTGAGGGCACAAACCTTAAATATCAGGTTGGCTTCAACCGCCGCTTCGACCACAACTACGAGGCTGTTCAGCGCGCAGTTGCAGAGGGCAAAATCGGCAAGCCCGAAATCATCAAAATCACTTCCCGTGACCCGGAGCCCCCTTCAATCGACTATGTAAAGGTTTCGGGCGGAATGTTCCTCGATATGACAATCCATGATTTCGATATGGCCCGCTTCCTTGCAGGCTGCGACGCTGAGGAAGTTTATGTACAGGGTGCAAACCTTGTTGACCCCGCAATCGGCGAGGCAGGCGACGTTGACACGGCAGTAATTACAATGAAGATGGAAAACGGCGCAATTGTCGTTATCGACAACAGCAGAAGATCAGCCTACGGCTATGACCAGCGCGCCGAGGTTTTCGGCTCCGACGGAATGATCGCCTGCGAAAACGACAGCGCATCAAAGGCAGTTCTCAGCAACGCCGACGGCGTAACGGCCGAGAAGCCCCTCTTCTTCTTCCTTGAGCGTTACATGGACGCTTACGGCAAAGAGGTTTCGATGTTCATCGACGCAATTGTTAACGATAAGGAAGCTCCTCTCAACGTATACGACGGACTCAAGCCCGTACTTATGGGTCTTGCAGCAAAGAAGTCATACGAAGAGCACCGTCCCGTAAAGATTTCCGAAATCATGTAATTATTTACCGAAAGGGGAATAAGTATGTTCGATAAAAGCAAAGTAAAGCTTGGCATTGCTCCTATCGCCTGGACAAACGACGATATGCCCGACCTGGGCAAGGAGAACACCTTTGAGCAGTGCGTGAGCGAAATGGCTCTTGCAGGCTTCACAGGCTCTGAGGTTGGCAATAAATATCCCAAGGACCCCGCAGTTCTCAAAAAGGCTCTCGACCTTAGGGGAATGGAAATCTGCAACCAGTGGTTTTCCTGCTTCCTTATTACAAAGCCCTTTGAAGAGGTTGAGAAGGAGTTCCGCAGCCAGCTTGCTTTCTTAAAGGCAATGGGAGCAAAGGTTATCGGCGCTTCTGAGCAGAGCCACAGCGTTCAGGGGGAGCTTAACACACCTATTTTCGGCCATAAGTATGTTATGAACGATGAGGAGTGGGACACCTTCTGCAATGGTATGAATAAGCTGGGCAAAATCGCAAAGGAGGAGTACGGCATCGCCCTTACCTTCCACCATCATATGGGCACAGTTGTTCAGACTGCCGCTGAGGTTGAGCGCATGATGGAGGGAACAGATACCGAATATGTAAGCCTTCTTTTCGATACGGGACATTTCGCTTACTGCGGCGAGGACCCCCTCGAGATGGTAAAGAAATATGTAAACCGCATTAAGCACGTTCACTTAAAGGACATTCGTCCCGATATGGTAGAAAAGGTAAAGAAAGAAAATCTCAGCTTCCTTGACGGCGTGCGTCTGGGCACCTTCACAATCCCCGGCGACGGCTGCATCGACTTTGATCCTATTTTCAAGGTTCTCGAGGACGCAGGCTACGAGGGATACATGCTCGTTGAGGCTGAGCAGGACCCTGCAAAGGCCAATCCCCTTGAGTACGCAATGCGCGCAAGAAAGTTCATTGCCGAAAAGACGGGACTTTAATAATCGGATAATAACAGAAGCTAAAGGAATAGGCAAAATCCTGTCGGCGCGGCCGGCGGAGCAAGGGTAAATCAGGGGACGCTTAATCAAATAAAATCCTCCTTTCGGGAGGTGCGCGGAATATCCGCGTCGGAGGGATGTTCAGGAAAGTGCATTGAGTAACTGCTTCGGCGCGTCCTCTGATTTTCCCCGCCTTATTTCGGTTTCGGTAAAATCCGTCTTTTGCGGGTTCAAGGCACCTATTTTAAAGTAAGGAAGAGATAACATGGCACTGGTAGAAATGAAAACTCTGCTTGAGGGTGCTGCGGAGAAAAATATCGGCTGCGGAGCTTTCAGCGTAGGCAACATGGAAATGGTTATGGGCGCAATCAAAGCCGCCGAAGAGACGGGAACGCCCATAATTTTGCAGATAGCCGAAGTGCGTCTTAAAAATTCGCCCCTGCACCTTATGGGGCCCATGATGGTCAGCGCCGCGGAAAACGCAGATGTGGATGTAGCGGTACACCTTGACCACGGTCTTACTTTGGAGACAGTACAGCAGGCCCTTGACCTGGGCTTTACGTCTGTAATGCTGGACGCCTCCACGCTGCCCTTTGAAGAGAACATGGCAATGACGAAAAGGGTAGTGAAAATGGCTGAGGAATACGGCGCGACGGTGGAGTCAGAGCTGGGACTCGTAGGAGGAAGCGAGGACGGCAGCAGCGACCACGGAATCCGCTGCACGGATCCCGACGACGCCAAGGTCTTTGCCGAGGAGACGGGCATAGACGCTTTGGCCGTAGCTATCGGCAACGCCCACGGAAATTATCCCGTGGCGCCGACCCTTGCCTTTGACGTGCTGGAGAAGATAAATGAAAACGTGAATATACCTCTTGTCCTTCACGGGGGCAGCGGAATAAGTGACCGTGATTTTCAGAGGGCGATTTCTTTGGGCGTGCGCAAGGTAAACATTGCCACGGCCAGCTTCAACAGCCTTGCAAAGAGCGCGGAAGCATATATGCAGAGCGAAGGCAAGCACAATTACTTTGACCTGAGTACGGCAATGGTCAACGGAATCTATGAAAACGTGATACGTCATATTAAAGTGTTTAATACGCCGTATCAGAAATAATGTCGGCAAACATATTTTGAGGGGTATGTTTCCTATATATGAGCAAAGGGCGCATCCGAGCGGATGCGTCCTTTGCTGTTTGAGGGAAAGAAATGTTTATTTGGAGGTTAAACCTGGCAGGTTCTCCTTATCCGCACATAGAGAAACGAGAAGGTTCGCCGCAGGCACCTATAGTTGTTTTTCGCTGATATTCGGTGTGCGTCTTGGGTGCAGGCTCAGCCTGCCCGTCGGGTGATGCTGGATGTAATTTAAAAGTTTTGCTTTACACTTTGGTTTATTTAGATAATAGAAACCTTTGGTTACAATTATAAAAACTCACTCCTCGCTCACCCGGCTCAAACGAGAGGAGGCAGTCGGAGCGCCTTGCGGCTTTCGCGTTTCTGTAGGCAGTTCGGAGAGCGAGGGAACGGAAAAGCTTTGCTTTTCCGTAAATCGCCGGCATTGGCCCTTGACGGCGATTTACCGAGACACCGTATAAAGGCATGTAAACTAAGGGCGAAAACCGTCAAGGCGTTATTAAATGCATTTTTGGTACTTTTGTTGCTATGGACAAAAGTACGAATAAATACGCGATAACTTATTGTTTTCTCTGACATCGACAGAAGTATTAATTGAAAGTTTGTTTTTCTTACCCGTACACGGGAGAAAGTAGGAAGTTCGCCGCAGGCACTTATAGTTGTTTTTCGCTGTCGGTTGGCGCGCGTCTTGGGTGCAGGCTCAGCTGCCGGCGCCAAAACGAAAAGAGGATGCTTTACGCATCCTCTTTTCAGTATTCAGTACCGAATTGTTTTAGCTTATTTGCCTGCCTTGAGTACAAGCTCCTTTGTCTCTCTTGCGATGACGAGCTCCTCGTTTGTGGGGATGACGAAGGCTCTTACCTTTGAGTCGGGAGCGGTGATCTCCTTTTCGACTCCGTGGAGAGCGGCCTTGTTTGCCTCTTCGTCGAGCTTGAAGCCGAGGAAGGAGAGCTTTGAGCAGACGTCCGTGCGAAGGTCGTCTGTGTTTTCGCCGATGCCGCCTGCAAATACAAGGGCGTCAATGCCGTCCATGGCCGCAACGTAGCTGCCGATGAACTTTCTGATCTGATACCACTGGATATCTCTTGCGAGCTTTGCGCGCTTATTGCCCTTCATAATGGCGTCTCTCAGGTCTCTGTCGTCGCTGGATACGCCTGAAACGCCCAGGGCGCCTGACTTCTTGTTGAGAAGGGTATCGGTCTCTTCGGGGGTAAGGCCTTCCTTCTGCTGGAGGAAGATGATGACCGAGGGGTCGATTCCGCCGCAGCGGGTTCCCATTTCGAAGCCGTCAAGGGGAGTGAGGCCCATGCTTGTGTCTATGACCTTGCCGTTTTTGACTGCGGCGATGGAACAGCCGTTGCCGAGGTGGCAGGTGACGATTTTAAGGTCCTTGATGTCCTTGCCCATGAGCTCTGCGCAGCGGTGGCTTATGTATTTGTGGGATGTGCCGTGGAAGCCGTATCTGCGGATAGCGTATTTTTCATAATACTCATAGGGAATGGGGAAAATATAAGCCTCGGGAGGCATTGTGCTGTGGAACGCGTTGTCGAAAACCGCAACCTCGGGAACGTCGTCGCCGAAAACCTTGCGGCAGGCGTTGATGCCCTGGATATGAGCGGGGTTGTGAAGGGGAGCAAGATCGCAAAGGTTTTTGATGCCCTCAACCACGCTGTCGTCGATAATTACGCTCTCATTGAACTTGTCGCCGCCCTGAACTATTCTGTGACCTACTGCCGCGATTTCGGAAAGGTCGGAAATTACGGCGTATTCGCCCTCGGTGAGATACTTCTTAACGTCGAGGAAAGCGTCGGTATGGTTGTCCATTTTAACGTTGACTTTAAATTCTCTGCCGTCAAAGGTGCTGCCCTTGATGCGGCCGTCAACGCCGATTCTTTCGCAGACGCCCTTGGCGAGAACCTGCTCGTTTTCCATGTTGATGAGCTGGTATTTAAGTGAGGAGCTGCCTGCGTTGATAACAAGAATTTTCAAAAAAAACCCTCCAATATAATAATCTGCTTGAACTAATTCTATAACTAATATATTATATCATTGGTAAATCATTTTCAATAGTTTTAAGGTAAAAGGGGGAGAAAAAGTGAAAACCTGCGGCATCGTAGCCGAGTTCAATCCCTTTCATAAAGGCCATGAATACCTGATAAAGGAAGGCAGAAAAAAAGGGGCGGAGGGGATTATCTGCGTAATGAGCGGAAATTTTGTCCAGAGAGGAGAGCCCGCCGTTTGCTCCAAATGGAGAAGGGCGGAAATGGCTCTCAGGTGCGGAGCTGATCTTGTGCTGGAGCTGCCCGTCATGTGGGCGGCGGCCTCGGCGGAAAAATTTGCATACGGGGCGGTTTCCGTTTTGAACGCCTCGGGGTGTGCGGATGAGCTTTTGTTCGGCTGCGAAAACGCCGATGAAAAATCCTTTTTCTCCGCCGCCTCCCTCTGCCTTTCGGAGGAATACGGGGAGGCTTTAAGGACTTTTCTTTCCGAGGGACTTTCATTTCCCGCAGCGAGGGAAAGGGCGGCGCTCTCCCTTTCCGACGGAAGAACTGCGGGGCTTTTAAAAACCCCAAACAATATTTTAGGTACGGAATACTGCAAGGCTCTTTTGCGACTTGACTCCCGTATGGATATTTCATGCGTGAACAGAGTGGGCGCTTCCCACGACAGCGACGGCGCACGGGACGGCTTTTCCTCGGCGTCGGCCATAAGGAGGATAATAGCCGACGATATTGAAAAAGCGGCGGAATTCATGCCGAGGGAGTCCTTTGAGCTGCTCAAAAGAGCCGATGACGAGGGAAGGCTTTTGACTGATTTCAAAAGGCTGGATCTTCCCCTGACGGCCATGCTCCGAAGGGCGCGGGCCGAGGAACTGCTCAGCGTTCCCGACGTTTCCGAGGGCCTCGAATACAGGATAAAGGAAGCGGCGGGGAAAGGTACCACTCTTACGGAAATAGCGGATTTGGCAAAATCGAAAAGGTATACCCATTCGAGGCTCAGGCGCATACTTCTGATGTTCTATCTCGGGATAGACAATGAGCTTTCGCAGGGAGCTCCGCCCTATATCCGAGTGCTGGGCTTCGGCGGCAGAGGACGCGAGATACTGGCGCAGATGAAAAAAAGCGCTTCACTTCCCGTGATAATGCGGTATAATGATATCGGGAAGCTCGGCGAGCGCTGCAAAAAAGTATTTGACGCCGAGTCGCGGGCGGTTGACATGTACAACACCCTGTTTGAGGATGTGCTGCCCTGCGGAGAGAACATGACCCACAATCCCGTTATTTTAACGGAATAAGGAGGAATATATATATGAAAATAGTAGTTTTGGACGGCAGAACCACCTCCGCGTCAGGTGATTTTTCATGGGACTGGCTCTCCCGTTACGGAGAATACACGGTTTACGACAGAACGCCGGCTGAGGAGACCGTAAACAGAGCCAAGGACGCCGATATAATAGTGACCAATAAGACCGTTTTGTCAAAGGATATACTGGAAAAGTGCGAAAACGTAAAATTCATCGCCCTGCTTTCCACGGGCTACAACGTAGTTGACTGCGAATACGCCGCACAGCGGGGAATTCCCGTTTCAAACATTCCCTCTTACAGCACCGAGGCGGTGGCGCAGATGACCTTTGCCCTGATTCTCGAAATCACCAACGCCGTGGCCCTTCACTCCAAGGCGGTACACGAAGGCGAATGGTGCCGCTGCGAGGACTTCTGCTTCTGGAAAACGCCTCTCACGGAGCTTAGCGGAAAGACAATCGGAATAGTGGGCTTCGGGAAAATCGGAAAAGCCGTAGCGCGGATAGCGAGAGCCTTTTCAATGGAGGTGCTCGTTTACGCACCCCGCAGGCACGGCTTCAGAGGCGGCGACGGAGTTCACTTTGTAACTCTCGACGCCCTGAAGGAGGGAGCCGATATAATCACCTTCCACTGTCCTCTCAACGCCGAAACGGAAAAAATGGTAAACGCCGAATTTATCTCCTCCATGAAAGACGGAGCGATAATTATAAACACCGCAAGGGGACAGATAGTTGACGAGGAGGCTCTTTACGAAGCTCTTAAAAGCGGAAAGCTTTCCGCGGCGGGAGTGGACGTACTTTCTTCCGAGCCGCCGAAGGAGGACAATCCCCTTTTGAAGGCGGAAAACTGCTTTATAACCCCGCATATATCCTGGGCGGGCTATGAGACAAGGGCGAGGCTTCTCGAAATCTTCAAGGGGAACATAGACGCCTTTGTAAGCGGCAGCCCGAGAAACGTAGTGAACATGAAATAAGGCTTCTTTTTAGAAGTATGGCGCACAGACGAAAACAGAGATTTATCCGATGCGTTTAAGAGAATGCCGACGTAATCCGCTCCGACGCTGCGAAGCATCGGGGCGGATTTTTTAACGATAAAATCCGCGGCGACGGTCAAAAGCCGCTTTCTGCTTTTTGCGGCGGCTGAGTGTGAAGCGGCACAGATGAACACTTTCCTGTGCAAGCCCATAAAATTTATCGGCTGTTTTCCTTGTAAAGAAGCCTGAAAAAGGATGCGAAATCTCAGCTCGGCGGGATAAAAATATGACGGGGATATATCCTTACCCCGAACCGAGCTTTTCGGCGGCGTCAGCCTGCCGAGATCAGATTGATTTCGGATTGAAAACGGAATTGTCCGCGCGGGCATATTCATTATCCGCCGAAGACGCGTGCGTAATTTGGGTGCGGCGTTTCGCTGCCGAGATCAGATTGATTTCGGCTTGCGGGCTTTCGCGGCCCATGTTTTTACCAAGGTATGCATGAAAGTATGCATGAAAGAAAAATTTTATTTTTCAGCACCGTTGACAAAATGAGGGCAGGGGTTATATAATATCATTTGGTTAGTGGTCGCTAACAAGCGTCCCGCTTTTTTTTGAGTCGGAGTTAGTTTTTTCTAACTCTACGTCTGTAAAGGCTTATTGAGCCTTGCGGTCTGCTTTATTTGCCGAAGGCTTGAGCCTTTAAGGCACGCCGCTTTTTTCGGCTGTGAGGTCTGCGGGTGGGTTAGTTTCAACTAATACAAATTCCCTGAGCGGAAAAGTATTTTGTCAGAGCGGAGGTGTCCGGTATGGGGAGTGATGCTTATGTGCGGTGAGTATGCCGTGAGTTCTTTTTTGAGCGGTCTGTCCTCCTTCGTCTTTGTTTTTTCGGTGGGAGCGGGCTGCCTTTGGATAAGAAAAGCAATGAAAAAGTATTAAAGGGTGAGAACAGACATGATGATAAACAAACGGCTCATAGGCACAGTGGAGGAGAGCCGCAAATATATCGGCGGCAACGTTGCCTTTCAGTGGATTTCTCTTGTTTCAAACATATGCGCCATGTTCGGCGTTACGTCCTTTCTGGAAAGGCTTTTTTATAAAAGCGCATCCCCGAAGGATTTGGCGGTTACGGCGGCGGTGGTAACGGGAACTGTCGCTGTAAGATTTTTATGTTCGCTGTGTTCGGGGAAAATGGGATATCTTTCCTCAAAAGCGGTAAAAAGGACCTTGCGTGAGCTTATCTATAAAAAGCTTCTCAGGCTGGGAAGCTCCTACAGTGAAAAAGTTCAGACCTCGGAGGTTGTGCAGGTGGCGTCGGAGGGAACGGAGCAGCTTGAAACCTATTTCGGAGCCTATCTCCCTCAGTTTTTTTACGCCATGCTTGCGCCGCTTACTCTCTTTGCGGTATTAAGCTTTGTAAACATTTTCGCCGCCGCTGTCCTGCTTGTCTGTGTTCCCCTTATACCCGTCGCCATAGCGGCGGTGCAGACCTGGGCCAAAAAGCTTTTATCGAAATATTGGGGACAGTACACGTCTTTGGGAGATACCTTCCTTGAAAACCTGCAGGGACTCACCACTCTCAAAATATATAAGGCAGATGAATTTAAAAATGAGAAGATGAACGAAGAGGCCGAAAAGTTCCGCAGAATAACCATGAGGGTTCTCGCCATGCAGCTAAATTCCATTACCGTTATGGATTTGATTGCTTACGGAGGAGCCGCTTTGGGAGTTATTGTTTCGGTTTCACAGTTTGCTGCGGGGAAGGTCAGCCTGTCGGGCTGTCTCCTCATAATCCTTTTATCCGCCGATTTTTTTATTCCCATGCGCCAATTGGGCAGCTTTTTCCACATCGCCATGAACGGCATGGCGGCAAGCGATAAAATTTTCAGGATTTTGGATTTGCCCGAAAGAGAAAACAGCGGTTTGCGTCCGTTCCCGCAGGAATGTGAGATAAAATGTGAGAATGTGAGCTTTTCCTATGAGGAGGGAAGGGAAATCCTTCACGATATTTCCATGACCTTTCCGTCCGGGTCATTTACCGCTGTTGTCGGTGAAAGCGGCTGCGGAAAATCCACCGTCGCCGCCCTTCTTATGGGCAGATATACGAATTTTTCAGGTCGGATTAGCGTGGGAGACGTGCCTCTTTCCGAAATATACGAGGATTCCCTGATGAAAAACATAACCTATGTCAGCCATAACAGCTATCTTTTCAAGGGTACCGTATATGACAATCTTATCATGGGAAACCCCGATGCGTCTGAGGCGGAGATGTGGGAGGCTCTCGAGAAGGCGAAGCTTTCGGAATTTCTCAAAGGGGAAAACGGACTTCGGACTCAGGTTGCGGAAAAGGGCTCAAATCTTTCGGGAGGACAGCGTCAGCGCCTTGCCCTTGCGAGAGCCCTCCTTCACGACAGCCCCGTCTGCATATTTGACGAGGCCACATCCAATATCGACGTTGAAAGCGAAAACGACATAATGGAGCAGATACAGAAAATTGCCGAGGAAAAGACGGTGATACTCATTTCCCACCGCCTTGCAAATACGGTTAAGGCGGACAGAATTTATGTTTTAAGTGACGGAAAGGTTGCTGAAAGAGGCAGGCACGAGGATTTAATTGAAAATCGCGGTGTTTACGAAAAAATGTGGAACGCGCAGCAAAGTCTCGAAAACTACGCAAGGGGAGCGGATGCAAAATGAAAAAGCGGAGCAATATTTCAGTTATGATGCGGCTGTCGGGTCTCGTCAAGCCCCTTTCCGGGTACATGACTGCGGCGATTTTAATGGGACTTACAGGTCATCTCTGCGCGGCGTTTATAACGGTTTTCGGCGGCTTTGCCGTGCTCGACGTGCTGGGATTTTCGGTTCCCGTTTCCAAAACCGCGGCTTTTGTCTGTGTGTGCGTGTTTGCGCTCATACGAGGCGTGCTGCGTTACGGGGAGCAGGCCTGCAACCATTTTATAGCCTTCAAGCTCCTGGCGCTTATCCGCGATAAGGTGTTCAGAGCCCTGAGAAGGCTTGCCCCCGCAAAGCTCGAAACCAGGGATAAAGGCGATCTCATCTCCCTGATAACCTCGGACATTGAGCTCCTCGAGGTTTTTTATGCCCACACCATTTCGCCCTCTGCCATAGCCCTTTTGTTTTCCCTTATCATGTGCGGATTTATCGGGAGCTATCACCTGAGTCTGGGACTTCTTTCCGCCTTTGCCTATATTACGGTGGGTATTATAATTCCCGTTGTCACTTCGAAGCTCGGCGGAAATACAGGGATGGATTTCCGCAATAAGTCGGGGGAGCTGAGCTCCTTTGTCCTTGACAGTATGAGGGGAATTTCCGAAACCGTTCAGTATTCTCAGGGAGAAAAGAGACTCAGGGAAATGAACGAACGCAGCGACGCTTTGTCCGCAGACGAGAAAAGGATGAAAGCATCGGCAAGCAAAAACGCGGCCTTTACAAATACCGTCATCCTGCTTTTCGATTTGGGTATGCTGGCTCTGTCATCGTATTTGTACATGAACGGAATCGTCGGTTTTGAGTCGGCGGTGATTCCCGCAATCGCCCTTATGAGCTCCTTCGGACCCGTAATAGCCCTTGCCGCTCTGGGCAATACCCTTCAGCACACCTTTGCGGCGGGGAACAGGGTTCTCAATATCCTTGACGACGTTCCCGTCACAAAGGAAATCGAGGGAAAAGAGACTGTGGCGTTTGAAGGCGCAAAGGCGGAAAACGTCACGTTTTCCTACGGCGAGGAAACCATACTCAAGGATGTATCGGCGGATATACCGCAGCATTCGGTAGTGGGAATCGTGGGAAAGAGCGGCAGCGGAAAATCCACTCTCTTAAAGCTTCTGATGCGCTTTTGGGATGTGCAGGAGGGAAGCGTAAAAATTTCCGATACCGATATTTCGGAGATAAACACATCGGATTTAAGGGATACGGAGAGCTTCGTCACTCAGGAAACAGAGCTTTTCCGCGACAGTATCGCCAACAATCTGCGGATTGCAAAACTTGACGCCTCACGGGAGGAAATAGAAACCGCCTGTAAAAAAGCGTCTGTACACGATTTCATAATGAGTCTTCCCAAAGGCTACGACACCCCCGTGGGAGAGCTGGGCGACACTTTGTCGGGGGGAGAAAAGCAGAGAATCGGCCTTGCCCGTGCATTTCTCCATAACGCGCCCTTTATTCTCCTTGACGAGCCCACAAGCAACCTTGACAGCCTCAACGAAGGAGCGATTCTCAAGGCTTTGGGAGAGGAGAGGGAAGGAAAAACCGTGATACTTGTTTCCCACAGGGAGTCTGCAATGAGAATAGCCGATAAGGTATACAGTGTGGAACACGGGAGAATGAGCTGATGAGAGGGAAGGATATAAAAACCAAACGTGAGCGGGAAAAGGCGATGGTTTCCCTGATGATAGAGCTTTACTGCCGCAAAAACCACGGCTGCAAAGAGGGGCTTTGTCAGCAGTGCAGAGAGCTCAGGGACTATGCGAGGATTAGAAGCGACAAATGTCCCTTCATGGAGACGAAAACCTTCTGTTCAAATTGCAAGGTACACTGCTATAAGCCCGAAATGCGCGAAAAAATACGTCAGGTGATGCGCTTTTCGGGGCCGAGAATGATTTTTTACCACCCTGTTTCGGCGTTAAGGCATGTGACCGAAACAGTAAGAGAAAAGAGAAGATTGGAGCGCAGCGATGAAAATTAAAAAAGCTTTATATATTGTTTTAGGATGCATTGGCGTAGGTCTGGGCGCATTGGGAGCCGCCCTGCCTCTTTTGCCCGCCTTTCCCTTTCTGCTCCTTGCGGCTTTCTGTTTTGCCAAAAGCTCACAGCGGCTCAACGACTGGTTTATAAACACAAAGCTGTATAAAAACAATCTTGAAACCTACGTCAAGGGACAGGGCATGACGTGGAAAACAAAAATCCGCATTATGATAATGGTAACATTCCTTATGGGCATCGGATTTATAATGATGAGCCGCGTGCCCGTGGGCAGAATCATACTTTCGGGAGTGTGGCTGTTCCACATCCTTTACTTTACATTCGGGGTAAAGACCATAAAAGGGGCGGATGTGCCTGAGCTTTCCGATGGAATTGCCGCGCCCTGCACATACTGCTGCAGGATAAAGGTAAACGGAATGAAATGCGAAAACTGTGCGGAAAAGCTCCGATGCGCCCTGTGTCAGGAAGGCAAATATAGCGCGAAGGTTGATTTTAAGAGCGGGATCGCTACCGTTTACGGCGATACGCTTCCCGAAAAGGCATTCCTTGCGGATATTGTAAGGAGAGCGGGCTTTAAAACGGATGAGATATGCGAGCCGATAAAACTTTGATTTTTGAAGAAATTCCCCGTAACAAAATTTGATTTCAGTGAATGAAACACAGGTCACCTTCATAAAATCACTGTGAAGGTGATTTTTTATGAGTAAAAAAACAAA
>CASDTR010000043.1 GCA_949283785.1 uncultured Oscillospiraceae bacterium
ATGCTTTCCCGGTTGATAAGGGACAAGCCTTTCAGCGTATAGTCCCAATCTTCCGGCAGGGACAGCATTTGCGAAAGCAGGCCCTTGGCTTTCAGGGACAGGTCTTTGTTCCGCAGGTGGTGGTTGCTCATTACCGTGTAGCCCCGGTTCTTCTCCACACGAAAAACTGCCATCTCGTCGTCAACTCCTTTCACTTGGAATTTCACCGCGTCAAGGGCGGTGAGCTTGCCCGGCTGGTAAGGGCACTCTGCGTAAACGCAAAACTGATATTTCCAGTCGGGACGGTAGAAACGGCAGTCGCCGCAATCCTCCGGCGCTCCGGCGTCGCCGCTGTCATAGTGGTCGAAGCCGGGCTTGCCTTGCATAAGGCTTTCAAAGGCGCGGTCGCCGCCGGATGTGAAATACATGGCGTCGCCTCCTTTCTGGTTTTGGGCGCAAAAAAAGCGGCGTCCTTTTCTCCCACAAGGGATCAGAGAACGCCGCTTCTGCGGTGTCGTATTCAATTTTAGCCTGATGTGCCGTCCGGGTGGAAAGCATTTCACGGGAAGTAGTAAGCGTGTCGAGGCTTTTTCCAAAAGTAGTAATTTGGTAGTAAATTCGGTGTCCCTATCCCGTGATTTGCCCGTATTTCCGGGCTTTTTTGAGATAATCAGAGTTGTTATACACAAAAATATATTTTTCCCCCACTGCTTTTACTTCTTCATTGCCGCTAAAGTAAACCGCTGAAAGTTTATCTTCATCTGTAATAATGCGGTATATGACCATGGGATATTTTACAGACCTTATGTTCACAACCCCTGAGTTTCCGGTAACAAAATACTCTCCGTTTTCCGAAACAGCAAATAAATTACTATTGTCAGGTTCAACTCCCACAAAGTTTTGGTCGCTTAAAAGAGCATAGTTAAAAAACGCATATTTACAGTTTTTTCCAATAAAATTGCAAAGGCGTAAATCGAGATAGATGAAATCTGAATATTCAAAGGAATTCTTAAAATAGTAAAGAATATTTACCATATTTGTGGTGAGAAAAATATATTCAGAGGGTTCAGAAAGATTATCTAAACAGTTTTCTCTGTTTGTTTTGGATATAAGAGAAAGAACATCCGTTATCCAGTTCTTGTGCTCTTTTAAGTTATAGGCAATTATGCGGGCAATCTGTTCGTTTATAATGCATTCATTCATACATGACAAATCTTCCAAAGTTTCTTGTTCCAGTATAACATTTGTATAGTATTCAGCTGCAAAAAAGTCCCGATATAAATTGCAGCTGAATTTAAATGAGCAAACTGCTGAATTTGAATCAACAACCAGCTCACCTGCGCCGTAACTCTTCGCTACTCTGTTCAATCTCTCAAGTTTATCGTTATCATTCTCAAAAAGGTGATTTAAAGCGTAACGAACTCTGCTTCTGAAAGGCAGAGAACCACCTTTCTTAAACAAATAAGATACATCGGAAATTGCCACAATCTTGTTGCCTGCTTTACTGCACAGATATGCTAATTTCGGCAAACACTCCGATAAAATTTCCTGTTCTTTATATTTGTCACTGCAAAACTTTTTTGAAAGTAAATCGAGATCAGTTTTAATATCAGATACATAATCTTCTGAATGCGTATTAGAAAGAGCGACAAAATCCACAAGATTTTGAGGAATCGATAACATCTGCTTAAGGGCATTGTTGATACGTTGAGGGTTCGATAGAGAGGAATATTCTTTTAAAAACCTTATGACCTTTTCGTCACTAAGAGGACAAAGCTTTTTTGTAATAAATGATGAAAAGGTCTTTTTGTCATAATATGTAGAAGCTGCTACAATAGTACAGTTTTCATATCCGGCAAGTTGTAAAATTTCATTATTTGTACGTGCATATACAGCATTTTGTATTGCTGATTCAAAATGGTCTATAAGAATAACGAAGCTGTAAGACGCTGAAGAGGACTTAACTTTTTTATTTAAAATATCTTCAAGCCTTAAAAGTTTATCCTCGGAATCTTCTGTTCCGGTTCCGCAATAATTTTGAAGTATATACAAAAGGATTCCATGGCTGATTACCGCCGGATTATCCAAGTCAACATATATAGGCACAACGCAGCTATCCTCAGCCAAAAAATGGCAGAGGTTTTTAAGCTGCGTTGTTTTTCCGTATCCTTCTGGGGATACCAAAAGGATATTTGAATCTTTACTGTTTTTTAATATTTTATATAGGTTCAATTTATTATCCCCCATTCAAATATCATTGTATGAATGTATTGTATGATGATAAATTTGTGATGTCAAGCCTTAACAATAGCCGCTTTTTCATAGAGTTTATAGACCTATGAAATATATTTTACGGATTATATTTTAAGTTCATAAGCTCATATTTTTCACAGAAATCCAAAAAGGCTAAGTATATGCTTTCTTCGTTTTTAATATCTTCATTTCCTTTAAGCATTGCCTGCGTAACAGCTTCACCATTGAATATCTCTATTGCAGCCAGATATTTCTTTCCCTTTTTTATTACCATTACAGGATCATCGAAGGGAGACCATGAACCAAGGCAATTATCAAGCTGTTCCCCGGCCTCTTTATAATCTGCTCTTGTTTCAAGAGCCACAAAGTCATACCCTCTTATAGTACAATTTTTAATTCTGCTATCCATTCTTTCCATGGGAAGCGAAAACGTGATGTACTGCCTGAAAAAGCTTGTATCATTTAAGAAAAGTACGCTGTTAAAGTGAAACTTCTTTGTGTTTGTCCACACTTTATGCTCTTCATCCCTTAAGCATGGCAGCATGGTGCAATAATGCAATGCATATGTAAGCAGCTGTCTCGGAATTGTAAGGAGCTGTTCGTGCAGTTTTTTGGGAGACTTGACTTTAGAATAATCTTTGAAAAAATCAAAAATGGATGGATGCAAAAACGAGAAAGTGAGAATTTCAAAACAATGTCCGCTTTTGATAAAGCTCAAAAACAGATTTAAGTCACCTTCAAATAATTTCAATAATTTTTCCAACTCATCACGATATATAAGTAAATGAGGATTTTGCATTATCGCTTTTTTTATTGCAGGAGTCTTAGGAAGATTGGTTTTCATAAATGAATCCGGCAGGTTTTCATAATTATGAAGGATGAAAGTACGATCTTTAAGACAATCGTAGATTGCTATCCCATCCCTTTCAAAGGGGAGGGCTTCATAGAAATATGCTGACGGATAATTCACAAATTGTACCAATTTCAAAAGCAGTGTCAGCGTAATTTCATTTTCACTGAATGGAAACGCATGTTCACCCCATACCTCACATAATGCCTGTTTGATGGCCCTTTTAACCCTAAGGTTATAATTAATATATTTTATCAGAATATCTTTGTTAAAATCGACTGATTTGTTATCCGCAACCATAAGGTTAGCTTTTGATTTATTGTCCATAATTGACAGCGAAAAAGAAGAATTTTCAAAATCCAGCAACAGCACCTCGTACAGGCTATCAAAAGCAGTCATAAATAATTCTTCATTTATTTCACCGTCAATCCACCCGCATTTTATAAAATCAAACAACCGTTTGACTTTCATTTTAACCTTAAGCTTTTTTCCCTCTAAGGTAACAATGATTGTTTTTGATTTTGCTGCCTGGTTGGAAACACCTGAGCATTTGCTGCAAACCCAGTTGTGCTCATCAGGTTTTATATAGAAGGATATATTATTTTTATAGTCTAAATACTCTTTGATATCAGACGAATTTAATACAAACGGATGATATCTTGGAGTTTCACAGCCGCAATACGGACACACTCTTAATTTTTTGTATATTGTTACTTTCTCATCATATACTTCCACTCTGCTGATTTCCATCTGCTTATTTGAACTCAAAATCTTTAAAGCAGAATCATAATCATACGTTTTGCTGCTCTCCTTACATACATAACCGTCACTTAAAGCTATTTTCTTTTTCATTAAAACAGACATAATACCCTCCACCACATACATTGATTTTTGCAAAGGCGCAAAGTCCCCCGCAAACTATAGTTTCATTATAATCGAAACATAGAATGTGACTGGATTTTTGGGTTTTAAGATCGAACAGGAAAAACCGAACATCAAATGCCTAAAAAATATTTGCGATATAATGCACACAATGAAGGGGATGCTATGGCAAAAACTCAAAAAACAAAAACCCACACATCAAATGCAAAAATCTCAATTATGGTATCATTCCCTTAGCACGGATAAGGAGGCATGCAAACAATGGAGAAAAACGAAAAAAAGGAAAGGTTTGACAACTATCAGGTCCCGACGTTTTTTCTGGCACTAAACCGCCGGATTAAGACACTTTTGGTGACAAGCCGTTTTGCAGCGAACGGCAGAGCTATCAACAAAAGAATTGCATCGATGAACAGGAGAACACTGAAAATGATTAACCTCAGCGCCAACAAGCTTCTCAAAAACAATAAGGATGTTTTCCTTAACGCAATTGCTGCACGCCGTTTGCTTTGCGAAAACGAAAACAAAAGCACTTGCCCTGTACCCACAACAGAGCCTGCGTCTGACGAATCAATTGTTAAGCGTAAAAGGCGTATAGCCGCTGCCACCGCAGAAATGGAACGCAGATCTGCCAAAATGATGCACGCTTATGAGGCTTTGGACAAGCTGCTGCTCCTTAAAGAAGAGTATACCGAATACATATATTCCATGTATAACGAATATATCAGTGTTGTTGAGCAGTACTCCTCGCGCATCCTTCGCAAGAATCCGAAGGCAGTCTTTGAAACAACACTTGCAATTGAAGATGTTGAGGCTATCATTTCCGACATTTTTTTATTGAAAGAGAAAGAGGAGGAAGATGCAGATGTTCAGAAAAAAGGTTAAAAATAACGAACTTCCGAAAGAAAGCGTAACGGTAATATTGGACGAAAACACGGATTACAGTCACGTAGTACCGAAGGCTGACTATGAAGATGCGCTCCAGTTTCCAGAAACGGCCATTGATGAAAATAGAAAATTCATCAATGAAGCTGACGTAAGTGAACAGCTTTTTGAATATAGAGAAGCATTTATCGAAGCTCTCTATCAGAAGAACGTAAGCAAACTCTATAGCATCCACACTAAAAGAGTCCACACCTGGAATGAGATCAAACGTGGGGCAAGCGTTCAGGCGCTGCGCTGCGACCTGCACCTGAACCTTCTCGATACTATCGAGGCAGTACTTGCAACAACGAAAGGAGAAAGCAAATGAAAACAAAAAGTTTTTACGAAAGAACTGAGCATGCACTGACAAAGTCAGGTGCTTTGAAGAAACAGTCTGTTCTGTTCTCACCGAAACTCGCTATGGTAGTGACATTACTTGCAGTCATTATCGATGCCTCGAGTATATTCATCAGCATAGATCCTTTACTGAAAGGCAATTTATTTTTCAACATACTCGTAACTACCACTACAGCGTTCGTTTTGGATTTTTTGCCTTCGTATTTTGCGACTCTTATCAATAAGTACAATTATTATAAGAGCAGCGACAAAGTAAAAGCCAAGATGAACATTTTGCTTTTATCAATGGGCCTTATAGTCATTCTTAGTACATTTACGATTCTCTTCATTTTCCGTTACAGTGCTTCTGACTTTATTCTCGCAAATACGTTCCTCTATTATGAAACGATGGCATCAGTTTCAGAAACTTCGCCTATTTTTACGGAAAAGATCGCATCCATTCTCATGACGATATTAAATGTCGTAAATATTGGAAGCACCTTCACAGTTTTCGTCGTATGGTTTTTTGTTACCCCCAGTGAAGACGAACTTGAAGCCTCAGCTCTGATTAAACGCACTATCACGCTCTACAGAATGAAGGATGAACAAGTTTTACAGAAAGAACAGCTTAAGAATGTTGTTGACTATGATGCTGCTGATGAAGAGCAGAAAGCATATGTCTCCATAAATGATCTTCTGACAAAAGAAAAAGAAGTCGAACGTCGAAGAGCCATCAATGACCTCGCTGCGACTTTAAATGACGCTGACTGCACTCAGTACATACTTAATACAGTTTCCACCCAAAGTTGAAGGGTCTCAAACGGCACTATGCTAATATAGAGTAAATAAAAAAAGGGAGAGAACACATATGAAAAAGACTTTGCGTTTGTTAGCCATCTTTTTGCTCATTACCACAATCGTCGGCTCTTTCAGCGGCTGTCAGCCGCCAGAGCCGACCTCCGTAACCGTGGGCTTCGCCAAAACAAGAAATAACGCTGATGTCGATTACGATAGGATCTTCGATCATGTGAAAAGTGAGCTTTCCGCAAAAGGCAGCACTTTAACCACCTACGAGATCGACGGCGACCCTCATAAGGTCGGTAACACTACGACTATAGACTATCCTATCGGCTCCTCAAAAGCCAACAAAGAAGCTGAAACAATGCGAGCCATAACCGTAACTAAGGAGAATATAAAAAATGCTGCTCCGAATGATCCGGAAATTGATATTTACTCAGCTTTTAGGGCTTTGGCCGACGAGGTTAGAGCACAGGGGAACGAGAAGATGATAATTATTGTTTCAAACTTGCTCTCCACAAGCGGAGTGATTAACTTTACTCGCTTTCCGATTAACGGAAACTTGAACAAATATGCTGAAGAGCTCTCTTCAGAAATGCCTTCTTTTGAAAATATAAGCGTCAAATGGTTTGTTGCCCCAACTGCAGATGCACAGGAAGACCTGAAGATCAGTGACATCGAAGTTCTTAAAGAGTTTTACAGATGCCTTATCGAAAAGGCGGGGGGCACCGTAGAATTTATTTCCGCTCCTCCTGCAGCCGAAGAAAGTGATAAATCCTCCTGGCCGAAGGTTTCAACGGTGAACGTTGAAAAAAAGGATTTCATTGACGTCTCTCTTGACACAAGCACCCTTTTCAAGGGCGACTCTGCGGAGTTTCTCACCAGGAATTCAACGGAAGAGATACTCGAAAACGTAGCAAAACAAGTTGGTGACGAAAAAATTCTTGTCGTCGGCAGTACAGCTGATACTAATGATTCCGAAGCAAGCCATCTGGAATTATCCGAGCTTAGAGCTGCTGCAATCAAAGAGCGTCTCATTACGCTGGGTGTTCCACCCGAGAATATAGAAACGATAGGTATAGGGAATAAAAGCCACAAATACAGGGCAAAAAACGAAGAGGAAAACCGGTGCGTATATATTCTTAGCGAGAGTAGTGAGAAAGCAAAGTATTTTTCATTGCTATAGTAATCGTTAATCTTCTCTTATCTTAAAAAACGGATGTCCACCGCCTTGGCAGACATCCGTTTTTTTCTTAGTGAACCTGTTCTTTTTGTTCCTTTTTCCGTTCCTCCTGATTTTCGCTTGCGTAAAAAGAGACGACGTTTTCCTTTGCAATGAGCAATTGCCTTGCCTCATCACGTGCTTTGCGAAACTCGGCGTATTTCTGCTTTTTATCCGATAAAAGCTGAGTGTACTCTTCGTTAAGGTCTTTTATCTTTGGTATGGAAGATACTCCCAGCTCATCAAATGATTTTTTGGCAGCTTTATGAATGGCGATTTCCTCCTTATGCTCATTAAGGTATTTCCTACTGTAACCCGCCTTGCGATATGCTTCATAAATCGGCCGTGTTTTTGAATAGCCGATAATGTGCTTTCTTAAGGTTTTAATCTCTTCTATTCTCGTTTCGGCAGCCTTAATTGACATGAGTAATTCATCACGTTTTACCATACTGTCCTCTACGCTTTTATTAAGCTGCTCAAGGGTATCGGCTCCGTGAGTTCTTGCATAATAAAGAGAATTCCACAGCTGTTTTGCATTGTGCTTACGTGCCCATGCACCATAACCTCCACCCTTTGCCATCTTCTCCTGAACATCCACAATGAGGCTGATCGACTCTTTCCATTTTGAACTTTTCTTTGCTGCACGTACTGTCTTGCCGTCCAAAACTGCACGTAGCGTCGCCTCCTGATATTCTTCATCCAGTGAACCTAGTCGGATAAACCGCTGCTGATCTTTTCCTCTTACGGAGATGTTTTTGCCCCGCTTTATTTCATAACCTGCAGCTTCAAGAGCTTTAAGAAACGCCTCAAAAGTTTTCGGTTTTTCCTCAGACGACAAAATTTTGTCAATGACATTGCAGAGAACATCCCTGTGCTTTGTGCGGCGTGTAAATGAAGAGCGTTTCTCACGTTGTGAATACGGTTTCGGAGTAATGACCGATAAGCCGTTTTCCAAACATATAAGGTCGCTGACACGCTGCAGAGCAATACCAGACAGATAAAAATTTCTGAACTTATTCACGGCTTCGTAGGTACTGTGTCACTACTCTCACTGGAATAAAGAATGGTTATTGCCTTCTCTCGAAGGTATTCCCATCCACCACGTCATTGGCATGCAACCGCCTCCATGTTCCCAGCTTTCCACGTTCCGATATTCCTATCATTGGATATCTTTAGGTTCTTCCTCTAAGCCTGTATCTGGTCATGCATAACCGCATCGCCTGTAACGATGCATGGACTTTCATAACAACCAATTTTACTCGCCCACAGATACCACCATGAAAGGTGTACTGCCTTTCGACAGTATCAACGTTTAGACTCGTACATTCGGAATTTCGTCAGTATTTTCATACATTCTCACCATGGATATCCGACCCCCGGCATATAGGCAACACCATCCACCTCTGGACAGCTTTCGTGTCTGGTCTGAAAACCAGTCTTACGGTTGCTCTCTGCCGACTTCACCGAGCTCTATAAACTTTTGGAGAGAGCCGTTGCATGCTCCCCGCCATTCGGAGTATTAGGGTGGCGCTTCGGGACGTTACCCCCTCATTTCACCCATCGGAATATCAGTTCTCCAAAGTTTCGGGCTACAACTGCCCTTCGACTTTGTGCGTAAGCTTTTCACTTACGAACGTGTCGCACGATTGTCATTTCCGTAACCTTCAAGAAGGTTGATTGCGCCCCATATGCCAAGACCTGCACCCAAAGCCACTACGAGAGTCTGAAGAACATTTACTGCACTGCTGAAAAAACTAATTAATTAATCCTCCTTTACCCGGTTTCATAGCATAATGTACTATTTACCGGGCTACTTATGATGAAAATGTGGATATAAAAAATCTCTTATTTTAACTGCATGTGCACCTACAGTCAAGATAAGGACAGAAAAACACCCCAGTTTCCGGTGAATAACCAGTAACTGGGGTATGTAAATCGATTATTTAATATCTAAAGATTTTTCGTAAATACAGAGAAATGAAAGAACCTCCAATAACAAATCCTGAGATTTCATTTAACATTGCGATTTTGGATCCATGATTAAAAAAGGGAAAACGTGATTTACCAGCGTTTCATATTCTTTTCAAATTTGGTTGTATATGCTTCTTTAAGTTCATCTTCGCTGATTCCATAGCAAAGCAGAACATCGTTGTAATACATCAGAATATCTGCCATTTCCTCAATGAGATGTTTTCGCAAATCGCTGTCTTCAGTTGATTTGACATCTCCATTTTTCTTAATAATATCTATAACTTCGCCGATTTCACCAATCATCCACAACAATTTATGCTTACCTGCTTCAGGACCAATGGGTTCCCACTTATCTTTATATTTTTCCTGTAGTGTATGCTGCATGGCAAGCATTTCTCTGATGCTGAATCCGTTCATAATATCCCCTCAAATTCCTATTTCTTATTTTTTTAATTATACTTTATTCGGCCGGGTAAGTATAGGATAATTTTGTAAACTTATCGGACGGGAACAGCTTACACCGCAGGGTGTTCCCGAGCGGCAAAGCCACAAAAGGGTAGCCGGCACAGCCAGCGCGGCGTCCCCTGTTATAGCTGTACAAGCCTGCTGATAAAAATAAAAACCTGAATAGCGTTCAGGCTGCTCAGGTTATATTTTTATCTGTGTGTTCATTGTTTCAATGCCCTTTCTGACAGGCATTGATTATTCGGTGATCCAGTTTATAAAAGTAACGACCTTATCCAAATCCTCATCACTTAAAGTTCTCAACTGTTCACAGAGCTTATGATAGGTAGAATCATCATCTTCTAATGGAGCAAAAAATTCAGCCGGTGTCATGTTGAAGTACGCCATGATATTGAAAAGTTCTTTGAGCGATGGCAAGGCCGCTCCACTGGTCACACCTCGGATATAAGAGCCGCTTTTTCCTAATTCCAAACTCATACGATGTTCGGAAACCTCTCTGACCATCCGTAGTTCAGTAATGCGGCTTCTGATAAAATCTTCGTATGGCATATCAACCATTGCCTTCCCTCCCTTCTGTAATTATTTTATTACGAATCAGGAGGGTGTATTGGTAGTGTTAAAATCAATTTGTGCTTTATTATCCCATTTGTTGGTAGCATAATTATCAATGTTAAGAAAAATTGATAATTACACTACTAATTTGTCCTGAAGAGGGGATTTTATGCAGACATTTACGGTCAGTTTCTTTGGACATCGGCAAATCAAAGCCACGTTTCAAGTTGAAGCACAGTTGGAAAAGCTTGTTTCCCGGCTGCTGCAACAGAATGAATTCATAGAATTTCTTACAGGGCGGGAAGGAGAATTCGACCGGCTTGTATCCTCGACCATACGCAGGTGCAAAAGGAACATTCGTGATGATAACAGTGCGCTCATTTGGGTCATGCCGTATCCTACCGCCGAGTTTCGTAACAACGAAAGTTCATTCCTTGATTATTACGATGAAATTGAAGTTTGTGAACAGGCAGCGGCAGCACACTATAAATCCGCATTTCAAATCCGAAACCGGGAAATGGTTGACCGTTCTGATATGGTTATTGTGTACATCGAACATCCATCCGGCGGCGCTTATCAGACCTTTCGGTATGTGCAAAAGTCTGGAAAGAAATACATCAATATAGCTGCGGAATCAGAGGGGTTCCGCTAAAGCTGAGTAAGAAACAATGAGTAAAGAAAGAAGATTCTTAACTGCTGTGTGTAGCCTTGCTTGTCACGGTTTTTCTATTCGCAAAGTCAAGAGGTTTTGCCGGGATGCATAATAATTAGACAAAAGGCTCTCCGCTTTTAAACGGAGAGCTTTGCTGTAAAACCGCTCTTTCACGTCTGCTATCTCAAGGGCTCCGCTTTGCCTTTTGCTGAAAATCCGTCCGACGGTTCAAAACGGGGTTCAGCCTTTTTGCCCGATAAATCCGATAAAACGGAGTCTTTTCCCTTTTCCTTGTATGCCTCAAGAATTGCTTTAAGTTCTACGTTAGAAACTTCACGGGCTTCATGTGACCAAATAGTTTTCCCCTTATCGTCAGTGCCGTTTTTTACAGGGCGGGAAAGTCGTGTTGAACCGTCCACAGGAAGCTTCATCCAGACACCTTTTCCGAACTTGTTTTCATGGATCATTTTAGGTGAGATGACAAATGATTCCCATGGGCGGTGATCGTCATCTCGGGTATTCGGAATACTCACCTCTACAAGTTCTTTACCCTTTTTCGAAATAAAAGGTTCTCCCACAAGTCCTTTGCCGAACTTGATTGTTACCTCATTTCTTTCCGCAGCAAAATTTTCTCCCACAACTACTGCTTTGCCCATATCATTAATAAAATCAGAGGTAGCGTTGTTTTCAATTGACATAAATCATTCCTCCTTTAATTATCTGAATCAACAACAATAAATTCATCCTTTGCGTGAAGCTTTACCTTAGTGTTCAGAAATTTCTCAACATCAAAGGTCAGCTTTTTGTCATAATCTGCGGTGTATTTGTAATTCGGATGCTGTGTCAGGTCGTATTTATCCGACAGAAATGGGCGTACTCCTCGCAGCTGAAGGATGCACTTTTTGCCGTCAAGGACAAATAGTTCATCTCTTGTCATAAGTTCTTTACCGAGCTTTTGAAAATTTGTACCGTAGCTTGGACTGTTGCCACGGGTGTTTGAAGTGCTGAAAATGTCGATTGTCTCTTTACCAAGAGCTTCTGACAGTTCTTTGAGAGTAGTCGGTTCGGAACCGCCCAGAAAAATCTGTGAATCACAGTTACCGATTATTGTATCCGCATTGTCCTTGTAGATCGCTTTCAGCTGTGATTTTGCCTGCAGCACCAGACAAGCGGAAATCTCACGGCTTCGTATAGTGGCGATAAGCTTTTCGAGATTCGGTATCTGACCGATATTGGCGGCTTCATCAATAAGACAGCGCACATGAACAGGGAGCCGACCACCGTATACATCATCCGCCTTTTCACAGAGAAGATTGAACATTTGAGTATAAATCATGGAAATAAGAAAATTAAAAGAGCCGTCCGTATCCGACATTATCAGAAACAGGACGGTTCTCTCATCCCCTAAAGTATCTAGTTCGAGCTCATCGTACATTGTGATTTCCCACACTTCTCTTATATCAAAGGGTGCAAGCCTTGCGCCTGCGCTCACAAGTATACTTTTAAGTGTTTTGCCAGCAGCCAATTTGAATTTTGCATACTGACGTATGGCAAAGTGATCGGGTTTTCGGCTTTTAAGTTCCTCAAACATCAGATCCACGGGATTGCGGTATTCCTCATCCTCCTCACGGACCTCCATAGCATTGATAAACTCTATCAGTGTGGCAAAGTTCTGCTCCTCCTTCGGCGCCTCATAGTGGATATATCCTATAAGTGCACAGTAGAGCAAAGCTTCTGCCTTGTCCCAGAAAGGATCGCTGCCTTTGCCCTCACCTCTTGTATTGACCATCAGCGTCGTTACAAGTTTAAGGATATCCTTTTCCGATCGGATATACTCAAAGGGATTATAGTGCATGGATTTTCTAAAATTGATTGTATTAAAAATTTTTATTCTGTAATCTGCACGCTGAAAGGCTGTACCTACCTCCTGAATTGTAGTACCTTTAGGGTCAGTGAGCACATACGAACTGTGAAGCTGGAGGAGGTTTGGCTTAATCCAGAACCGTGTTTTACCGGAACCCGAACCGCCTACAATAAGCACATTCTTGTTGCGGGAATACGCGGGATTTTTGGGTCGGCTGTTCATGGTGAGGTGCTCTGTTTTAGTAAGAATTACATTGTTTTTGAAAATCGGGTCCGTAAAAGGCTCGATATCTTTTGGCTTTCCACACCGTGCTGAACCGTACTCCTCGTTGTGTTTATAGTTTTTTGCGTTCTTGCTCTTAAGATATACCGCTGTACGTAAAACTATGCCGCAGATTACACCCACCGTCAGGTCAAACAGTCGGAAGCTGGGCAAGGGATTGCGGAAAGCCGTACCGAGAGCTTCAAAAAAGGAAAACAGTTTTGCTGAATAATCAATCCCTTCCGCTATTCGCCATGCTTCGCCGATATTGGTGCAGAGCATGCCCACTATGACATAAGGCAGGGATACAATCACTGATTTTTTAAGCTTTTCAATATTCATCGCTCCTGAACTTTCTCCCTTTCACGTTTTTTCTCCCTGCCGTGAAGTTTCGGCATCAGGGCCTTAAGTCGGCTCAGCTTTTTCAGCACACTGGGTTTGTTTCTGCTTTTCTCCAGATCGCTCATATAAGCATTGAATGCCGCTGTAATGGCGTCGGCATCACGAGCCTTGAAAAAACAGAGATACTTTGTCGGGTCAGTACCTTTATCCTTTACAATAGCATAATCAACTGAAAATTTTCGGGCATATTTTTCAAATCCTCTGAGATCCGTTTTTGCAACATCAACGCTTGTGACTCCCTGATTCTGCCCTATAAGCTCTTCAATAGTTTGCCTTCCCTTGGGCTTTTCGCCTGCCTTTGCCGCCTTCTCGGCTTTTACGTTTGCACGATGTCGCATATATTTGCCGATACCTGCCATAACAGCGCTCACTGTCAGCCTTGTTGTACTGACAGCCAGATTGACGGTTCTGTTTTCCACTTCTTCCTGCAAAATTTCTCACCTCCTTAGAAAACACTGAAATTTAACGCTCCGGTTCTCCTTTCTTTGGATTCACGTGTGCCGACTTTATATCCTCTTTCACCGATTTGACATCTGTTATCTCGTCGGAAACAGGGATTGCCATTATGCTCCGTCCCATTTTTATGAACGTTTCGGGCTGACGGAATATATCGCTGTATTTCTGCATCTGCTCCGCAGTGAGGGAGCAGAAATTGTCCTCTGTTAGTCCCGCCACCATGAAAGGACCTGCAATAATGTCATAGATTTCTCCGTTTTCATCATGTAAGGCACGGTTGAGAGGCATGCCGATAAGCTTTCCCTCCTCGTTCATTATGAGTCCCACATCGTCGTCAAAGGGATAAGTTACTTCGATATTGCCATTTACCGCCTGCTGAAGTGACTCGAGATCTGTACCGACGGTAATTTCACGGGGCTTTTCACAGGGTTCGACCATAAGAACGGTCATTGTAACGGCGGATTCAAAATTTTTGCTGTCCATAATCTCATTCTCCTTTCGACTTTGCTAATAGCTTTGTTTCTTTTAAAAATTCCCCACAGCCATATCGCTGTTCACCCACGACTGATAAAATGGATCAATGGTATCAGGCGCATTGTACAAAGCTGCAAGGATATACTGCCTCATATTTCGCACCTTGGTTGTGTTCTTTTTAAGGCAGAGGAGCACATACTCAATATGCTCACTGTCAAGGTTCATAAATCGGCTCTTAACGGTTTCTGCTGGTTTGTCATCCCCTGCAATGCGGATAAACCTCTTTTTCGAACAACAAGTATCCACAAGCAGAGCGGCAATGCCCTCGATGGTTTTCTCATCTGTGGGATTTTCCTTAATAAGACAATCAAGCTCCAACTGGTTTCTGAAATATTCTTCATATTCTCTGCGTTCTCTCATCCCATCATCATCGGATAGGAAAGGATAAGTATCACTGTAATCAGTATAATTTGACTCAGTATTATTACTGTGTGATTCCGACACCTCAGGATTTGTCAAATTGACACTTCCTGATTTGTCATTGCGACACTTCAGGAAATGTTTTTCCACAAACCCTTCGTCAGATGTGGAAAAGTTTTTTACATAAATCAGATTTGGTTTGCCCAGTCCCTGACGCTTGCGCTCAATGAGCCCCGCTTTTTCCTCAAGGTCGGTAAGCATCTGAATGGCCTTTTTGTTGCCGCAGTTCATGTCCTCCATAATCTCCCCAACAGTGTATATGATATATACTCTGTTTTTATCATCAAGCCAGCCGTTTTTCTGAGACAGGCTCGCTCTGTCCAGCAGAATACCATAAAGGACTTTAGCCTCTGTACTTAAAGCTCGGAAAAATTCATCAGTGAACAGTATTTTAGGCACACGATAGAAAGAAAATCTTTCCGCCTCAGATCCGTGGAAATACTCAAACACACATCTTCACCTCCCCACTTTTGAAAATGGATCACGGGCAAGTGGCCTCTCTCTGAAAACCTTGCGATATTTATCGTAAGGGCACTTTGCAAAAAGACAATAGCGGTATTTGAATTCGGGACGATAATTTGGGCAGCACTTACACACAGGCGGTATCTGCACCTTAACATTCTCTCGTTCACTGCGGCTGATAAGCCTGCGGTAGCGGTTTTTGTACTGAGTCTGAACGCTTTGACTGAGGGTATTTTTAGTGTTGTTCTTTTCCGTCATTTATTTCACCATCCCTTCACTTATTTTCCATATACCTTGACTTAAGCCAGATTTCCAGATCTCTGTAACAGCTTGCGGTAACACACGGTCCCGCCTTTCCATAGGAACAACCCTCACATTTCTTTTCCCGATCGGTTTTTACGGCCTCAGCCAGATAATAGCAATTTTCTTTTCCCAGCATGCAGCCCGTCTTTCTGTTTTTCCAGAAAAAACAGATGCGGCAGCTTTCGGGACGGTCGCTGTAATATTTAACCGAATCAATAACCTTGATTTTCTTACCGTTCACTTACTTTTCCTCCTTGTTTTATTTCGTTTGCAGTAAGGCTACGAACAAACGACAAAACCCCGGCTGCTGATATTTCATCAGTAACCGGGGTATGTAATAAGAATATTTTCCCTTATTCAGTCAATAGTATTAAGGGAATACATTATATTTAATTTGACTTGCCCTTATTTTATGCTATAATTTAAGGTAATAAAGTCGGAGGTGAGGGAATGAGAACTTTTAACTACTCTGAAATTAAAAACCAAAAATGGGATTCCGAAATTCTCGGTCTGATTGCGGCAATTTACAAAGAGGCCGGCAAACAGGAAATGTACCTTAAACAGCGTCCCGAAGAGCTCGAAAGGTTGGTGGAAATCGCAAAGGTACAGAGCACTGAATCCTCCAACGCCATTGAGGGAATTGTGACTACAAGCACACGTATCAGGCAGTTGGTTGAGGAAAAAACCGCTCCGAGAAACCGTGACGAACAGGAGATTGCGGGATACCGTGATGTACTGAATATAATTCACGAAGATTTTGACGCCATTCCCATAACGCAAAACTACATTTTGCAGCTCCATAAAATCCTTTACAGTCACATGAATAATCCCATGGCGGGACGCACCAAAAGCGTGCAGAATTACATCAGCGCCTCTTATCCCGACGGACGTACTGAAATCATATTTACGCCCCTTTCCCCATTCGAAACACCCGAAGCTCTGGACAGGATATGTGAAGAATATAACCGTGTAATCGGCAACATGGAAGTCGAACCCCTCATTGCAATTCCCATTTTCATCCACGACTTTCTCTGCATTCATCCCTTTAACGACGGCAACGGAAGAATGAGCCGTCTGCTAACAACTCTTCTTCTTTATCGAAACGGTTTTTATGTAGGTAAGTATATTTCCCTTGAAGCTAAAATTGCCAAAAACAAGGATCTTTATTACGATGCGCTCAGGGCTGCCCAAACAGGATGGCATGAGGGAAAAGAAGATGCTGTTCCCTTTATAAAATATCTTCTCGGGACTATCCTTTCCGCCTACAAGGATTTTGGAGATCGCTTTGCACTGGTTGAAGTAAAGCTTCCCTCCACTGAAATGGTAAGGCGTGCAACTTTCAGCAAAATCGGACGCTTTACAAAACAAGACATTCGTGAGCTCTGCCCATCGCTGAGCATCAGCTCAATAGAAGGAGCTTTACGAAAGCTGGTTGCATCAGGCGAACTCAAACGTGAGGGCAGCGGCAAGAACACCTGCTATTATCGGCTTAAATAAAGCATCCCTCAAAAAAATATCCGTTCCCTTAAAATATGCTGATATTTAAGGGAACGGATATAATTGTAAGGGGAAGATTTGCTAGGCTGAGTGTATTTAAATTCGTCAGGGACATTGATATCCTCACATGAAAACTTCTACGCCTAACACTTGATAGCTCGTATTTATGTATTCTTTAATAGTTATTTTCTCTGTTTCTTTATCCCTGAATTCTTAGAAAAAGCCTTTGTCATTAAGACGAAAACAAGGCTCAAAAAGTACCTTTTTCTTGTTAAAACAGTACAGTCAAATCGGGGGTTTTTTCGGTGATTTGGCGTAGTAAATGGCGTAGTAAGAGGGTTTCAAATGCCGAAAAACGTTGATACTAAAGGCTTTTTCGAGGGTCGGTTAATATCCTGCCGTGGCAAATAAAAAGTACGTTTATCATGGTATAAACTCCTTGTATCATCTCATTATTTTGATTTATGTTTGTACAATGCTTTAATAAATTGATTTTAAATTTATGTACTTTAACATATAAATAGACATCTTTGCACGGTTTGCTAAACTTCTTGGATAATGTTAAATTTCAAACCTTTATTACGCCGCGCCAGTATTTATTTTTAGAAATATCTCCCAAGCCATTTTCAAAACCGCTTGCAGATTATACTCGTCAAACTTTCATACGATCATATATTAAAAATTTCAGCTGATTAGGTACTTCTAAGCAAATTTAGAAGACAGAAAGTCCTCAGTTATTATATTGAAACCTTTTTATATTTATACTGATAACAAAAATGTATTTCAGAATAAGTTTTAGCGTAATACTGTACATTACCTTTGTGGTATATGCTAATCAAGCCTTTTATTTTTATCTACGCTTCTTTTTTGTTGCAAACTCAAGACATCATTTTTATCATTTCTGCGTATTTTTTTAGTTCTTCATAATTTTTTGAAATAGATTCATACACGCCATTTCTTGTATATTGGATAATATGGTTGTTATTTGTTTTATGCATCCAATACCATGTAAAAAGTATAGCACCATACAAATCAATACGTTCAGGCAATCTATATAAGTCAGTTCCATTTGGATAGTCGATATCCCGTTCTAATTTGAGCTTTTCAAATTTCTCCTTAAAAAATTCGGCAAATGCAGGCTTAGAACCAATCCCCTCCGGCATAAAAACCTCATCAAAAAAACCTATTTCAATAGAAGTGTCAATAAAGCAAGAGTCATCCTGATAAACGCAAATCATAACAGCCAAAAGTACTTCCATGCACATAAAGGAGTAGTCTTTTTTATCTGTATAAAGCAGTTTATGTACAAGCTTTGCTTTATTAATCAGCTGTTCCTGCGTCCGTATATCTATTTCTTTAAAAATTGCCTGCAAGCACTCCTCAACTGGATCTTCAAATGGGAAAATTTCTTTATCGAATAACGTAAAGTAGTCAGAATATTTCTCCATAAGCGTTTCTGATACTGTTCCACAGTCCAGCTTAACTTCAAAACTGATAAATTTAGTTAAATACTTTTCAGGATTTTCAAAACCAAAAATCTGCTTGACACTTGTCAGTAATTGCTCTTTATCAATGGAAACAATAGCGATAATATTAGATTGATTCTCTGTAAGATGGTGAAGTCTTTCAAGAACCTTAATGGCATATTCAGGCAGGCACCTGTCAAGCTCGTCAACAAGAATAACAATGGTGCAATTTTCGGCTATGTCACTGAGTAAATCAGCCAGTTTATTTAACACATTGTTGAAACCAAAGTACACATCATATTCATGTTCATCCTCATATATACTTGTACCTTCTGTTTTGCCTATATCTATAACATCAAATGCTTTCTTAAAATCAATACCTGTTTTCGCTTTGGCAGCATCTGCACCGACAGATAATAACAAAACTCCTACAGCCTTCAATATTCCTAAATATTTACTTTTTGCACGGCTATCCGGAAACAAATTTGTTTTTTCCTCAATAGTAGATATCATTGATGCAACTATCGCTACGAGCGGCTCTTCATAATAATCATATTTCCAACTGTTATAACGTATAATAAAATATTTTTCGCTGTTGGTTTTTTCTGACTGAATTCCTTCAAGTTCATTTTCAAACATATCCAAAACAAAGCTTTTGCCGCAACCCCATACGCCGTTTATGGCAAAGCAGGTATAAGATTTATTTGCAGATATATACTCAACCAACTTTATAAGTTGATCAACAAACTCTTTTCGATTAAGGATATCCAACTTGTCCATGCATACAACTCCATTTTAATTTATCTGTCGTGATTTTAATACTTTATCATAAAATAATCAAGATACGATTTATATTCATCCTGCGAAACATTAACAAAACAGGCAGCACCATAAGCGCTGCCTGTTTTGTGTTGTGGATATTAATGGAGGAAAAATGATAAGTTTTTATGAAAGGGGAATTCTATCCCTTAAAGGGTCATTATCGCCGACGGAGTTACTTCGTTTGCAAATAAGACCATACACGCCGTTATAACTACCAATACGCCGATAACGGCAAATGAAATAACCGCTTGCTTGTTTGCAGATATGAAATCTCTCATGTCTTTTACTCCTTTGTTTTTGTTGTGCCTATTATATTCTTTTTATCTTACATTTAAAACCACAAACCAATTACAATAAAATTAATTTTTGGTAACAAAAAAGGCTTCAATTATTACATTTTGTAATAATTGAGGCCTTTTTATTCACATTTATAATATTCCGTTAATCTTTAATCCCTGTAAGAAAAATCAGAACTCAAGCCTTTCCTCAATGTAGGAAATAAGGCTGTCAATGGGAAGCCTTACCTGCTCCATTGTGTCGCGGTCGCGGACAGTTACGCAGCCGTCATTTTCACTGTCAAAGTCGTAGGTGATGCAGAAGGGTGTTCCGATTTCGTCCTGACGGCGGTAACGCTTGCCGATAGAGCCTGCGTCGTCATACTCCACCATGAATTTCTTTGAAAGGAGCTCGTAAACCTTGCCTGCGCCCTCATTGAGCTTCTTCGAAAGTGGCAGCACCGCTGCCTTCATGGGGGCAAGGGCGGGATGAAGTCTGAGCACCACTCTCGTGTCGCCCTTAGCCTCGTCCACTACCTCCTCGTCATAGGCCTCGCACAGGAATGCGAGAGCTACACGGTCGGCGCCGAGAGAGGGTTCTACAACGTAGGGAATGTATTTTTCATTTGTGGTCTGATCGAAATATTCGAGGCTCTTGCCCGAAGTATTCTGGTGCTGGGTAAGGTCGAAGTCGGTACGGCTCGCAACGCCCCAGAGCTCACCCCAGCCGAAGGGGAAGAGGAATTCTATATCGGTTGTGGCGTTTGAATAGTGGGAGAGCTCCTCCTGCTCATGGTCACGGAGCTTAATATCCTCTTCTCTCATGCCCAGAGAGAGAAGCCAGCTCTTGCAGGCGTCCTTCCAGTAACGGAACCATTCCATCTCCGTGCCGGGCTTGCAGAAGAACTCAAGCTCCATCTGCTCAAATTCCCTTGTACGGAAAGTAAAGTTACCGGGAGTGATCTCATTTCTGAAGGACTTTCCGATCTGGCAGACTCCGAAGGGGATCTTTCTTCTGGTGGTCCTCTGGATGTTGGGGAAGTTTACGAAAATTCCCTGTGCGGTTTCGGGACGGAGATAGAGCTCGTTTTTAGCGTCCTCCGTAACGCCCTGGAAGGTTTTGAACATAAGGTTGAATTTACGGATATCGGTAAAATTGCACTTGCCGCATTCAGGGCAGACGATATTGTTTTCCTTTATATAATCCGACATCTGCTCAAAGGTCCAGCCTGCGGGATTTACGCCTGTATCCTCAATAAGCTTGTCGGCCCTGTGACGTGTCTTGCACTCCTTGCAGTCCATAAGGGGGTCGGAAAAGCCGCCTACATGTCCTGAGGCAACCCACGTCTGGGGGTTCATAAGTATGGCGCTGTCAAGGCCTACGTTGTAGGGATTTTCCTGGACAAACTTTTTCCACCAGGCCTTTTTCACGTTGTTTTTAAACTCAACGCCCAAAGGGCCGTAATCCCATGTATTTGAAAGTCCGCCGTAGATTTCGCTTCCGGCATATACGAAGCCTCTGCCCTTACAGAGGGACACGATTTTTTCCATGGTTTTTTCTTTGTTAGAAAGCATTTTTCATTCCCCTTAGCAATAAGTAATCTAAAAATTAATGTTACCCTATCCTCCCGTTATTGTCAAGGCATAACGGTGCGGACAGGGTAAAAGATTGAATTCCGATGTGTTTTAAAGGATTTCCACGCCGTCGGAATTGACTCCGAAATGGGAAAAATCATCTTCCGAACCGCCGCCGAATTCGTCATAAAAGTCGTAGAAGAAATCGTTATAGGAATCGTCGTAAAAATCCTGATTCTCTTCCGTCAAAAGAGCAATATTTCCCGCGAAAGCGACAAATGAAGAAACCGCCAAAGCGATAACCGCCACGATTACCGCCGCCGCTTTGGCGCCCTTTACGCATCCCGGCTTTGCTTTGACAACCGCTCCTATGGCAAGGACAAAGGCTGCAACAGCTCCGTAGTTTGCTCCGGTAAATATCGACCAAACGGCAAATAAAGTAGACACTACGCCTACGACTATTGATGAAACGGCAAGATTTTTGGCGGTGCCGTTTTCCCTTTCATAATCGGAAGGCAGCATCATACCGAAATTGTTGCCGAAGTTATTGTTAAAATTATTGTAACCGTTATAGCTGCCGTTTTGATATTCTCCCACATAGGGCTGATTGTTGTTGGTATTATATTGATTAGCTCCCTCTCTCTGAAAGCTTTCGCCGTTCCCGGCAGGATTGCTTGTAAAGCCCTCGTTTCCGCTTCCCGCCGCTTCCGCCGAAGCCGCAGTCTCAAGGGCCTCTCCGCAGCAGGCGCAAAACTTTGCGTTCTCGCTGTTTTCGCAGCCGCATTTACCGCATTTCATAGGTTTTCCTCCGTAGTTTTTATATTATTTTTTATTCCTCCGCCCCTTTGGCGGCCTTTTTCTCCTGTGTGACATCGGCGCTGCTCTCCTCAGCTTTTCTCTGCGCCGCTTTATCGGTACTTCTCTCTGAATTTTCCTTTAAATTCTTTTCCTTGCGCTTTCTTCCGTCGGCAAGGAGCTTTTCCAGCTCCCCCTCATCCTCATATTTTATGGCGCTTCGGAATTCCTTAAGGTGGGCTATAAGCATATCAAGCTCAAATTTCAGTGCCTTGCGGTTCATTAAAAACAGCGAAGTCCACATTTTTTCGTTGAGCTTTGCCACTCTCGTCATATCAAGAAAGCTTCCCGCGCTGAAACCCGGCTGTTTCTCCAAAGTGGGACTTTTAATGTATGCGCTGGAAACAATGTGGGCAAGCTGAGAGGTATAGGCGATTATTTTGTCATGCTCTTGGGGAGAGGAATAAACAATTTCCCCAAATCCCATTTCCTCAGCCAGAGCCGCTACCTTTTTGACCGACTTTTTATCGGTTTTATCGGTTTTGGTTATGATAAAATCGGCTCCGTCAAAAAGAGAGGCAAGAGAATAATCAAAACCCGAAAACTCGCGTCCCGCCATAGGATGAGTGCCCACATAAAACACTCCGTTCTTTGCAAGGACATCTTCACATTTTTCGGTTATAAATTCCTTTACTCCGCATACGTCGCACACCACAGAGCCTTTTTTGAAGAGTTCCGCATTTTTCTTTATGAATTTCACAGTGGCCTCGGGATAAAGACATACAAAGGTTATGTCAGCCTCTGCGAGCCTTTCTTTTTCTATTATTTTATCAACGCATTTTTCCTTCAGCGCTTTTTCGCAAACCTCCGAATCCGTATCGCAGCCCCAGACTGTACATCCGCAATTCTTTTTCATGGCCCTGCAAAGGGAGCCGCCTATGAGCCCCATTCCGACAACAGCTACATTCATTTGATTTCGCCCTGCGATACATATAACAGGTTAAAGCCGCAGCTTCCCCTGAGTACCGTTCCTTTCATATTATTTTAAAAATATTACAATTAATACGATTATATTCTTCGTCTGAATACGACGTTAGATTTATTATAACACCTATTTATTCCAAGTTAAACAAAAATTTTACTTCTCTTTAAAGAATGTGACACGGGCAGATGATATAAAGTATCTGTAAAACTCATGAAAAATCTTTTTAAAGTCCGTTGCGCTTGACAAAAAGCGGTGATATACTTTTAATGGAGTTTTTTATGCAGGAGGTTTAATTATGAGAAAAACCAAAATTATATGTACACTGGGGCCTTCCACAGAGGATGAAGGCATTTTAAGAGAGATGATGCTTGCGGGCATGGATGTAGCCAGGTTCAACTTCTCCCACTCCACCCACGAAAAGCACCTGGAGTTCCTCAATAAAATCAAAAAGCTTCGCGAAGAGCTTGCTATTCCCGTAGCTACCCTTCTGGACACAAAAGGACCCGAAATAAGAATAGGCAAGTTTGAAAAAGGAAAGGTTACCCTTAAAAAGGGTGATATATTTACGCTCAGAACAGAGGAATGCCTCGGCAACGAGCATGAAGTCTATGTAAACTTCGCGGGTCTCGCCGACGACGTTCGCCCGGGAAATAAGATCCTGCTGGACGACGGCCTCATCGGCCTTGAGGTAGTTTCCGTAAACGGCGGAGATATTTCCTGCCGTGTGCTCAATTCCGGCGTTGTCTCAGATACCAAGGGCGTAAACGTACCAAATGTTGAGATTTCCATTCCCTTTATAAGCGACAAGGACAGGGCCGACATCATCTTCGGCATAGAAAACGGCTTCGATTTCATAGCCGCTTCCTTCACCCGCTCCGCCAGGGATATCCTTGAAATAAGAAAAATTCTCGATGCTCACAACTGCTCGAACATCAACATCATCGCGAAAATTGAAAACATGCAGGGCGTCAACAATATTGACGAAATAATCGGAGTCAGTGACGGAATTATGGTGGCGCGAGGAGATATGGGAGTTGAGATACCCCTCGAGGATGTGCCCGTAATTCAGAAAAAACTCATTAAGAAGGTATATATGGCGGGCAAGCAAGTCATCACCGCCACTCAGATGCTCGACTCCATGATGAAAAATCCCAGGCCCACAAGGGCGGAGGCAACGGACGTTGCAAACGCCATATACGACGGCACCAGTGCCATAATGCTTTCGGGAGAGACTGCCGCGGGACTTTATCCCGTAGAGTCCCTTAAGACAATGGCCAGCATAGCAATGCGCACCGAAAGCGATATCGACTACAAAAAGCGCTTTAAGCTCTTGCAGACGGGCATTAATCCCGACGTTACAAACGCCATTTCCCATGCAACCTGCACCACCGCCCATGATCTCGGCGCGGCGGCCATAATCACCGTTACAAAATCCGGCAAAACTGCCAGGATGATTTCAAAATTCCGCCCCGACTGCCCCATCATCGGCTGCACCACGAGCGAAACGGTATACCGCCAGATGAACCTTTCCTGGGGCGTAATACCTCTGCGCATCGACGAAAAGAGCAGCACCGACGAGCTTTTTGAGCATGCGGTGGATTCTGCCCACGCAGCAGGACTTGTCAAAAAGGGAGAGCTTGTGGCCATTACCGCAGGAGTGCCCCTGGGCATCTCAGGCACCACCAACATGATGAAGGTACAAGTGGTGGGCCACGTCCTTGTAACAGGCAAGGGGATCACCGGAAAAAAGACCTGCGCGAGGCTGTGCGTATGCTCAAACGAGGAGGAAGCCCTGCATTCCTTCAAGGACGGCGACGTCATCGTCATCTCCGAAACCTCGAACCGCCTCATGCCCCTGCTTAAGAAGGCATCGGGCATCATTACCGAAAACGGAGACTCCAACTCCCACGGAGCCATTGTAGGTCTCAGCCTCGATATACCTGTTATAATCGGAGCCGACCACGCAACTGGAGTTCTCAAAAGCGGAGCCGTCGTCACCGTGGACGCAGAGACGGGAATGGTCTACTGCACCTCGGACGCGCCCGTTGAAAAACAATCTTAAAAATAATATTCATAAATAAATTAAAAGCCTGCGGCATTATACCGCAGGCTTTAGACTGTCGAAAAACTAAAATGCAGCACACACCCTTGTCTCCCTTGTGTAAAGGGAGATGTCACGGCGTAAGACGTGACCGAGGGATTGTATCTAAGAAAACTTGATGCTGCGCTGCTTTCTGCACCGCAGCGGGTTTTCTCTGATCGTGCAAAACAGCAACTCTAAAATTGTTTAAGCATAAAAACAACTTTATCGACAAGCTGGCCTGCGGCATTATACCGCAGGCTTTTTAATATGCTTTTTTGAGTAATGTCAAAGCTGATTCTCAAATCAGAAGGTCTTTACAAGCTCCTTGAGATAAGCCTTGAAGTCGTCGCCGATTTCGGGATGATTAAGGGCTACCTCACAGTTTGCCTTCATGATACCGAGCTTATTGCCCATATCGTAACGTATGCCCTCAAAGTCAACGGCGGTAAGCTTGCCTGCCTTTGCAAGACCTACCATGGCGTCGGAGAGATAAAGCTCGCCTGTCTTTGTGTCATAAGGAGTTTCCTCTATGAGTTTAAAGGCCTCGGGAGGAAGCACAACTCTGCCGAGGATTGCGTAAAGGGACATGATCTGCTCCTCGGTGGGCTTTTCTATGATGTTATGGCACTGCATGACTCTTCCCTCAAGAGGTGTGACGTCAAGGGTGCAGTATTTTTTGATGTCCTCTCTGGAAACCTGCTGTACGCCGACGGAACCGCAGCCGTATTTTTCATAGGCGTCACAGAGCTGGCCGATAACTGGCTTATCGGAAACGGTTACATCGTCGCCGTACATAACCGCAAAGGGCTCGTCACCCACAAAGGGCTTTGCGCAAAGAACCGCATGGCCGAGACCCTTCATCTGCTTCTGTCTTACAAAGTATACGTTTGCAAGGTTGGCAATGGCCTTTACCTGCTCGTAAATCTCTTCCTTGCCCTTTTTGCCCTCAAGCTGACGCTCGAGCTCATATGCATGGTCGAAATGATCCTCAATGATGCCCTTGCCGCGGCTTACGATAATGAGAATATCCTCGATGCCTGCCGCAACAGCCTCTTCAACAATATACTGAATGGCGGGCTTATCAACGATATTGATCATCTCTTTCGGAACCGCCTTTGAAGCAGGCAGAACCCTTGTGCCGAAACCTGCGGCCGGGATTATCGCCTTTTTGATTTTCATTATCATTTACCTCCTGATTGGAAAATAATATATTTCCAGGTCTAAAGACCTATTAATAACTTTTGGGTACTAAGATTACTTTACAGCACTTTTATATCTGCATTATGCTAGAGACCAGCACACCTACAAGCGTCATTAAAACCTCATAGGAAAGCAGGCCTATTATCGGAGCAAAAACGTTTACTCCTCCCTTTTTCCTCAGATCCATGGTTCTGTAAAATTCCCTCTGAGGGCTTTCCTGAGCGGAGGCACCCGCCTCCTTTATGGATTTGACGCAGTATTTCCTGTAAGCGGTGTTGCCGAAAATTCCGCAGCAAAGGGAAAATACCGCTATGCAGACGGTGAAGGCCTCTGCGTAAATTGCTTCATCGGACATTAAAAGGCTTTCAAGCTCTCTCGTTATCTGCTCCGCCTCAGCATCGGTCTGCGCATAGTATGCTCTTTCGTTAAGGTCGTTATAGCTGTCAACAAAACTGTTTATGGGTCCCGAAAAACTTATGGCCAACACGGCTACTATCACCAGCAGCGCAGCTCCGATTTTATACATCTTCCTGTAAAGGAACCACAGCGGTCCGAATAAAAAAGCCGCCCAGTTAAAGCCGTTATGCTTCTTCTGCGAAAATTTCCTTATATACTCATAAGATGAGCCCTGTATGAACTCCGCCATATCTTTTGCGGAAACTCCGTCAACGGAAACGTCCTTGAACGGGTCGTTAAACATGACATAGGGATTAGTAAACTGTGTCTCCGCACCTTTTACGTTTCTCGGCATTCCGCAATTAGGGCAGAAAAGGGTATCTGGCGGATTGTTGGCGCCGCAGTTGGGACAAATCTCTCCCAAAGTGGACTTGGGATTGAAATCATCCTGACGGCTCTGCGTACTGCTGGGCGTCCATGTAAAAGAGCCGTGTCTGTCCTGAAAGGCGCAGCTGCCCGTTTTGAACCAGCACTCCCTGTGATGAGGAGCTCCGCACACCGGACATACTACAATATCGTCGTCTTCGGTAAAAACCTGATTACAGGCAGGGCAGACCTCTCCTGTGTATTTCGACAAGACAAACACCTCCGAAACTTTTGTATTCTTTTATATTTTAACTAATTTCACCTTAAAATTCAATTCCATTTGTGCATATTTAAAAAAAGATTTTCAGTTTTCTTAAAAAGGGTTCAAAATATGCTTTACAAAGAAGATGAAGTTAATTATAATTTAATGTGGTTTTTTGTGCGCCGCAGTTTCCCGTACCTCAGGCGGCGCTTTGCCGGTTATTCCGGGATCTTATTCTTAAACAGGTGCGGAGAAATGGTGGTTTTATAATGTTACAGTTTGAAGAGCTGCGTTTGGAGCTCCTTGAATCGGAGCAGCCTCTTAAAGACCTTGCGGAAGCTTTGAGCCTCGATGCCACAAAGGCGGAAATAGCAAAGCTCGAAGAGCAGACCGCAGTAGGCGATTTCTGGGACGATATAGAGAATTCCCAGAAGGTTCTCCAGCGCATCAGTCAGCTCAAAAATAAAGTCGGAAAATACGAAAAGCTTCACAGCGATTACGAGGATACCCTTGTCATGATAGAGCTTGCCGACGAGGAGGAGGACGAATCCCTCTTCGACGAGTGCCGTCAGAGTGTCGACAGCGTTAAGGCGGAGCTTGAGGCTCAGACCCTTTCCACTCTCCTTTCGGGAGAGTACGACGCCAAAAACGCCATTCTCACCTTCCACGCGGGAGCGGGCGGAACCGAGGCTCAGGACTGGGCGCAGATGCTTTTCAGAATGTATAACCGCTGGGGCGAGCGCCACGGCTTCAAGGTATCGACCCTTGACTTCCTTGACGGAGACGAGGCGGGACTTAAATCGGCTGTCATACTTGTGGAAGGCGAAAACGCATACGGCTACCTCAAGAGCGAAATGGGAGTACACCGTCTTGTGCGAGTATCCCCCTTCGACGCCTCAGGCCGACGCCACACCTCCTTCGCCTCCCTTGAGGTAATGCCCGAAATCGACGACACAATAGAGGTTGAGATAAACCCCGAGGACCTGAAGGTGGACACCTACCGTTCAAGCGGCGCAGGCGGACAGAAGGTCAACAAGACCTCCTCGGCCGTGCGCATCACCCATATCCCCACGGGCATCGTCGTAGCCTGCCAGGTTGAGCGCAGCCAGCATCAGAACAGAGAGGTTGCCATGCGTATGCTCAAATCGAAGCTCGTTGAGATAAAAGAGCGCGAGCACCTCGACAAAATCGAGGATATCAAGGGCGACCAGAAGGAAATCGGCTGGGGCAGCCAGATAAGGTCCTATGTTTTCATGCCCTACACCCTTGTAAAGGATCACCGGACGGGCTTTGAATCGGGTAATATAAACGCGGTAATGGACGGAGATATCGACGGATTCATAAACGCTTACCTTAAGATGTCCTCTCAGGAAAACAGCGAAAATTAAAATACGCCTGTGGGGAAAATCCTCACAGGCTCTTATATTTGATATCTGACGCCGTTTATCATTCATTTTGAATTCCTTCCAATCCACGGCAAAAACGGATTACCGCATAATCAAATTTTTCACGGAGGATAATTTAGATGTTCGGAATATTAAAAGATACAGGCAGCCGCGGCCCCATAGAATTTTTAATAGTGGGTCTCGGGAATCCCGGCGGGAAATATGAACTTACAAGACACAACGCGGGCTTTCTCTGCGCCGACCTGCTGGCCGAGAGCCTCGACACCGAGATAAAGCGCCTTAAATACCACGCCCTCACGGCAGAGGTAAATATCGGCGGTCACCGCTGCCTTCTCATGAAGCCCCAAACCTTTATGAACAACAGCGGGGAAGCCGTTTCTGAGGCGGCCAAATTCTATAAAATCCCCCTTGAGCGAATCATAGTCATGTTTGACGACATATCCCTGCCCATAGGAAAAATACGGGTAAGGCGCAAGGGCTCCGCGGGGGGACACAACGGCATAAAGAGCCTTATCGCCCATCTGGGCAGCGAAAGCTTCCCGAGAGTAAAAATCGGCGTGGGATCAAAGCCTCACCCCGACTATGACCTTGCGGACTGGGTGCTCACAAGCTTCAAAAAAGAGGATTTTGCCTCCCTCAGAGAAGCCATGGAAAACGCGGGAAAAGCGGTTGAACTTATGGTAAAGGGTGAAACCGACAGGGCCATGAATCTCTACAACTGATTTTAACGGCCGTAAGCGTAAAAATTTAAAAGGGAAAATTTTGAAATTCTTTAACGGGATAAAGCCTGTTAAAGAATTTTTTGTCAAAAAAAGGTCTAAACCCGTATTTTCGGATAATAGGCCGGTGTCTTTTTCTGCCTTCGCCGCATATTTTGAATTGAGAAGCAAAATTATAAAAAAGTGAAAAAAATCACACATTCCCCCTAAAAATGTCAAATTTCCCACGAATAATATTAAAGGGAAAAGAGGTGAATGTCTATTACGGGAAAAGCCATTACTAATTTATGAAAGGACAGTGATACCCATGGAAAACACCGCGGCGCTGAAAATCCCCTTCGGAGGGAGCAGCAGAAAAAACACGGAACCCAAACATCGTCTCAACGATTTCAGAATAAAAAGCACGACCCATTTCGGAATACAGCGAAAAATGGTTTCATATATGACGACCCATTCCTGGCAGAATGTTCCCCACGTCACATATGTATACGAGCCTGACGTTACGGATTTTTTTGAAGAATACAAAAGGCTCAACTCTTCAGGCCTGCACAGTAGAAAGATCACCTTCAACACACTTATGCTCAAGGTTTTCGTCGAGGGAATAAAGGCGGATCCTGCCGTCAACGCCCATATCGACTACAACCACGAGTATGTAAAGGGCGAACTTAAAACCATTGAGGACATAAATATTTCAATGCCCTGGATACTTCCCAACGGCGAAATGATGACGATAAACCTGCGCAATTTTGAATCAAAATCCCTGGATCAGATGGCCGAGTATATTGAAAATGTGTCCAAAAAAATCGAAAATACGGACCTTAACGAGGCCATGTACGAGGTCTCCTTTGCCAATACTATCGACAGCCTGAAAAAAGGCCATGTTGTGGAGACGCTCAAAAAATTCGCAGGCGCAAAGCTCGGACGTCACAAGGTCAAAACTCTTTCGGGAGAGGAAAAAAAGGAATATGAGAGCATCCCCGAAAACGAGCGCATTACAAAGTACGATTTGGAGCCCGGCACAATCACCATTTCAAACATTGGCTCAGTCTATAAGGAACAGCGCGGCATGATAGGTATTCTCGAAATCATACCTCCTCAGGTATTCGCAATCGGAGTGGGCGGAGTTCAGGATAAGCCCGGTATTTTTAAAAACCGCAAGGGAAAACAGGAGATAGGCGTAAGAAAGATGCTGCCCATATGCCTGGCCTTTGACCACAGGGCTCTCGATTTCGGCGAGGTAGTGCCCTTTATGAAGCGTCTCGACGACATTTTCGCAAATCCCGCACAGATACACAACTGGTAAGCCCTTTCCGCCGGACACAAAGGGTTCAGCCTCAGCGAAAAGCTTTTCCGGCCTAAAAATCAGAGTACGAGAATTTCTTCCCTGCTGCAGACCGTATCCCTTAATCGGGTGCGGTCTGCGGCATTTTTCGGCTAAAATACAGAAAAAGCAAAACTCACAGGCCCGAAGCTCTGCCGAATTTTGCTTTTCCGTATTACAGGATAGATTTTCAGATTATTATTCGTAGTCCACTACGTTTATCCACTTCATGAGGAAATCCTTTTCCTCTTCCTTGCAGTTCTTGAGATGAGCGGCGGCTATGATGGGAAGCCAAGCCTGAACATATTTTTTGTCGGTCTTGCTCTTCTCGCAGAAGAGATCCATGTAATAATCCGCCGTCTCGGGGCTGTCAAGATAGAGCAGCAAATAGGTTCTGGCCACATCTGCGCTGGCGTTGCCCTGGGTTGCCGCAATCCAGTCCACTATATACGTCTTTCCGTCTTTGACGATAATGTTGGAGGGACTGAAATTTCCGTGGCAGAGCTTCTTATGCTTGGGCATGCTGTCAAGCCTCGTAAGCAGATCATAGCGGTCGTTTTCGCTTATGCAGTCGAGGGCCTTTATTTCCGCAATGAGCCTGTCCTTGAGCTTATTGAGCATGGGGCTCGTCTTGGAATGAATCTCCAGCTGGATATCCACCATCTCTTCCACATATTTTTTGACATTGGCGGGATCTTCCTTCATTATCTCCGCCATGGTCTTGCCCTCGATATGGTCCATGAAAAGGTTCCATACTCCGTCGTTTTTGGCGATTTCGTTTATTCTCGGCACAGGAAGGCCTGTCTCCTCCACTCTTGCCTGAACAAGAGCTTCATAGAGAACCTCTGTTTTAGGATAGTCTCTTTTAAAAATCTTAACCGCCTGATCGCCCTGTTTATAAACGTCAACTTTTTCTCCGAGTGAAAGGAGTACCTTATCCGACATAATTTATACCTCCTGATAATAATTTTTAAAAACGTAAACAAAAGATGAAATCCTTCTACCTTAATTATACTTGTCTGCGTTGAAAATACAAGTGATTTTTGGTAAATATAAATACAAAAATACGATGTAAATCTTGTAAGTTTAGACATATTATGCATATTATTGGACAAAAAAAGAGAATATTCTCTGTGCATATCTTCTACAACGGCCTCAAGCACCTATTTATCCGTGAATTTTTTGCCGATAAATTGACAGATAAATGTCAATTTTAAAAGCGGCTCCCCGCCCTTTAACGGATATGAGCATCGACCGTTATTTTTCGGACACGCTCCCTTTTTAAGACAAAAAAATCACCTCCTTATATATAAAATAGTATAGCGCCCGTCTTATTCCTCGACGACTGACGGATCGTCTATGGCGTAAACCCGCTCCCTTTCCCCCGTGCTTTCGTTTTTAAAGGTCTCGCTCCTGTTTTTCGAGAGAAATTTCGTAAGTTCATACACGTCTATCCAGATCTCCCCGTTTCCCTCCTTCTGGCTCTCGTCAAAAATAAGCTGGAGCCCGAAATGGAGGTGGCACACCTTCATGTTGTTTACGTTTTCCTCGGTGCTGTAACCCGTCATACCCATATAGCCTATAACGTCCCCCGCCGAAACGACGCACCCCTCCTTGAGCTCCATGGGATAGGGCGTATCCTTGCGCAGGTGGGCGTAGTAGTAATACCTTTTTCCGTCAAAGCTTCTTATGCCTATCCTCCAGCCGCCGTACATATTCCAGCCCATGGTATCAACCACTCCGCTTTCCACCGCTATTATGGGCGTTCCGACGCTTCCCATCATATCGTGGCCCAGATGCTTTCTGCTGTATCCGTATGTACGGCTGTTCCCGAAGTCGTCGCTTTCCGTATACCAGTAATTCTTTGCAATGGGATGAAAGCCCTTGAGCCCGTATCTTTTCACCCACTTTTTATGGCTGCTCTCATTTTCGTCGTAAACCTGAATCTCATACTCTCCCACAAGCCCCGAAAGCACCGCCGAATAGGCTTCGTAATAGTAGTCGTAATATTTGAGATTTCGGCACAGTTCCTCTCCCGTCACACCTCTCTCAAGCTGCGAAACGGCGTAGTCGATATCCTTATCGGGAAAAGAATTTTCCCCTCCGCCGTTTTTCGCCGCGCAGTAGGCGAGCACCTCAATCCAGTTTACCGTTTTCCCGTTCTCGTGGGCTTCCACGCCGGCCTCATAAGCGCGTGTGAGGGCCCTTTCGGGGACGTTAAAATCCACCCACTTTATAAAATTCTTTTGCTCCGCCGCATTTTCAGAAACCGATACCACGCCCCCGGCAGCGTAAAAGCAGGCCCACAGAAAAAAAGCGGCAAGTATCAGGATGATTAAGGCGGCATATTTTTTGCTGACCGTCACATACATATATTTCAGCTCCGTTTTCTTTGATCCTTTAAAAATATGCCTATCCCTTATCTTTTATAACTTCGCCCTTATTTATTGGCATCGGCAATGCCCGAAATCGCATTTTTTGCTGTTTTGACCAATTTTTCGCCATTTTTTTGCTTAATGCGAAAGATGCTTGTACACTTTATATAAGTATCCCGAGTACAATACGGAAAATTTGTACAAAAGTGATTTTCGTTGTTGAATACAATGTGCAACTATGATATAATCAAAACCAAAGTCAGAAAAACTATTATTAAATCTATACAAATAATAGAAGTGATACAACCGTTAGGAGGAAACCAAATTGAAGGCTTATACCGCAGACAACATTAGAAATATAGTTTTGGCAGGTCACGGCGGAAGAGGTAAGACATCCCTTGCCGAGGCGATGCTCTATCTTTCAGGCTCCGCCGACAGACTCGGACGCATAGCGGACGGCACAACAGTCCTTGACAGCGACCCCGAAGAGAAAAAGCGCAAGGCTTCAGTTTCAACGGCAGTTGCCTATACACAGTGGAAGGATACAAAAATCAACATAATCGACACTCCCGGTCTCTTCGACTTTGCAGGCGGCATGAGCGAGGGTATGCGCGCTGCCGAGTGCGCTCTCATAGTCACTGCCGCAGGCTGCAAATACGACGTGGGCGCCGAAAAGGCTTTCAAGGCTGCCGAAAAGAGAAACATTGCAAGAATGATAGTCATTACAAAGACCGACGCCGAAAACACCAATTTCTATAAGACAGTCAGCCTTCTTCGTGAGGTTCACGGCAATAAAATCTGCCCTGTGGTGGTTCCCTACTATCAGGCGGGCGGCGAAACCGTTGAGGCATACGTCAACCTCATAACCAAAAAGGCTTATAAATATGAAAACGGCAAAGCCGTCGAGGTTCCCACCCGCGCCGATGAGTTTGTTGACGAGATGAATTCCGTTCTCTGCGAGGCAGTTGCCTCCACAGACGATGAGCTTATGGAAAAATTCTTCGAGGGAGAGGAATTCACCCCCGAGGAGACTATTAAGGGCCTTAAAGCGGGCGTTGCAGACGGCAGCCTCTACCCCGTTTTCGGCTGCTCAGGCTACAATCTTGACGCAGTTGACATCCTTCTTGACTGCATCTGCGACATAGCCCCCGCGGCGTCCGTACTTACGGAAACGGCTGAGGACGAAAACGGAGACCTGGTTGAGGTTAAGTGCAACAGCGAGGCTCCCCTTGCCGCAATCTGCTTTAAAACAATCGCAGACCCCTTCGTCGGAAAGATGTCCTTCTTCAAGGTAGTTTCCGGCGTTCTCAAGAGCGATTCACAGGTTGTCAACATGAGAACCGGCGAAAGCGAGAGAATGGGTAAGATCGTATTCGTAAAAGGCTCAAAGCAGGAGGACGCTCAGAGCGTTGCAGCCGGCGACATCGGCATAGTCACAAAACTTGCGGGAGTTAAGACGGGCGATACACTCTGTGCTCCCTCAAGAAAGCTCACCCTCGAAAAGGTCGAATTCCCCGAGCCCTGCCTTTCAATGGCGGTCAAGGTCCGCAAAAAGGGCGAGGAGGATAAAGTCGCTTCAGGTCTTGCGAGACTTATGGAAGAGGATCCCACAATCAGCTTCGTAATAAACAAGGAGACAAGAGAGCAGGTGCTCTCAGGTCTCGGCGAGCAGCATCTTGACGTTATAGTTTCAAAGCTTAAATCAAAGTTCGGCGTTGAGGTTGACCTTAAAGTGCCGAAGGTTGCATACCGTGAGACAATCCGCAAAAAGGTTGAGGTACAGGGCAGACACAAGAAGCAGTCGGGCGGCCACGGCCAGTTCGGCGACGTATTCATCCGCTTCGAGCCCTGCGAGAGCGAGGAAATGGTATTCGCCGAGGAGGTATTCGGCGGCTCCGTTCCCAAAAACTTCTTCCCAGCTGTTGAAAAGGGTCTGCGCGACAGCATGGCAAAGGGCGTCCTTGCAGGCTTCCCCATGGTAGGAGTTAAAGCCACTCTCTACGACGGTTCATATCATCCTGTTGACTCTTCGGAAATGGCCTTCAAGACAGCCGCCGCAATCGCCTATAAGAACGGTATCCCCGACGCAAGCCCCGTACTCCTTGAGCCCATCGGCTCACTGAGAGCTTATATGCCCGACGAAAAGATGGGAGATATGATGAGCGATATCACAAAGCGCAGAGGCCGCGTTTTGGGCATGGGCCCCGCCGAAGATAAGATGTCCGAGATCATAGCCGAGGTTCCCATGGCGGAAATGGGCGATTTTGCAACAGTGCTCCGCTCCGTAACTCACGGCAGAGGCTACTTCAAATTCACCTTCGAGCGCTATGAAGAGGCTCCCACATCCGTGGCTCTCAAGGTTATCGAGGAAACCAAGAAGGCGGCCGAGGAAAACTGATTTTACATAGGGCTTACTTTAAATCCTGTGCTGATTTAATCCAATAAAATTTCAAACACCTGCGATGAGCTTTAACGCCGCCGCAGGTGTTTTTTCCCTTTTTATAATGACGCAAAAGAGGAATTATGATATAATAAAATGCTAATATTTCCTAAAGTTCACAGTAAAAGATAAATTTAAGGAGCTGAGCTCATGGAAAATAAAATCACCGTAAGAGACGGTGCTTTGTCCGACTGCGAGAGCATATATTTAATCAGCAAAAACGATCTGGGATATGATTATCCCCTTGAGGAAACCGCCAAAAGGCTCGAAATGATTTTAAAAAGCGAAAAAGATAAAATTTTTGTGGCGGAATATGACGGAAAGGTGATAGGATATATCCACGCCTGCGATTACGACGTTATCTACGCCCCGTCCATGAAAAACATACTGGGCCTTGCGGTGGATTCTCGTTACCGCCGCCTCGGTGCGGGAAAAGCTTTGCTCTCGGCCGCCGAAAGCTGGGCAAGGGAGACCGGAGCGGCGGGAATCCGCCTTTGCTCGGGAAAAGAGCGAAAGGGCGCCCATGAATTTTACAAAAGGCGCGGCTATGAATGCAGCAAGGAACAGCTTAATTTTAAAAAGTATGTGTAAAACGTAAAGATAAAAGGAGATTTTGCCATGTCATGTTTTTCGGGTATGCTGGCCTCAAACGAAGGCTTTGCCTCCCTTCTCAGAGCCAGTGAAAAAAACATGCTGCCTGCGGGAGTCACGGGCCTTTCCTACCTTAATAAAGTGCATCTCATCCACTCACTGTGCGAGGAAAGCGGAGCGAGAGCCATTATAATTACGGGCGACGAGGGAGAAGCGGTCAAAATCAAAGAGGACCTCAATACCCTTTTCGCCTCGGAGGATACCCTTCTTTATCCCGCAAGGGATTTTTCCCTGAGTTCGACGGCGGGACAGTCAAGGGAATATGAGCATCTGCGCCTGGGAGTTTTAGGCAGAATGCTCGAGGGAGATTACAAAGCCGTAGTGTGCTCAGTTGAGGGAGCCATGCAGTTTACGATCCCCCCCGACGTGCTCCTCTCCCGCTCCTTTGTGCTGCGGCAGGGCATGGATATCTCCATAGAAAAGGTCAGGGAAATTCTCGTAAACGCAGGCTACTCCCCCTGCGAAATGATAGAGGGTTCGGGACAGTTCGCCGTAAGAGGCGGCATACTTGACTTTTATCCCCCCGACGCTCCCTTCCCCGTCAGAGCAGAATTCTGGGGCGACACCATTGACACAATGGGATATTTTGAAATAGTATCCCAGCGCAGAACGGAAAACGTCAATGAGATAAAGATAACCCCCTCCGTGGAGGTGCTCACGGGTAACGGACTTAAACTCGCCGATAAAATAGAAAAGCTCACCGCCTCTCTCAGAGGCAAGGCCGTAAAGGCAAGGCAGACTTTAAACAGGGATGCGGAAATGCTCCGGGGCGGCATAAAGCCCGCCTCGACGGATAAATACATCCCCCTCATCTACGAAAATCCGTCAACGGTATTAAATTACGCCGACGACGCTCTGCTTTTCGTAAGCGATACGGCCAAGGTAAAGGAGAGGGGAAACGCCGCCCAGACTCTGCTTTTGGAGGATATAAAGGACTTCCTCGAAAGCGGAGAGCTTTGCCGCGGCCTCGACCGTTTCGCCCTCACATGGGCGGAGATGAAAGACGAATATGAGCAGCGGGGAGCTGTTTATCTCGATACATTTGCAAGAGGAAGCTTTGATACCCTTATTAAAACTCTTATAAACATGGACGGACGTACCCTTGCCCCCTGGGGCGGAGACTATTCCCTTTTAAAGGAGGACATAGTGCCCGCTCTGGAAAACGGCTGGTGCGTGGCGGTAATGGCGGGCACGGAAAAGGCTGCTCAGGCCCTGTGCGAAATGCTGTCGGAGGACGGCATTCCCGCAGCTTCATACAGCGAATACCCGTCTGCGTTCCTTAAAAAGAGCGTTAACATTCTCAGCGGAGGCCTCAGCGGAGGACTGGAATATCCCGCAGAGAAATTCATGCTCATAAGCAGGGGCAGGGCTTCGCTTTTAAAGCCGAAGCAGCTAAGCCGCAAAAAGCGCTCCAAGGACAGCTTCAACAGCCTTGACGAACTGCACAGAGGGGATTATATAGTCCACTCCGTTCACGGAATAGGTATTTTCGACGGCATAACAAAGCTCGAAGTAGGCGGGGTCACAAAGGACTACATCAAGATAAAATACGCCAAGGAGGACGTGCTCTTTGTCCCCGTAACTCAGCTGGACCTTGTTTCAAAATACGTAGGTCCCGGCGAAGAGGGAAGAGCCGTAAAGATAAACAAGCTGGGCACCCAGGAGTGGAAAAAGACACGCACAAGGGTCAGGAGCGCAGTCAAGGATATGGCCAAGGAGCTCATAAAGCTCTACGCCGCAAGGCAGAACGCCCCCGGCTACGCCTTCATGCCCGATACGGATATGCAGAGCGACTTTGAGCGCCGCTTTGCCTATGACGAAACCGACGACCAGCTTCGCAGCATATATGAGATAAAGCACGACATGGAGAAAAAATGCCCCATGGACAGACTTCTCTGCGGCGACGTGGGCTTCGGCAAAACGGAGGTGGCACTCAGAGCCGCATTCAAATGCGTCGCCGAGGGCAAGCAGTGCGCAATGCTGGTGCCCACAACGGTTCTGGCCTTCCAACACTATCAGACTATCCTCAAGCGCTTTGAGGGCTTCCCGGTGGAGGTGGAGATGATTTCCCGATTCCGCACCCCCAAGCAGCAGGAGCAGATTTTAAAGGGACTGCGCCGAGGAAGTATAGATATGATCGTGGGCACTCACCGCCTCATTTCAAAGGACGTTGAGTTTAAGGATTTAGGCCTTGTAATCGTTGACGAGGAGCAGCGCTTCGGCGTTGCCCAGAAGGAAAAGCTCAAGGAGCGTTTCCCCAACGTTGACGTACTCACCCTTTCGGCAACGCCCATCCCTCGCACCCTCAATATGGCGATGTCGGGCATAAGGGATATGTCAATGCTGGAGGAGGCCCCACAGGACAGACACCCGGTACAGACCTACGTCATAGAGCACGATATGGGAATAATCGCCCAGGCTTTGGAAAAGGAACTTCGCAGAGGCGGTCAGGCCTACTATCTCCACAACAGAGTTGACACCATTGAGCGCACGGCGGCGAAAATACAAGAGCTTCTGCCCGAGGCGAGAATAGGAATAGCCCACGGCAAAATGACGGAGGAAGCTCTGAGCACCGTCTGGAAGAGCCTTCTGGAAGGCGAAATAGACATACTCGTATGCACTACCATTATAGAGACGGGCGTGGACGTACCCAACGCCAACACCCTCATTGTTGAAAACGCCGACAGACTGGGGCTTGCACAGCTTCATCAGATAAGGGGACGTGTGGGACGCTCCGCAAGAAGGGCAAGCGCATATCTTACCTTCACGAGGGGCAAGGAGCTCTCCGACGTTGCCACGAGACGCCTTACGGCAATCAGGGAGTATACGGAATTCGGTTCGGGCTTTAAAATCGCCATGCGTGACCTTGAGATAAGGGGCGCGGGAAACATTTTGGGCGCCCAGCAGCACGGACACATGGAGGCCGTGGGATATGACCTTTACCTTAAAATGCTTGCCCGTGCCGTCAGCGAGGAAAAGGGAGAGGTTTCCGACAAGGAGCCCGAAAAGGAGTGCCTTATCGACATACAGATCCAGGCCCATATCCCCGATGATTATATAGAGAGCGTGCCTCAGCGCCTTGCGGCATACCGCCGCATTGCCGACATAAGGAACACCGACGACGCCGACGACGTTGTAGACGAATTCATAGACCGTTACGGAGACCCGCCGCCCTGTGTTGAGGGACTTATAAGAGTGGCCCTTTTAAGGAACACGGCCATTTCGCAGGGTATTTACGAAATCGGGCAGAAAGGCGACTGCGTACTGATGTATTCGGAAAACATCGACATGAAAAAGGTTGCCGTTCTGGGAAAAGAGATGAAGGGGCGTATACTGGTTGGAGCAGGCAAAAAGCCGTACGTCTCTGTTAAATCAAGCGAAGAGCTGCCACCCGTTGAAGCACTTGCAAAGGCTCTTTCAATTATGTCATCCGTTAAAGAATAAAAACACATAAAACTAACCGCCCGTGATAAAGCTCACGCTTTATCACGGGCGGTTTTGTTAAACCTTTCGGTCTGCGTTCCGAGAAGCAAACCTACTCGTTAGGGGGCTGATTATTTCTTCGTTATAAAATCCCTGCGTTTGTCCTCTGGCAGATCAAGTCCCAGTGTTCCGCCGGGGTTCATGATGTTGTTGGGGTCAAAGTGACGCTTGAGGGCGCGGTAAACCTCCATCTCGTTATGGCCTATCTGAGCCTCAAGCCAGGGAGCCGTCATCTTGCCGATACCGTGGTGATGGCTCATGGATGCACCGTATTTCTGGATATTGTCCATGATGCCGTACTGATAGTCTAGATACTCCTGAAGCTCGCTCATCTTTGCCTCAAAGATAAAGTAAAGGTTAGCTCCCTGAGGATAGAAGTGGGACATATGGGTCATGCAGATAGTATTGGGACGGCTCTTGCAGTAGCGGCGTACGTTCTCGTAAACCTCCATGAAGTTATCCCAGTTGACCGAGCACTCGAGGGTATCCAGCATGAGGCCGTAGTCACCCATATCCTCGCGGAGATAGGGGTCGTTGAAACGGCCCTTCTCCCAGCCCTTTGTGACAAGGCCCGTTGTATACATGGCTCCGTAGTTGTGGCAGATCTTCCAAATCTGACGGAACACGTTTTTGCTGAAAGCTTTTTCTCCTTCCGTAAAGCCTAAAAGGAGGACTCGCTTTCCGTCCTCATAACCCCTGAGTTTAAGGAGGGAATCAATGGGCGTATCTGCCACTCCGTAAAGATTAAAGCCCACTGAAGTTTCTTCGGGGTCTGAGAGACGGAAAGCCGACGGGAATCCGAATTCCCCCTGCATAATCTCACGAACCGCGTTTACTCCGCTGTCCCAGTCTTTAAAGACAAAGCTGAAGCGGCAGCGGTTCTCGGGCATATACTTAAAGAATCTGAGGGTCACATGGGTGAGGATACCGAAGGTGCCCTCGCTGCCCATCATGATCTGATCGATTGAGGGGCCCGTGGCGTTTCTGGGGCACTCGTCGCTCTTGATGATGCCCACAGGAGTTACATACTCCTGGCTTATAACAATATCTTCAATTTTTCCGTAATATGTGGAATTCTGGCCCGCGCCTCTCGTAACGGCCCAGCCGCCCACCGAGGAATACTCAAAGCTCTGAGGAAAATGTCCGCAGGTATAGGCTCTCTTTGCGCCGAAAAGTGAAACTGCATTATTGAGGGTTTCCTCAAGCTTCGGGCCGCTCATGCCTGCCTCAACGGTAATTGTCTGATTGCGCTCGCTGAATTTGATGACCTTATTGAAGCGGGGACGCATATCGAGGGTCACGCCGCCGCAGACGGGCTCAACGCCTCTCGTAACTGAGGAGCCGCCGCCGTAGACATATACGGGGATCTTTTCCTCATTACAGTATTCGACGATTTTGATGATATCCTCACGGCAGCCGGGATAAAGAACTACATCGGGAAGATTTTCTACGATATGCTTTCTCAGGCGCATAAGGTCCACCATAGTCTTGCCGTAGGCTACGGAAAGGCGGGTATAATTGTCCGTCTTTACGTTCTCCTCGCCGAGGATCTCGCGGAATTTCTCGATATGCTTTTCGTCCATTTTCGGCGGCATATCGAATTCGACTTTCTCAAGGCCCATTTCCTTTTTGACCTTGAAATCGTCGTCGGTCATGTCAAAGGTCTCTTTCATAAGCTTATAAAGCTTTCTGTTGGGAGCCTTGAACTCCGTGGGGCTTCCCCATTTGAGAATTGAGCGGTATGAATCCTTCGGGGCCTCCTCATGGTACCAGTCGGGATAAAAGTCACTTGGCTTTTTCTTACTGAATAACGACATCTCACTACCTCCTGTTTGTTTAAATGAATTTGGTTTATGTTGATTTAAAAATAGTA
>CASDTR010000044.1 GCA_949283785.1 uncultured Oscillospiraceae bacterium
AGAAGGTTTCGCCGCCTATGCTGTTGTTTAGTGTAATCTTAACCGCAGGCGCTTGTACTTTTGTGCGGTGTATCTGAGTGTGCGGATTATTTGCAGGTTTAACCTGCGCCGCCTATGCTGTTGTTCAGTGTAATCTTAACCGCAGGCGCTTGTACTTTTGTGCGGTGTATCTGAGTGTGCGGATTATTTGCAGATTTAACCTGCGCCGCCTATGCCGCGGCACCGCACTTCCTTTTGTCCAAAGCGACAAAAGGAAGCAAAAACGCTTTTTTCTTGCCAAACCACCGTCCCGTTATCAGCGCAAGGTTTACTTTCTGCTGAACGCCCTCCGACGGCAGTCCGGAGGGCTTTATTCTATTACCTTCAAAGTGTAAACGTTTCACCTACTAACGAATACTTTTCTCCGGCCGTCGGTTTGGCTCTGCCGGCGTCCGCAGGTTCACCGACGGCAGTCCGGAGGGTTTTGTTTTATCACCCTCAAAGTGTAAACGTTTCACTACCAACGAATTCTTTTTTCCGGCCGTCGGGTGATGCTTTGTGTAATTTGTGGGTTTCGTTTTGCGCTTTGTTTTTTCTCAATCGCAGGCATTTGCAGTTGTTTTTCACCGTCAGTTCGGTGTGCAAAATGGGTGCAGGCTCAGCCAGCCAATCCCTGATGTCAAATCTGCGTTTTGACATCTCCCTTTACACAAGGGAGACATAGTTGAGTGCTGAATTTTAGTTTTTCGGCAGTCTCAGAGGCATAAACCAATTTATCTTTATGCCTCTGTTTTACCCGTTTTGCAATCTTTTTTCTTTTTTATTCCTCGCCGAGGCTCTCATAAACCTGAGTACAAAGCTTGCGGAATTCCTTCCTGCCCATACCTTTGCATTTCGCTCCCGCCGCAGCGGGAAGGAGCTCTGCCGTAAGCTTCTTTACGAAGGCCTCATCCGTTTTCTCGGGCGCGGGAGATACCACTCCGCCCTTCCTTCGGTCAAGGGTTATATATTCCTCGTCCTTGAGCATCAGATACGCCTTATTGACCGTATGCATATTTACCTCAAGCTCCTCGGCCAGGGCCCTTACGGAGGGCAGCCTTGCCCCCGCCTCATAGTCCCCGGAGGCTATGGCTGTGACTATCTGATTTTTTATCTGCATATAAAGGGGTACGGGACTTGCCATATCAAGTTTGATGGCCATTTTCGGCACCGCCTTTTCCTTTTATTCAGTCGGCGGAAAATTCAAAAACCGTCGCGCTTTTGTATTCCTCGCCCGCTCTGAAAGTACACTGGGGGAAGTTTTTCTGATTGGGGGTATCGGGATAATACTGTGTCTCGAGACAGAAACCGCAGTTTTTATAGTTCTCCCTTCCGCCTTTGCCCGTTCGTCTTTCGATAAAATTGCCTGTGTAAAGCTGTACTCCCGGCAGATCGGTATAAACCGTCATCCTTCTTCCGCTTACGGTGTCATAGGCCTCGGCAACTGCCCTCATCTGTCCTTTTTCACCGATAAGGCAGAAATTGTGGTCGTATCCTCCCGCGTTGACAAGCTGCTCATAGTCGGAGCCTATATCCCTGCCTATGACCTTGAACTCCCTGAAATCCATGGGGGTGGAGGCCACCGACTTTATCTCTCCCGTGGGGATATTCATTTTATCCGTAGGGGTAAAGGCGTTTGCATTTATCTTTAAAAGATGACAGAGGATATCTCCCTTTCCCGCAAGATTAAAATAGGTATGATTGGTAAAATTAATAATCGTATCCTTATCGGCCGAAGCGCGATACCTTATTTCTATGCCGTTGCGCTCCGTGACGGTGAAGGTCACCGCGGCATCCATTTTGCCGGGAAAACCGAATGCGCCGTCCTCGCTCTCATAGGAAAAGGTCACGGTGCTGTCGCTGAAGTTTTCCGCCTTCCAGAAGTTAAAGGAAAACTCTCCGCCGCCGTGAAGGCAGGTGACGCCGTTTTCGTTTTTCTCAACGTTATACTCCCTTCCGTCTATCTCGAACCTTCCGCCGCTGAGACGGTTCGCATATCTGCCCACGGTCTTTCCCTCATAGGCAGTGCTGGTCTCATAGGGGGCGAAATCGTCGTAGCCTACGGTCACGTCGGCCGTATTGCCGTTTTTATCGGGGACGTATATGCTCCTGAGAGTTGCGCCGAAATCCAGTATCTCAGCGCTTATTTTCCCGTTGGTTATGGTATAAGCGTAAACCTCCCTTCCGTCGGAGGTCTTTCCGAATAATCTTTTTGAGCTTTTCATAACAACACTCCTTTTTGTGTTATTGTTTATATAACAAAGATAGCATATATATATGAAAAAATCAAATTACAAAAGATTAAAAAGGTGTTACAAAAACGTCACTTTTATTGACTTTTTTCAGCCAAGTGTAGTATTTTAAATGGTATAATATAACATATACAGTCTAAGCTATGCTTTTTCGGAGGTGCAAATACATGGCAGAAATCATGGAACAGCTCCAATATTACAGCAGATTTATTCTGCCCGTTATGGCTGTTATAATTCTCGGCAGCTGTATCTACTCCCTGATGAAACTGAAAATCAAGCCCTACTCCATGGCGGAGCTGGTCAACGCCGTCAACGGCGATAAAACGCCCCTTGACAGGTGGGAGATCTCCGTGGGACGCAGCAAGCTCTGCGACATAACAATCGGCTACGGCAGCGTCTCCCGCTTCCACGCCGTCATTTCAAGACGCAGCGACGGCTGGTTCATAACCGATACCTTCTCCAAGACGGGCACAAAGGTAAACGACAAGGAGGTAAAGGGAGCCGTCCAGCTCTTTGACGGCGACGCCATTACCTTCGGCAGCGCGGTAATGATATTTTCCGCTCCCCTTTATCCCTCGCCCAACCCGAGGATATTCGCGGCGGTAAAGCCCGCTCCTCAGGATATTCCCATGGCTCCCCCTGAGATGATCCCCACTGAGCCTGCCGCAGAGGGAATCCCCGAGGAAATACCTGAGTATGTGCCCGAAGAAATCCCGACGGAAACCGAAAGCCCCGACGGAAAGCCAGCAATATATGCGGTCAGGACGGCCAAGGCTTTCCCCCTCACAAAAAGCACATATATAATAGGAAGAGAAGAGGACTGCGACATAGTGCTTCCCTCTCCCCTTGTCTCCCGTCACCACGCCAAAATAACGGCGGAGGACGACGGCTTTGCCGTAGAGGACCTTCAGTCGAAGGCGGGAACCGTTATAAACGGGAAACAGATAACCCGCAAGCAGCTGCTTTTCGGCGGGGACGAAATAAACATCGGCGGCGAGGAGCTCGTGTTTTATGACAGCTATTCCCGCTCCGACAGCTACAAGCCCTTTTAAGGAGGTGTGAATATGGCGCACGGTAAAGCAAAAAAAGCAAATCTCAATTACGGCTATGACAACGCCGTACAGAAAGAAAAGAAAAAGCACCGCCTCAACAACGGCTTCGTGCTTCTCCTGATAACCGTTTTCCAGCTCATTTCGGCCGCTCAGACAGTCCTTGGCTCCGACGGGGAAATCCGTGAGGACATCGTATTCGTCTTCGGCGCTTACATCTTCATCGAATGGCTGTGGCTTATAATTTCACGGTTCGCCTTCAAGAGGAAGAGCTTTGAGCTGGAGCTCATCGGCTTTTTCCTGACGGGAATCGGCCTTACGGTGGTGGCCAGCGTATTCCCGGGAGACCTTGTAAAACAGTTTGTCTCATTCCTCATGGGTCTTGCGGTTTTCGCCGTGATACTCTGGTTTGTGGCGGATATCAAAAGGATAGAGTGGTCAAGCGTTCCTTTGGCAATCGCTTCCGTCGCCCTCCTTGCCGTAAACCTCATTTTGGCCGAGGCCACAAACGGCGCCCTCAACTGGATAACCATAGGCGGCATCTCCTTCCAGCCCTCGGAATTCGTAAAGGTCGCCTTCATCTTCGTGGGAGCCGCCACTCTCGAAAAGCTCCAGTCCACAAGGAGCCTGTTTAAATACATCGTCTTTTCCGTCGTCTGCATAGGCTGCCTTTTCCTCATGTACGACTTCGGCGCGGCCCTCATCTTTTTCTTCACCTTTATACTCATTTCATTTATGCGCTCGGGCGACATAAGGACCATCGCCGTTGTGTGCGGCGCAGCACTTCTCGGAGCAATACTCATCCTCATCTTCAAGCCCTACGTCGCCGAACGCTTCGCCACCTACCGCCACGTCTGGGAATATCCCGACACGGGCGGATACCAGCAGACAAGGGTGCTCATCTACGCCGCCAGCGGCGGACTGCTGGGAACGGGCATCGGCTCGGGAGAGCTGAGAAATATTTTCGCCTCCACTACGGACCTTGTATTCGGCATCCTCTGTGAGGAATGGGGACTCATCCTCGCCGTGGCCGTGGTGCTCGCCTACGGCTTCATAGCCGTACACGCAATCCGCAGCTCTCAGGGAGCCCGCTCCTCCTTCTTCGCCATTGCGGCAGTTGCCGCCGCAGGCATGATACTCTTCCAGACCTGCCTCAACGTTTTCGGCATCACCGACATCCTTCCCCTTACGGGAGTCACCCTGCCCTTTATCAGCCAGGGCGGTTCAAGCATGATATGCTCCTGGGCGCTGCTTGCCCTCATCAAGGCCTGCGACCTGCGCACATATCCGTCATTCTATGAGAAAGTGGAGGCACAGCGATGAAAAGTACAACAAAGAGAGCTTACGCTCTTTACGCACTTGTGGCTTTCTTCATGGCGGGAATCATTTTTTTCGTTTCGACCCTTACGATAAACGCCTCTTCCTGGGCCATGAGCCGCTACAATAAACACATCTATGACGGCAACACCCTGAACGTTGCCGGAAGCATCTACGACTCCAAGGGCGAGCTCCTCGTCGGAACTCAGGACGGACAGCGCGTATATAACTCCAGCGCATCGGTGAGAAAGGCCACCCTCCACGCCATAGGCGACTCGGACGGCTACATCTCCACGGGAGTCCAGTCCGTTTACAGCGACGAGCTCATAGGCTACAATTTCCTCAACGGCATCTATTCAATCAGCAAATACGGCACCGGCAACAACATCCGCCTCACCCTTGACGCCGACGTATGCGTCACCGCCCTCAACGCCTTAAACGGAAGAAAGGGCACAGTAGGAGTATACAATTATAAGACGGGCGAAATAATCTGCATGGTGTCCTCACCCACCTACGACCCCGAAAACAAGCCCTCGGATATAGCCGAAAATCCAAACGGCAAATACGACGGCATCTACCTCAACCGCTTCCTTTCAGGCGTTTACACACCCGGCTCCGTCTTTAAGGCGGTAACCTGCATAAGCGCGGTAAACAACATCGACGACATCTTCTCCCAGACTTTCTACTGCGACGGAAGCATCGACATTCCCGGCGGCGGAGAGGTCAAGTGCAGCGGAGTCCACGGCACCGTATCCTTTAAGGACGCCTTTGCCCACTCCTGCAACTGCGCCTTCGCAACCATCGCCAACGAGCTGGGCGCCGACGCCCTTGCCGAAACCGCCGAAGAGCTGGGCTTCAACAGGGCCTTCAAAATGGGCGATACGGTCATAGCAAAAAGTTCCTTCGACGTATCCTCGGTCAACAACACGGACCTTGCCTGGGCGGGCATCGGTCAGTACACCACCCTTCTCAATCCCTATCACATGATGACCATAATGGGAGCCATTGCGAATTCGGGAAATCCCGCTTCCCCCTATGTGGTTAAATCCATAGAGACCCCCGACGGGAAAATCATCGACGAGACGACGACAAAATATGCGGGTCAGCTCATAGACACTGATACCGCCGATACGGTAAGGGACATGATGCGCTACAACGTCACCTCCTATTACGGCGACTGGCAGTTCCCCGGCCTCGAAATAGCGGGCAAAACGGGAACCGCAGAGCTTGACGGAGATCAGGAATCCCACGCATGGTTTACGGGCTTCTCCACAAAGGAGGACTGCCCTCTCGCATTTGTGGTTGTCGTTGAAAACGGCGGCTCAGGCTATTATGAGGCCATTCCCGTTGCCAACAAGGTGATGCAGGCCGCCTATAAATCAATTACCGAATAAGCTTGTTTAAAGAATTCAAATCTGTTATACTTTTAACAGAATACAGTAAAGGACGGGATGCAAGAATGCTCACACAGGCCAAAAAGGATTTCATTGAATTCATGATGAGCGCAGACGTGCTGCGTTTCGGCGATTTCACAACAAAATCGGGAAGAAAGACCCCCTACTTCGTAAACACGGGAAACTATAAAACAGGTCTCCAGAACTCAAAGCTCGGCGAATTTTACGCCGCCCTGGTCAAGGAGACCGTCGGCGACGATTTTGACGCCATGTTTGGCCCCGCCTATAAGGGAATCCCCCTTGCCACCTCGGTTTCGGGAGCCCTTGCCAGAACCTACGGAATAGATAAGCCCTTCTTCTTTAACCGCAAGGAGGTCAAGGATCACGGCGAAGGCGGAAACATCGTAGGCTATGCCCCCAAGGACGGCGACCGCATCATCATCATTGAGGACGTCATCACGGCAGGAACCGCCATACGCGAGACACTCCCCGTTCTCAAGGCCTGCGCCGACGTAAAGGTCACCGATATGTTCATCTCCGTCAACCGCTGCGAGGTGGGCCAGACACCCGGCAAAACCGCCGTCATGGAGGTGGGCGAGGAGTTCGGCATCAAGGTTCACGCCCTTGTTACCGTTCAGGACATAAGGGAATATCTTCTCGGCAGAGAGGATTACGCACACCTTATCCCCCTTATGGACGCCTACATGAAGCAGTACTGCGTTTTCTGATAAAGTAAAATTAAAAGCGTAATATAAGATAAAAGGAGCCCGTATTCTCGAAACGAGAGTACGGGATTTTTCTTTGAAAGGATTAAAATTGTGTTAAGGGCCGTCGGCTTTCTAAGCTCTGCAAGGGCGGCGCGAAGCCTTCGGCGGAATACTATTCTTCCTTTTTGGTCATCTGCTTATAGATCTGATCGCCGTAAACGGCAGCTCCCGTTATGAGTATGCCCTGCACTGCGGCCCTCACCGTAAAGCCCATGATTCCCATGGCTCCCAGGATTCCCAGGGGCAGCAGGATTATGGGGATATATTTGTTTGGGATTTTATCGGTCTTGCTGATTATCATTCCGATTATATAAACCGCAGGAATGAGAATGAGCCCTTCCCCCACTATATAATTTAAAATATCCGTAGTTCATCACCTCCGATAACCATAATATTCAGTTAATCATACTGTGCTTTTTTCCTTTAAATGCCTCGCGCCGCTTCATCTAAAGGCGTAAAAGAGCCCCGGGTTGCACTAAAACATGCAACCCGTTATAACTTTCTTTAAAATTTCATATATTGGACTGAATAACACTTTTCGGAGGGTTCAAATATATGGATTGGCATACCCTTACTCCCGCCGAAGCCCTGAAAAGGCTCGGTTCAAACGATAAAAACGGCCTTTCGCAGCAGGAAGCCCGGCTGCGTCTGGAAAAATACGGATTAAATGTGATTTCATCAAAAAAGAAAAGGGGATTTTTCAGAAAATTCATCTCCCAGTTCTCCGACTTTATGGTCCTCGTCCTCCTTGCCGCCTGCGCCGTCTCCTTTCTCACCTCCTACCTGAGCGGCGACGGGGACTATATCGACTCAGTGATAATTCTTGCCATAGTTTTCCTCAACGCTCTCATAGGCACGGTCCAGGAGAGCCGCGCCGAAAGGGCCATAGCCGCCCTGCGCAGGCTTGCGGCCCCCAGAGCCAGAGTTCTGCGTTCGGGCTCCGTTATAAGTGCGGCGGCCTCGGAGCTGGTAAAGGGCGACGTGATAATTCTGAAAGCGGGTGACCTTGTCCCCGCCGACTGTCTTATTTTAGAGGCAAGCGCCCTCAAGGCCGAGGAATCCGCCCTGACGGGTGAATCGGAGCCTGCCGACAAAACCCCAGGGGAAGCCTTGCCCGCGGCCACGCCTCTGGGCGAAAGGCGCAACATGCTCTTTTCCGCAACCCAGATAACCTCGGGCTCCTGCCGCGCCGTAGTGACGGACACTGCCATGGACACGGCTGTGGGACATATCGCGGGACTTATCGACAGCGAAGAGACCCCTTCCACCCCTCTTCAGAACCGTCTCGCCAAAACGGGAAAGCTCCTGGGCATCGGAGCTCTCGCCATATGCGCCGTGATATTCTTAATGGGAATACTCAGAAGCGCAAGCTTTCTTGACAGCTTCATGCTTTCCGTAAGCCTTGCGGTAGCGGCAATCCCCGAAGGCCTCCCCGCCGTTGTGACGATCGTACTCTCTCTCGGAGTTCAGATAATGGCCAAAAACAACGCCATAATAAGACGGCTTCCCGCCGTAGAGACCCTCGGCAGCGCCACCGTCATCTGCTCCGACAAAACCGGCACCCTCACCGAAAACAAAATGACGGTCAAGGGCATATACGGCGCAGGAGGAGAGGAAAGCCCCTCATCCCCCTTCGGGAAAAGGCTGCTCACCTGCTCATGCGTATGCAACAACGCCCTGTGGGGAAAGGAAAGCGTCATGGGCGAGCCTACGGAGGCGGCCATTCTCACTGCGGGAGCAAAGGCGGGCATCAGAAAGACCGACACGGACAGAGAATACGTCCGCCTGAGAGAAAACCCCTTTTCCTCCGACAGAAAGATGATGTCGGTTCTTGTAAAACGGGGAGGAGAAAAATTCGTCATGGCAAAGGGCGCTCCCGACGTGCTCATCAAAAAATGTACAAAAATCCTCAAGGACGGCGCCGAGGTCCCCATAACGGCGGGGGACATCAAAAGGATAGAGGAGCTGAACCTTATCCTTGCCGAAAAGGCTCTCAGGGTGATTGCCGCCGCCGAAAGGCCCGCCTCCTCCCTCAGCGACACCCATGAGGCGTCCCTTACCTTTATCGGACTTATCGCCATGGCCGACCCGCCCAGAAAAGAGGCGAAGGAGGCCGTCGCCCTCTGCCGCAGAGCAGGCATCAAAACCGTTATGATAACGGGAGACCATGCGGCCACCGCAAAGGCCGTGGCGGAGGAAATCGGTATACTCCGCAGAGGGGACACCCTCATGACGGGGGGCGAAATCGACGCTCTCAGCGACGAAAATCTCCGCAAAAAAATAAAGACCTGCCGCGTCTTTGCAAGGGTCACGCCCGCTCACAAGGTGAGGATAGTAAAGGCCCTGCGCTCTCTTGGGGAGGTAGTGGCCATGACGGGGGACGGTGTAAACGACGCCCCCGCCCTTAAAGCCGCCGACATCGGCTGCGCCATGGGACAGGGAGGCACCGACGCCGCAAAGGCCGCCGCCGACATGATACTCACCGACGACAATTTCGCCACCATAGTTAAGGCCGTGCGCCAGGGCAGGATCATTTACAGCAACATCAGAAAGACGGTGCATTTCCTCCTTTCCAGCAACATCGGGGAAATAGTAGTCATATTCTCTGCCTATCTTCTCGGTATGCCCACGCCCCTTCTGCCCATACAGCTCCTTTTCGTTAACCTTATCACCGACTCCCTGCCCGCCATGGCTCTGGGCACAGAAAAAGCCGAAAGGGACATCATGCTTCAAAAGCCCTTAAAGACCCACAAGAGCATGTTTTCAGGGGGACTTTGGGTTGATATATTCTTGGAGGGACTTCTCATAGGGGGCCTCTCCCTTGTGAGCTTCACACTGGGAGTACGTCTGTTCGACTTATCCTCCCAGCCGCTCACGGGCAGAACCATGGCCTTCGTGACCCTCAACATAAGCGAGCTGGTCCACGCCTTCAACATGCGGGGACGCATACCCATGTACAAAATCGGCTATTTCTCCAATATGCGCCTGACCCTCACTTTCCAGCTGTGTCTGGCCGTTCAGTTCGCCGTTGTCAGCATTCCCTGCACCGCTTCCGTCTTTTCGCTGGCAGCCCTCTCCGCCGAGGGCTGGGCCATAGCCCTCGCTCTCTCAGCGGTGCCCTTCATAATAATTGAATCAATCAAAATTCTGGATTACCGCAAAAAGACCTCCCGCAGCCCTTCATAGAGGAAAAATTTTTATACTTTTCAAGATTTTATATTGCAATTTCTGTGCATTTTGATATAATATCTTTGTTAACGCAGAGAAAGCAGATAAGGTTAACCCTTTTCTGCTTTTCTTTTTATTTTGCTTTTCGCGTTTCTGCGGCGCAGTGAGGAGGTTTTTATGAAATTTTTGCCTTACCTGATGGCCCTCGCCGTCTTGCTGGAATTCGTATTCGTGCCCGCCTATCTGAGAAAGTGCTGGCCTAAAAAGAACAGGGTCTCCCTGTGCTGCAAAATGATATGCGCGAGCCTTTTTGTCCTCAGCGCAGTGCTGTGCATCCTTTACAGCGGCAACCGCTCCGCCTACGCTTACCTTATGCTGTGCGGACTTTGCTTCTCCTGGTTCGGGGATTTGTTCCTGCACATCAACGAAAAGCTCTCCCTCTTTATCACGGGACTGTTTTTCTTCCTTGTGGGACACCTTTTTTACGTCTCCGCCTATTCCCTGGCGGCCAAAAAGCTCTTCGGCATCCCTGTCTTTTCTCCTTTGGATATAGCCGCCGTGGCGCTCCTCACAGCCGTAGGCGTCATTTACGCCTCAAAGACAAAAATGCATTTCGGCAGGGCAACGGTACCCGCCCTCGTATATACCGTCGCCCTGACCTCCATGATGGTAAAGGCCTGCCATCTGGCCGCGGCGGGACTTATGTCGAACACCTCACTCTGGGCTATTCCCGCTTTCCTGCTCATTGGGGGCAGCGTCATGTTCTGCATGTCGGACTCCACTCTGGCAATGATAAATTTCGGCGACAAAAAAATTTACGGCGTCAAGGTTTTTAATATCATCACCTATTTTTCCGCCCAGATATGCCTTGCGTATACTATTTTATTTATAAGCTGAATATGAAAGTGATAATCGACGCAGACGCATGCCCCGTTGTGAATAAAGCAGTAAAAATCTGCAAAGAATACGACATAAAGGTCCTTCTTTTTTGCGACACATCCCATATAATAGACGTTGACGGAGCGGAAACAGTCACCGTCTCAAAGGGCAGCAACAGCGCGGATTTTGCCGTTGTTGCAAAATGTCTCAGCGGTGATATCGTAATCACTCAGGATTACGGCCTGGCCGCCATGTGTCTCGCCAAAAGCGCCAAAGTTATAAATCAAAACGGCCTTATTTACAGCGAAAATAACATTGACGGTTTACTCTTTTCGCGGTATACTGCAAAAAGAGCCCGAATGGCGGGACAAAGAATCAAAGGACCTAAAAAGCGAACACAAAAACAGGACGACGATTTTGAAAACAATTTCAGGGCGCTGATTTTACAGTGCATATGAAAAGCGGAGGTTATCTTTTAATGAAAAAACTCACTAAGGGCATCGTCATCGCAGTAGCATCAACAGTTCTTGCAGCATGCATTCTTTTTTCCGCAGCAGCATCTACTCAGGGAGGCATCCTCTCGCCCGAGGATCTGAGCAATCCCCAGTCCTACATGGCATAACAAAAGCAAAAGACAGATAACAGGCAAATAAAAGGTAAAGCGTCGCTTGAAGCGGCGCTTTTTGCTTTAATAACGTGCGGTATGGCGGCGTTGCACCTGCTTTTATCTCCATGGACAAAAGTACGAATAAACACGCGATAACTTTTTGTTACCTTGGTTTTTGATAGAAGTATTACTTTAAAGTCTGTGCTCCTTACCCGCACACAGTTAAAGGAGCAACTTCTCCGCCTATGCCGTTGTTTGATATTATCTTAACCGCAGGCACTTATACTTTCGTGCGCTGTATCTGAGTGTGCGTCTTGGGTGCAGGCTCAGCCTGCTGTGCGGATTATTTGCAGGTTTAACCTGCGCCGCCTTGCCAAACCACCGTCTTGTTATCAGCGCAAGGTTTATTTCCTGCTGAACGCCCTCCGACGGAAGTCTGAAAGTGTTATCTATCACCTTCAAGGTGTAAACGTTTCACTGCTAACGAACACTTTTCTCCGGCCGTCGGATGATGTTGGATGTAATTTAAAGTTTTGTTTTGCACTTTGGCTTAAAGATTTTCCTGCGAATTTGCTATCATAAACTATAAATATGCTGTATTTTATTTAGAAGAAAAACTTTGATTTTGGCAAACCAAACTCACTCCTCGCGCACCCGGCCTAAATGAGAGGAGGCGGTTGGGGCGCCTTGCGGCTTTTCGCGTTACACTTACTGCCTCGGAGAGCGAGCCGGACACGTCCGCTTTCATTTCGCACACTGACCTTTGCGGAAACAGAAAGAAAATCGCCTGCGCTTTTCTTAATCGCGGGCACAATTGCTATTTGTACCTGTTACTTTGTGCGCGGATTGGGTGCAGGCTCAGCCTGCCGACGATTTACCGAGACACCTTCTAAAGGCATGTAAACTCAGGGCGAAAACCGTCAAGGCGTTATTAAATGCATTTTTGGTACTTTTGTTGCTATGGACAAAAGTACATAATCTTAAAGATTTTCTGTTTGATGTAAGTTAGATTAAGAAGTATTACCTTAAAGTTTTAACTCCTTACCCGCACATAGAGGAATGAGAAGGTTCGCCGCAGGCGCTTATAGTTGTTTTTCGCTATCGGTTGGTGTGCGACTCGGGTGCAGCGTCACGCTGCCAGGCTCAGCCTGCCGCGGATTGGATGCAAACTCAGTTTGCTGCAATCACTTCTATATGCTTTTCCGTTACACATCTGCATTGCAAAAAACCGCAGGAAAATTCCTTTCCCTGCGGTCGGCTGGTGCGTGTACATTCAATTTTCTCAAACAAATTTTTTGATATTCAGGGCGATGCGTCCCTTTTTGGTGGCGCCGCTCACCTCTTCCATTATCGCCTTTCCCTTCCCTCGGAGCACTATTTTATCCCCCTCGGAAAGGCGCATGTCGCATTTGAGAGCCTGGGAGTCGTTGACAAAAACCAGTCCCTTTTCTATACTCTCCGCCGCCGAATTTCTCGAAAGACGGTAAATCTGCGCCAGAATCACGTCAAGGCGCATTGAGGCGGCGGTTATTCTGATTGTTTCCGTTTTCCCGCTGCCCTGTACCTGCTGAGAAAGAGGTATCTCCTCACCCTTTAAAGTGGCTCGCCCCGCCTTGGTGAAGTTTTCTAGGATGAATTTTTTCACGCTCTTCACGGCAAAAATATCGCATCCGCCGTCGGTTACGATTATATCCCCTATCATCTCCCGCCGCAGTCCCAGTCCCATAAGAGCCCCCAGATAATCGCGGTGCCCCGCAGTGCTGAATTTATCCTTCGTAAAGCGCAGACGCACAAAAGTACAGTCCTCGCCCTTTTTCAGAAGTTCTGCGCCTTCCATCGGAGTCTCGGCTCCCGAATAGGGGGGGAAGAAAAACAGCGCCCTTCGCTGAGCCTCGTCGTATCCGCCGAAAAGCACATAAAGACAGTCCTCTTTCCTGAATCGGTCAAGGAGAATCCCCTGTTCCCTTTCGTCAAGGAAATTCGTTGAGGTCACGGCGTACTGCTCCTGACTTTGACGCATTTTATCCTCGGCGGCGGAAATAAGCAATAAATCTTCCTTATCCATATCAGTAATATCTTATAATCGCCTTGACCCTGCCCAGAATCGTCACCTGATCTACGATTATGGGCTCGTACTCGTCGTTTTCCGGCTGGAGGCGGAAATGTCCCTTCTCCTTGAAAAATCGCTTTACGGTGGCTTCGTCTTCTATCATGGCCACTACTATCTCTCCGTTTGAGGCGACGGGTGTTTTCTCCGCTATAACGATATCCCCGTCGAGAATGCCCGCCCAGAGCATACTCTCGCCCCTTACCCTCAGCGCGAAAAGGGGCTTATCCCGCGAAACGGAACCCGTATAGGGGATGTAACCCTCGATCTGCTCCACGGCAAGTATGGGCGCGCCTGCCGTTACGGTGCCCAGCAGCGGGACGTGGGTTATGTTATCCGCCTGCCCCATGACCCTTATGGAGCGCTTGAGCAGGGGATCGCGGCTGATATATCCCGCCTTTTCGAGAGCGTTTAAGTTGCCCTGAACGGACGAAGTTGAACTCAGTCCCACAGCAGCGCCTATTTCACGAACTGACGGCGGAACACCGTCCTGTGCACGCTCACACAAATATTCATATATTTTTCTCTGTATATCGGTAATAGGTCCCATATGAAAACCTCCCAGCAAAATACAAAAGCTAAAGCTTCTCGGTGGTATTATATCATATAACACAGGCAAAAGCAAACATTTGTTTGGATATTTTCGCATATTTGTTCGATTGACTGATACCAAAAACAGCACATTTTTTGCTCATATACAAAACAAAAAATGTGCTGTTTTAAACTATCAATTAACTTATACTTTTATTATTTAATTTCTTTATATGCTTTAAGCCCAGATATATCCACCCAATTACCATAATAATAAGATTCGCCTATACCTTTAAATCTGATTTCTAATTTTTGTATACCGTTTACATTGACATGAAAATCACTAGGAATAGTCTCCGCTGTGATAGTTGCTGAAGAATACAGTAATTTTCCGTCTCCATAAATTTCAAAAGTTATTCTACCAGGAGAATTATCTGTAGCACTTCTTTTATTGGCAAAGTATACACCACTGATCTTGTCATATTTTCCCTCCAAAAGATAGCTTACTGTTTTTTGACCGTCGGGTCCTCCAAAACTAAATTCAAGACACTCTTCATATTCTTTTCCATTTACTGCAGTTTGAATATCATGAAATCTAATCTTTCCGTCTCCTGAATCAATAGATAAAACATTCTCTTCGTCACACAAATTTATTGGAACATAAAGCCTATACTCGTTCAGTTTTGTCTTATACTCAGCATTATCTGGCATAAGCTGACATGCTACTTCCATATTACCAATAGCAGCATTTACATCTTTATTCGTAAAGGCTTGAGCGGCCTTATCGGCATAGGTCTGCGCCTTCTGTTCTATATACTCCTGTACTTTGGCTTCTATTTCGGGAACATTGAGGTTGAGTTCTTCTTTTGCTCCCTTAAGCAATTCTATTGCACTTGATACATCGCCGTTTTTATAATACTCATCAGCTTCTTTTATAGATTCGTCTATAAACTGTTCTGCCGCACTCATCATTTTTTCTTGGGCGATTTCATCGAAGGTATCAAAGTCTTCTACCATTTTGAATGATTCACAAGCGCCCAAATAATCCTTCTGCGTATTCATTCGATACAAACCTTCAAGATAAGCCTCTTTGCTGTCACGCAATCTGAAAAAATGATTGTATGCATCCTGAACCATTACCCCGGCCTCTTCTATCAGTGATTCAAATTTATAATCCGGATCATTAAAAAGAGTTCCGTATTTATTTAAAAAAGCGATGACTGCATCATATCCGTTAAGCTCGCCGCTGTCGGGGAATTCAGCTTTATTGAGTTCTTCCTCAATATTTTCTATTTTTTCTACAAGAAGATCATCATAATCGTCTATTTCTTCGCCGTTATACTTTGCTGTCATATACTGAGTATACATTCCAGACGCATCATTTTTATCTAATGCATTTTTAAAGTCAGAATTTTTTCCGCACGATGCAAACAGCAATGCGACAAATAAAAAAACGAACATTGAACTGATAATTTTTTTCATCTTTCTCCGCCTCTTTTACGATAAATAAGCTTATTTGTGCTATACATATATATAGCGCAAGATATATTAACCGTCAATATTCACCATGTAAAAGACTCAAATTAAAGGATGAAAAGTATAATAAAAAAATCCTCCTTGCCATATCCGCTCAAAAAACTGAGATAAATATACACAAAGAGGATTATAAAAATTTTTCCGCCGTTACAGCACTTCTTCTATTCTGTCCTCATATCTGGGCTTCATCTCGGGGGCCTCGTCGGCGTATCCCAAGGTAATGCCTATCATGAAGTCGCAGTTTTCGGGCACGTCAAGGCGCTCCCTCCACCCGGCTCCCTCGGGGGAATTCATATATGTGCCGATGCAGCCGATTATGCATGAGCCGAGACCCACGCTCTGTGCGGCAAGAGCCATATTTTCAACCATTATTCCCGCGTCTACGGGGGTGTAGTGGTTTTCCCTGTCTCCGAAAATCAGAGCGAAAACAGGGGCGTCATGGAAAAAGGGCTGCTCCTGCCAGCCTGTATACGCAGGGGTGTTTTCTCCGATAAAGCCCTTAAAATCCCTGTTGAGCTCCTTTAAAAGCTCCTGATCCTTTACCACTCTCACATGGTTCGGCTGGAAATTCCTTGCACTGGGAGCGTAAAGAGCCGCGGCAAGAATTGTATCAAGCTCCTCGGCCTTGGGCATTTCGGGTTTGTACCTTCTGATGCTGCGCCTTTTAAGGATGCTTTCCATGGTTTTGTTTTCTATTATATTTACCGTGTTCTCAGACATATTGGTTCCTCCCGCTTTTTGATAACGCCCTCATCAAACGGCGGCGATAACCTCGACCTCTACAAGGACTCCCTTGGGAAGAGCCTTTGCCGCGACGCAGGAACGGGCGGGCTTGCTTGTGAAATACTTTGCGTAAATCTCGTTGAAGGTTCCGAAATCTCCCATATCCGCAAGGAAGCAGGTAGTCTTTACAACGTTTTCATAGCTTGTGCCGGCAGCCTCAAGAAGTCCGCCGATATTCTTCATAACCTGCTCCGTCTGTCCCTCGATAGTTGAAGCCTCAACCTCGCCGCCGGCGGGATTTATGGCTATCTGTCCCGAAGCGAAAAGGAAGCCGTTGCATACGATTCCCTGTGAATAAGGTCCGATTGCGCCCGGAGCCTTGTCGGTACTGATTACTTTAAACATTTTAAACACTCCTTGTATCTTTTCTGTTTTTATTCGCTCAGACAAGCTTGAAGCCTGCCATTAAAAGCGCGTCCTTTATCTCTCTGATATGGGCGAAGTCCTTTGTCTCAAGGACTATTCTCAGATAGCAGCCCGTGATTTCAACGTCAAGGTCTCCTCTGTCGTGGTAAATGGAGACTACGTTTCCGCCTTTTTCGGCTATGATCCTTGAAACCTCGCTGAGCTGGCCGGGCTTATCCGTAAGCTCGATTGTGATATCGGCGGAACGTCCCGTATTGAGAAGGCCTCTGTTGATGACTCTCGAAAGGATAGTAACGTCGATATTGCCGCCCGATACAACGCAGACGACTTTCTTTCCCTTTACGGGAACCTTGCCGAACATGGCGGCCGCTACGGATACGGCGCCCGCTCCCTCGGCGATAAGCTTCTGCTCCTCGATAAGGGCGAGGATAGCCGTTGAAATCTCGTCGTCGGTGACCGTTACGATTTCGTCAACGCAGTCCTCACAGATCTCAAAGGTGTGGTTGCCCGGTGTCTTTACGGCGATACCGTCGGCGATGGTGGAGACCTTCTCGAGGGTCTCTATTTCATGGGAGTGAATGGAGTTGAACATGGAGGGGGCTCCCGCCGCCTGAACTCCGTAAACCTTGCATTTGGGATTTACGGCCTTTACGGCGCTGGCAACGCCTGCGATAAGTCCGCCGCCGCCTACGGGAACTATAACTGCGTCAGCGTCGGGCAGCTCCTCGAGGATTTCGAGGCCTATTGTGCCCTGTCCTGCGATTACGTCGTCGTCGTCAAAGGGGTGGATAAAGGTGTATCCGTACTGCATTTTAAGCTCGAGGGCCTTCTGATAGGCGTTGTCATAGACGCCCTTTACAAGGCAGATATCTGCGCCGTAGCCCTTTGTGGCCTCAACCTTTGAAATCGGCGCGCCGTCGGGCAGGCAGATAAGGGATTTGATGCCTCTCTTTGTGGCGGCGAGGGCGACGCCCTGAGCATGGTTACCCGCAGAGCAGGCGATAACTCCCTTGGCCTTCTCCTCCTCGGACAGACGCGATATTTTATAGTAGGCTCCCCTTACCTTGAAAGAGCCTGTAACCTGAAGGTTTTCAGGCTTTAAGTACAGATGACATTCGGGCGCTATTTTCGGGGAATAAATTAAGGAAGTAGGTCTTATTATCTCTGAAAGTACCTTAGATGCATCTTTGATTTTTTCCAATGTGGGCATAAAAAAACCTCCTGCGGGGCAACGCTCCGAAAAATTTTAATCTGTTTTTAAATATAATCCTTTTTCGTCAGAATGTCAAATAAATGTTGCCCTTTTTCAGCGTTTTGACCGCTGTTTTTCTTGACTTTTTTCAGAATCGTTATATAATTAAAATGTTATTCAGAGGGAGTAGTTTGCACATTCTTTGTGTGATATGTCGACATACCGGCTCAAAGCCCGGCATATCTTAATTAACGAGACTCAAATACAGTAAACAGGGCTGTATCTGCGTCTCAAAGCTCGAGTACAGCCGCTGTACCCGGGTATTTTTTTGCCCCGAATCAATCAGCGAAAGGAATTTTACTATGGGAATCACAGAACTTTTCATCCTCGCACTGGGCCTTGCCATGGACGCCTTCGCCGTCTCAATCTGCAAGGGACTGTCGTCGAGAAACGTGGATTTTAAAAAATCTCTTGTAACGGGTCTTTGGTTCGGCGGCTTTCAGGCCCTCATGCCTGTAATCGGCTTTTTTATCGGCTCGGCCTTCGAGAAATACATAACCGCCTTCGACCACTGGATAGCTTTTATCCTTCTGGCCTTCATCGGCGCGAATATGGTCAAGGAGAGCTTTTCCAAGGAGGAAAAGGAAACCAGCGCCTCCTTCGGGGTTAAAGCCATGTTCCCCATGGCCGTGGCCACCAGCATAGACGCCCTTGCCGTGGGCGTGACCTTCGCCTTCCTGAGCGTGGACGTATTCGCGGCGGCCTCCCTTATAGGCGTTATAACCTTCGCCCTTTCGGCGGTGGGCGTATATATCGGCAACGCTTTCGGAGGAAAATACAAGTCAAAGGCGGAGCTTGCGGGCGGCGTAGTGCTCATACTGCTGGGACTTAAAATTCTCCTTGAGCATCTGGGAGTGCTGTAATATTTCGGGGTGCCGTAAAAGACAAAACGGAAATAAAACGGAAATCTGCGGGACGGCAAAGGCCGTCCTTTTTTCTGCCCCAAATCGGAAGAGCGTATTTTGATTCGGTATCACTCGTTGCAGGGGCATAGCATTTTTTGCCGTCAGTGGCTGTGCGACTTATGTGCAGGTTTAACCTGACCGCAGGCAATTGCATTTTATATTTTGCTGAAACTCGGTGCGCGAAATGGGTGCAGCGTCACGCTGCCAGGCTCAGCCTGCTCCTTACCCGCACTGAGATAAATGAACAGGTTTCACCCGATAAGCAAAATGTATATATTTTATTGACTTTAAATGTAAAAACTACTATTATTGTATAAAAAGAAAAGAAGCGGAGGGACGAATTTGAAAAACAGAAAATATGAGTTTGACGACGAGGGACGAATAAAAACCAAAAATCCCTTTGTTTATTTTACGGATAAGCACGCCAAGGAAGGATATGTGCCGAACCGTGAGATGACGGCCTTTTCCGTGGGCCTTGCAGGTCAGAACCTTACATACAACCTTGTAAACGGCTGGCTTTTTTACTTCTGCACCAATATCCTCCACATTTCCTCCCTTAACGTTGGAATCATCACAAGCGTGAGCCGTGTCTGGGACGGCATCAATGATCCCCTGGTCGGCAGCCTCGTAGACCGCAGAAAGGCGGCCCCGGGACAAAAGCTGCATCCCTTCCTGGGGAAGCTGCCCATAGTGGTGGGTATACTTTCCCTTCTCATGTTCGTGGACTTTGGCTTCTCCGAAACGCTCTCAATGGCCTTTGTGCTGTGCGTATATCTGGCATGGGATATGGTCTACTCATTCCAGGACGTGGCCCTCTGGGGAACCCTCTCGCTGATATCCCCAATATCAAAGGAACGCTCGAGAGTCGCCCAGTGGCTCAACATATTCATCTCCGCCGCCACGGGTCTGGTGGGACTCATCCCCCTTATTTTAGGCGCGAGGGAAGCTATGGGTGTCAGCGAAAAAACGCTGTTCTTCATTTTTGGCCTCATTTTCGGCTTCGGAGGCGAGCTGCTTTCAATATTCGCCGTCAAGACTAAAGAGAGGGTCATACTCAGCGGTAAGACGGAAAACGTCTCCATAATCGAAAATTTCAAAATCCTTTTCAGCAACCGCAATCTCCTGTGCCTTATATTCGCCCAGATTTTCGGAAGCCTTAGTATAACGGTGCCATGGATATACTTTTTCAAATACTGCGTATCATATAATATAGGCGGCTTTGAAATGAACGGCGAAACGGTACAGTTCTGGTACGGCGCAATATCCTCGGTACCCGGGGCCTTCGCGATGTTTTTCGCCGTGAAGATAGCAAACAAATTCGGCGGAAGGAAAAACGTGCTTATCATCACCCAGCTTGCCACCGTGGCCATAAGGATCATCGCCTACTTTATCGGCTACAAGACCCTTCCCCAGATGATAGCCGTGGCGGTGCTCATGTCTCTGATAACCATTCCCTCCTCCGCCACCAACATGTCCCTGCGCTCCCTCATAGCCGATTCAATAGACTATATGGAGTGGAAAACAGGCAAACGCACTGAGGGACTTGTATCCTCCATGCAGAATTTCACCGCCAAAATAACTGCCGCCATACAGCTTTTCATAAACGGACTCGTCCTTGAGCTGCTGCATTTTGACGGCAGCATCGAGGGCATAGGAGGACAGAGTCAGGCCTTCTACGACTGGCAGTGGCCCCTGTTCATCCTCGGACCCGCCATAGGCGCCTTTTTATACCTCATCCCCGCGTTCTTCATAAAGGATAGCAAAGAAGAGCGGGAAAGGATAGAAAGAGAGCTCAAAGAGCGCAGAGCGAGCGACACGTCCGCTGCGGATTGATTTGATAAAAATATTGAGGGCTTCCCGTTTTCGGGAAGCCCTCAGACTGTTGAAAAACTAAAATTTTTGCACACACCCCTGTCTCCCTTGTGTAAATGGAGACAGAGGATGCAGGTCATGCTGTCAGGCTGAGCCTGGCAGCGTGACGCTTATATTTTCTCATTTCTGTTATTCGGCGTGCGACTTGGGTGCAGGCTCAGCCTGCTCCTTACCCGCACATTGATAAATGAATAAGTTCGCCGCCTATGCCGCGGCATCGCACCTACTTTTGTCCATAGCGAGCAAAGTCGAGCAAAAACGCATTTTTCTTGTCAAACCACCGTCCCGTTATCAGCGCAAGGTTTACTTTCTGCTGAACGCCCTCCGACGGCAGTCTGAAAGCGTTATCTATCACCTTCAAAGTGTAAACGTTTCACTACTAACGAACACTTTTCTCCGGCCGTCGGGTGATGTTTGTTGTAGTTGGTGGGTTTTGTTTTGCACTTTGGCCTTGCACTTTAATTGTCAAACAATAAAAATCATTTATGACAAATTATTTCAGAAGTGAAACTTCCTCTTTAAAAACAAAACACACTCCTTGCTCACCCGACACAAATGAGAGGAGGCAGTGGGGGCGCCTTGCGGCTTTTCGCGTTACACTTACTGCCTCGGAGAGCGAGGCGGACACGTCCGCTTTCATTTCGCACACTGACCTTTGCGGAAACAGAAAGAAAATCGCCTGCGCTTTTCTTAATCGCGGGCACAAATGCTATTTGTACCTGTTACTTTGTGCGCGGATTGGGTGCAGGCTCAGCCTGCCGACGATTTACCGAGACACCTTCTAAAGGCATATAAACTAAGGGCGAAAACCGACAAAGCGTTTTTAAATGCATTTTTGGTACTTTTGTTGCTATGGACAAAAGCACATAA
>CASDTR010000045.1 GCA_949283785.1 uncultured Oscillospiraceae bacterium
TAACCGACAGACCTGTTTTTGCGGGAGTGATAGGTCCGTTTTCCCTTGGGGGAAGGCTTATGAATGTCACAGAAGCACTTGTAAACTGCTACACCGAACCGGAAATGGTACATGAGGTACTGAAGAAGGCTACGGCCTTTTTAAAGGAATATATCCTTGCCTACAAATCTGCCGGAGCAGACGGAGTAATCATGGCGGAGCCTCTTACGGGTCTTCTTTCACCTGATATGGCGCGGGAGTTTTCTGAGCCGTATGTGCGTGAAACCGCTCAGGCCGTAAAGGACGACGATTTTATCATTATCTATCATAACTGCGGTGATAACGTAATCAGAATGATAGACTCGATTCTCGCGACAGGCTGCGATGCCTATCATTTCGGAAACTCAATAGATATGGCGGAAATGCTTACCCATATTCCCGAAAATACAATCGCTATGGGCAATATAGATCCCGTTGGTCAGCTTAAAAACGGCACTCCCGAAAGCGTGCGCAGAGAAACCCTCAGAATAATGAGTCTCTGCCGTGAATACAAAAACTTTGTTATTTCCTCGGGATGTGATATTCCCCCTTCTGCAAAGTGGGAGAATATAGACGCGTTTTTTTCTGCTGCAGAGGAATTCTATCAGTCAAAATAAAATCTCCGTCATCTCTTTTTTAAATAACAAAACAGCTTTTCACAGATTGTACGTCTGCGAAAAGCTGTTTGTTATCTTAAGATAAAATTATTTAACGGATTTTCCCATTTCATAAGCTTCCTGAAGCGCTTTGTGTCCTTCGATTTCTCCCTCTGCGCTGACACCTCCAGCAAAGATGCTGCCCTTAAGCTGAGCCCTTTCAAAACAGTCTGTCCAGCCCTGCAAGCCGCTTATTGCTCTTTCCGGAACATTCTCTTCGTTTTCTGCCGCAGTCGTGAGCATATAGATATCCGTAAACTTATAGTCTGAGCCGTAAATGGAATTTGCTCTGTCAAGGAGAGTTTTCATCTGTCCGCTCATCTCGTAATAGTAAATTGGCGTTGCGAATACAAGAACCTCAGCGTCGTGGATTTTTTCGGCGATTTCCAACGCATCATCCTTTATAACGCAGTGGCCTGTCTTTAAGCAGGCAAGGCAGCCCTTGCAAAAAGCGATGCTTTTGTCCTTCAGAGTAATTTTCTCTGCCTTATTGCCGCTTTCAAGTGCGCCTTCCATAAAGTGATCGGCAAGGATTTCAGAATTGCTGCCGTTTCTCAAGCTGGTGCTTATAACCAGTACGTTTTTAGCCATAGCATTATTCCTCCCTGTAGATTTAATCTTTTTTCTGTGATAAAATCATTATACAGCCTAAAGCTGACTTTAGGTCAATAGTTTTTTTACGGAGCGATTTTTATGTATACCATAGGTGAAGTTTCAAAAATATTTGGTCTGCCTGTGTCAACTCTGCGTTATTACGATAAAGAAGGATTGCTTCCCGATTTGCAAAGAGTTTCGGGCATACGCAGGTTCGGCGACACAACCGTTGAAGCTCTGCGTGTTATAGAGTGCCTTAAAAAATCGGGAATGGAAATAAAGGATATAAAGGAATTTATAAAATGGTGCTCCCAGGGCAGCGCAACCTATCCGAAGAGGTATGAAATGTTCCTGCGTCAAAGAGAGGAAGCAGAGAGGGAAATAAAAAAGCTTGAAAAGGTTCTCGATATGATAAAATACAAGCTTTGGTACTATGAACAGGCTATGGCAGACGGAAACGAGGATAGAGTACGTTCCCTTGTGCCGGATAAAATGCCTCAGGAGATAAAAGAGGCTTATGAAAGGGCACATGAATAAGGGGTACACCATAATTTTAGATAAGATGGGAGGATGCGTGTTGTGGAATGCGTACTGAGGCAATGGAGAATTGAGGATAAAAAGGATTTAGCGGAAATTTTAAACAATAGAAGGATTTTGGATAATTTACGCGACGGCATACCATACCCATATACGGAAAAAGACGCTGTAGAGTTTATTGAATCGAATTTATCTGCCGATAAAGCAAAGACTTTTGCTTTTGCAATAACAGTTGAAGATAAGGTTGTTGGAAGTATCGGAGTTTTCAGATGTGGAAATATCCATTTCAGAACGGCGGAACTGGGTTATTATATCAGAGAAGATTACTGGGGAAAAGGGTACGGTACAAGCGCGGTAAAGCAAATGTGCAAATATATTTTTGAGAATACTGACATAATCAGGATTTTTGCGGAGCCCTTTGCTTACAACACAGCATCATGCAGAGCGCTGGAAAAATCCGGTTTTAAACTCGAAGGAACACTGCGCAGCAATGCGGTAAAAAACGGGAAAGTGCTGGATATGAAAATGTATGCTCTGATAAAAGAATAGGGAATTATTTATAATTCAAGCATGGTAAAAAGAAAAAATCCCGGATGTTACACCGGGATTTTTTCTTTATTTCAGGTGTATTGAATTTTTCGTACTTTATTTAACCTGAATTTTGAAAATTGCCTTTTTGATTTTTTGACTTTCACCGTTTTTAACTGCCGTAAGATGTGCGTCGTCGGGATAGCATACGAGGAAATCGCCCTCGCTGAGAATGACGGAGCAGCTTCTGTCACCGTCAAGGGGAAGGAAATCCTCTTCGGGGACATATTCTTTCTGCCGCATATTCTCGATAAAGCCAAGGTCGAGAATTTCGCTGCCTCTGAGCATAAGGTGCAGGTCGAGATAATCTCTGTGAGCTTCCCAGGGGCGATTCTCACGCTCTGTTGTCTCATACTCAGCTATATTTACGAAAAGGCGTTTGCCGTCTATTTCGTGACTTCCCGGCTCAAAGGAAAGTAAATCGTTTTTCTTGGCAAATTCGAGGCACTCTTTAACGTCCTCAGGTAAATAAGGCAAATTCTGATTGATATTTGCAAAAATCATTATTTGTCAGCCTCCTCAGTCTTTTTAATGCGGGCTGTGTAAACAGTTGAACCCTCCGGGGCTTCTTCGGTAATGCCCTTAACTTTGCGATGGATAGCTGAAACTATAAGTCCAACAACAATTGATACCGAAATGGAAATAAGAGAATATGCCCAGGAAGAAATATCCGCAAAGAAGGGAACCTCAAAGGGATTGTACTTGATAATTACAATAAGAACTGCCGCAACTCCGAAGGCAACATATGCGCCGACGCTTGTGGCCCTCTTTGTAAAGGCACCCAGGGCAAAGGTTCCGCCCAGGACACCGAGAACAAGGCCCATAAAGGCGTTGAACCACTCGTAAGCCGATTTGATATTGCTTTCCGCCAGAATCATGGCCACAACGATGGAAGCGATGCCGACACCGAGAGAAACGTACTGAGCCATTCTAGTCTGGCGCTTCATGGGAATTTCTTTCTTGGCGACGATGGCCTGAATATCAAGAACCCAGCTTGTGGCAACGGAGTTGAGGCCCGTTGAAAGTGTTGACTGTGATGCGGCGTAGATAGCGGCAAGGAGTATGCCCGTTACGCCTACGGGAAGGGCATAGGCTATGAAGTAAGCGAAAATCTGATCCTGTCCGATAATTTCGCTGCTCATTTCTGTAAGGAGTTCGGGCTGCTGAGCGTAATAGACAAAGAGGCCTGAACCGATAAGATAGAAAACGGTGGCAATGAAAATTGAAAGTACGCCGTTTCCGAGGGTCATTTTAGTGAGCTGCTTCATATCCGTTGTGGTTGTGAAACGCTGAACGATATCCTGGGAGGAAACGTATGAGGAGCAGGTGTTGAGGCCTGCACCGAAGAGAACAATAAATACGCTTGAACGCAGGAATACGGGATCAAACCACTTTTCGTCGGGGGCAAGGAATTTGCCCTCGTTAAACATGGAGTTGAAGACGGCTCCGGCGCCTCCGTCGATTTTCGCAAAGAGGAAAATGAGGGCGAAGGTAACGCCGATCAAAAGCACCGAACCCTGGATGAAGTCGGTCCAGAGAACGGATTTAAGTCCGCCGGTGTAGGAGTAGATGATGGCAATGACGCCCATAACTATAATGAGTATACTTATAGGGATTCCTGTGAGCTTTGCCAGTACCATTGAGGGCAGGTACATGATGATGGACATGCGTCCTATCTGATAAACGATGAACATGACGGCGCCCAAAATACGCAGACCCTTGCTGTGGAAGCGGATTTGCAGGTATTCATAGGCGGTGTCGATGTCGAGGTGAGAATAAAGGGGCAGGAAAAACCTGATCGTAATCGGGATTGCAACTAGCATACCCAGCTGAGCAAACCAGAGGAACCATGTTCCGCCGTAGGAGTTTCCCGCCAGGGACAGGAAGGAAATGGGGCTCAGAAGAGTAGCGAAAATCGAAACTGAAGTTACCCACCATGGAATGGTGCCGTCACCGCGGAAAAATTCTTTTCCCTTCATCTCTTTCTTTGAGAAATGAAGGCCGGCAAAAAGAACTGCGGCAAGGTAGATAATCAGTATTGCCATATCAATCCAAGTAAAACCTTTCATTATTGCACCTCTCTCTTCCTGAAATTACAATTTCAAAGCTTTTATCTGCTTAAAATTTCGTCAAGCATTTTGTCGGTCATGCTGAGCATACGGGGCAGGTGGAAGGGACCCTTAAAGGTGCTGCCCTTTGTGGACGGCTCAGTGGGAAGCCCGTCGCGGCGGAGATATCCGTACCACTCGCCGTATTCGGGATCGGCAAAATGCTCCTTGCAGTAGTCAAGGGTTTTGAAGAACCAGTCGATGTAATATTCGTCTCCCGTATCGCGGTATGCCATGAGTGAGGCTATCAGTATTTCGTCGTGAGGCCACCAGAGCTTCATGTCGTGCTCATAGGCTTCCGTGGGCTTGCCCAGACAGTCAATAAAGTAAAGAAGTCCGCCGTAGGTGTTGTCCCAGCCTGCCTCAATGGCGTTGCGGAAAATCTGCTCCGCTGTTTTGTGGATTTTCTCATCCTTACGGTAATTGGCCTCTTCCATAAGGAACCAGCTGCATTCGATATCGTGGCCGGGGTTTACAACTCTGCCCGCCGTGTACCAAAGCTCGGGGGTTCCGTCGGGAGCTACGCTTTCCAGCGTACATTTGAGCTCGGGATGATAATGATATTTAAAAATAGTTTCCGTACACTCGGCGCTTCTCTTATCGTATTCCTCACGGTGTTCCGGGTCCACTCTGCGAAGTACGCTGATTATGTTGAGGAATATCATGGGATCAGCAAGAGCACGTCCTGTTCTTGTTTCGGGAATTGTCTTGGGACCGAGTCCCGTGGGGTCGGCAATAAGGCCGTTGTTGAGCTTATAGATAAGCTCATAGGCTTTTCTTGCGCGGTCAATATATACTCTTTCCCCTGTAAGGCCGTAATATTCAGCGTTTGCTATGGCATAGAAGCCTTCGCTGAAACAGTAGCGGCGCTGACGAAGAGGCTTTCCTTCCGCCGTAACGGTAAAGTACATGCGTCCGTCAGCATCAGGGTTTATGCAGTATTTTTCCATAAAGTCAAGACATGACTTTGAGGCCTTCATCCACTCGTCTTTCTTTCCGTAAAGGCGGCAAAGGTGGGCAAAGGTCCAGGCGCAACGGCCCTGCATCCAGACGCTTTTATCGGTGGAATATACCTCTCCCTTTCGGTCAAGGCAGGTGTAAACGCCTCCGTTTTCCTTATCCATGCCGTTTTTGAGCCAGAAATCGGCGCATACGTTAAGTTCGTTTTTTATCCATTCTTGTGCTTGGGCAAGTTTTTGTTTATCCAACGGTTATGTCCTCCAAATTTCGCTAAAATTGATGTTTATTAAAGTGCGGCTGCCATCTTCATGGCGTCGTCTATCATTGCGGCTGCCTTTTTGACCTGAGGCATATCCTCGGGATAGAGGTTGGGCATGGGAGGACGAACACCGCCGATGTCAAGGTTCTCACGAATGCGAAGGATTTCCTTCATGACAGCATAGAGATTTCCCTTGCATGCGCACATAGCGTAGATGATTCTGTCGATTTCATACTGAATTTTGCGTGCTTCGTCAATGCGTCCGGCCCTGAAAAGCTCGTCAGCCTTGAGGAAAAGTTCAGGCATAACGGCATATGTTCCGCCGATTCCGCCGTCTGCGCCTATTGCACGTCCTGCGATAAACTGCTCGTCGGGACCGTTAAATACGATAAAGTCCTTTCCGCCGGAATCCTTGAACATCTGAATGTCCTGAGTGGGCATGGAGCTGTTCTTAACTGCTACGACGTTTTTGTTTTCCTTCATCTTCTCAAACAGGCTCATTGTGAGGGCAACGCCTGCAAGCTGAGGAATATTATAGATAACAAAGTCAGTGTTGGGAGCTGCTGCGCTCATGGCGTTCCAGTAATCGGCAATAGCATATTCGGGCAGACGGAAGTAAATGGGCGGAATAGCCGCAATAGCGTCAACGCCCTGAGCCTCCGCGTGAGCTGCAAGCTCAACGCTGTCAGCTGTATTGTTGCAGGCAACGTGTGCGATTACCGTCATTTTGCCCTTGGCGACAGCCATAACGTTTTCAAGAACCACCTTGCGCTCTGCAACGCTCTGATAAATGCATTCGCCTGAGGAACCGCAGACATAAACGCCTTTAACGCCCTTTTTAAGCAGGTGCTCAGTAAGAGCTCTTACTCTTTCAGGCGAAATTGCTCCGTTTTCATCATAGCAGGCGTAAAACGCCGGAATAATCCCCTTGTACTTTTCAAGATTTCTCATAAATATCTTCCTTTCTGCCGTAAGGGCCTATAAGATTCGGTCAAAAAATCCCTAAAATTTTCCTTTAAAAATTTTAGTTCCGATATAATTATCCTACCATTTGTGACGGATATGTCAATGTTAATAATTGATAAAAAATTAAATAAAACCTGAACAAATACGTTAACACAAAGAAAGACGGTATCAGCGCATCTCAGAATATAATTGCGCTTATTGCAAATATACTTTAATTTTTACGGATATTACAGGAAAAATTTAAAAAAATATCATAATATTTAAAAAAGCACATAAGAAAGATTTTTTGAATGAATCAAAATTCTGCAAGTTTATTTCGTTTAAGCTTTAAAACTTATAACGAATTAACAAATGTACATCATAGTAAAATGCCGCTGAAAGCTTGGTCAATTATGTAGTCAGGAATATTCGACAGATGAAATTTACAGAAAACCTCCCGAAGCTTCAACCTCGGGAGGAAAGTTATTAAAGCAACTTTAAATTATTAACTTATTTAGCTATTTTTCCTTGACAGCAGTCTATGGTGCTGCTATGTACGGCAGGGGAATTTACCCCTGCCACGGAAATTTGCGTTGTTGACCGTCTTTTCCCGCGGGTTTGCGGAAGAAACTCATTTCAAACAGATATCAAAGTGAAAATGATGTTCAAAGCCGTGATTGATGTAAAGTAAAAATCAAAAACGGAGAATCCAGATAAATTGCTGCTGAGGATGTTTTCTTAAAACACAATAAAATCAATCAGCAAAAATCAATATCAAAGCTCAATATCACAATTGATCTTATCGCTGATTTTCAGCGAAGTAAATGAAATGGATATGGCTTCTTCAGTATCTGTGACCGGATGTGTATATACATATGTACTGTCGCTTGTTTTCATTAAATCTCCAACGGGCGCGCCGGTACTGATTTCGGATTTATCCACTTGAATGTCGAAGGTGACATTGTCGCTAACGGAAAAATAGATTTCTGCGCATTTATCGGAATATTTGTCATATCCCGTGCAGACTGAGACTTTATTTATCTCAATGTAATTATCCAGCGGAAGTGAAATTTTGTTATTAACTTCTTTGCCGCCGTCATTTATATTGATATCTGCGGGATATGATGAATCCAGCGCAATTTTCACGGGACATTCAAAATGCAGACTGTAATTTTTTAAATCTGCATTGTCAAAGTATAAGGTGTTGTTTAAGAAAGGCGCATCGCCGCTGCACATGATTTTTGTGCCGTCGGTTTTATTAATCAGATAACAGTCAAAGCTTTCTGTTTGCAGCGCCGCCTCATTTAAGCTGGCGGAACCGTTATCGCAGTCAAAAGAAAACTCGATACCCATTAAATCCTTGTCCAGTGACTTTTTGGCTAAGTTTATTTTCATTCCGTTGTCCAGGGTTTGGACATAATCGTATTCGGACTTGCCGTTATTTGCCTGAGCTGTCGCAGGAGAACTGTTGCAGCCGTTCATGAAAAGGGTCAGCACGATAATCAGTACTGCGGTAAATATACTCTTTCTGCCCATAAAAACACCTCGGTATCGTTTTATTTGCGCACATTCCGATAATTGCTTATGAAGATGCTGTTCTGACTTCAGTACAAACATAATCATATTATCATTTGCGAGGAATATGTCAATGTTGATAATTAATAAAAAATTGTTAAAACCTGTACAAATGCGATAATGCAAACAGATTGCTGATGAAGCTTTTCTGGGAAAAAGATTTTTACAGCGGATGTGCATGTTAATTTTTCTGATGCTGCGGCATATTTATAAAGAATATAAATATGTTTCGAAATTTGTATAAGCAGGATTTTTCGAACAAATTGTGCTTTTAATAAAATAATGCCGCTGATTATGCAGGCAGTATTATTAAAAAGCTGAAATTTGCAGAAAAAACTCCCGAAGCCGAAGCTCCGGGAGGCAAGTTTATTTAAGAAACCTTAAATATTAACTTATTTAGCTCTCTTTTCCTTGATAGCAGCCTGTGCAGCGGCAAGGCGTGCGATCGGCACACGATAGGGTGAGCAGGAAACATAGTTGAGGCCGATGTTGTGGCAGAACTCAACAGAGCTGGGATCTCCGCCGTGCTCACCGCAGATTCCGAGTTTGATGTCGGGACGTGTCTTGCGGCCGAGCTCAGCAGCCATCTTAACGAGCTTGCCTACGCCGACCTGGTCAAGCTTAGCGAAGGGATCTGACTCGTAGATCTTGTTATCATAGTAAGCGTCGAGGAACTTACCTGCGTCGTCACGGCTGAAGCCAAATGTCATCTGGGTAAGGTCATTGGTACCGAAGCTGAAGAACTCTGCTTCCTGAGCGATCTCGTCGGCTGTAAGAGCAGCGCGGGGGATCTCGATCATTGTACCGACTTTGTATGTCATCTCAACGCCTGCTTCAGCGATAATTGCGTCAGCTGTCTTTGTAACAACATCCTTAACGAACTTGAGCTCCTTGATTTCGCCTACAAGGGGAATCATGATCTCGGGAACGATGTTGTAATCGGGATGCTCAGCGTTAACGGCGATAGCTGCCTTGATAACGGCTGTTGTCTGCATTGCAGCAATTTCGGGATAGGTTACTGCAAGGCGGCATCCTCTGTGACCCATCATGGGATTGAACTCGTGAAGGCCTTCGATGATAGCCTTGAGCTCATCAACGGAAAGGTTCATCTCGCCCGCAAGCTCAACGATGTCCTCTTCCTTCTGGGGAACGAACTCATGGAGAGGCGGATCGAGGAAACGAACTGTCATGGGACGTCCCTCAAGCTCTCTGTACATAGCCTCGAAGTCGCCCTGCTGAAGGGGAAGGATCTTGGCAAGAGCCTTTTCTCTCTCTTCAACTGTCTTTGAAACGATCATCTCGCGGATAGCCTTGATTCTGTCGCCCTCAAAGAACATGTGCTCTGTACGGCAAAGGCCGATGCCCTCTGCGCCGAACTTAACAGCCTGAGCTGTATCTCTGGGGTTATCGGCGTTGGTGCGAACTTTAAGAACTCTTCTTGCGTCAGCCCAAGCCATGAAGCGGCCGAAGTCGCCTGAAATCTCAGCGGCAACTGTAGGGATAGCTTCGCCGTAGATCTTACCTGTTGAACCGTCGATTGAGATGTAATCTCCCTCGTGGTACTCCTTGCCTGCAAGCTCGAAGTACTTTTGGTCAGCGTGCATTGTGATATCGCCGCAGCCGGAAACGCAGCATGTACCCATACCACGGGCAACAACAGCAGCGTGAGAAGTCATACCGCCGCGAACTGTAAGGATACCCTGAGCAGCAGCCATACCCTCGATGTCTTCGGGGCTTGTCTCAAGACGAACAAGAACTACCTTCTCGCCCTTTGCAGCCCACTCTTTAGCGTCTTCAGCTGTGAAAACAACTTTGCCGCAGGCAGCTCCGGGAGAAGCAGCAAGACCTGTTCCGATGGGAGTTGCAACCTTAAGAGCTTTAGCGTCGAACTGGGGATGAAGAAGAGCGTCAAGCTGTTTGGGCTCAACACGAAGAACTGCCTCTTCCTCGTCGATCATGCCCTCGTCAACAAGGTCAACGGCGATCTTAAGAGCGGCAGCTGCTGTTCTCTTACCGTTTCTTGTCTGAAGCATATAGAGTTTACCGTTTTCGATGGTGAACTCCATATCCTGCATGTCTTTATAGTGATTTTCAAGTCTGTTGGCAATTTCTGCGAACTGATTGTAAACCTCAGGCATATCCTCCTTGAGCTTTGCGATGGGGGAGGGAGTACGAACGCCTGCAACAACGTCTTCACCCTGAGCGTTGATAAGGTACTCACCGAAGAGAGCCTTTTCGCCTGTTGCGGGGTCACGTGTGAAGGCAACGCCTGTACCTGAATTCTCGTTAAGGTTACCGAAAACCATGGGCTGAACGTTAACGGCAGTACCCCATGAGTAGGGGATGTCGTTCATGCGGCGGTAAACGTTAGCACGGGGGTTGTCCCATGAACGGAAAACAGCCTTGATAGCTTCCATAAGCTGAACCTTGGGATCTGTGGGGAAATCCTCGCCCTTTTCAGCCTTATAGAACTCTTTGAAGAGCTTGACGAGATCTTTCATATCATTAACGTCAAGGTCGATGTCGTTCTTTACGCCTTTTTTTGCCTTAACATCGTCGATGATCTCCTCGAAACGCTTCTTGGAAAGCTCCATAACAACGTCGGAGAACATCTGGATGAAACGACGATATGAGTCGTAAACGAATCTTTCAAATTTGGGATCGGGGTTGCCGGAAATAAGACCAGCAGCAACCTCATCGTTAAGACCGAGGTTAAGGATTGTATCCATCATACCGGGCATAGATGCTCTAGCACCGGAACGAACGGAAACAAGAAGGGGATTCTTTGTATCGCCAAACTTCTTGCCGTTGATTTCCTCCATCTTTCCGAGATATTCATAAATCTGCTCCTCGATGTCGGAAGCGATAACTTTTCCGTCATCATAGTAGCGTGTGCAAGCTTCTGTAGAAACAGTGAAGCCCTGGGGAACAGGCATACCGAGATTTGTCATCTCAGCAAGGTTTGCGCCCTTACCGCCGAGGATCTCTCTCATTTTGCCGTTACCTTCGCTGAAAAGGTAAACATACTTGTAGCTCATCGGGATCTACCTCCATAATATTTTTTGTGTCCTTTTGTTGTTCCGGGCAGCAACAAAAAAGCTGTACCCCGACAACTTAATGTTATTATAACAGATGTAAAAAGAAAACGCTACTGTTTTTTATTAATTAATCGGATAAAATGCGTAATATTCCTTTAAATGCGTTGATTTTGTCGGCTGAAAGGTGGGGAAGTTTTAAAAGGATTAACTCATTTGTATGAGTCGAGTTCAGCGACGTTTACTTATTTTTGCGATTGTTTTTCTAAAAAATGAAAATATTATTTTGAGATCATTTTTATGGAGAGCCGCGGGCATAGCTGCTGCAGTTCCGCAGCAGGCGGTGAGGGCTGAGGAAAGGATGAGGGATACCCAGTCCTTCGGAGAAATGAGAGCTTTAAAAACCAGACCCGATAAAAAGACGCAGGCCGTACAGAAAAATGAAATATATATTTCGGGGAAAAAAGTTTTTGCGGGCATATTCAGATATTTTGCCGAAAAGGGAATGACAAAAAATACCGTTCTCAGAAAAATAAAGGCGCCGCTTATTCCTGCGACTGCGTACATGCCGAGAGAAGGGGACAACTCAATGAAAATCAAAGCTGCCGCCGTTCCGAGAAGTCCCGATGAGAGCACCGAAAGCGAGCTGAGTTTTAAGCGGTTCGTGGCGGAAAATACATTGATAAGGCACTGGGTTCCCGCGGTAAAGGCGAAATGGACGCAGGAAAGAGAGGTTAAAATATAGAGGAGGCGGGAATCCTCGCCGGGCATCCAAAGGGAAAAAAATTCTCTGCCGAGGGCGAGAAAGCCACCTACGGGAACAGCGGTAAGCAGGGAGCAGATGCGGCAGCCCCTTTTCAGAATGGGCGGGATCTGATCCGATTTTCCCGCGGCATATTTCATTGTGATTTGAGGGGCGAATATTCCAGTGAGTGTTGCGGAAAGGTTGGAGATGACTCCCGAAATTCCTTTAGCTATTGACAGAAGCCCCATTTCCCCGTAACCCAGAAACAGATTGCTTATGAGCAGATCGAGGCCGCCCGAGAGCATGTTGCCCGTTTGATTTACCGTGTTCCAAATACCCGAGAGAAAAAGATGAAGGCAGTCTTTGAAGCGAAAAAAATTTTTTTGGGCCCTGATTTCGGGGAGGAGCCTGCGCTTAAAGAAAAAGGATGAAACGGTGACAAAAACCGTCGCTAAAAGGGAGGCAATGCCCACATAGACAACGGAAGGAGAAAAGAAGAGGAAGAGTACGGTTATAACGGCTACCTTGATTATTTGAGACTCCATTGTCCTGAGAGATTTTAGGTATAAAGTGTTGGTGACGTATGTTGCGGCGGCCCAGGGGGTAAAGGCGGTTATGAGAAAGAAATTGAGAAATACGAGGGAGAAGAGCAGTTTTACCTCATTTGTCATGGACGCAGGGATGTTTAGCAGCTTTTCGAGATACACGATTATAAAGGCAACGGGGATTATCAAAATGCCGACGGCGAAAAAACCGCTTGCGAAGGAAGCAGTATAGTATCGGTTTGACATTTCGAGATCCTTCCGATGATACGCCATGGAAATGAATCTTCCGGACATGGAGTTGAGAGCTGAGGTGAGTATGGAGGCATATGTTATAAAATTGTTGGCAAGTGTGATAAAGCCGTTTGCCTCCGCACCCAGCTCACGGACAATGTAGGGGGAAAAGAAAAACTGGATTACAAGGTTTGCGGCGAAAACCACAAGTGAGCTTATGAGATTTATAAGCATTTTGGAAGAGGTGCTTTTTGCTTTTTTTATGGTGAATCACTCCTGAGACAACAGATATAATCCCTTTTATATATCTTTGCCTCGGGAACAGCCGATAAACCGAACGAAAATAAAAAAATCCGTCCGGCTTTCACCGAACGGATTGAAATTCAGATTAAATTTGGTTCTATGTCAAATGTTGGGGTAGCCAATAAATAAAGGAGCAGGGGAGCAGGCGAAAGTCGGAGACTTTTGCCTGCTCAATTTATGTTAAGCGGCGTCGGCAAACATAAAAAGTATTCTTTTTCTGAAGCGGTCAA
>CASDTR010000046.1 GCA_949283785.1 uncultured Oscillospiraceae bacterium
ATTTTGCCGTCTGCTATGTCGTAAAATCTGTTGAGGAGATTGGTTATGGTGGTTTTTCCCGCTCCTGTAGCACCGACGAAGGCAACCTTTTGTCCGGGCTTTGCGTAAAGGGTTATGTTGTGAAGAACTGGCTTCCCTTCTTCATATTCGAAATCCACGTCATAGAGCCGCACGTCGCCTGTAAGCTTTGTATATGTGACGGTTCCGTCGCTGTGGGGATGCTTCCAGGCCCAGATTTTCGTGCGCTCTGTGCATTCCGTAAGCTGACCGTTTTCTTCACGGGCATTTACAAGAGTGACATAGCCCTCATCCTGTTCAGGCTTTTCGTCCGCAAGCTCGAAAATACGATCGGCTCCTGCAAGACCCATTACAACAGCGTTGACCTGGTGGGAAACCTGTCCGATATTTCCCGCAAACTGCTTTGTCATGTTGAGGAAGGGGACAACAATGCTGATGCTGATGGCAAGACCTGAAACGCTGACGTTGGGCACCTTGGTGACAAGGAGTATTCCGCCGACGATCGCCACGACAACATACAAAACGTTGCCTATATTGTTGAGTATAGGGCCGAGAATATTGGCATATTTGTTTGCCCTTTCGGATTCCTCGAAAAGCTGATCGTTAAGCTTATCGAAATCTTTTCCGCTCTCCTCCTCGTGGCAGAAAACCTTTATGACCTTCTGACCGTTCATCATTTCCTCTGCGAAGCCTTCAACTTTACCGAGGGCTGTCTGCTGGCGGAAGAAATACTTTGCGGAGTTGCCGCCGATTTTCTTAATAAGATAGAACATTACGGCAACGCCGAGAACTACAACAAGTGTGAGCCACAGGCAGTAGTAGACCATAATGAAGAAAACGGTGGTGACGGTTATGGCGGAAACGAGAAGCTGAGGAAAGCTCTGTGAAATAAGCTGGCGGAGAGTGTCTATATCGTTTGTATAGTGGCTCATTATATCGCCGTGATTATTCGTGTCGAAATATTTGATGGGAAGACGCTGCATACCGCCAAACATTTTCTCACGCATCTTTTTGAGGGTTCCCTGAGTGATAACGGCCATCAGCTGGTTAAAGGTGAATCCTGAGATAAGCGACAGAATGTAGAAGCTTGCAAGGATAAATACAAAGGTGAGGATTTTTGTTTTTACTCCGTTCCAGTCGCCTGTTTGCCAGCTGCTTTCAACTACCGAAATTATGTTCTGCATGAAAACGGAGGGGATAGAGCTTACAATGGCGTTAAACACTATGCAGGCGACGGTTATCGGTAAAAGCACCGGGTAGAAACCGAATATCGTTTTAAGAAGCCGCCCGACGGTGCCTTTTTTGTTCTGCTTAAGCTTAGTCTTCAAGCTGATCACCTGCCTTGTTCTGAGAAGTATAAATTTCACGGTAAATTTCGTTTTTGGCCAGCAGTTCAGAATGTGTGCCGATGGCATTTATGGTGCCCTTGTCCATGACTATTATCCTGTCGGCGTCCTCAACAGAGGCCGTTCGCTGAGCAATGATGATTTTTGTGGTTTCTGGAATGTACTCACGCATGGCTTTGCGTATACTTGCGTCGGTTCTGGTATCTACGGCGCTTGTCGAGTCGTCAAGGATCAGTATTTTAGGCTTTTTAAGAAGCGCTCTCGCTATGCAAAGGCGCTGCTTCTGTCCGCCCGAGACATTGGCTCCGCCCTGCTCTATAAACGTATCGTAGCCGAGGGGGAACTGAGATATGAATTCATCGGCGCAGGCAAGCTTGCAGGCGCTTATCAGTTCCTCGTCGGTGGCTTCCTTATTTCCCCAGCGAAGGTTCTCTTTTATGGTACCGGAGAAAAGTATGTTCTTCTGAAGGACTACGGCAACCTGATTTCTGAGAGATTCGATATCGTAATCTTTAACATCAATGCCGCCTACCTTTACAACGCCCTGTGTGGCGTCATAGAGCCTTGAGACGAGCTGAACAAGGGAGGATTTAGACGAACCCGTTCCGCCGATAATGCCTATGGTTTCGCCTGATTTAATATGCAGGTCAATGTCGGAAAGGGCCATTCGCTTTGCTGATTTTGAATATTTGAAGCTGACATTTTCAAAATCGATGGAACCGTCCGCGACCTCGCAGACTGGATTTTCGGGATTTGTAAGGGTGCTTTCCTCCGACAGGACTTCGACAATACGCTTACTTGATTCTCCCGCCATGGTTATCATAACGAAAATCATCGAAAGCATCATAAGGCTCATGAGCATCATGAAGCTGTAAGTGAGAAGGGCCGAAAACTGACCCACGTCCAGATCAATGCCTCGTGAGGTTATGATCGTGTAGGAACCGAAGGAAAGGACGAACACCATTACCGTATATATGCAAAACTGCATCAAGGGGTTGTTGAGGGCCAAAATCCTCTCAGCCTTTGTAAAGTCACGGCATACATCTTCCGCGGCAAAGTCAAATTTTTCCTGTTCGTAGTCCTCTCTGACGAAAGACTTCACAACGCGCATACCCTTTATGTTTTCCTGGATGGAGCTGTTAAGGTTATCGTATTTTTTGAACACCTTTTTGAACAGGGGCATGGCTTTGTAGATGATGACAGAAAGACCGACTCCGAGAATCGGAAGCACAATCAGGAATATCGTCGCCATTCTGCCGCCCATGATGAATGCCATTGTAAAGGCGAAAACAAGCATAAGCGGAGCACGGACCGCCGTTCTGATAACCATCATAAAGGCGTTCTGAACATTGGTTATATCCGTTGTCATGCGTGTTACAAGGGAAGACGTAAGGAATTTATCTATGTTTTCAAAAGAGTACTTCTGAATGGCATAGAACATATCATGGCGCAGGTTCTTTGCAAAACCGCAGGAAGCGGTGGAACAGGTTGAGCCCGCCCATGCGCCGAAGAAAAGGGAAAGCCCCGCCATAACAACCAGCACCGCGCCGTATTTAATAATTACGGAAAGCTCGCAGCCGGCCTTTATCTGATTGACCAGATTGGCAATTATGAAGGGAATTATACACTCCATAACAACTTCCATCACGACGAGCAGAGGCGTCATTATAGTCACTTTTTTGTATTCACGCAGACTCTGCATCAATTTGCGTATCATAATTTATCCTTCCTTTCGAGACTGAAATTTATAAAACCATGAAAGAGCAGTCGCGTACTTATCAGCTGCTGCATGTGCTTTCGGTCTCAAATTGCTTTTCAATGCTTTTCCAGTGAAGCAATATCGTTGAAAGCAGTTCAAAAAGCTCTTCCTTTTGCTCCTTTGTAAGGCAGGACATGAGCTCTTCAACGTGTTTATCGTGTTCTGCTCTGGCTTTTTCCGCTTCGCGCAGACCTTTCTCCGTCAGGCGCAGAACAAGCTGTCTGCCGTCGAATTCGCTTTTAGCCTTTTCAATCAATCCTTCATTTTCCATTTTTATGATTATCTCGCTCAGAGAACCGGACTGAACCTCCAGGATATCCTGAAGCTCCTTTTGGAGCAGCTCGTGATGTTTTTCCAAAACGACCAGGATGCGTTTTCGGCCTATTTTCCCGCCCATTCGAAAGTACAAAAAATGGCCGCACGTTCTAAGCTGCCTTATTACATCGTTTGACAGATTGCTGCGGGATTCTTCCATATCTTTTTCACCTGCCTTTGGATTACGATAAATATATATCACTTAACATTATAAAAGTCAAGGTACCTTGATTTTTAAATTTACACTTTGACTGTAGAAAAAGTTGATGATTTGTCTGAATAAACAGTGCAGGTTTAACTGATTATAAAGTGGCAAGGCTTTGTATGGCAAAACGTCGGACTATCCTCCGATGATATAAAAGCATGGCAAGTGATTGAAAGATTCTTTTTCGGGTGCTATACTTCAAAAGAGGAAGAGAGGCGTTAGATATGTGGGAATGTCCTGAATGCGGACGGAAATTCAAAAACAAAAATCAGAAGCACAGATGCGGTTCGGCTCCGGAAACGATAGAAGAGTATATTCTCGAACAGCGGGAGGAAATACGCCCCTATCTGATTGAGCTTAACGAGACCATTAAAAATTCCCTGACCGATGTCAGGGAAAAAATCTCATGGCGTATGCCGACATATTATAAAAACGGGATCATTATCCAGTTTGCCGCCTTTAAAAAACATGCGGGTATCTATCCCGGACCCGAGGCAATCGAAGTTTTTGCGGACAGGTTAAAGGATTTCAAGACGAGCAGAGGAACCATACAGATCCCGTACAGTATGGCGCTGCCTGTCGATTTGATAAGTGAAATTTCAAAATGGTGCCTTGAAAACCGAAATTGAATTATTTCAATGAGGAAAAGTTTTGATAAATGAATAAGTAAAAGTAAAAAACCTATCACCGATCGGTGATAGGTTTTTGGTGGAGCATAGCGGGATCGAACCGCTGACCTCTACACTGCCAGTGTAGCGCTCTCCCAGCTGAGCTAATGCCCCGTGCAACGCTGATAATAATATCACAGTTTCAAAAGAAAATCAATAGTAAATTTTAAAAAGATGAAAAAATTTAAAGAAAATCATTTCCCCTTATCGACAAATTTGTTGTCCTCCCTTATTTATAATGTTTGTCAAGGGAGTGATATTGTGAAACAGGTTGTCTATGTAGATGTACTGCTTACAACAAATCTGTTTATCAATTATTTTCTTCTTTTGTCCTGCGCAAAGCTCTTGAAAAAAACGGCAAAGAGATTGCGGCTTTTTTTCGGAGCGGCTTTCGGGGCGGCAGTATCGCTGTCGATTTTCCTGCCTGAAATGAGCTTTTTCTCAGGCTTGATTTTTAAAGCGGTGACTGCGCTGACGATTGTATACATAACTTTCGGAGCAGGAGGCTTCAAGAATTTTATGAAGCTTTTTCTTGCTTTTATTGCAGCTAATTTTATTTTTGCAGGAAGCATGATGGCTCTGTGGTTTATGTTTAAGCCGGGAGGTATGGTGGTCAATAACAGTATTGTTTACTTCGATATAAGCGTTCCTGTTTTAATTATCTCTACCGTTGTATGCTACGGATTTGTCGGGGCGGTTTCAAAAATAGTGGCAAGAAGGTCGGCTTCATATGTCGAATATACTGTAACGATTGCCTTTGATTCTCTGTCGGTGACTGGCAGCGGCTATCTAGACACAGGCAATGCACTTACCGATTGCTTTTCGGGTTTTCCCGTAATTGTCGCAAAAAGGAAATTTATAGAAAAGCTTTTTTTTCCCGAGGAACTCGATTGTTTTAAAGGACAAAGCACCTTCACTCCGAGCGAAGGAAGGCTTAAAAGCAGGATAAGAATCATCCCCTTCGGAACCATAAAAGATCAGGGGATAATTAAAGCATTCAGGCCGGATTACATAGTAATAGAAAAAGATAAAGTGCTGATATGCAAAACTCGGGAAGTATATGTCGCTGTAAGTGACAGGAATTTTTCTTCGTTTCAAAATGACGTTTTGCTTAATCAGAAAATATTCGATACCAAAGAAATGTAAATAGCGAAAAGGGGAATTATTGTTATGAAATGCGATTTAATTCTAGGAAAAATCTCACAGCTTTTGACTTGTGTAAAAACCAAACTGTTTTATGAGGATATATTTTACATAAACGGTCCTGAGAATCTTCCGCCGCCTCTTTCCAAACATGAGGAGGCGGAAATAATGAAAAGAATAGAAAACGGCGATGAGAGTGCCAGGGAACCTTTGATCGTACATAATTTGAGACTGGTTGTATACATAGCGAAAAAATTTGAAAATTCGGGAGTAGGAGTTGAAGACCTTGTTTCAATAGGCACGATTGGACTGATAAAGGCAGTCAATACATTTTGTCCGTCGAGGAACATTAAGCTTGCGACTTATGCTTCAAGATGTGTTGAAAATGAAATACTGATGTATTTGCGTAAGATTAACGGAATGAAGAGTGAAGTTTCCATTGACGAGCCGCTGAATACTGATTGGGACGGCAATGAGCTTTTGCTTTCCGATGTTTTGGGAAGTGACCCGGATATAGTAAACCGCGATATAGAGCTGGAAGACGAAAAGAATCTTCTTAACGCAACTCTGGAGAAGCTGAGCGGAAGGGAAAAAATCATAATGAAGATGAGATTCGGAATAGGAGGAGAAAAGGAACATACGCAAAAGGAAGTGGCGGATATACTCGGTATATCGCAAAGCTATATTTCCCGTCTTGAAAAAAAGATAATTCAAAGATTAAAAAAAGAGTTGGAAAAAGTGTGCTGATTTCGGCAATACTATTGTTACAATTTGCAATAAATTGTAACCAATTTGTTATTGCAAGCTCTGCCTTCATATGATAAAATTTTTATCAATAAAGAACATGAATGGATGTGTTTGCATGGAAGAAGAGGGCAGGGCAAAATACTTTATTTTATCCGCTTCATTTCTTCTCATTGCAGCTCTGATTTTGTATAGAACATTTTCTGTGCCGCTGCTTTTGCCGATAGAGGTTACGCAAGAATCTACATCGGCTTTTATAAGCGCGCCTGCAGACAGCGGGTTTACGACCGATGCAGTTTCTTCAGAATTTAGTACCGATGGTGATACCGCCGGTAATTATTTAATAAATATTAATACCTGTAGTTACGAGGAGCTTCTTTCCCTCAACGGTATAGGTCCTGTTAAAGCTCAGGCAATAATCGAATACCGCGAATCAAACGGCGGTTTTTCGTCTATTGAAGAAATTACAAATGTAAGCGGAATCGGAGAAAAGACTTTTGAATCCATTCGTAGTTTTATAACTGTGTAAGGGAGAGAGTACAGGTGGTCTTTTCAAGTCTTAATTTCATTTACATTTTTTTGCCTATCTGTTTAGGTTTGTATTTCCTTATGCGCGGCATGAAAGCGAAAAACATCGTTTTGCTTATTATGTCGCTGCTTTTTTATGCATGGGGAGAACCGGTGTGGGTCATACTTCTGATTTTCAGTGCAGTGGTTGATTATACGAACGGATTGATCATAGAAAAGCACAGAGACAGCTGGCAAGCAAAAGCGGCGCTGGTTGCATCGCTCATAATTAACCTTTCGATGCTGGGCGTGTTTAAGTATTCGGGCTTCTTTGCTGAAAACATCAACGCCGTTTTAGGTATCGGCATTCCGGTACCGAGCTTCAATCTTCCAATAGGAATTTCCTTCTACACCTTCCAGACCATTTCTTACACAGTGGATGTATATATGGACAAGGTCAAAGTTCAGCATTCATTTGCAAACTTTCTGCTGTTCGTCTCTCTGTTCCCGCAGCTGATTGCAGGTCCGATTTTGAGATACTCGGATATCGACGAGCAGATAGATAACCGAAGGACCACCTTGCAGGGCTTCTCGGCGGGAATAACGCGATTTGCGGCAGGTCTCGGCAAGAAGGTACTTCTGGCTAATCTTGCAGGAGAAATTACCTCAAACCTTTTGGGCAGCGACTTGGCAGGACTTTCGGTAGTGGGAGCTTGGACGGGAATATTCTTCTACGCCATGCAGATATATTTCGATTTTTCGGGATATTCGGATATGGCGATAGGTCTCGGAAAGATGTTTGGTTTTACCTATGTTGAAAACTTTAACTTCCCTTACATCTCAAAATCCATTACGGAATTTTGGAGAAGATGGCATATAACCCTAAGCTCATTCTTCAGAGATTATCTTTATATCCCTCTCGGAGGCAACAGAAGTCACTTTGCGAGGAACATGTTTATAGTTTGGCTTCTGACGGGCTTTTGGCATGGTGCAAGCTGGAACTTTATTCTTTGGGGACTTTACTATTTTGTATTTTTAATGTTTGAGAAACTCTTTTTCCACAAGGTTCTGGATAAGCTTCCCTCCGTTTTCGGCCATATCTATTCTCTTTTTATAATCTTGGTCGGCTGGGTGTTCTTCTACTTCGATAACATGTCGAGACTTGGACATATGTTAAAGCTTATGTTCGGATTGAGCGGACAACCCTTTGTCATGTCTACGGATACGCTTTTGCTCAAAAATAATATACTGTTAATTATAGTGCTTATAGTGGCATGTATTCCCGTTTCCGTGCTTGTTAAGAAACTTTTGGCTCATGCGGCACGTCAGGGAAAGGCGGCAAATGCAGCTGTTGGTGTTGTAACCATAGTTTACAATACTGCGATGCTGTTCATCTGTACGGCAGCGCTGGTCGGCAGCAGCTATAACCCGTTCCTTTATTTCAGATTCTAAGAGGGAGGATACGATCATGAAAAGACGAAACGATATGAACGAATTTGACACACGCAATCTCAGAAATCCTTCCCCTTATTCAAAAATTCTGGCGGAGGAAAATAAAAACAAGAGAGCCAACGCTTTAATGAGAAAAAAGAAGAGGCTTTCAACCACTAAGGGAAATAATTACGCCGACTCCACTGTCCATTTGTTTTATAAAAACAAAGGCGTGGCTGTTTCTGCCATAGCGCTTTTTATCCTTCCCGTTTTGTTTTTGGGATTATACAGCGCCATGGATACCGACGCAACAGTTTCGGAGACGGAGAAGAGAAATTTAAAGACGAAACCCGAATTCAGCTTTCAGGCTTTGTTCAGCGGAACCTATACTAAAGATTTTGAGGAATATTATTCAGACACATTTCCGTTCCGTGACTTTTTCCTTAATATAAATAAAAAAATAACTACGCCTTTTACTCAAAATCATACGGGAGACGGTATCTCTATTGTCCAGAAGCCGAACGGAAGCGATCAGCTCGGCGGCGAGGCGGATATTTTGATCCCGACCGACGAAAACACTACGGAACCGACCACTCAGGAGAAAGAGGCAGAGACGAAGCCCAAGGACAACGCGGAAAATCATGAGTATCAGCAGAGCGGATATATTATCCTCGACCATACGAGGAAAGCTGCCATGGAGCTCTATACTGCAGACTCGCGCATGAAGGACTATTCGGCGGTCATCAATACCTTTGCAAAAAAGGTGCCCGATTCACAGGTGTATGTTTTGCTCGCCCCCACTTCGCTTGAATTTTACAGTGCTGAAAAGTATCACACAGGAAACAAATCAGAGGCGAAGGGCATCTCTATGGCTTATGACGCTCTGAACAGCAATATTAAAACGGTAGATGCCTACAGTAAAATACAGCCCCATACGGATGAGTATATTTACTTCCGTACAGACCATCACTGGACAGCAAGGGGAGCCTATTACGGATATACAGCCTTTGCCGAAACGGCGGGATTGACGCCTAAGCCTTTATCCAGCTATCAGAGCGGAAAGATCGAGGGCTTTGTGGGAAGCTATTACGGATATACCCAGAGCGAAATGCTTAAGGAAAATCCCGATTATGTAGAATACTTCCTGCCACAGACTCAGGCGACGGGTGTTTATTCCTATGATGCTGCAATGACAAATCAGATACCCCTTGCCATTGTAAGAACCCAGGTGGAAAACTCAAATAAATATCTTGCCTTTATTCAGGGCGATACACCTGTTGCGAAGATAACCACAGGAAATAAAAACGGCAAAAAGATCATGGTTGTCAAGGAATCCTACGGCAATGCCTTTGTTCCTTTCCTCATTGAGAATTACGAGGAGATATATGTGACTGATCCGAGAAAGATCGACATGGATCTTCCTTCATTTGTAAAACAGCACGGAATTCAGGATGTTCTGATGATAAACTATGTTTTTGCTCCCTATAACTCCGGATATATGGATTCTCTTAAAAAGATGGTAGGATATAATGGCTGATAATGGTTTTTTAAAGGAAGAGTTCTCGAGGGAAATCTCCCTGATAGGAGAAGAAAAATTCAAAAAGCTTAAGGACAGTACCGTGATAATTTTCGGTCTCGGCGGCGTAGGTTCATATGCCGCCGAGGCTTTGGCGAGGGCGGGGATAGGAAAGCTGATTCTGATAGACAGCGATGAAGTAGATATCACAAATATCAACCGCCAGCTTTATGCCCTTCACTCAACTGTGGGGAAGAAAAAAGTCCAGGTGGCAGCAGAACGCATCAGGGACATCAATCCAGACTGTGAAACAAAGGAGATTGCCGCTTTTTATAATGCAGGCGACGGTGAAAAGTATTTTTCCTCCTCCTGTACATATGTGGTTGATGCGATAGATACGGTGAGCGCTAAAATAGATATCGCCGCAGAGTGTCAGGAAAGGAATATTCCTCTGATTTCCTGTATGGGAACGGGCAATAAGCTGCACCCCGAGCTTTTTGAAGTGTCGGATATTTATAAAACCAGCGTCTGCCCTCTTTGCAGGGTAATGCGAAGAGAATTAAAGAGCAGGGGAGTCAAAAGGCTCAAGGTAGTCTATTCTAAGGAACAGCCATTTTCTGATTCGGGAATTTCCCGTGTTCCATCAAGCATATCTTTCACTCCGCCTGCTGCGGGACTGCTGCTGGCTGCGGAAGTTGTGAAGGATATTTGCGGTATCGAATAATTATTTATCATATTTAGGCGGTTGTAAAAAAAAGCAACCGCTTTTTGTTTATTTTTTCTCAGGTTGTCTGATGAAAACGTTATTTAAATGTGATATAATTCTTATAATTGATTTTATCAGCTAAAAAATATTTCGGTATAAAATCAGTTAGGAGGCGTAAAAATGCAGAAACCAAAAATTTATACGGTGGGTACCGCTCACCTTGACACCACTTGGTGTTGGAATTTTGAAACAACCCTCAGGGAGTACATCCCGAAAACACTCAAGGATAACTTTGCTCTTTTTGAGAAATATCCCGAGTATCAGTTCAATTTCGAGGGCAGCTACCGCTACGAGCTTATGGCTGAATATTATCCGGAGCTTTTTGAAAAGCTTAAGGATTATGTGGCGCAGGGCAGATGGAATGTCTGCGGAAGCTCTTATGAAAACGGAGACGTAAATGTTCCTTCTCCTGAGGCTCTTTTCAGAAATATTCTTTACGGAAATGATTATTTCCGCAAAACCTTCGGTAAGGAGAGCAAGGATATCTATCTTCCCGACTGTTTCGGATTCGGCTGGGCTCTTCCTTCAATAGCTCACCATGCAAACCTTATGGGCTTTTCCACCCAGAAGCTTCCCTGGAGCTCCGCTTTCGGCATTCCCTTTGATTTGGGTAAATGGCAGGGCGTTGACGGCAATTCCATCTATGCTTCTCTTGACGCACGCAGCTACTGCTCCGTACTCAGCGAAGTAAAAAAGAACAAAGGCGTTCTGGAAAAGCTTCCGAAAAACATTACCGATTATGACCTTCCCTATACATATATTTACCACGGCGTAGGCGACAGAGGCGGCGCTCCCAAGGAGGAGTCCGTGGCGACTGTCTGCAGGGAGATAAGAGAAAACGCCTCCAGTGAGTGGGACGTATTGAGCGCTCCCGCCGACCAGGTGTTTAAGGATATGGATGCCGAGCTTACCGACGAGCAGAAGAGCAAGCTCCCCGTTTGGAAGACAGAGCTCGTTTCCCAGAACCACGGCGTAGGCTCCTATACTTCGAGAACTGCCGGCAAGCGTTTCAACAGACGTGCCGAGCAGCTTGCGGATGCTGCTGAGAGAAGCGCCAGCGCCGCTGTCTGGATGAACGGATATACCTATCCCCAGGAGAAGCTTGAAAAGGCATGGAAGAGAGTTATTTCTCACCAGTTCCATGACGATATAACTGGTACATCGCTTATGGAGTGCTATAAGCGCAACTGGAACGACTATGTGCTTTCTCTCAACGAGCTTTCGGAGGAGTACAGAAGCGCCGCCGGAGAGGTTGCGTCACGTCTTGATACCTCTTTCGTAAAGGGAAAAGCCGTTGTAGTCAACAATCCCGTTCAGGGTGACAGAAAGGATACTGTGGTTGCCGAGCTTTCTTTTGAGAGCAGCCCCGTATTTATAGCTGTTTATGACGAAAAGGGAAATGAAGTTCCCTCTCAGATCATTTACAGAAAAGGCAAAATGTACAGAATCGCTTTCGTAGCGGAAGTACCCTCTGTGGGCTATCGCGTATATGATGTCCGTGAGAGCACAAAGGCGTGCGGCATTTTCACAGGTCTTCGCATCAACGAAAGAAGACTCGAAAACGATAAATATGTTGTCGCTCTTAACGATAACGGCGATGTATGCAGCATCCTTGACAAGAAGCTCAATAAACAGCTTCTCGAAGAGCCCATTGAGATGCGCATTTTCAACTACAACGGAAGCGGCGTCTATCCCGCATGGGAGCTCTGCTACGACGAGGTAATGGCAAAGCATACGGCTGTGCCGAAGCTTCAGAGCATCAGAATTAAGGAAGACGGTCCCGCAAGAGTTGCCGTTGAAACGGTAAAGCGTTACGGAGAATCAGTTTTCCGTCAGGTTGTATCCCTTTCCGCCAACGGAGAAAGCGTTGATTTCTTCAACGAGATCGACTGGCGCAGCCTGAGAAAGCTCCTTAAGACCAACTTTACATTTACTGCCGAAAATTACAAGGCAAAATACGACTTGGGACTCGGATATATAAGCAGAAACAATAACACAAGGAAGCTCTACGAGGTTCCCGCTCAGATGTGGGCCGACATCACCGATATCGGCGGCGAGTACGGTGTTTCCGTATTCAGCGATTCACGTTACGGCTGGGATAAGCCCGAGAGCAATACCCTGCGTCTGACAGGTATCCATACTCCTCGTTCCGCATACCTTAAAGACAGCTCACAGAATACCCTTGACCTTGGTCTTAACCGCTACGGCTTTGCCGTTTACTCACATGAAGGTGAGAGCGTTCTCGGAACTCAGATAAACGCCGCATACTTTAACCAGCCGATGAATACCTTTGAAACCGACGTCCATGCAGGCGTATACGGAACAAGCTATTCATTTGCTCAGATTAAAGGCGCTGCCGCTATCCGCTGCATCAAGAAGGCCCAGAACTCCGACGAAGTGATTGTCAGAGTTAATGAGCTTGAAGGCAAGAACCAGGCCGCAGTCGAGCTTTCCGTTGCCGACGGCATCAGGCTTGCCAAAGCTGTTTATGCGAGCGAAGAGGTAATCGAATCCGTTAAGGTGACGGGAGGCAAGCTCAAGTTCGACCTCAAGCCCTTTGAAGTAAAGACCTTTGCCCTTACACTCAAGAAGGCAAAGAAGGCTGCCGCACCTGTTGCTCAGAAGCCTTTGGAGCTCAAATACAATGCCTGCGTAACTCTCGAGAATAACAATTTCATTCTCGGAGGACTTCCCAGCAAAGAGGCACTTCCTGCGGAAATGTTCCCCGAGACAGTAGAGTGCGGCGGAATTGAGTTTAAATTCGGTCCCGCTGACGGTAAAAATGCCCTTATTCCCGACGGCAGCACTGTCGCGATACCCGAAGGAGCCAAGAAGCTTCACTTTATCGCCGCTTCCTTTGACGGAGATAAGGCCTATTCCGTAAAAGTCGGTGACAAGGACTATACCTTTACTGTTTCCGATGCGGCCGAGGCCGTCGGCGCATGGGATATGTATGCTCTCGGCGAGACGGGATACATTAAAAACGCCGTTCTTGCCTGGAATGTCACTCATACACATTCGACTCAGGGCGATGAGTACGGCAAGAATCTTTATTTCTTCAAATATACTCTTGTTCTTCCCGAAAATGCAGACAGCGTATGCTTTACTCCCGACAGCAATATTGTCATTTTGGCTGCCAGCATAACGGAAGACAAAGGATTCTGCAAAACTGCTTCAAAGCATTACGACACTCTGTCAAAGAGAAATTGTACCTATAAGTATCCCTTCTATGAGAAGCTTATCGGTGACGCCATTCCTCTTTGGAGCGCTGTGGACTTCATGAAATACGGTGATCCGGGCAGCCGTTCCGCAAACTTTGACAGCGAAATCGAATTTTAAATAACTGAAAAAGACGGCGCAGAATTTACTGTGCCGTCTTTTAAACAACGGGTGATAATATGTTTGTTTCTGTGATTATAGCTGCGGCGGGAAATTCCACCAGATACGGTACCGGCAAAAGCAAGCAGTTCCTTCTCCTTGAGGGTATACCTGTTTTGATTAAAAGCATTCAGGCGTTTGAAGAAATAGACTATGTCAGGGAAATCATCATAACTGCAAGAAAACAGGATTTTGATATCATAAAGGCTTTTTTAAAGGAATACGATATCAGGAAAGTAAAGGATATTGTCGAAGGCGGAGCCACCCGTCAGGACAGTATCGCCGCAGCCGTGGGGAAAATAAGCGATGAGGCGATGCTTATTGCCGTACATGACGGCGCAAGGCCTCTGGTAAGCCGAAAATCAATAGACGCGACGCTGGAAAAGGCCTCGCAGTGCGGCGCCGCCGCCTGTGCCGTACCGGTCAAGGATACAATAAAAATCATTGACTCTTCGGGAAAGATAGTTTCAACTCCCGAAAGAGCTTCTCTTCGCGCAGTGCAGACCCCTCAGATATTCAGCTTCCCTCTGTACAGGGAGGCCATGGCCAAGGCCGTTTCCGAGGGACGGCAGTACACTGATGACTGCCAGCTTATTGAAAGCACGGGACATCCCGTATATCTTACGGAAGGGGATTATGAAAACATAAAGATCACCACTCCGGATGATTTGCTGGTGGCAGAGAAGTTTTTGTCTGAAAGGAGAAAATAATGAGTTTCAGAATTGGACACGGCTATGACGTACACAGGCTTACGCAGGGCAGAGACCTGATAATAGGCGGCGTAAAGATAGAATATGAAAAGGGCTTGCTGGGACATTCCGACGCCGACGTTTTGCTCCATGCAATATCAGACGCCGTTTTGGGCGCCGCCGCCATGGGCGACATCGGCAAGCTTTTTCCCGATACCGACGAGAAATTTAAAGGCGCCGACAGCCTTCTGCTTTTGAAGGAGGTAGTGAAAAAGACGGCGGAAAAGGGTTATAAGGTTTCAAATATAGACGCGACCATTATAGCTCAGGCTCCGAAAATGAGCAGCCACATAGAAAAAATGCGCAAAAACATCGCCGAGGCATGCGGCATTGACATTGATTCGGTAAGCGTAAAAGCTACCACAGAAGAAAAGCTCGGTTTTACGGGTTCGGGCGAGGGAATAAGTGCTCACAGCGTATGCCTTATTGAAAAATCAAGCTGAAACTTTCCGTTTCTGATCAGGATACCTTTGTTCAGATTCTCTCAACGGCTGAGGACTTTTTCTCAGTACAATTAAATATTCTCCGCATATTATATAGTGCGGGTGTAAAGACCTGTTTTTAAGACAGGTCTTTTATTTTTACCGATAAAGAAGAGAGGTGTAAGAAATGGAAAAATGGTATATAAAAGTCAACTCAATAACTACGGCTCTGCGCGCTAAAGAGCTGCTTATTTATAACGGATACCGTGTTTCAATGAAGCGGGCCGAAAAAGCTTTATCCGAGGACGGATGCGGTTATCTGCTCATATCCACAGGGGACATGCAGAAAGCGGAAAAGCTTCTCGGCAATTCAGGAATAAAGCTTACGGGGAGCGGAAAAGCATGATATATCTCGATAACGCCGCCACGACCTTTCCAAAACCTGCCGCCGTTCAGCGGGCAGTTTCGCAGGCGATAAAAAAATACGGTGCCAACCCGGGAAGAGGAGGCCATGAGCTGTCATTGAGGACCTCTGAGCAGGTTTTCGTCTGCCGAAAAAAGGCGGCGGAATTTTTCGGGGCATCCTCGCCCGACAAAATAGTTTTCACTCAAAACTGCACCATGTCCCTTAACTATGTGCTCAAAGGAATTTTAAGGCCGGGAGATCATGTTGTGGTTTCTGATATGGAGCATAACGCCGTTATGCGTCCCGTTTTCTCGTTGTCGGAAAAGGGGATTATTTCTTACGGCATGGCCGAAACCTTTCCCGGGGACTTCGATAAAACGGCTGCGGCATTTAAAAAATGCATCCGTCCCGAGACGAAAGCAATAATTTGCATACACGCCTCAAATGTTTTCGGAACAGTTCTGCCCATTGCCGATATAGGGAAAACTGCCCATGAAAATGGCCTGCTTTTTGTTGTGGATGCAGCTCAGAGCGCGGGAGTCCTGCCGATTAAAGTTGATGAAATGAATATAGATTACCTTTGCCTGCCGTGCCATAAAGCTTTGTACGGACCTATGGGTACAGGTATGATAGTTTTCGGAAAAGATGCGCCTTTACCCGAAACTATTATTGAGGGCGGTACGGGAAGCGATTCCGTAAATTATAATCAACCCTCCTTTCTTCCCGACAGATTTGAAAGCGGGACTATCAATGTTCCCGGGATATCAGGAGTCGGCGCAGGCATCGACTTTGTAAGCGAAAAAGGGCTCGAAAGAATACACCGCTATGAGATGAATATTATAAAAATGATGTACGGTGAGCTTAAAAAAAGAAACGGCATCCTTCTTTATACAGCAGAACCTGAGGATGGGTTTGCAGTTCCCCTTTTGTCCTTTAATTTTGAAGGTTTGTCCAGTGAAGCAGCTGCGGAAAAGCTTAACGGTTTCGGTATCTGTACAAGGGCGGGACTTCACTGTGCGCCGTCGGCCCATAAAAAATTCCGTACCTTGAATATCGGCACTGTCAGAGTATGTCCGTCTGTTTTTACAAATCATAATGATGCGATTTTTTTATTAAAATGCATAGAGAAAATTGCAAAGGGTAAACAAATATGATAAAATAAACAAAATAGAAGTAAAGTGAAATCTTATGGGTGTTAACATGTAAGGGTGATAAAATGGCTGTATTACAATGGATAAGCGGTTTTCTTGATTCTTTCTTTAGCCTGATGTCTACTTTCAGACCTCAGGATTTTCTTGATATTCTTCTGGTTGCTTTTATTGTCTACAACAGCATAAAAATTATAAGAGAGACAAGGGCTATTCAGCTTCTCAAGGGACTTATATTATTAGCCATCATCTATCTTATTGTGAATATTTTGGATATGCAGGCTATCAGCTATATCCTCGATATGATAATCAAATTCGGCGTAGTAATTATTGTTATACTGTTCCAGCCCGAAATCAGACACGCTCTTGAGAGCATAGGCCGAAGCAGTTTTACTAAGCTGAATATTTTTGCAACAAAGAATTCGGATTCATTTAAACAGCGAGAGCGCCTTACAAGCGCAATTACGCAGGTTTGCCGCGCCTGCGTTTCAATGAGCGAAAAGAAAATAGGTGCCCTGATTGTATTTGAAAAATACACTCTTCTGGGAGAAGTTATAAATACAGGAACAATAATCAACGCGGAGCTTACAAGTCAGCTTGTTGAAAACGTGTTTTATCCCAAAGCGCCGTTGCACGACGGCGCCATGATAGTGCGTGACGGTAAAGTGTTTGCCGCCGGATGTATTCTTCCCCTTACTCAGAACAATTCTCTTGACAGTGAATTGGGTACAAGGCATCGTGCGGCGCTCGGCCTCAGCGAGCAAAGCGATGCTCTGGTTGCTGTTGTATCTGAGGAGACCGGAGCAATTTCAATTGCCGTTAACGGAGTTATAACTCGAAACCTTTCAGACGGAGATTTGCGAATGAAGCTTCTTCAGCATATTCTCGGCGATTCGGAGGAAAACGAAGAAAATATTTTTGTAACCACCGTAAAGAAAGCAAAACAGTTTATAAGAAAGGATAAGGAAAATGAAAGCCAAGAAAAGAAAAATTAATCTCCATAACCTTTTTTATAACGATCGTTTTCTTATGTTCTTCTCCGTTATTGCTGCCTTTGCCATTTGGGTGACTATTTCCATGACTGCAGGAACAGAAATAGAAAAGACAATTGATAATGTCAAGGTAAACGTAGATCTTGAAAACAGCGTACCGAAGCAGTTTGACCTTACGATGTTCGGCGATACGGAATATACAGTCTCCGTTACCGTGAGAGGCAAGAGGTACGCTGTAGGAAATCTCACCGCAGATGATATCGATGTTACCGCCCAGACAAACTATGTGGATTCCGCCGGAAAGCATACACTTTCGCTTAAAGCTGTAGCAAAAGACGATGGAGCCGATTTTGAAATAACCTCTTTGTCGCAGACTTATATTGAGGCGTATTTTGACGTTTATAAAGAGGCTACCTATCAGCTTGAAACAAACATTGTAACGGATCAGCTTATTCCCGACGGATATATCAGCGAAGAACCGATTCTTTCCGCAAAGAGCATTACAATCTGCGGGCCTGCGACCGAGATAAATAAAATAACAAAGGTTTACGCAAGAATTCAGGTGGATAAGCCTCTAACTACAACTGCCACAATAAATGCCGAAATAGTGCCGGTAAATGAATACGGAGGAACTTTGCGCTATCTGTCTGTAAAAGATAACGCCGTTGTGACGATTACCGTTCCCGTATTAAAGGTAAAAGAACTGCCGGTATCTGTAGATTTCATCAATGCGCCGAAGGATTATGCCGCTTCTCCGCTGCCGACTGTCGTAACTCCTTCCAAGGTTACGATAGCGGGTGATGAAAACTATGTGGACAAACTTGAAAAGATTTCAGTGGGCACGATTGATTTTTCCGATATAGGTTCTCTTAATAATAAATTTACTTTTAATGCCTCGAGTATTAAGGAAGTAAAATTTATTGACGGAACGGAAAGCTTTGAAGTTGCCGTTGATGCAAGCTCTATGGTAAGCGGAAACTTCAAAATTGATTCTTCAAATATTAATATAAGCAATCTTTCTGAGAATGTAAGCGTTGAGATTCCGTCGAGCTTTTCTCAGGAAGTGGTTTTGGTCGGACCTTCTGCCGATATAGCAGTGCTCAAAAGCTCTGATATAGTAGGTACAATTGATATAAGTTCTGTTCAGGTTGCGCAGGGGACCATGACTTTCCCAATAGATATAAGCATAAAAAATAATAATTCCTGCTGGGCTTACGGAGATTACAAAATCGTTGTAAATATTAAGACTCAATAGTTTTTCTGTTATAAAGGAGGTGACTGATACATGTTAAAAAAGCTTTTAGCTGCCGCTGCAGCAGTTTTGCTCCTTTGCCTGCTGTCCGGTTGTGATACGATTCTTTTTTCATCGGTAGACAATCTTATGCGTCCGCCTAAAATATCAGGCGAAATTAATTCTCAGTTGATGAAAGCTTTCGAGGTTTCTGCCGGCGGCAATTATTCGCTGAAATATCCGCTTTCCGGCGATTATCAGTCACCTTGTGTTATGTATGATATGGACAATGACGGTACCGAAGAAGCCATCATATTTTATTCTCCGGAAAACGAGAGTACAACTGTGAGAATGGCCTTTTTCGATTATTCCGAAGAGAAATGGTCTATTGTTTCCGATTTTAAGGGCCTGGGCAACAGCATAAATCAGGTAAGTTTTGAAGATATAAAAAATGACGGAACCGTACAGGTGGCAATCAGTTGGGGCTTTTTTGATACTAAAACTGCCAACATTCTTTCGATTTACAGTATCGGCTTTTCTGATGAAAGCGTTATAAATTCAGTACAGCTCATTTTTAATGAACCATATTCCGCAATGAAAATTTTTGACGTTGACGGAAGCGGAGGCAAAGAGATTTTTCTTATTTCAAGTCTTGCCTCCAATGATAGCGTAAAGAAGATCGGCACACTTTATGCGGTGCGTTCCGACGGAAGTATCGCCTCCGTAAGCTCCGTGACTATGGACAGTACAGTTTCGGGATACTCTTCAATAAAATTGGAAGCGGCTTCCGAAAACAAGCCTTACAGGATTTTTGTAGATGCCATCAAAGGCGATATTACCATGTCTACGGAAATTATATACTGGGACAGCAAGATAAACGGTTTGTATTCGCCGCTGCTCAATACAGATACCCAGAGCGTTACCTCTACGGTGCGAAGCGTAAGAATAGAGTCACGTGACATCAACGGTGACGGACTTATTGAGACTCCGCTGCAGGTCCCGCTCACAGGGAGTTATACAACTAGCAGTACTCTCAAAGCAGAGGCAAGTGCTGATAACGCCGTGGTTTTCAGTTCTCCTGCAACAGCCAGTGTATTCTTAACAAAATGGTGCACCTTTTCTGTTGATAACAAGTTTGTGCCTGTGGCATATTCTGCTATAAATTCCTCAGATTATTATGTGTTTAATTATAAAACCGAATGGCTTGACAAACTGACTATAGAAAATGATGTTGAAAACAGAATCTGGACTTTTTATGAAGTGATCAATTCGGGATCATCGTTAGGCGACAAGCTTTTCAGTATTGCAACCATACCTTTTTCGGACTGGTCCGAAGAAAAATATACAGGATATGTTAAAATTGCGGAAAACAACAGTTTGGTATATGCCGTAAAACTTTTTGATGCCGCAAAAAATCACGGTATAACAACAGAGATTGTGATGAAACAATTTGAAATAATAGAATGATCAAAGGAGTTCGTTATGAAAAAAATACTTGTAGCGGAAGATGAGTCTGCTATACGCGAATTTATTGTAATAAATCTTCAAAGAGTAGGATATACGGTTTTTCAGGCAGCGGACGGAGCTGATGCTTTAAGAATATACGAAGAAAACGGCGGAGACATTGACATGGCACTCCTCGATATAATGATGCCGATAATGGATGGGCTTGAGTTATGTAAGGAATTGAGAGCGAGGGACAAGAATATTGGGATAATCATGCTGACAGCAAAAACTCAGGAAATGGACAAGGTTACCGGACTTCTTGTCGGCGCCGATGATTATGTTACAAAGCCCTTTTCTCCCACTGAGCTTATGGCGCGAGTTGATGCAGTTTATCGAAGGGTCGTTATGAATAAGGAATCTAAGGAGCCTGATTCGCAGACGACAATCGTTTTAGGTGAGTTCACTTTGGATCTGAGAAGCCGCACATTAAAGAAGTCAGGTAAAATGATTGAGCTCACTCAGGTTGAGTTTCAGATAATAGAGTACTTTTTCAGAAACCCGGAGGCAGCCTTGAGCCGGACTGATATTTTGAATAAAGTGTGGGGAGATTCATATTTCGGAGAAGAAAAGGTAGTGGATGTCAACATCAGGCGTCTGAGAATGAAGGTTGAGGATGATTCTTCAGCGCCGAAACACCTTGTGACGATTTGGGGACACGGTTATAAGTGGATGATTTGAATAATTAAAAATCTGCGAAAGGAGCAGAAACGTGAGTAAATTCAAAGGCATAACAAAACGCTGGTATATCAGTTCTTTCGGTATAATTGCTTTTTTGTTTTTTATTACCGTAATCGTTTCCTCCGTCGCTTTAAGATCATACTACTATGAGAGCGTAGCCATGACTTTGGAAACCCATGCCAATGACAATGTGACTTCATTTTTCAACCTTTACATAGGAGGTACAGATGAGAGATTTCGAAGCGGCGCACGCACCTTTGTAGAGAATTTCGAAGATAAGGATAAGATGGAGGTCTGGGTCATAGATTCGCATGGTGAGCCGATAATCTCATCAAACGGATTTCAGCCCAATTCGAACGAATCCATGCCGGACTATGATAACGCCTATACTTCGGGATTGGGATACGGCATATGGTACGGAAAAATGTCATCCGGTGAAAAGGTTATGGCACTCTCCTATATGCTTCCGACTGTCGGAAATGCAGAAAGCGGGGCGGTTCGCTTTATTATCTCTTTGGAAGAGATTGACCATCAAATAGCAGCTATTGTTACATTGATTATTGTTATATTCTCCCTTGCACTGCTTATAGTGGCTTTTTCAGGTTCATACTTTATAAAATCCATAGTGAATCCTGTAAAGAAGATAAATGAAACGGCGAAGAAGATTGCAGGCGGAGATTTGAATGCGCGCATTGACAGTACCTATTACGATGATGAAATAGGTGATTTGTGCGAGACAATAAACTTTATGGCCGGTGAAATAAGTGAAACCGACAGAATGAAAAATGACTTTATTTCTACTATTTCCCATGAACTTCGTACACCTCTCACCGCAATAAAAGGGTGGGGCGAAACGCTGCTGCAAATCGGAAACAGTGACCCGACACTCATGCAGCGCGGTATGAATATTATAATCAATGAGTCAGGAAGATTGACTGAATTAGTGGAAGAACTGCTTGATTTCTCCAGAATGCAGAACGGACGTTTTACACTTAATAAAGAACCGATAGACGTATTGGCTGAGCTTGATGAAGCGGTATTTGTGTTCAGAGAACGCTCCGCAAAGGACGGTATAGATCTGATTTATAATTCACCTACCGAATGTGCTCCGATGGTCGGAGATCCACATCGTATAAAGCAGGTTTTTGTCAATATTCTTGACAATGCCTTTAAATATACCTCACAGGGCGGAAAAGTAGGTGTTTCGGCTCAGATTCTTGAAAGAAAGATCAACATTCTGATAAGTGACACCGGATGCGGTATTTCTCCCGAGGATCTGCCGAAAGTCAAGGAGAAATTTTTCAAGGCAAACGTTTCTGTACAGGGTGCGGGAATCGGTTTGGCAGTTGCTTCTGAAATAATAAAATTGCATGGAGGAGACCTTGAAATCGCCAGTATACTAGGTGAAGGAACTACTGTTACAATAACTTTTCCCATTGAAAACACAGAACTTACACCAATTGTTATAAACGATAAAAAGGAGCAGAAAGAATGAGTGAGAAAAAAGGAATACATAAAACCTCTGTTGGCGGACAGGCGCTGATAGAGGGTATAATGATGCGCGGACCGAAGGGTTCGGCAATGTCGGTACGTCTGACTGACGGTACGATTGAAACTGAATATAAAACCTTCAAATCCTTTAAGGAGCGCTGCAAAATTTTAGGCTGGCCGTTTATAAGAGGCGTCTTTTCCTTTATCGAATCAATGATAATCGGATATAAATGCCTTATGGAGTCCGCCGAAAAATCCGGTATGCTGGAGGATGAGGAAGCGGACGCCGAAAATATGTCCAAGCTTGATAAATGGCTTACCGATCATTTCAATGAGAAATTCATGGCCGCAATTTCTGCCGTTGCCATGGTTCTCGGTTTTGCTTTGGCATTTTTTCTTTTTTTCTGGCTTCCTGCATTTGTTGCGGATATATTAAACAACCTTTTTTCAGGAGCAATAACAGACTTCAGACCTCTTATTGAAGGCGTCATGAGAATGATAATATTTGTCGCGTATATAGCGGTAGTATCCTGTTCCAAGGATATAAAAAGAGTATTCATGTATCACGGAGCGGAGCATAAAACGATTTTTTGCTACGAAAACGGCTGTGAGCTTACGGTAGAAAATGTAAGGAAGCAGTCAAGATTTCATCCGAGATGCGGAACCAGTTTTATTTTTGTTATCCTCATAATAAGCATTGTACTTTCTTCTGCCCTTGCTTTAATTGTACCCGGCATCCGGGAAATACGTGCAATATGGATAGCGGCTAAAATTTTACTTCTTCCCATAGTCATGTCGCTGGGATATGAATTTATCAAATACGCAGGTAAGCATGACAATATAATCGTAAAGATTTTCTCCGCGCCGGGCCTGTGGATGCAGAGGCTTACCACAAAAGAGCCGACGGATGATATGATAGAGGTCGGTATAGAGGCTTTTAAAGCTGTCATCACCGACAATCCCGAAGATGATGCAATCAAATGATGCTTTTAAAGGACGCGTATAAAAAGGCGGCTGAAATCATTTCTGTTCGAAGTGAGGATGCCCTCTTCGATTCCATGTGCCTGACAGAAAAGGTTTTCGGTATTGACAGAACGGGGTATTATCTGCGCTCCGATGAAGAAATTTCCGATGAAAAATACGAAGAGCTAATAGGTCTTGCTCAAAGACGCGCTTCGGGAGAACCCCTTCAATATATCCTCGGAAAATGGGAGTTTATGGGCAGAAGCTTTTTCGTAGGGGAGGGAGTTCTTATTCCGCGTCCCGAAACGGAAATGATCGTCGAGTCAGCCCTGGATTTTCTGAAAGATAAAAAAGCTCCCGTAATTATCGACCTGTGCTCGGGTTCGGGATGTATAGGAATTTCGGTAGCGGCGGAGCGAAAGGACAGCAAAGTATATCTGATTGAAAAATCAGAAGCAGCTTTTTCGTATTTGGAAAAAAATATTCGTCTCAACGGCGTGCCGAACGCTGTTGCCGTCAGGGGAGATATTTTTATTGACGCCTGCAAATTCAATAATGTATATCCTGATTTAATACTGTCGAATCCTCCGTATATTGAAAGCGAAATAATTCCGAAGCTTCAAAACGAAGTTCTCCGGGAGCCGTTAATGGCTCTGGACGGAGGAAAGGACGGACTTGATTTTTACAGAGCTATTGCCGATTACTGGATACCTTTGCTCAAAAAAGGCGGCGCCGTGATCGCTGAGTGCGGCGAAAATCAGGCTGAAAGCATATGTGGTATTTTTGAAGAAAGCGAACGAGTAAGAAGTACGTCGTTTCGACTTGATTACTGCGGGAACGAACGTATGGTGACCGCAAATACAGAGAGTTAAAAAATGTTTACATTTTCCTTGTTGACTGTTTATTCCTTTTGCTGTAAGCTATATAATATTATGTGTTCGATATAATTTAAAGGAGCGATTTAATGCTTTATCAGTATATTACAGCACTTCTGGCAGGACGTCAGATTAATTTCCTTGATTTTTTTATAAATATTTGCGTTATACTTTTTGTCGTGTTTTGCACGATGCCTGTTCACGAATTTGCCCACGCCTATGCTGCACATAAGCTCGGAGACGATACGGCAAGGCTCAGCGGAAGGCTTACCCTGAACCCTATGGCTCATATAGATTTTTCAGGTCTTGCCCTTATTGTGCTTTTCGGTTTTGGATATGCCAGGGCGGTTCCCGTTAATCCGAGAAATTTCAAGGACAGCAAGAAGGGCATGGCTCTTACTGCCATAGCTGGCCCTGTTGCAAACCTTATAATGGCTTTTGTCTTTATAGCTGTAGGCGATACTCTCAATTATTCCTTAACGGGAAATGTCATTGTGGCTATAAGCAGCTTCTTCCTTCTGGCGGGAATTATCAATGTAAATTTAGCAGTATTTAATCTCATTCCCATTCCGCCTCTTGACGGCTCGCGTATTCTCGGATTGTTGATTCCGGATAAATATTATTATAAAATCATGCGATATGAACGGCAGATCATGGTCGTTGTATTTGTGCTTTTATTCTTCGGCTTTTTGACAAAGCCTCTTCAAATTATGTCAAATTTCGTATGCAACGGAATTGATACAATCGTATTCTTATTTTTAAATCTGGTAGGCTAATTTTTGATGGAAAAAATCTCATACAAACTCAGCGTTTTTGAAGGCCCCATGGACCTTTTGCTGCATCTTATCAATAAGCATAAACTCAATATATACGACATCCCGATTTTAGAATTGGTGGAACAGTATGTTTCCTATGTCATGGAAATGGAAAATGAAAATATGGAGGTAGCCAGCGAATTTCTCGAAATGGCGGCAAGGCTTGTCTATATTAAAACCGTATCTCTTTTGCCTGTTCATGAGGAAGCCGACGAGCTGAAAAAAGAACTCACGGGAGAACTTCTTGAATATCGAGACTGTCAGATAATGGCAGGAAAGCTTTCTCAGATGACTGACGGCTTCGATACCTTTGCCCGTGAACCCGACGAAATAGAAATCGACTGCACATATACGCGTCTTCACGAACCTTCCGAACTTTTAAAAGCATATATCAGCGCAATAGGTAAAGGCAGACGCAGGCTTCCGCCTCCGGCAGATGTATTTAAGGGAATAGTTACTCACAAAATCGTCTCCGTAGGTTCAAAGATTGTTTATGTTCTTAGGAGGCTTATAAAAAATAATTGCGGTACTTTCAGAAGCTTTTTTACGGCCTCTGAATCCAGGTCTGAAATGGTCGCTACTTTTTTGGCCATGCTTGAGCTTGTAAAAGCCAAAAGGATATCCGTTACGGGAGATATTGAAAATCCCGAGGTCAGACTTATCAGAAAGCCGGAGGAGGCTGTTTTACTTGAAAATCAATAAGCTGAACGGAGCCATTGAAGCAATTTTGTTTTCAAGCGGGGAACCGGTTGAAACCGAAAAAATTGCTCAGGCCCTCGAAATTGAGTCTGATACGGCGCATAAGCTTATCGACAATCTGTCAATACAGTATGATGAACGCCAAAGCGGCCTTCAAATAATCAAGCTCGGAGAAAAGTACCAGATGATAACCAGAAGTGATTTCTCCGATTATGTGAGAAAAGTTTTGGAGGTAAAGAAAAACGCCCCGCTGTCTCAGGCGGCCTTTGAGGTGCTGGCGGTGGTGGCTTACAATCAGCCTGTAACCAAAGCTTTCGTTGAGCAGGTGAGAGGCGTTGACTGTTCAGGAGTAGTCAATACCCTTTGCCAAAAAGGATTGCTCGAGGAAAAGGGCAGGCTTGACCTGCCGGGCAGGCCTCTGCTCTACGGCACTACTGATGAATTTTTAAGATGTTTTTCGGTTTCTTCCATTGACGAATTGCCTTCATTGCCCCATGAGGACAATAAAGAAGGCGATGCTGAGGAATCCGAGGAAACTGCAGGGGACACAGACGTGCAGAACCAATAAAGGAAATTGAGGTGGGTGCTTTTGATTGTTTTGTACATACTTCTCGCGATTATTGTTTTGATTGCGGCTGTTTTAAGCATTAAGGTAAGCTTAATTGCCGATTACAGCAAAAGTTTTTGCCTTAAAGTAAAATATCTTTTTCTGGAAATTCCCGTATATCCGACCGACGGAAAAAAGGAAAAGAAACTCAAGAAAGCTCAGAAAGCGGAAAAGGAGCCTGCGGCCGAAGAGAAGCAGAAAAAGGAAAAGGGCGGAAATAATCCCCTAAAGACTTTCATGAACAATGAAGGTGTATCGGGAGTTATAGGTCTTATTAACGACACAGCACGAATAATCGGAGGCTTTTTCGGAAGTATTTTCCGTCATGTGGTGTTTGACGAGCTTTTCCTAACGATTGTTGTAGGCGGAAGGGACGCCGCAGATACGGCGATAAAGTACGGAAGGGTATCTGCCAGTGTATTTCCGCCTTTGGGATATATCTGTTCCCACGCAAAGGTGAAAGAGTACGATGCAGACGTAAGCCCCGATTTTCTCGCAGAGGTAAGTGAGGCGGAATTTCATTTTAAGATTTCGTTCAGACCGATTTTTCTGGTGGGAGCGGTGATGGTTCTCGCAGTAAAAATGCTGTTTAAGGTTGTATTTAAACTGCTTTTCAGTAAACCTGAGAGCAGCGATAATAATATCAATAAAAATAATAAAATAAAACAAGGCGGTGCTCAATAATGAAAGAACAGTCAGCTTCAGGAATCTTAGGGGTAACAATTGACAAGATTCGTCAGCTTGTCGATACAAGCATGATTATCGGCGATCCCATTTATGCCGACGGCGGTCTTACAATTATACCTGTAACAAAAGTTACATACGGTTTTGCCTCAGGCGGTTCTGATTTCCCCTCAAGGAACAATGCCGAGCTTTTCGGCGGAGCAGGCGGAGCCGGGATTACGGTGACACCTATAGCTTTCCTTGTTATCAGCAACGGAGAGGTTACAATCAAACACATTACGGCTTATGATAACGCCGCTGAGCGTGCAGTCAACCTTGTTCCTGATATGTTCGATAAAGTTACGGGACTTATCAACAAGAACAAGAAGGAAAAAGAGGAAGCTGCAGTAGCTGCTGCTGTTGAAGAGGCTGTCAGCGCAGACTGATAAATAATAAACTCATAACCGCCTGCATATATTCGTAATATAGGCAGGTGGTTGTTTTGTGATTAAACGTATTTTTACTGCTTTATTGCTTTTTTCGGTTTTAGTTTTTCCGGTATACGCCTCCGATGAGGTATCGGTTTCCGCCGAGGGAGCGGCTCTTATCATCGCTGACAGCGGAGAGCTGATTTTTGGGAAAAACGAGAATAAGCAGCTTTCGATGGCGAGTACGACAAAAATAATGACATCCCTTCTTCTGCTTGAGCAGAACACACCGTATAAAGAGATAACCGTGACTTCTTCCATGGTATCCGTTGAAGGTACGTCTATGGGACTTCTTCCGGGAGATAAGGTCACCTATGAGGCTCTGCTGTACGGTATGCTGCTTGAATCGGGAAACGACGCAGCGAATACGGCCGCGTATACTGTTTCAGGTTCACCTGATAAATTTGCCGTTTTGATGAACGAAAAGGCAAAGATTATCGGTATGGAGAATACTAATTTTGTAACGCCGTCGGGACTTGACGCGGCGGAGCACTATTCGACCGCGTATGATATGGCTCTTCTCGGGGCATATGCCATTGACAATCCCGAATTTGCCAAGATATGCTCAACTAACAGCATTTCAATGGAGTACGGGAATCCGCCTTACAGCAGGAGGCTTTCAAATCATAATAAGCTGCTCACGATGTACGACGGGGCTTTCGGGATTAAAACTGGCTTTACCAAGAAAAGCGGACGGTGTCTTGTTTCCGCTGCGGAGAGAAACGGGATCGCTCTTGTTGCGGTGACTTTGAATGCTCCCGATGACTGGAACGACCACGTTAAAATGTTTGACTACGGCTTTTCGGTTGCGGAAAAGCGTGAACTGAAGGCGGATACGTCAAAAATAAGCGTACCGGTAATAGGCGGAGATAAGCAGTCCCTTTCCGTTTCGCCATGCGGTGAGTGTTACTGCCCTGTATTAAGGGGCGAAAATTTTTCTTATGAATCCGAAATACTCCTCAGCCCCTTTGTATACGCTCCTGTTAAAGCAGGTGACGTAGCGGGTGAAATCAGGTATTATCGGGATGGAAAGCTTATCGCTTCCCAGGCTCTCATATTCAGCGAAGAAAGCAAAAACACTACTCAGGAAACTGCTGATGTGACAGAGAAAAAAAGTCTCTTTCAGCGTATAGTTGAATTTATAAAGGGAATATTTGATAAATAAAAGGAGCATTAAAATGACTGATGGGAAAATCAGACTGCAGAAATATTTATCCGAATGCGGAATAGCTTCTCGGAGAAAGTCCGAGGAGCTCATTGCCGCAGGTTTTGTTAAGATTAACGGACGTGCTGCTCAGTTAGGGGACAAGCTGGATCCGAAGCATGATACGGTGACAGTCAAAGGCAAGAAGGTTTCGGGCGGGAAAAAGCATTATTATATCATGCTTCACAAGCCGAGGGGATTTATTACGACCATGAGCGACGAAATGGACAGAAAGTGCGTTGCGCAGCTCGTAAAGGATGTAGGCGAGCGCGTTTATCCCGTCGGGCGTCTCGACCGCGATTCCGAAGGCCTTTTGCTTATGACAAACGACGGAGAGTTTGCCAATGCCATGACTCATCCTTCTCACCACGTTTCTAAAACTTACCGTGTTACCGTCCGTGAGGACGCTGATGAGGAACAGCTTTTACAGCTTTCCGAGGGAGTGGAAATCGATTCGGGCAAGACTGCTCCCGCTCAGGTCCATGTGATTTTAAAAGAACCTGAGAGAACCGTGCTGGAGTTCGTGATCGAAGAGGGCAGGAATCGGCAGATAAGAAAAATGTGCGAAGCGGTCGGACTCAGCGTAATAAGGCTTAAGAGGACAAAGATCGGTTCCGTAAAGCTTGGTATGCTTCCCCAGGGGAAATGGAGAAATCTGACGGACGATGAGGTCCACAAGCTGATGACTTCGTCGGGAATGAAAGTGAAGAAAAAGTGATGATTGAATTTAAACCTTATGTCGGAGAAAGAGCTTCCGAGCTGCTTAGAAAAATCTCCCTAAGCGAAAATTCCTGTGTTTATACCGCCTTTGAGAGCGGTGAGGAGGTGGGGTGCTGCGCCTGTAATATAGAGGACACTTTTTCCGAGATCATTTTTCTCGAATATGACGACGAAAAGCAGTATATCGGAGAAGGCCTTGTAAAGTCGGCTCTTAATTTTGCCGCAGGAAAAGGCGCATATATTGCCATTTGCAGTGAAATTGTTAAGCAGAACCATGTTCTTCCCTTTGGTTTTACCCCTTCCGACAGAGGATATACAGGTGAAATACCCGAAATATTAATGGGGAAGTGTCATAAATTTGGCAATTTATGACTTGTTAAAATTTTAACTTTAGTATAAAATAGATGATGTATATTGCCGAGATTTGCGGCGATAATGTTGAACTTATTTTCAGAATGGAGGAATGAATTTTGAGTTTGCTCAACGAGCTTGCAGAAAAAAATTCAGTTGTAGCCGGCAGCGATGCGTATAAGCGCATAACCGCTCTTTTTGACGAGGGGAGTTTTAATGAGATAGATGCTTTTGCCGGTGTCAACGGTGCTTCCGGTGTTGTTTGCGGATACGGTACCGTTTGCGGTATGCCTGTATATGCTTTTTCTCAGAATAAAGATGTTCTCGGGGGAGCTGTCGGAGCAGCAGAAGCCAACAAAATCAAAAAGGTATATGACTTTGCTGTTAAAACAGGAGCGCCTGTAATCGGAATTTACGATTCGAACGGTGCAAAACTTGCGGAGGAGTTCGATGCTCTCGGTGCATACGGAGATATGCTCCTTTGGTCAAATAACATTTCAGGCGTTGTTCCTCAGATTTCTGTTATTGCAGGAACATGTGCAGGTACTGCTGCTATGGTAGCCTGCGGAGCCGATATCGTTATAATGTCTGAAACTGCCGAACTTTTCATGACCGCTCCTTCGGTCCTTAAAGCTTCTGAAAAGTGGGAGGATGACATTGCAACTGCTTCTGCCTGTGCTCAGTCAGGTGTGGTCCATATTACCGCTGCAGATGATATGGCGGCCGTCGCGGCGGCAAAGTAAGCCGTTTCAAGACTTCCCATGAACAAACTATCAGACGTGCCCGCTTTTGAATTTTCCGCCGATGTACAGGCATCGCAGGTGCTTCGCGCAGCTTCAGAGGATATTGACTCAGTTGGTATGGAGACAGTAATTTCATCCGTCGCCGACACTGACAGCATCCTTTATCTTCAGGCTGAATACGGTGACGGAGCCGTGACGGCTCTGGCTACCCTTGAGGGAGCCACCGTAGGTTTTGTCGGACTTACAGACAGCTTATTTATCGACGAGTGCACTAAAGTTTCCCGTTTCGTGCGCTTCTGCGACGCTTTTGCCATCCCCGTAGTAACCTTCATAAACAGCTGCGGATTTGAGAAGAGCATCCTCAGCGAAAACGGCGGAATTTTGAAATACGCAACAATGCTTTCCCACGCTTATGCAGAGGCCACTACCGTTAAAACGGCAGTGATCGTCGGCAGAGCATACGGCGCTCTTTACGTTGCAGCCGCAGGAAGAAGCGCAAACGCCGATATGGTCTTTGCGTGGCCGAACGCAGTTATATCTGCTCTCGAACCCGATGCAGCTGTTGCCATTCTCATGAACGACAGGCTCGCTGCAGGAGAAAACAGGGATGAGCTTGTGAAAGAATACTGCACAGTCAATGCTTCACCCCTTAAGGCTGCCCAGAGCGGCAAGGTCGATGATATCATTGACGCAGGCCTTACGAGAGAAAAGCTTGCCGCGGCCCTTTCGATAATGAGCGGAAAGCGTGTTTCCAAGCTTCCGAAGAAACATTCGAACATGCCTTTATAATTAATAACTCGTTTGGAGGATAAATGAAATGAAAAGATATACTATTACCGTTAACGGACAGGCTTATGACGTTCAGGTAGAAGAAAACAACAGCGGCGCTCCCGTTGCTGCAGCACCCGCAGCTCCCGCTCCTGCACCTGCTGCTCCCGCAGCGCCTGTTCAGGCTGCCGCTCCTGCCGAGGCTCCGGCACCCGCAGCAGCTCCCGCTCCTGCCGCCGATGCAGAGGTCGTTTCTTCTCCCATGCCCGGAACAATCCTTGATATAAAGGTTTCCGCAGGCAGCAAGGTAAGCAAGGGAGACGTACTTGTTGTGCTTGAGGCCATGAAGATGGAAAACGATATAGTTGCAGCTCACGACGCAACTGTTGCCGCTGTTCACGTTCAGAAGGGTGACAGCGTAGAGTCCGGCTCTGCTCTGGTTTCTCTCCAGTAAAACTTTCATCAGCTGCAAAAAGAAAGAGAGGCAATAAAATGGCAAAAATCAAAGTAACCGAGACCATTTTGCGTGACGCTCATCAGTCACTGATTGCGACCCGTATGACAACCGAGGAAATGCTTCCTGCCCTCGAAATGCTTGATGATATCGGTTTTTATTCCCTTGAATGCTGGGGCGGAGCCACATTTGACTCCTGTCTCAGATTTCTTGACGAAGACCCCTGGGAGCGCCTTCGCATCATCCGTGAAAAATGTCCCAAAACGAATCTTCAAATGCTTTTCCGCGGTCAGAACATGCTCGGATACCGTCACTACGCCGACGACGTTGTAGAGTATTTTGTTCAGAAATCAATCGCCAACGGCATCAATATAATCAGAATTTTCGATGCCCTTAACGATATAAGAAACCTCGAGACAGCCATGAAGGCCACCAAAAAAGAGGGTGGACACATGCAGGCCGCTATCTCTTATACAACAGGTCCTGTTTTTGACACCCAGTACTATGTTGACTATGCTAAGCGCCTTGAAAACGGCGGTGCGGATTCGATCTGCATCAAGGATATGGCGGGACTTCTCACTCCTTACGGAGTAAGCGAGCTGGTCAAAGCTCTCAAAGAGAACGTAAAGGTTCCGATTCAGATCCATTCTCACTATACATCAGGACTCGCTTCCATGGTTCACCTTAAGGCCATTGAAGCCGGCGCTGACGGAATTGATACCGCTATATCTCCCTTGGCATTAGGTACCTCTCATCCCGCCACAGAGTCCATGGTAGCTGCGCTCAAGGGAACTGAGTACGATACAGGTCTTGATATCAAAAAGCTCACCGCTATCAGAGATTATTTCAATACCCTTCGTGAGAAATATCTTGCCAACGGCCTTCTTGATCCCAAGATGCTCAGCGTTGATGCCAACACACTCCTTTATCAGGTTCCCGGCGGAATGCTTTCAAACCTCGTTTCACAGCTTAAGCAGGCAGGTAAGGCGGATAAGCTTGAAGAGGTTCTCCGTGAGGTTCCCCGTGTCCGTGAGGATTCCGGTTATCCGCCTCTTGTCACTCCCACATCACAGATCGTCGGAACACAGTCCGTTTTCAATGTTATTATGGGAGAGCGCTACAAGATGGTAACAAAGGAGTTCAAAGACCTTGTTGCTGGCAAATACGGTAAAACTCCCATGCCCATTAATGAAGAGTTCAGAAAGAAGATCGTCGGTGACGATCCCATTATCGATTGCCGTCCCGCAGACCTGCTCAAGCCTGAGCTTGACAGCTTCCGCAGTGAGATAAATGAGTATTATGAGCAGGATGAGGATATCCTTTCATACGCCCAGTTCGGTCAGGTTGCCGTAAAGTTCTTTGAAAAGAGACGCAATAAAAAGTACGGCATCGACGGTGAGCATCTCGATATGGAAAACAAGGTTCATCCCGTTTGATAATTGATAAATGCAAATATAAGGATCGCAAGAAATTGCGGTCTTTATTTTTTATATAGAATTAAATTTTTAATTCTAATAAAACTCTTCAATATAAAATCAACAAAAATCAATAAATATTAGATTAAGATTTCATAAGAATGGGTTAATTTATATTAAATAATTCTAAATTTTATTGAATTTTCAAAGGATTGATGCTAACATTTTCACAATGACATTTATTTAATAATCATAGAAAATTGTCTATATAGATTTGCTTTATGATTCTTGTCGGCATGCAGGCTCGAGTTATAAAATAAATTTTGAAAGAAGGAAAAATGATGAAAGGAAAGGTTAAAAAGATTATATGCATTGTGTTATGCACGGCAATACTCGCTTGCTGTATGTCGGTCGGAGCTTCCGCTTACAGTTATCGCACGGTCTATCCCTTTGTCTTTGTACACGGCCTTTTCGGCTGGGGCTCTGACGACGGAGCAAATGATTATTTCTCCTACTGGGGCATGACCAATTTTAATCTTTTTAATTATCTCGAAAGACAGGGCTATGAATGCATCACGGCGGGAGTCGGTACCATTTCCAGTGCCTGGGACAGAGCATGCGAGCTGTATGCTCAGCTTGTCGGCGGCACCGTTGACTACGGCGCAGCGCATTCAGCCGCTCACAATCACGACCGCTACGGAGTAACTTATGACGAACCGCTTATCGAACAGTGGGATTCCGAGCATAAGATAAATCTTGTCGGTCATTCCTTCGGCGGCGCTACGACCAGACTGTTTGTTCAGCTTCTGGCCGAGGGTTCTGAGGAAGAGAGAGCTGCCACACCTGAAGATGAGCTTTCGCCTTTATTCAAAGGAGGATTGGAGGACCGCGTATATTCCGTAACTGCGTTGGCGGCGCCGCATAACGGCACTTCATTTTTTGAAGCCAGCGGTATAGCAGGTGATTTTATGGTTGCGCTGTTTTGCTCCCTTGCTGTTTTTTCCGGCTCTACAAAACTCAGTGAGCTGTTTGATCCTACATTGGGACAGTTCGGTGTGACATATGAACTGAATTTAGATGCCTGCGCTAAATTGGATGTGGACATAGATGCCATACGGCAGCTGCTCGATTCAACCGATACCGCTTTTTATGACTTGACAATAGACGGAGCGGCAGAGCTCAACGAAATGATTGAGGCGCAGCCGAACATTTATTATTACTCATATGCCGGCAGCAGGACACATTTAGATGAAAATACAGGAAATTATGTACCTGACGAAGATATGTGGCCGCTTCTTAAACCCTTCGCTGAAATGATAGGCCGGTATACAGGCGTTACCGAAGGAGGATATGTGATTGACGAAGAATGGCTTGAAAGCGACGGACTGGTAAATAGAATTTCAGCCTTAGCGCCTTTTGACGAGCCTTCAGTTACATACCGAAGCGGACACAAGACGCAGCCGGGTATCTGGTATGTAATGCCCGTACAGAACATGGATCACCTCGCCTTTGCAGGCGGTTTGTTCAATGTAGGCTGGTTCCAGATCAGCCGATTCTATTCAGACTTTATGTTCCTTGTGACAAGATCGGGAAGATAAAATTATTGCGTTCAAAACACCGTGTATGCTTTTGCATACACGGTGTTTTTGTCTAATTCAATAAAAAATCATCACAAATAATATGAATTATATTGACTTTTACGCATCCGGCTGTTAAAATTTATACACAATTTATATTTTATTGATAATTTCCTTTATCAATCTTAATTTAACCTGTTTTGATAAGGTGAAGCTGAATTAAAAAGGGAATATATAAAGAAAGTAGGAAAACGGATGAAGAAGAAACTTGTAAGAACATTAAGTGTTATCCTCTGCTTGATTCTGCTTATATGTTCAATGTCCATGGGCATTTCCGCCGCCGATACCGACAGTAAAGGCTACACCTTTGTTTTTGTTCACGGCCTTTGCGGCTGGGGCTCCGATGACGGCGCAAACAACATTGTCCCGTATTGGGGTATGGCAACAGGCAATATCTTTACAGAGCTTGAAAGCAAAGGGTATAAATGCGTGGCGGCCGGCGTTGGCACTGTATCGAGTGCCTGGGACAGAGCATGCGAGCTGTATGCTCAGCTTGTCGGCGGCACCGTTGACTACGGCGCAGCGCATTCAGCCGCTCACAATCACGCCAGATACGGAAGGACTTACGCTGAACCGATAATCGACCAATGGGATTCGGAGCACAAAATCAATCTGGTCGGACATTCCTTCGGCGGAGCTACCATAAGGCTTCTGGTTCAGCTTTTGGGAGAAGGCTCTCAGGAAGAGCGTGAAGCAACTCCCGAAAATGAGCTTTCTCCGCTATTTGCAGGCGGTCAGGCTGACAGGGTCTATTCCGTAACGACACTTGCCGCTCCCCATAACGGTACCTCGTTTTTTGAAGCCACCGGAGGATTCTCGAGCGCATTAGTGAAAATCTTCTCTTCCCTTGCCGCCCTTTCGGGCTCTACCGTGCTTAACAAGCTCTTTGACCCAATGCTCGATCAGTTCGGGCTTTCATATTTACCCGGTTCAGCTTCAGGCGTCGATTATGACATATCAAAGCTTCAAGCTTTCATCAATTCTAAGGATAACGCTTTTTACGATCTGACTATCGATGGTGCTGCGGAGCTTAATGAGACGATCAGAGTGCAGCCCGGTGTTTATTACTACTCCTATGCAGGAACAAAAACCTCACAGAGCAGATGGACAGGCAATCATACGCCTAACTTCGGTATTAACCTTTTGCTCTATCCTTACGCCTGTGCTATCGGCAGATATACGGGAGTGACGGCGGGGGGAAGAGTTATCGATGAAAAGTGGCTCGAAAACGATGGTATGGTAAATACCATTTCTGCCCGAGCGCCCTTTAATGAGCCCTCAACCGTATATTACAGCGGTCAAAAAATTGAACCTGGAATTTGGTACATAATGCCAACGCAGAACATGGATCATCTTGAATTCTCCGGAGGAATGCTCAATATAAGCCGGTCAAAAATCCGCAGCTTCTATTTGCAGCATCTGGAAATAATTACATCAGCGTAAAATTTCAGTAATAATCATAATCGTAAAATAATAAATCACCGTGTTTGTATGTAAACTCGGTGATTTTTGCTTTTTAAGGTGAATTTTATAATTTACCGTTTTTCAGCGGCTGAAGGAGCTTTTGCAGATGTGTTTTTACGGTATATAAACAGTGAAACTGCGGCCGTTATCAGCTCCGCCGCCCAAAAAGAATGCCAGACTCCCAAAGCGCCGAACAGGAGATTCAGGATATATGCAGTCGGGACTGTTATAACGGCATATCTCATCAGCGAAATAATAAGCGAAGGCAAGCCCTTTCCCAGTCCCTCCAAAGCTCCCGAAGAAATAACGGATACGGTCGAAACGATAAATCCAAGGCTTATTATTCTCAAAGCGCTCGTACCGATTGCAATCGTATCGGCGTTTGAGGTAAACAGTCCTATGAGCTGAGAAGGTATGACCCAGCAGAAAACGGTTCCAAGAAGCATTATCGCAGCCGAAAGGCCGAGGGATGTCATATATATTTTTTTGACTCTTGCATGTTCTCCTGCGCCGTAATTATATCCTATCAAAGGGCGGATTCCCTGAACTATTCCGTTCGCGGGGAGATAGAGGAAAGTTTGAAGCTTATAATAAACTCCGAGCACAAGGACGTAGGCCTGAGAGTAAACGGAAAGAATGACGTTGAGAGAAGAGACAAGGAGGGAAGGCAGAGCGATATTGAGGGAAGCGGGTATACCTATTGTGTACAGCTTTTTGATGATATTCTTGTCAAATACAAAATACTTTAAGCTTATTTTAACATGGAGCGGCTTGAAAATATAAAAGACAACATATATCAGAAGGCTGATCGTTTGTCCTATGCCAGTAGCGATGGCGGCGCCTTCTATGCCCATTTCAGGGAAAAATCCCATGCCGAAAATAAGCACAGGGTCGAGTATGATATTTGCCACACATCCGCAAAGCATTGCTATCATGGTCATTGTCATTTTGCCGACGGACTGAAATATTTTCTCAAAAGTCATTCCCAGAGCAATAATAATTCCGAAACTGAAAGCGATATAAGAATATCTGAGACCGAGGCTGATGACGGCTGTGTCATCGGTAAACATTTTGAGAAACAGCGGAAAAAAGATGATACATCCGATCGTGAGGATAAGTCCGTGCAGCGAGTTTAAGAAAAGTCCCTGTGTTGCGGCAATATTGGCTTTTTTAAAATCTCCGGCTCCTAAATTATATGATATAACTGCGTTGATTCCGATAGAAAAGCCTATTGCAACGGCGTTGATAAAATTTTGCACAGGAAAGATAAGGGAAAGGGCGGTTATTGCGTCTTCGCTTATTTTTGCCACAAAAAAGCTGTCGATTATATTGTAAAGAGACGTCACCATCATGGAGAGGACCATGGGCAGGGACATGGACAGCACAAGAGGCAGGACGGGCCTATCCTTCATAAAGGTCTGGTTCATTGCTTATACTCCTTTGCACAGATCAAAAATCGCCAATAAATTAAAAACCACACAATCCCGAAGAATTGTGTGGCGAAAAGTAAATTCATACCTAAAATCCACACCGCCTTATTGCGGCGGTTTATGGGTATATAATACACTCAGAATTTGATTTTGTCAATTACAGGAATTTTTTTGCACAGGCAGTTGACATATAAATAAAGATGATATATCATCTATCTAGTTGACGCATCATCTTTATTGGAGCTGATAACATGGATATAACAAGAAGAAAGATAACAAAAATTGCCCGCGAAGTGAGCAAGTTTACCGTAAGGACATTGAAAGAGGACGGTATAGGTCCCTCGGAGTTTGATTTTATACATGCTGTGCGCAAGAATCCGGGGATCACTCAGGCGGGAGTTCAAAAGATACTGGGCATTGACAAGGCGGCTGTGGCAAGGCAGGCGGCAAGCCTTGAAGCAAAGGGGTATCTTATTAAAAAGCCGAATCCCGATGACGCCCGAAGCCGTCTTCTTTACGCTACGGAGAAATCGGAAAAGCTTAAAAACTCGAAGGCTCGTATTGAAGCGCTCTTTTACCAATGGCTTTCGGAGCCTTTGAGTGACCGTGAGCGCGAAACCTTTGCCGAACTGCTGGATGTGCTGTACAAACGGTGCAAAGAGGAGAGCAAAGCGGGCTTTCCGAATATGAGCAGGCTTATATGGGAGGAAAACAGAAATGAAGAAGTCTGATTCAAAGAAAAGAATGTCACAGGCAATGCTGTTTGTGCTTTTGTTCGGCATTGTCAGCCTTTTTTCCGATATGACCCATGAGGGAGCGGCGAGTATCAGGGGAGTGTACCTCTCTCTGCTGGGAGCTTCTGCGGGAGTGATCGGCTTCGTTTCTGGTCTCGGTGAGCTTATCGGTTATTCAATGCGTTATGTGTTCGGAAAGCTTACCGATAAAACGAAAAAATATTGGCCGATGACGATACTCGGTTACGTTCTCGACATCATTGCCGTTCCCGCTCTCGCACTTGTAGGAGAAAACGGCTGGATATGGGCATGTGCGCTGCTGGTTATCCAGAGAATGGGCAAGGCCATAAAAAAGCCTGCAAAGGATACAATTCTGTCCTTTGCCGCCTCTCAGGAGGGAATAGGAAAAAGCTTCGGAATACAGGAGCTTCTCGACCAGATAGGAGCTTTTTCGGGTCCCGTCCTGCTGTATCTTGTGATGCTCTTTAAAACGGACGGCACAACCTTCGAAATCTATTCCTCAGCTTTCGCCTTCCTTGCAATTCCGGGAGCGATAACGATAATACTGCTCTTTATAACAAAGCGCAAATTCCCGAATCCCGAGCATTTTGAGCCTGAGCCGAAAGAGTATATTCCCTTTAAGATGAAAAAAGAATTTATCCTTTATATTGCAGGCATAAGCCTTTTCGCTTTCGGTTTCATAGATTACTCCATTGTCATAATGCACGTTTCCCGTACATATACCGCCCTGGCTTCAAGTGCGGCGGAAACCTCCTCTATTGTAAACAGCGGCACTTTGCCCCTTTTGTACGCAGGAGCAATGCTTGTTGATGCCGTGGCGGCGCTGTTTTTCGGATACCTCTATGATAAAAAGGGGGTAAAAGCCCTTGTGGTTTCAACGATAATTTCAGCTCCTTTTCCCATTTTGGTGTTTTCCTGTAAATCAGTTCCCGCCGTTATTGCGGGTATAGCTTTATGGGGAGTAGGTATGGGTGCCCAGGAATCTATATTGAAGGCGGCAGTTACAAGTATGGTACCTAAAACGAGCCGAGCCACAGGCTACGGAATATTCGAGTGTTCTTTCGGTGTATTCTGGTTTTTGGGAAGCTGGCTCTTAGGAGTAATGTATGACATAAGCATTCCCGTCATGGTGGTGATTTCCGTCATTGCTCAGCTTTCCGCCATACCTCTTTATATTTTATCGTCAAAAAAGTCTGAATAAAACTTTGAGGTGTCACATGAAAGGGTTCATAAGAAAAAATCAGTTTCTTTCCCTTTGCGGATTAAACTGCGCCCTTTGTCCAATGTATATAGGCTCTTACTGCCCGGGCTGCGGAGGGGGAGAGGGGAATCAGTCCTGTAAAATAGCTAAATGCAGCTTGGAAAACGGACAACCCGAATACTGCTGTCAATGTCCGAAATATCCCTGCGGCAAATATGAGCATATAGATGAAGCTGATTCCTTCATCACTCACAGGAACCAAAGGAGCAACCTTGAGCTGATAAAGAAAATAGGGGAAGAAGCCTATAACGGTGAGCAGAGGAAAAAGCAGGAGCTTTTGAGCTTTTTCCTTTCCGACTGCAACGACGGACGACGCAAAAATCTGTTCTGTCTGGGAGTAAATCTTTTGGACTTAAAAAGCGCAGAAAACATTGCAGAAAAAGTAAAAAATCATCCCGATTTCTATAATCTGTCTGTAAAAGAAAAAGCGGAAATTGTATCCGAAGAATTTAAAAAGGCGGCAGAGGATAAGGGTATAGAGCTTAAGCTCAGAAAAACAGTAAAATAGGCAATAGAGAAAGAGACTGAACTGCATAAAGCGTTTCAGTCTCTTTTTTTGGTGTCTTTAGACGTGGAAATAAACCCCCAGTTCTACTGGGGGAAGATAAAAACTTTAGTAAACAAAACCTCCTTGTTGTAAAATAGTAGTGGTTTGGCGACCGCATTACTAAAACAACAAGGAGGTTTTAAACAAATGAAGAATGAAATAAAGAGTACGGCACATTCAAAATATCGCTGTGAATA
>CASDTR010000047.1 GCA_949283785.1 uncultured Oscillospiraceae bacterium
ATCATGTTCCAGACCGTCCTCGGACGTTCTGCTGTTGAAGTTTATACTCAGGGACTCAGCCGCGATGAGCTTATTAAGCTTATCAATTCCGCAGAGCTTGCTGCTTACGCACAGGATAATTACAATATCGATGCAGCGGCTATTAACGCCATGAAGGATATTGTAAACAGCATCCCCGCAAGCGTAACAAACATCAAGCTTGTTGAAGGCCAGCCCACAACACCCGGCACATACACAATGTTCGCAATGGCAACTAACGAGAACTACAATACAGCGTATCTCTCATCTCCCTTCTATGTAAAATATCATAGCACGGGAACAAAGCTTGTATTCGTTCAGGATACCGACGGACTCAACAGCCTCAACGTAGGCAAGTTTGATTACTCGGCAGTTGTCACAAAGGACGGCGTACCGGTACAGAGCGATAACGTACGTTACATTTACACAGGATTCCGTTCAAATGCACTCTTCTATGCAAGCACCAAGGAAGGCCCCAGACAGACGGGTATTTACACTCAGACTGCATGGACATTCCTTGGAACATATGCATTCCCGAAGACACGTACATTTACTGTTTCTCTTCTGTAATGGGGATGTGCAATCGAATAAAGGAATAAAAACTTAAAAGTTAATAATCCTTGATTCAGGCAGGCAGCGCTCAGGCGCTGCCTGTTTTTTTCTTTCATGTGTATAAAACACGGGGGAAGGCGGGTTTCAGATTTTCTCGTTTAATCCGGCGCGGGAAAACCAATGCAAGGCGGTTTTGCTTTATTATTCTATTCAGTGCGAAAAAATACGCACGGCGAGCGGGAAGGGGAAAACGTCGTCCCGAACTCATCCCCGCTGCGATAAAAAATGATAAAAGGATGCCTTTAAAATGTTTCAGGACACCCGTAAAAGGTGTTAAAAGTGAAAGCGTGGAAGTTTTATTGAACAGAGGACAAAAGCCTCGAAACGGCGCTCAGGTTCACGGAAAACGGCACACAAACGCTGCATCGCTGCGGCGTCCGATTTACAAACAAATCCCTCGGATTTTCTCCGAGGGATGAGACTGTCAAAAAGCCATAAATTCGGTGTGAAAACACGGCTCCCTTGGTAAAAGGAGCTGTCAAAGCTAAGCTTTGACTGAGGGATTGTAGGCCGACCTAATGTATTTTGCCGATTTAAGGCAGAGCACACATGAAACATATCTTTCCGCGGGAAGGTTCTCTTGACGAAGAAAGCACATCGAAAAAATTTTGCTGCTGCGTTGTTTTCTGTACTGTATCGGATTTTTCCTTAATTGTGCAAAACAGCAATTCAAAAAACATTTAATCATAAAAACAACTTTATCTACAAACAAACCCCTCGGATTTTCTCCGAGGGATTTCGTTTTTGACGCTTTAAATATCTATTTTCTTGTTGCAGGAAATGAAGGTGGTCCGCTCCATAATGCTCTGACCGCCGTGGCGGCGCTTCCTTCCGCCGTGGTCGGAGGTAATCATTATGAGCCAGTCCTCCTCGCCGTAGGTTTCGCGGCTCTCTATGGCCCTTATGACCTCCATGGCGTCACGGTCGCAGCCCTTTACTCCTTCAATATAATTGGGGTTTTTATTGCCGAAGCCCGTTCCGTGGCCGTTCTCGTCGGGTCTCTCATAGATGCACATAAGGAAGTCGTCGCAGTCGGCAGCGCTGACCCTGTCAAGGATTATGCCGTGAAGCTCCGAGTCGGTTTTGGCGTTGTTTACGGAAAGGAGGTATCCCTTTTCTTTTGCCAGGCCGATTTCGTCGCAGTAGGTTCCCTTTTCGGCTCTGTCGAAGTGGCCGGGCCAGATCATGTTGAAGGATACTCTGAAACCCTCATATTTTGACGGAAGCTCAATGAGCAGGGAGGGGCAGTCAACGGATTTTATAACGCCGTTTGAAACGGCGCCGTGGATGTTCGCCCACTGTCCCGTGAGTATTGAAGCCCAGCCGGGGGCCGTATCCGTGTACTGTTTGGGGCCGTCGGGGCTTCCGCCCGCATAAGAAATGTAAAGTCCGCCCTTGTTTTTAAGGTGCATCACCGCGCTGTCTGGGTTATTTACAAGGTTTATGAGAGAGTCGCACCTTGCGCCGTCAAAGCCCAGCACAATGGCCTTTTTGCAGGTCTTGCCTGCTTCGGGCGGGGAGGCAAAGTGCTTTGCAATTACTGAGTGAACGGCGGTCTGAGGCAGGGGTGAGGACAGGCTGTTTTCAAATACCGCCATTTTGCTGACAGTCCTCTTTTCGGTTTCGCTTTCGCTGTCGGGCAGAACCTTGCAGGATATGACTGCTGCAATGATTATTACGGCTATACACAGTGCCGCGCAGATTACGGCGGCAATTATTGTTTCCATTTATTTTCGCCTCCTTTTACTCCAGCACTACGCCTTTTTTGAGTATTATGTTGGCGTATTGTGCCTTTTCGCCTGTGGCCACAATTGCATATGCCTTTTTTGCGCGCTCATAAAAGGCAAATCGCTCCATGTATTCGATTTTAACATCCCCGTATTTTGCGATTTCGGCTTTGTATCGGTCCCATATTACGGGAACAACGGTGTCTCCCGGCACAACATCCATAAGTGCGGCGGGCTCCTGAACGTACTGATCAAGGGGCATGAGTTTAAGCACAGCCTCCAGAACCTCAGGGACTCCGTGGCCGTCGCAGCGCACCAGCCTTTGGGCGAGGCTCGCTGCGGGGAAATTTCCGTCGGCAATTATTATTTCGTCGCCGTGACCCATTTCCATAAGTATTTTAAGCAGTTCGGGCGAGAGAATTGAAGGTATACCTTTAAGCATGGTTTTTAACTCCTTTTAATTTTGTGTTATAGGCGCGCCCGTGCCTGTGTAAAGCTCAATGGCGTCACCGCATTTAATACTTATTACTGTGCATATGGGATCCAGATCTCCTTTTTTAAGGAACATCCAGAGGGAACCGGGACCTTCCCCGAGACCCGGGCTGCTGCCCGGGGATACGGGCCTTCCGTCGGGAAGGAGTGAGACGGTTTTCTTTTTGTTTTTGATTCCCTTAACCATTACGGGGGTATCGCTGCAGGCAAAAATAAACAGGAAGAGCTCTTCTCCGTCGGAGGACATAAGGGATTCGCCGGCAAACCAGTCGGTATCGAGTCCTTTGACCGTGCCCTCAAAGGCCCTGCGGTATTTGTCTGCAAATTTCGCGAAGCGGCCGATTTCCTCCTTTTTGCAGGATGCGGGAATGACAAGTTTTTCACATTTACGCCTGCTGCGGATAAACATACGCACCAGCTGGTCGCAGTTATAGGCCGTGCCCTCCTCTCGGGAAAATTCGACGGCAAAGGAGGCGAGTATCTGTTCTGCGTTCATTTTAATTTTCCTCCCTTATATCCTTATCAAAGCTTACCGAGAAAACGGCGGTGCCGTATATATAATCCTCGGGAGAAAGCTTGACCCAGATTTTGTCCCCGTCCTTTGTAAAGGGGAGCGCCTTTCCATCCCTTGTAAGGACAACCTGCGTCACCCTGTCTCCGGGGACGAATACGGGTACCGTTTTGTCGGTGACTTCATAGCTGAAGCAGTAAAGGGTTTTTCCGTCGCGGCTCAGAGTTCTGCCTCCCGAAAAAACATCTCCGTCAAAAGTATCCGTTCCTCGTACTGCCTTTTCGTTGGCTCTTATGAATTCTCCCAGGCGCCGCAGGACATTTTCCTGTTCGGGGAGAATGGTTCCGTCCTCTTTGGGTCCTATGTCTAAAAGCAGGTTTCCGCCCATTGAGACGATTTCGGAAAAGATCCTCACGATCTGTTCGGGAGTTTTGAAGTTTTTGTCCCGAGGCTGGTAGCCCCAGCTGTTGTTGATTGTCATGCAGTATTCCCATGGGATGTCGGGGCGTACCGTGGGCATTTGCTGCTCGGGGGTGGCGTAATCGCCGTAGCTGCCTATTCTGGAATTGATTACGGTTTCGGGGAAATTTTCCGTGAGCCACTGTTTGAGTCCCTTCATATCCCAGTCGGCCTGACTGCGCTCCCAGTCCCCGTCGAACCAGAGAAGGTCTATTTTGCCGTAGTTTGTGAGGATTTCTCCGAGCTGAGAGCGGTGAAACTCCTTGAATCTTTTCCAGTGCTTTTTGTTAAGGAGATATGTGTCAATAAAATATTTTACGGGACGCCAGGTTTTGGCTGTGTAATCCTTTGCCGACCAGTCGCACTGGGTGAAATAGAGACCCACTTTAAGGCCGTTTTTCCTGAGGGACTCGCAGTAGGGGCCTACGATGTCTCGCTCTGCGGGGGATTTTTTCACAACGGACAAATCGGAAAATTTTGTGTCAAAGAGCGCCGCGCCGTCGTGGTGCTTCGTTGTGAGCACTGCGTATTCGGCGCCTGCGTCTTTAAACAGCTTTGCCCAATATTCGGGGTCGTAGTTTTTGGCGGTAAAGCCCTTGATCTGCTTCATGTAGGGGCGGTATTTCGTAAGACGGCTTGAGCGGAAATACCAGGATTCGGCGGTGCCTTTTACAGAATAAATGCCGTAGTGGATGAATATTCCCAGCTTTGCCTCCGGGAACCAGGGCTGCATCATTGCTATTCCTCCTTAAAGCCCGTTTGATATTAAGTTAAGCGCGGATGACTGGGGGTGCGTATAAATCCGTGCTGATATATAAAGTGATTAAACAAAATCGCATTACCAATTATACTACAATTCAATAAAAATTTATTAGAAATCCAATCAATATTGTAAAGTTTGTGCTTTTGCATATAATAAGGAGCCGCCTGCCCTGCGAAACATACAAAAAGCAGGCTCTTTCACTGCCGTAAAAGCAATAAAAGAGCCTGAGTGAGATTTTTTTGATATTCTCTGAACGGATGTCGGTTTATTCTTTGACTTCGAAAGCTGCAAGCTTTTCAAGGAGCTCGGGGCACTCCTCGCCGTGGATTATCAGCTCCATGTCGGCGGACTGGTCAAGGCTGAAAATACCCATTATGGATTTTGCGTTTACCACATATCTGCCTGAGACAAGGTCAAATTCATGGTCTGTGCAGAGAGAGACGAGAGAAACAAAATCTCTGATTCGCTCAATTGAATTAAGCTTAACCTTCATGGATTTCATCGGTATCATCCTTTCTCAAAATAAACGTAAGGCTTTGCTTCAGTTGCCGCACTCTATGCTTATGCGGTTGAATTGGGCAAGGATATTGTCAGTTCCGATCTTCTGCTTTTCGTCTCCCGAAAGGTCCATGACGCTTTCTCCCTCATGGAGCATTATGAGCCTGGTGCCGTACTCAGTTGCGAACCTGAGATTATGGGTAACCATAAAGGCGGTGAGATTTTTCTCCCTGATGATTTTATCCGTGAGCTCCATAACTCTCTCGGAGGATTTCGGGTCAAGGGCGGCGGTGTGTTCGTCGAGTATAAGCAGCTCGATGTCCGTCATGCAGGCTATTATAAGGGCGAGAGCCTGACGCTGTCCTCCCGAAAGGGAGCCGCATTTTATGTTCAGCTTGTTTTCGAGGCCCATGGAGCAGGTCTCAAGGAGGGAGCGGTACCTTTCAAGGTTCTTTTTGCTTACGGCTCTCGAAAGGCCGTAGCCCGTCTTTTTGCAGTCGGCCAGGGCCATGTTTTCCAGCACCGTCAAATCGGGGCAGGTACCGGTCTGTGGATTCTGAAAGACTCTGCCGATAAACTGGGCTCGCCTGTGTTCGGGAGTTTTGGTTATATCCTTACCGTTAAATATTATACTACCGCTGTCAACGGGTGAAAAACCGCAGATAATGTTGAGAAGGGTGGTTTTGCCCGAACCGTTTGAGCCCACTACGCAGACGAATTCCCCTTTATCTATCGAAAGGCTGTAATTGTCGAAAAGTTTAAGTTCATCCACAGTGCCTTGGTTAAAGATTTTAGTGACATTTTCAAGCTTGAGCATGTTTTTTACCTCCCTGCTTTTTGGAAAGTGTGCCGCTTAAAACGAGGGCGGCAGTGAACAGGACCGCCATGAGGAGTTTCAGGTATTCCGTGGGAAGGCCCATGGCAAGGGCTGCGGAAAGGCAAGCCTTATATACTATGGAGCCTAAGATTACCGCCGTTGTAGCAGCGGTGAATTTGAGCTTTCCGAAAAGGGAAAGGCCGATTATTACGCAGGCGAGGCCCGCCACTACCATGCCGGTGCCCATCTGCAGGTCGGCGGAGCCCTTCTGCTGAGCTATGATTGAGCCTGCCAGAGAGGCAAAGCCGTTGCCGAGGGAAAGGCCGAGGATTTTCATATTGCCGGGATTTCTGCCCATCATGGTAACGTACTGGTGGTTGCTGCCCGCTGCGCGCAGGAGGAGCCCCGTTTTGGTCTTGAGGAAAATGTCCAGCAGGAATTTGCATAAAAGCGCCACAATAAGGGAAATTATAACTGTTCTTAAAGCGAAGCCTCCTACGGAGTAGGGGATGAGCTCCGCGAGACCCGAGGAGAAAATTGTGGGGGAAGAGAAGAAGGAGACTATGGAAAGGCCTCCTGTGCCGCTCATGACGATTACGAGATTTACCGAGAGCAGAGCCGTCATCACAAGAATGCCGCACAGCAGCGGGCGGATTTTGAGCTTTACGTTCAGCAGACCCGTCACGCATCCCGCCGCCATGCCTATGGCGAAGGCGACGAGGCAGCACAGCCAGGGGTTGACGCCCCGGACTATGAGTATACCCGTTGTGACCGCTCCCAGGGGAACGGTGCCGTCAACGGACAGGTCGGGGAAGTCCAGAATACTGTAAGTGATGTATACTCCCAGAGCCAGGACGGCGTACATGAAGCCCTCTTCGAGGGTCACTCTCAGAACGTTGAAAAAGATTTCCATTGACAATTACCACACTTTCTTTTCGGGGAACGCAGTTTATGATGTTTGATTTATCTTTGTTATGATACTTTTTCTATATCGTCGTATCCCGTAAGGGTCACGGAAAATTTCTCGGCAGCGGCCGTATTTATGACGGGGAAGGAATCCTTGACCATTTCAACGGGCATTTCGGAAATGTCGGCGCCGGAAAGGACTTTTGCGGCCATGGCGCCCGTCTGTTCTCCGAGGGCCACATAGTCGAGGCTTTCGGAGGCGAGGCAGCCGTTTTTGACCTGCTCTATTTCGGAGCCGTAAACGGGGATTCCCGCGGCGTTTGCCTTTTCGAGGACGGTGCCGAGATTATCGACGACGTTGTTGTCGGTGAAATTATTGATGCAGTCCACCTCGGAGGCCAGCATGGCGGCGGTTTGAGGGATGTCGGCGGGGGACTGGATTCCCTTCGCCACGATTTCAAAGCCGTACTCGGGAGCAAGCTTTTTGATCTCCTCGAGGTGAGAGACGGAATTTGCTTCGCTGGTGGTGTAGAGTATGCCGATTTTTTCGGCGTCGGGCTGGCAGGCTCTTATGAGCTTGAGCTGGGCTTCAAGATTGAGAAGGTCGCTGGTGCCCGTGCAGTTGTCGCCGGCCTTGTCGAGGGAGGGGACGAGCTGTGCCGCCACGGGGTCTGATACGGCGCAGAAAATGACGGGTATTCCCGTGCCTCTTGCGGCTGAATAGGAGGCCGTTGCGGCGGGAGTGGCTATGGCGATAACGATGTCGTAGGCCTTGGCAACCATGTTTTTGGCTATCTGGTTGGCTGTTTCGTCGCTGTTTGAAGCGTTTTGGTAGTCTATCTTAATGTTTTCGCCGTCTTTGTAGCCTGCGGCTTCAAGGCCCGCTATGATGCCCTCTCGGCAGTTGTCAAGGGAGGGGTGGGAGGCGTACTGGATTATGCCTACGGTAAGGGCGTCCGAATCGGCGCCTGAGTCTGTGCAGGCGAAGAGGGTGCAGGCGATAATGGCGATGCACAGGACAGCGCATAAAGCTTTAAAATATTTTTTCATGGTTAATTTCTCCTTTTGATGCATTTGTTTATTTTAAATTTAAAAGTTATATTCGATTTAATTTGTTTTGCGGCGTGTCCTTCGCCATCGCTTTGACATGATAAACATAATTAACCTCCGTAATAATGGGAAATAAAAAAACTCCTGCCCCATAAAAATGGGACAGGAGATAATCCTGCGGTACCACCCAAATTCGCTCCCTGAGGAACGCACTCAATACGCATACTGACATATGCGCTTCCTTTATAACGGGTGAAGCTCCCGTCGCACCTAATACGCAAAGCGTTTCGGATTGCCCTCATAAGTCCATTCGGTACAGCCGCCGCTGCCGCAATCTCACCCTCTGCGGCTCTCTTTAAACGCCTGAAGCAGCACTTACTACTCTTAATCAACGGTTTAAAAATAGTTTATTTTCTATTATTCTATGACCGTTTTTCAAAAAAGTCAATAGTCAAAGAAAAAATTAAATTTTTATCTATTTTGCCGATTCCGTTGATTTATGCCGATACTGTGATATAATCTTATGGAACAAAAAAGCATGCATTTATAAAACGTGAATCTTTACGGAGGTAATTTATATATGATAAGGAAAAAGGGAAAAGCCTCTATACATCCGCTTTCGCCTGCAAGGATAACGGCGGGAAGCTTTCTTCTGGTGATTGCCGCGGGGACCGTTTTGCTCATGCTCCCGTTTTCCTCCAAGGGGGAGCCCTTGTCCTTTCTGACCTCTCTTTTTACGGCTACGTCGGCCACCTGTGTTACGGGCCTCACCCTGATAGACCCCTATACGAACCTCACCTTTTTCGGGCAGCTTGTGCTGATGGCCTTAATAGAGACGGGGGGAATCGGCCTTGTGACCTTTTCCTGCTTTTTCATGATATCCATGCGCAAAAAGATGACAATGAGGAATCTGAGGCTTGTGCAGGAGAGCACCAGCTCCGACTCCCTTTACTCAACCCGTTCCCTTGTCAGGCTCATAATTGTCACGACCCTTTCCATTGAGGCGGCGGGAGCCTGTGTAATGGCTACGCGCCTTGTGCCTATATACGGAAAGGCCGGCATATGGTACTCGATATTTACGGCGGTTTCCTCTTACTGCAACGCGGGCTTTGACCTGTTCGGCATGGAGGGGGCCTATTCCTCGGTCATAGCCTATCAGAAGGACCCGGTCATCCTGTTTACCATAATGGCGCTGATTTTTCTGGGAGGAATCGGCTTCATGGTGTTCCAGGACCTTATCATGTGGCGCAGGAGGCGTCACCTTATGCTCCACACGAGAGTGGTCATCCTCATAAGCACCTGTTTGATAGTCTTCGGTGCCCTTGCATTTTTTGTCTGTGAATATACAAACGATAAAACCATAGGAGACATGAGCCTGTGGAACAAGATAATGAATTCGCTTTTCCAGTCCGTAAGTGCCAGAACCGCGGGCTTTGCCTCTGTTGATATAGCGTCCATGCGTGATATTTCCAAAGCCATAATGATACTGCTCATGTTTATAGGAGCGGGCAGCGGTTCGACGGGCGGCGGAATCAAGGTTACCACTTTCGCCGTGCTCGTATCAACCGTCATATCGGTAATAAAGGGACGCAGCGAAACTGTGATTTTGGGAAGAAGGGTACACAGGGCCATTGTGTATAAATCCCTCACCATCGCCATTTTAGGCATGATGGTGGCAGCGACGACGGCGGGAATAATCCTTGTGACAATGCCGGACGCCTCAGGCATAAACAGTCTTTTTGAGGCTTTTTCGGCTTTCGGAACCGTGGGCCTTACGGCGGGAATGACGCTTACTCTTAATACGGTTTCAAAAATAGCCGTCATCATAACCATGTTTGTGGGCAGAATAGGTCCAATGTGCTTTGCCCTTGCAATGATTCTCAGGCAGGATAAGCACTCGGAGGAAATTCTTCCCGAGGGCAGAATAATGGTGGGATAAAAACATATAAATTAATGTGCATGAAGGGATGTTAAGGGCTTAAAATGACAGTATTTGCTTTTTTCTGCGAAATGTAGTAGAATTATACAGATAATTAGGTATACAAGCGCAGATGTTAAAATAAACAAAGTGGAGGAGTATATGAACCTACCATCGGTATTGAGACAGGGCGGTAAAAATACTGCCGCGTGGAAATGGATGGCTGCGACGCTTTTTTTGTCGCAGATGTTTCCTGAGTACATAGCCCCGTTTTTTACGTTAGTCGGTTTCGTAGTAATGAAGGTGTCCTTTAAAAAGAACGGCCAGAAGGTAAGAATGGACAGCTTCGGAAAATATGAATTTATATTTCTGTTGTTTTACCTTTTTACATGCGTTTACTCAAAGACGAGGGTTTACAGTGCCCTGATAGCCCTTTTGTGGATGGGCATGTGCCTCGGGCAGCTTATGGTGGCGAACCTTATAAATACGGCTGAAAAGCTCAAGACGGCCATGAAGCTTTTTGCTCTGAGCGCTTTCGTACTTTCGGTCATAGGCTGCCTTCAGGTTGTTTCAAATATGCTCATTGACAACGGAATAATCACAAAGGGCATCCCGAATCCTCTCACGGGACCCATGGACGTGGCTTTCTACAATTTCCTTATAGATACCTTCGGTATAAAGATAGATACCGCCATGCAGGATTTCCGCGCTCTGGGAAGCTATAATAACCCGAATCTTTTCGTCAGCTTCCTCATTTCGGCGCTGCCCTTCTCCTTCTACTTTTTCCTCAACGGAGAGACAAGAAAAGAAAGAGTCCTCTACGGAATCTTTTCAATTACCATCTGTGCGGGAGTTGCGGGTACCCAGACAAGAGGCGCCATGATAGCCCTTGTCATAAGCATAACCTTCCTTTTCCTTACAAACAAAAAATATTTCAAGAAGCTTTTTGTAATGATCGCGGGATTTTTGTGCTTTATTCCCGCGCTGCTCACCCGTTACCGTGAACAGCTTGTATATCATCTCCACGATTTCACCTTTATCACCCAGTCGGGCAACACCATAGATCTGACTATAGACTATTCGATTTCCGACAGGATAAAGCTGTATGTGGGCCTTGCGGAGTATATCGTGACCCATTTCGGCGTGCTGGTATTCGGTATGGGAGCGGGAGTTGAAAATGTCGGCGAGGTAATAACGAAAACTCTCAAAATCGACGCGCCCCACGCTCATAACATCTTTTTGGAGCTTTGGGGAGAAAGCGGCATCATAGGCCTCGGACTGTTCCTCTTAGCGGGAGGAGTGCTTTTCGTAAACCTTATAAGGACGCTGAAAACAGGCTCCGAGGGACAGCGTGTAACCTGCGCCGTGCTTTCGTCTCTTATGGCGTTTTTCATAATGGGTCTTACGGATTTCATAGTCTGTTCCCCGAAGATACTCCAGGTCATGTTCCTGGTTCTGGGTCTTGCCCAGGCTACCTACAGGGTCTATCAGGGACGCTGGGAGAACGATGAAGTTCTTAAAAGCAATATGGAGCGCTCCGGCGAATACGACGTCCAAGGCGACGCCGTGCCGCAGGCGCAGTAAATCAAAGGCAACGGGCGAACTTAGGTTCGCCCTTTTGCAGTTTAAAGAGAAATCCGTGAAATTAAGAGAAAGAAGGGAAGAGACGTGGTAAACGGTGAGATAATCGCCCTTTCGGCTTCGGGAGCGGCGGCTCTGGCTTTGGGAGCATGGGCGTTTTTCTGTTACGGCAACAATCATATTACATGTTCCGAATATCAGTACGCTTCAAAGGAGCTCCCCGAGGCCTTTGACGGGGTGAGGATACTCCAGGTTTCGGATTTTCACAACACCTCCTTCCCGAAAGGCGGAAAGGAGCTTATTAAAAAGTGCGCACAGATGAGTCCCGATTTTATCTTTATAACGGGAGATCTCATAGATAAGCGCAGAACCTCTCCAAAGGATCTGGATACGGCGGTGGCCTTTGCACGCTCCCTTGCGGAAATCGCCCCCGTATACTGTATTCCCGGAAACCATGAGGCGGTGTCGCCCTCGTATACGGCTTTCAGGCGGAGGATACTTAAAACTCCCGTTACGCTTTTGGAAAACTCGTCGGCGCTCATAGAGCGGGGCAGGGAAAGCATAACCGTCGTCGGCGTTTGTGACCACGCATCATATTACTATGATTACGACTATGAATATTTCAGAAAAAAGCTCTCGGAGCTCAAAGCCTCCTCAGAAGGGTTCACGATTCTTTTGTCACACAGGCCCGACAGGATAGAGGATTACGCCGCTGCGGGGTATCCGCTGGTGTTTTCGGGACATGCCCACGGGGGACAGGTGCGCCTGCCGTTTATAGGTGGGCTCTATGCGCCTAACCAGGGAGTTTTCCCGAAATATACAAAGGGTATCTACACTTCGGGCGATACATCCATGGCAGTGAGCAGGGGCCTCGGAAACAGCCGCGGGCCCGTTCGTGTATTCAACTGTCCTGAGCTGGTTTCGGTGACGCTGCGCCGCGAGGGGTAAAGGATAATTTTTTTGAAAATCGGGCGACTGCTGCTCAATAATTGTTCCTATTGACTTATCCGCCCATAAAATAGTAAAATACTGTTATGCGTTGTCAAAAAATATGTATTGGAGGAAATTTAATGGAGAACCAGAAAGGTAAACGCTACCTGCGTTACTTCGGGTACGGAATCGGAGCGGTAGGTCTCGATTTGAGCTACGGCTTATTCTATTCCTTCCTTTCAAACTATCTTACGGATGTGCTTTTGATGCCCGCCGCATTTTTGCTTATCCTCACTCCTCTGGCGAGGATATGGGACGGAATCAACGACCCCATGATGGGCACCATCGTTGACAACACCAGGACAAAATTCGGAAAATTCAGACCTTGGATAATGACGGGCGCCTGCCTCAATGCAGTGGTGCTCACCCTTCTGTTTACGAACCCCGGCCTTGAACTGGGCTCGGTATCCCTTTACGTCTATGTCGCCGTAATGTATGTCCTCTGGGGCATGACTAACACCATGGCCGATATACCCTACTGGTCCATGGTTCCGTCCTTCACCCACGACCCCAAGGAGAGGAATATGGTGGCCACCATTGCAAGAGCCTTCTCGGGCTTCGGACAGATACTCGTCGTAGTGCTGACTGTAAGCATGGTAAAGCTTTTGGGAGACGGAACCGAGACTAGCCCTCGGGGCTTCAGCCGCTGGGCCATGATCGCCGGATGTATACTCATCTTCGTGGCCTTCATCACCTTTATTTCCACCAAGGAGTCAAACGACGTAAAGAAGGCGGAGAAGTTCTCCTTTAAGAAGGCCTACAGAACCCTAAAGTCAAACGATCAGCTTCTGATCTTCATGCTCTTCGCTATCCTTTCAAATACGGGCTGGTACATGACCACGGGTCTCGGCATGTACTACTTTAAGGTAGTCGCCGGCGACAGCGATAAAATGGGCATATTCGGAATCTTCACCGGCGTAGGACAGGCTCTGGGCCTGCTGCTCATACCCATACTTACCAAGTTCATGCCCAGGCTCAAGGTTATCCAGATAGCTCTCAGCATCGCCGCTTTCGGCTATGTGGGAATGTTCCTTTTCGGACATCTCACCGGCAATTTCCTTGTTTTCGCGGCGTTCGCGGTAATAGGCTCCATCGGCATCGGCTGCATGTTCGTCTCCCAGACCATTATGCTCGCCGACATCGTGGACTACGGCGAATACAAAAACGGCATCAGGAGCGAGTCTATAACCTTCTCCATGAAGGGTTTCCTTCAGAAGATGGCCTATACTCTTCAGACCATAATCATGTTCACAGGTCTCGGCCTTTCCCGGTATGACGGTTCCCTTGACACGGCCAACTCTGATCTTTCCAAAAACACCATTACGGGCATGATGTTCATAGTACCCGCGGTGCTGATAGTTATTTCACTCATTATATTCAGCACGAAATACAAGCTTGACCAGGCCAAGATGGAAGAGGTCAACAGAGTTCTTGAGGAGAGACACGGGGCGGAAAAATCCGAAGCGTAAGGCGATTTGACTTTACAGAGAAATTTATTCAATGAATCCGCAGCCCTGCGCTGCGGATTTTTAAGGTGAAAAACTCCCCGCAGAGGGGAGCTGTTTATTCGGGAGGCAGGTAAAATGAAATTCAAAACGGAGCTCCACGCCCACACAAGCCAGGTGAGCCGCTGCGCCCATATCTGCGGCGAGGAGCTTGTGGATATATACGAAAAAGCGGGATACTCTACGGTGGTCATAACCGACCATATGAGCAAGCGCACCTTTCCCAAGGTGAAAAAGAGAAAGTGGGACGAGCATATATACGACTATCTCATCGGCTACAACGCCGCGAAAAAAGCGGCCGAGGGCAGGATAAACGTGCTGCTCGGCATGGAAATATGCTTTTATGAAAACGACAACGACTATCTTGTGTACGGAGTGGACGAAAAATTCCTGCGCCGCTACCCCAATATGATGGAAATGGGCATAAACAAATTCTGCGATATAGCCCGCCGCAGCGGACTTATAGTGGTTCAGGCCCATCCCTTCCGCAATCACATGACCGTGATAAGGCCCTGCGTAACGGACGGGATAGAGGTGTACAACGCCCACCCTGAGCATGATTCGAGAAACGACGTGGCGGCCATGTGGGCGGAAAAGTACGGCTATAAGATAAGGACCTCGGGCAGCGATTTCCATGAGGCACACCACGGGGCAAGGGGCGGAATAATTACCGACTTTGAGATAAAGGACAATGAGACCCTGCTGAAGGCTCTGCGCGGCGATTTCGGCCTTATCAAGTCGGACACAGTGAAAACAGAATGATATTTATAGTTTTAAAATCGAATTATGATGTTCATATAATCTTTAAAACTCATATTACAGCGGCTTATAATGCCGCTGTTTTTTTATATACGTTGCTTGTTCGGTGAATATCTCAGGCAGAATTTATTTTATACTTCTGCGGTAATAAAGTGGTTTTATTAAAAGGCGGAAAAATTTTGCCGTTTATATTTTTACATAATTCTATTGTTAAAATATATAAACAAATATAGATATATTTCACAAAACTTACAAACATTTTATTTATTTTTTAATCTAATTGACTTCAAAGAAAAATGAGTTTATTATTTATTTATAAAAAAGATAGAGTTTAGTTATCATTCATACATCAGAAGGTTTAATGAAATCATAAATTTATATATATCTATAATTTATATTACAATGCTTGTATCTTTGGCGCATTGGCGTCTTCAGGATAAATTTAAAATTGGAGGTGTTATGTTTGAAGAAAAGCAAAAGATTGATTGGCGTAATCCTTGCTGTGCTAATACTGCTTGTAAGCATACAGGCAGCCTTTGTTGCAGGAGCGGCGGAAGCCAATTCAATCAAAGTTGCCACTGTTTCGGATATCCGTTACCAGTCGGGCGCAGCCGATAAAGAGGGACTTCTGCTTTCCAAAAGCGCCGCTGTTCTTGACGCCGCAATAGATAAGGTCAAGAACAGCAATGCAGATATACTGCTTGTGACAGGTGATCTTACCAATAACGGCAGTAAGTCGTCACATGAATATGTGGCGGAAAAGCTTGCGGAGGTAAAGGCGGAAGGCATTCCCGTCTATGTCATCCCTGGCGAACACGATGTCCGTGAGGGTGGAACCCTTACTGCGGTATCAAAGTCCGTTTTTGAACAGATCTATCAGGATTTCGGCTACAGCGAGCCTAAACAGGATCCCAATTCGGCTTCGTATGTCGTGGATTTGGGCAATGGCTTCGAGGTCGTAATGAGCGACTCCGTCGCGGCGGACGGCACGGGCCAGATGACTCAGTGGGTTGTGGACCAGGCGAAAGCAGGCATTGACAGCGGAAAGACGGTTTTCGCGGCTTCCCACCACCCGATAGTCACAAGAAGCAGCGTTGACAGAGTCTTTATTGACCTGCTTCACACAATGGCGGGCGTTGAGCTGGAGCTGGGCGGCACGTTCAGGATCTATACCGACGACCCCGACCGGGCGGCGGCAAATCTCGGTCTTGTGGACCGCAGCTGCGTGCTGAGCAATTCTGACGCACTGCTTGATGCCGGCGTCAAGTATCTCTTCTCCGGCCACGGCGGAACCCTCAGCGTAAGCGGAGCTTCCACCACAAGCGGAGCTGAGCTTTACGACATCATGTCCGGTTCTCTTGTAAACGCTTCGGCTTCTGTCCGCTACACGACCCTGTATAAGGGCACGGACAACATGAAGCAGCAGCGTGCTGAGTTCACAACGGATATGATAACCTCGGCACAGGGCGTAAGCAGCGTTGAGCAGGCGGCTCACGCGGCGCTGAAAGCGTACATGCCAACTGAGGTTGACAATGCCGTAGCGACGGCGGAAAAGGTTATCGCATACCTTGTTCCCGCCCTTAAGCCCAATATCCAGAACCTTGTAAGGAACATTGATATTGCGGCTCTCGCTCCCGATATTTCGGGACTTATGGGCATTATCGGCGGAACCCTTCAGGATGTCAAGAACGACCTTGCCAGCAGCTATGTGGCGTCGCTCTTCGATACGCTGGGCAATTCCGCAAAGCTGCACAATATCATAACGGATATTCGCAGCACTCTTGAAGTGATGGATTTCAACGGTCAGGACCTTTACGGCTTCCTCACCGACGTATTTATCACCATCCAGAAGGGCGACGGCAAGACCCCCGCTTCCATTGAGGGAATCTTTGAAGCTTTCCGCAACAAGGAGCCCGGAATGCTGGTGGGACTTATCAATTCCTTCGCGGATAATTTTGATTCCACAAATCTTGTAAATCTTCTCAACGAGGTCCTTGACCTCCAGTTCCATAAGAAGTACATAGTAACTCTCCAGGTAAACGTACACCTGAGAGGACTTCTCGCGGGACCCTATAACCTTACAAGCGGACTTTACACCTATTCCCTTGACCTTTGGGGAATACTTGACGGAGCAATCACCCTTCCCGGAGGACAGACGGTAAGCTCCGTGGCCCGTCCCCTTGTAAACGACCTGATCCTCGGAGGACCCAACGACGCGAGCACGCCTCAGACTCCTCAGAGATTCAATCAGAATCTTAAGGCCAACGCAGAGGGCGTAATAAATATGCTCTTTGATTTCGGTATCGGCGATCTTATCGGCACCGATGTTTTCGCACAGGGTCAAAGCGGAGCTGTGGTAGCCCGTACAATTACCTTTGAGGAATTCAGCGCGGGACTTGACAGACTCATTCCCGACAACAACGTCGCTTCACTCAATCCCGCCGACTGGGATACGGTACGCGACGTTATGAACTCAGCGGGACGTTTCAGCGATGAGCAGCTTGCCGCGGTAAACGATGTGCTTGTAGCCGCCACTGAGACAGATCCGGCAGTGACTCAGCTTGATAAGCTTTACAGTCTTGCAGACGCTCAGTTCTATAAAGGCGTTGCCGACGCATTTACCGTAAAGGTAAACGCCTTGCCGGCAGTTGACGCTCTTACTCTTGACAACGCTCAGGAGGTTTACGCCCTTCAGCTTGAATACGATCAATTCTATACTGAAATAAAGGCAAACCTCACTGAGGAAACCGTAGCCAAGCTCAATGCGGCGGTTGCAAAGATCCGCTCCCTTGAGAACTATGACCCGGCCGTTGACGCGGTTGTGGCAAAGATAAGTGCTATCGGAAAAGTTACCGTTGAAAGCGAAGCGGCCATAAAAGAGGCCCGCGAGGCCTACAATGCCCTTGAGCTTCGTCAGAAGAAGCTGGTCACAAACTACGACGTTCTCGTAGCAGCTGAGGCGGCTTTGGAGACAGCCAAGGCAAATGCCGTTCTCATTAAGGCTGTTGAGGATAAGATCGACGCAATCGGAGAGGTTGCGTATACCTCGGCTTCCAAGATAAAGATCGACCTTGCCAGAGCGGCTTATGACGCTCTCGACAGCGAGCTTAAATCGGCGGTAAGCAATTATGATGTACTTACGGCGGCAGAGGCCCGTTATGCTCAGCTCAAAGCAGAGCAGGAGGATGCAGCGGCAGCAGCTCCCGTAATAGCAAAGATCAACTCTATCGGCAAAGTCACCGTAAACAGCGGAGCCCTCATTGAGGCCGCTGAGGCTGCTTATGATGCTCTTACCGAATCCCAGAAAGCTCTCGTAACAAATTACGATGTGCTTGCAGCCGCAAGAGCAGCTTATAATGAGCTGGTTCAGGCGGCCCAGGGCGACCGGGAGGCAGCTCAGGCGGTTATGGATAAGATAAGCGCTATCGGTGCTGTCACTCTCGAAAGCGAAGGCGCTATCGCTCAGGCCCGTTCGGCCTACGATGCCCTTACCGCTGCTCAGAAAGCCCTTGTAACAAACTATGCGGTTCTCACCAATGCGGAATCCACCTATGCGGCTCTTGTAAAGCAGCAGGCGGACGAAGCGGCGGCAAAGGTCGTTGAAGACCTTATTGACGCCATAGGTGAGGTCACCGTTGAGAAGGAAGAACAGATCATAGCCGCGAGAGACGCCTATAACGCTCTCACATCGGATCAGAAGAGACTTGTTTCAAATCTCTCCGTTCTCACCGACGCGGAAGCACAGCTGAGTGTCCTTAAGAACGACTTCCTCTTTGAGGACGCCGCAACAGGCATCACTCTCCGTGCAGACAGCGGAGTTCTTCCGGTTGATACCGTGATGACGGTCAAAACGATCGTCAGCGGGGATATCTATGACGCAATCCTTGCAAAGGGATACAGCGCCGTTCGCCTTTATGACATTGCCCTTACCTCCGGCGGAGCGCAGGCAGTGCCTTCAAAGAGCGTAAGGATATCCATTCCGCAGTTCGCTGCCAATACGGCAGTATTCGCCGTTTCGGCGGACGGAACGCTCACACCCGTTGAAGCGATCCTCGAAAACAGCGCATTTACATTTACCGCAGATGACGCAGGCATGTTTGTCGTGGCTCAGTCTAAGGTTTATGTGGATACCGCAGCTCTCGAAGCAGCAATAGCCGCTTTTGAGAAGCTCAATTCCTCCGATTATGAGGAGATCGATTTTGTAAAGGCTCAGGCAGCTTACAGCGCAGCCAAGGCTGAGCTTGGGGCTAACTACGAGCTTACGGCTGCCAATCAGAGAAAGATAGACGCCGCGGCGGCAGCTCTCAATGACGCTCTTGCAGCTCTCAGCTATCGTCAGGCCGATATTTCTAAACTCAACGCAGCCCTTTATGCCGCCAAGCTTCTTGACGCGGCGGATTATACAGATTTCGCGGCAGTTGAAAAAGCAATAACCGCTGCGGAGGATTTCCTTGCCGGCGAGTATGATATTCGCGACCAGGCTCAGGCAGATGCTCTTGCCCGGGCTATAAACGATGCGGTTTCAGCTCTTAAATTTGCTCCCGCAGACTTTACGGCTATCGACAATGCCCTTGCAAAGGTACCCAAGGATCTTCAGAATTACACTGATGAATCCGTGGCCGCCGTCAACGAGGCAGTTGTCGCCGCCGAAAACGCAAAGGCGACCGTAACCCGCGCGGACAAAGACTGGGAGGCACAGGTTGAAGCGTACGCACAGGCGGTTCTCGACGCCGTAGCAGGTCTTGAGAAGCCCGATGTAGCTTATGCGAACACCGAAATGCTCGAAATGGCAATTTCCATGACAGACCTCTATTATCCCGGCGATTATGTTGATTTCTCAGGCGTCGAGGCGGCCGTAATGGCAGCTCAGGCCCTCCTTGACTCGAAGCCCACAGCTGACAGACAGACAGAGGTAGACGCCGCCGAAATGGCAATCTACGAGGCTATCGGAGCTCTCGAATGGGCATGATTCGGATTTGATTTTCAGTCCTTATCGGGAGTACGGCTTCCGATAAGGGCTGCCACCGGAGTCAAAATAATCTGGCTCAGAAAGAGGTGTTTAGAACATAATGAAAACTAAGAAAGTTTTCTCAGGCAAGAAGCTCCTTGCCCTGATCCTGGCATTGGTAATGGCGATTTCCGTAATGCCCGTGGCCATTGCAGCCGAGCCCGACTTCCTTAACGAATCGGGACAGATGATTTCTCTGTCCGGCGGCTGGAGAACCGGTGTTTCATATGTAACCGTTTATTTTTCAACGGATATCGATGCTGTACCGGATCCTCTCAATGACAACGGCAGCCTCAATTACACCTTTGTTCAGATGCAGGACGATGATGTTTTTGAGCTTCAGATGCTTTTCGCATTCAAGAAGAACAGCGGTGTAAACAGAGGCCGTCTGTTCGGCATTACAACAAGCGGACTGCCCTCCGATGTTACATGGAAAAACATCATGGGCGGCCTTACCGATCAGCCCTGGCCCTGTGATTTCGGCACCACCACATATAAGTGGACCGGTACTGTCAATTTCAAGGCCGACGGCGCAAAGGTATATAACGCAGGCGTTACAATTGATTTTGAATCAGGCGCAACGCTGTTTGCTGCTGACAGATATCAGCAGACGGTTCCCGTTAACATTACTGTTATCGATAAGAGACCTCTCCTCAACGCAATAAGAGAGGCTTACTCAAAGGAAGATGACCTGGCGTACTGCTCAGAGGACAGCGTCCTTGAGTTTAAAGTCGCCCTTGAAGCGGCCGAGGCAATTGCCCCCGCTGCGACGATTGTAACTCAGGATGAGGTCACCAAGGCTGCAAACGCCCTTACAAGCGCCATTGCGGGACTTGACATACTCAGCGCAGATTATTCCGCACTGGACGCTGCCAAGGCTGACGCCGAGGCAATTCTCGACGGCGCAAATGTTGACGAGACATACACAGCCGATACTCTTGCACTTCTCAGAGAGAAGTATGAGGCGGCTCTCGCAGTTCCCGCGGATCTCAGTGTCCGTGAGCAGGCAACCGTAGACACGGCGGCATCTGAGCTTGCCGATGCGGTTGCGGGACTTGTAAAGTTTGCCAATTACACTGCCCTTCAGGCGGCGGTAAATAATTTCAGCAAGCTCAATCCCAATTATTTTGACGCCGACGACTTTGCGGCTGTAAAAGCCCTTGCCGACGAAGCTAAAGAAGCTCTCAAGCCCGAGAACAGACTTCCTGCTACCGAGCAGGCTGTTGTCAATGCTCAGGCTCTTGCTCTCAACAGAGCGATTGCAAGCCTTAAAAAGCTTCCCGCAGACTACTCAGCGTTTGACGCTGCCGTAGCTCAGGCTAAGGCAAAGCTCGAGTCTTCGGATATTCAGAACTACACGGCGATTTCCGTAAAAGCTCTTGAAGAGGCTTATCTCGCTTCTGCTGATGTCCTCAGAAATAAGGACATAACCTATCAGGCGACAATTGACGCAGCAGCCGAGGCAATCAGCAGCGCTCTTGCAGGCCTTACCCTTAAGGGCGCTGATTACACAAAGCTCGACGTTGCAATAGCGGCCGCTGAGGCGGAGCTTAAGCGTTCCGACATCGCCGACTTTACGGATGAGTCTGTTCAGGCTCTTGAGGCAGCTCTTGCTGCGGCCAAGGCCGTAAGCCGTGAGCTTACCCTCGATCAGCAAAACGTTATCGACACTGCAAGAGACGCTCTTACAGCGGCGACGCATCTCGTTCTTAAAGCTGCCGACTATACAGCTCTTGACGCAGCTGTTGAAGCCCGCGAGGCAGAGCTTGCGGCGGCAAAAGAGTCAGGCAAGTATACGGATGCCTCCATGGCACGTCTTGAGGCGGCTATCGGAGTTGCAAAGGCCGTTGACCGCACATACTCCATTAAAGAGCAGTCGATGGTTGACGACGCCGTAAAGGCTCTCAACGCCGTACAGCTTGAAAAGAAGGCGGCCGACACATCTGCTCTTGAAGCTGCTATCGACGCGGCACAGCAGATTCTCAACGAGGCCGGAGACGAGTATACCGACGAGTCAAAGGCAGCTCTTTCGGCGGCCATCAAAGAGGCTCGTGAGGTTCTCGCGACCTACGGCGGAGACGTTGAAAATCAGGCTTTAATTGACGAGGCTGTTGCGGCTCTGGGCAATGTAAGCCTTGAGCTCAAGAAGGCCGATTACTCAGGCCTTGACGCAGCTATCGCGGCGGCTGAGGAGTTCCTTGCCGATCCTGAGACGGAAGCCCTTTACACTCCCGAAACCATTCAGGCAGTTAAGGACGCTCTCGAAGAGGCGAAGAATTTCGACCGTACTCTTGATATAACAAGACAGGATGAAGTTAACGCGGCGGCAGGCAAGCTGGAGACAGCGATGCCCGGCGACAGCGGATACAAGGATGCAGACCTTACCGCTCTTGAGGCAGCCATAGCGGCAGCCGATGAGAAGCTTGCGGCAGAGGATATAGCGGACTATACCGAGGCTTCCGTTGAAGCTCTCAGAGCGGCCCGTGACGCGGCTCAGGCCATGGCTGACCGCAAGCCCGACGTTACCGAGCAGGATGCCGTAGACGCTCAGGCGGCGGCACTCAGCGCTACGGAGCTTACCCTTAAGAGCGCAGATTATGATGCTCTCGAGGCGGCTGTGGTAGCGGCTACTCTTGACTATGAAAAGGCTCAGGCAAGCGGACTTTATACAGCGGCGTCTCTTGAGGACTACATGGCTGCCATAATTTCCGCCAACGCCCTTCTTGACAACCGCAACCTTACAATCAAGGATCAGCAGACTCTCGACGAAGCGGCTGCGGCCCTCAACGTGGAGCTTGTTTACAAGGATGCCGACCTTACGGCTCTCCTTGACGCTATAGCGGCGGCAGAGGCCAAGATGGCTGCTCCCGGATATGCAGATTATACTGCTGCTTCCAGAGCTGCTTTCGAAGAGGCTCTTGCCAAGGCTCAGGCCCTTCGCGACGAAATGCCCAACATCCTCAGACAGGATGAGGTAAACGCAATGGCCGATATGCTCAACAGCGTTAAGCTTTCCCTCCGGGGCGCTGATTACACAGCCCTTGACGAGGTCATCGCTGAGGCTCAGGCACTTCTCGGAACAAGCCTTTCCGACAAGTACACATCAGCTTCAATTAAGGCGCTGGAGAGCGCTCTCACAGAGGCTGAGAACGTTGACAGAGCTCTTGACGTAAGCGATCAGAATTATGTTGACGATGTGGCACAGGCTCTTCGCAATGCGATTGACGCGCTTGAGCCTTATAATAAGGTAACAGGCGTTGAAATCACGCAGAACGGCACTGTTGTTGACGGTCAGGTTGCTTATGTAAAGGTTCCCTGGTACAAGACATATAAAAGCCAGTCTACTACACTGGGCTATCAGCTCACCGGTGACGCAAATGTAGCAAGCGTTAAATGGGAACTTGCCAACTGGTCGGTTGACAATCCCGAAGCTGATATCATCGACAACGGCGACGGTACAGTTACTGTAAAGCCAAACGGCAGAGGTATCGGGGCACGTTCATGCTGGGTAAAGGTTATTGTTACAGACGTTAACGGCAACACGGTTGAAGACGTTGTCAAAGTACGTTTCTA